>JAKSMR010000001.1 GCA_024400495.1 Bacteroidales bacterium
CTATACCGGAAGTTGCAGAGGAGCGAGAGCAGAGAAAAACTTGTTTTCTATGCCGGAAGTTGCAAAGGAGCGAGCATAGAGCAAATGTATTTGCTATATCGAGCCGAAGCAACGTAGACGAATGTCAGCCGAAGCAACGTAGATGAAATCAGTCGAAGCAACGTAGTTGGAATCAGCCCGCAATGACGAGGTCTGCTATGAAAAAAATGATGAATTGTCTCCGCTAGGATAACTGCCAACAGGTATATAGGTACCTTTTTTTTGTCGGGGCTGATAGGGTAGGGGTGTCTGCTCTGCCTTTTGGGGGCTATCGCTGGGCGGTGGCTTTGCTGCTCTTGCGTTCGGTGAGGATGACGATGGCGGCGAAGGCGAGGAGGTAGAGGGTGTTGAGGCCGTAGCGCAGGAGGGGGCTCTCGGGACGGAGGCTGAGGCTGACGGCGGCGAGGAGGATGGCGAGGGCCATGTAGGCGAGCATGCGGCGGGTGTCGTAGGGGATGGGCTCTACGAGCTGCATGTCGTCGCTCTTCTCTCTGCCGCGCTGCTTGGCGAGCCAGCGCTGGCCCCAGAGGTAGGAGACGACCATCATGACGGTGTAGCAGGCGAGGTGGGCGATGGCGGCACCCCAGTAGCCGATGACGGGGACGAGGCCTACGAGACAGCCGAGGGTGACGGCGGCGCCGATGGCGGTGATGATGGTGCCGTAGACGGTTTTCTTGTTGAGCTTGAACCAGATGCTGAGGTTGAAGACGATGCCGTAGAAGAGGTTGGCGATGAGCACGATGGGCACGATGGCGAGGCCCTCGCGGTATTCGCTGCCACGGCTGCCGATGAAGTAGCCGAAGAGGTCGATGTAGAGCGTCACTCCCAGGAAGATGAGGAGTCCGCAGATGACGAAATATTTCATCACGTCGGCGAAGAGCTGTGGGGAGTTGCGATCCTTGGCTTTGTTGAAGAAGAAGGGCTCGCTGGCGAAGCGGAACATCTGCACGAAGATGGTCATGAGGACGGCGAGCTTGTAGTTGGCGCCGTAGATGCCGAGCTGGGTCATGGCCGTGGCTTTGTCGGCGACCATGTAGCGGATGACGATCTTGTCGGCGACTTCGTTGACCATGCCGATGAGGTTGATGAGCATGATGGGGAGGGCGTAGCTGAGGAGCTTCTTGAGCAGCGTCCAGTCGCACTGGAGCTTGATCTGGCGGAACTCGGGCAGCAGCATGGCCACGTTGACGAGGCAGGCGACGAGGTTGCTGATGAAGACCCAGGTGAGGAGGCCTGCCTGGGGGCCGAACCACTGGTTGGCGAGGCGGGTGCTGACGTCGGGGATGGCGACGAGGAAGAGGAGGTTGCAGCCTACGTTGGTGCAGACGTTGATGATCTTAATGAGGGAGAAGCGGCCGGCTTTGTCGTTCTTGCGGAGGACGCAGAAGGGGACGGCGGTGATGGCGTCGACGGCGACGATGAGGCCGGTGAAGAGGACGTAGACCTCTTTGCCGCTGTAGTTGATGAGGTCGGCGAGGAAGGGGTGGAGGCTGACGATGGCGGCGACGAAGACGCCCGTGGTGGTGAGGATGGCGCTCATGATGGTGCCGTAGACCTTGGAGAAGTTGTCGCCTTGGGCGTGGCGGAAGAAGGTGGTCTCCATGCCGTAGGTGAGCAGGGCGAGGAGGAGGGCGATGTAGGCGTAGAGCTCGGTGAACTGGCCGTAGATCTCGGGCACGAAGACGCGCACGTAGAGGGGCACGAGGAGGTAGTTGAGGAGGCGGGGGAGCATGGTGCCGAGTCCGTAGACGACGGTCTGTCCGGCAAGCTTCTTGAAGGGGTTGTCGCTCATGGGTCGTTGGTGTGTGGTGGTGTTTGTTGTGGGGGGGCAAAAAGGTTGCAAGGCTCAGCAGTGCCTTTTGCTTGCTGAGCCTTGGGGAGAGGTGTGTTCTATTTGGCGTAGCCTTCGGGGTTGTTCTTCTGCCAGTTCCAGGCGTCGCGGCACATCTCGTCGACGCCGTATTCGGCAACCCAGCCGAGCTCGCGTTCGGCTTTGGCGGGGTCGCTGTAGCAGGTGGCGATGTCGCCGGCGCGGCGGGCTTTGATGGAGTAGGGGATGGTGATGTTGTTGGCGCGTTCGAAGGCTTTGACGAGGTCGAGGACGGAGTAGCCGTGGCCGGTGCCGAGGTTGTAGATGGCGAGGCCGCACTGGCTGCCGATGGCCTGGAGGGCTTTGACATGGCCGCGGGCGAGGTCGACGACATGGATGTAGTCGCGCACGCCGGTGCCGTCGTGGGTGTCGTAGTCGTTGCCGAAGACGCCCAGCTCGGGACGTTTGCCTACGGCGACCTGGGTGATGTAGGGCATGAGGTTGTTGGGGATGCCTTTGGGGTCTTCGCCGATGCGGCCGCTGGGATGGGCGCCGATGGGGTTGAAGTAGCGCAGGAGGACGATGTTCCACTCGGGGTCGGCTTTCTGCATGTCCATCAGGATCTCTTCGAGCATGCTCTTGGTCTGGCCGTAGGGGTTGGTGCAGTGGCCTTTGG
Organism: Bacteroidales bacterium; assembly: GCA_024400495.1. Classification (GTDB taxonomy): domain Bacteria; phylum Bacteroidota; class Bacteroidia; order Bacteroidales; family P3; genus Colimorpha. The sequence continues at coordinate 2,526 of JAKSMR010000001.1, forward strand.
GGCACTGCTCGGTGATGGGGATCATGGCGGGGTCGCCATAGACGGTGGCGGAGCTGCTGAAGATGATGTTCTTGCAGCCGTTCTGCCGCATGCAGTCGACGAGCACGAGGGTGCCGTTGATGTTGTTCTCGTAGTACTCCCAGGGTTTGGCGACGCTCTCGCCGACGGCTTTGAGGCCGGCGAAGTGGATGCAGGCGTCGAACTGGTACTGCTGGAGGACCTGGGTGAGCTTGGCGCGGTCGCGGACGTCGACTTCGTGGAAGGGGATGGTGACGCCGCCACCGATGAGCTCGGCGACACGTTTCAGCGATTCGGGGTTGGAGTTGGCCAGGTTGTCGACGACAACGGCGGTGTGGCCGGCTTTGTAGAGCTCGATAAGGGTGTGGGAACCGATAAATCCGGCACCTCCGGTTACGAGAATATTCATAGGTATGTTTTTTTGTTTTTTCCTTATTTGTAACGCGCGTTTTTTATTTTTATTTTGTGATGCGGAAAAAAAACTGTAATTTTGCATCATGAAATATTTGATCGCAACCCTTGTGTTCCTCTTGGTAGAGGTGCTCTATTTCGCTATTGCTAAGCGCTTTGATATCGTCGACAGACCCAACGAGCGTTCGTCGCACACCCGTGTCACTTTGCTCGGAGGCGGCGTGATTTTCTTCCTCGCGCTGCTTTATTTCTGTGTCACCCACGGGTGGCAGTACCCCTGGCTGCTGGCAGGTGTGGCCCTTATCGCGGTGGTGAGCTACATCGACGACATGAAGGGGCTGCCGGCTTCGCTGCGCTTCGGCGTGCAGCTGGTGACCCTGTTCCTCGTGCTCTTCCAGTTCGAGGCCTTCAGCCTGGATGTGTGGAAGGTGCTGCTGGTGGTGTTTGTCACCATGGCTACGGTGAACATCTACAACTTCATGGATGGCATCAACGGGATGCTGGCCGCCTACTCGCTCGTGGTGCTGGGCACGCTGGCCTATGCCAACTGGCTCAACCCCTTTGTTGACGCCGACCTCATCCTCTTCGTCATGCTCTCGGCGGCGGTGTTCTGCTTCTTCAACTTCCGCAAGAAGGCGCGCTGCTTCTCGGGCGACGTGGGCAGCATCGTGATGGGCTGCATCGTCCTCTTCCTCATGGGCAGGATGATACAGGCGTCGCCTTCGGCAACACAGCCGCTCAGCTGCCTGGTATTCATCGGCGTATATCTCGCCGACGGCGGGCTGACGATCCTCAAGCGTATGCTTCGCGGCGAGAACGTGTTCCAGCCCCACAGGGAGCATATGTATGAGACGCTGTGCAACGACCTCAGGGTGCCTCATCTCTGGGTGTCGGGGAGCTACGCTGTGGTGCAGCTGGCCATCAACGTGGGCTATTTCTTTGTTGCCGACAAGATGCTCTATGCAGTGGCTATAGCCACAGTGCTGTTCCTCCTCTATAGCGGATTCTTCTTCGGTTTCAAACAGGGCTATCTGAAGGCTAAGGAGAGATAAGAAAGGCTTTCCCTGTGGTGAGATCGGCGGCACTCCATATGATGCTCCTCCTGAGCTTGCTGCTTCCCTTTGTGGGGAAGGGGCAGGAGGGCGTGTGCCCCGGAGTGGGAGGGCTGACGGTGCTGGGGACGACGGACAGAAGCGTCGCCTTCTGCTGGGTCTCCGACAGCATGGGCGCGGAGGCGGCGGCTACCGCTTTTGAATACTATCTGTCGGCAGATCAGACCCACCCCGATTCGGTGGCGGCGCCGCAGGTGACTCCTCTGGTGCCCGACAGCGGCGCCGACACCATATGGTATGCTACCTTGGTGTATCTGTATGTTGACCACCCGTTTCAGCTCTACGTCCGGCAGCGCTGCGGCGACACCGCGGCGGGAGAATGGAGCCCGGCGCTGGAGTTCAGGACCAACAGAAGCATCATGGTCTATCATTCCGAAACGACCTGCTCGGGACGCAGCTACCTCTGGAGGGGACAGCGGTGCGACAGCAGCGGCACCTATTCTGACCACGTGTACAATGCCGCCCCGGGGGTGGACAGCGTGTTTGTGCTCTCTCTGCAGGTGGACACGCTGCGCGGAGCGACCTCGGTGTTTGAGTGCGACTATTTCTGGTGGCGCCAGGGGAACGACAGCATCTATACCGAGTCGTCCGTCGACGTATACAACATCCCGACTCCCTCGGGGTGCGACAGCCTGGTGACCCTGAACCTCACCATAGGGCGCGTCTATTCCGACATCAACGTGGAGGCCTGCGACCGCTATGTGTGGTATGGCACGAGGCTCCCTTCGGGCACCTATGAGCATACGCTCTACAACGCCGCTACGAACGGCTGCGACAGCGTGATAAGGCTTCATCTTATAGTGAACTACTCGACCACAGGCGACACGGTGGCTACGGCGTGCGAGTCGTTCGTGTGGTGGGGCGACACCTACAGGAGCGGCGGAACACAGACCCGCATCACCACCAACGCCAACGGGTGCGACAGCGTGGTGACGCTCCATCTCTCGATATTCCAGCCTACCAGCGGCACAGATACCGTGCTGGCCTGCGACAGCTACACCTGGATAGACGGGGTGACCTACAGCGCCTCCACCGACACGGTGACCTATCGTGCTGTGGACGAGCATGGGTGCGACAGCCTGGTGGCGCTGAAGCTTACGGTGGTTACCTCCTCCCATTCGGTGCTCCACGAGAGCGTCTGCGACGAATATACGTGGCACGAGGAACGCGACACCGTCCTGCGCCACAGCGGGGTGTATGTGGGCTACAACAAGGGCTGCGACCAATACGATACGCTGTACCTGGAGGTCCATCACGGCTCGTTCCTCAGGGTAGACACGCTGGTGTGCGGGTCGCTCGTCTGGCACGGGAAAAGCTACTACGGCAGCGGCACCGATACGGCGGCATATGCTAACGGGTGGGGCTGCGCCAGCGTGGATACCCTCCACCTCATCGTGCTTCCTAGCCGTCATACCTCTTTCGACACTGCCGACTGCTCGAAGGTCATCTGGCACGGCGTCACCTACAACCAGTCGGGCACCTATCTCCATACGGAGCGAACGCTGATGGGCTGCTTCAACATAGACACGATGCATCTGACGATCTACCCTTCGGGCGCCAAGGACTCGGTGGTGGATGCCTGCGACAGCTACGTGTGGAGGGGACGCACCTTCACCGAGACGAGCTCGCTGCACGAGGATATGGTTGATGTGCATGGCTGCGACAGCTCGTTCCGGCTTCATGTGAACATCCATAAATCGAAGAAGGGTGAGGCGGAGTACTCCCATTGTGAGCCTTATATGTGGAAGAACCGGCTCGTGGGCGAGTCGATGATCGACACCCTCGCCCTCCGCACCTCCGAGGGCTGCGACAGCATAGTTACGACGCTACATTATCTCTACCATCGCGACACTACGACGCTGGAGATCGCGGCCTGCGACACGTTCGTGTGGTTTGGCGACACCTATACCGAGACAACCGATCAGGCTTCGTTTGCGCTCCTGAACCAATATGGCTGCGACAGCCTGCTGAGACTCAACCTCAGCATCTACTATTCGGTGGTGGACACTCTGGCCGTTTCGGCCTGCGATAATTTCGAATGGAACGACTCCCTCTATGTTGCCTCCAACACCCCGGAGACCTATCATTACCATACGCCCGTGGGCTGCGACAGCACTCACACCTTTGTGCTGACGATACACTACTCCTATCGGTCGGACTTCAATGTCGTAGGCTGCGACAGCCTCCGCTGGCATGGGGAGTGGTGCGATACAACGGGGCCGTTTGTCTATCATGACACCACGCGCTTCGGGTGCGACAGCGTGGAATATATGCACCTCGAGATCCGCAACACACGCTATGGCTCCGACGACAGGAGGATCTGCGAGAGCGATCTTCCCTACACCTACTCGGATACTACCTTCGACGTGGGCACCCGCCAGGCTTCCTACCGCGCAACCTATAGGGCGGAGAATGGCTGCGACAGCGTGGTGGATTTCTCGCTGAACGTCTATTATGGCCCGCTGTATGGGTCGCCGCTGGTGGAGTACAACTGCGAGGACCGCTCGTTCCGCCTGGTGGCCCGACACGATAGCGACGCGTCGCCTATAGAGTGGAGCTCGGTGCCGCCTGACCCTAACCTCCTGCTGCTCGAGGGCGAAGACACGATCGTTGTGTCGCCGACGGTGACTACGATCTATAGCGCAACAGCCATCCACGAGGCGGAAGGCTGCCGCAACACGATAGCGGCTACGGTGTCGGCTGTGGGAACGCAGCAGGTGGACTTCTCGATGAATCCTCCTTATCTCAATGACGGCAGCACCACTATCACCTTTGAGGACAAGAGCAAAGGCGGGTTCCTGTGGAGGGAGTGGTTCGTAGGCGACATAGGATATGGCGGCGCCGAACGCTGGAGCTGCGATATCCCCAGACAGGAGGATAGCGTTGTCGTCATGCTTGTTGCCGCAGACACGCAATGGGGCTGTATCGATACCGCACGCCATATGCTGGTGCGCAGAGGAGGCACGCTCTTTGCTCCTAACGTCTGTATCATGGACGGAACGAATAGCCAGCCTTTCCGTGTGCAGCTTAACCATTGTACCAGATATCAGATCCGTATCTATAACAGAAACGGGCTGGAGGTCTTCCGCTCGCAGGATCTACGTGAGGCGTGGGACGGAACCGATAAGCGGACAGGGAGACCGTGTCTGCAGGGCGTCTATACCTACCATATCACCTATTCCACCAACGACGCCCCGTTGGATGTTCAGTCGCGTGTGGGGACGGTGACGTTGATCAGATAGAAGCGTTTTGGGTGGCCTCTGACGGATGATTTTAAGAGGCGGCCATCAGATAGTGGTTTTCTTTTGTTTGAGAACCGTGTCCCTATTGCAGGGATGGGAGAATGAAACAAACCACCCGACGGAGGCTTGTTGCTCGGCGGGTGGTTTGTGATAGCGGCTCGCTTTCTGGGGCGGTAGCCCTTTTTTTGAGAAGCGCGTCTTTACTGGATCATGCTTATGGGCTGCACCATCTTCCGCAGATCCTCCACCTGGAGCATCTGATAGGTTGAAAGGGTGGTGTCGGCGAAGTTCTTCTTGTTGAGGTTGTATTGCTCCTGAGGATGTTTGGTGGCCTCTTCGAACAGACGCTGGGCGAGGGCTTTCTTCAGCTCCTCGATGGTCATCTTCCCTTCGTCCCATGCTTTCAGCTGGGCAGGGGTGAGGTATTTGATCAGCCGGGCTTTGTTCTCGGGCGAGAGTTTGCCGTTCTTGGTATACTCCCGCTCAATAGAGGGGATGTTGATCCAAGAGGTGAGTGTGGTCTCGAGGAGGGCCATATTCTTCTTGCTTTTGTCGGTATAATATCCCAGGTAAGCGTGGCAGGGTTCAACAAGAATGACGGGCTTGAGTCCGATCTTCCTCATGATGGAGGCGAAGAAGACGCACGCGTCTATACAGTTGGCCTGTCGCGAGTTATAGACCTCGTCGAAGAACCGGATGTGCTGTGTGGTTGCCCGGCTCGAGGGGTTGGAGGTGCAGGAGATAGAGCTGTAGGTGATGCCGCGCTCGAGGGCGTAGTACCAGATGGCTTCCACCTGTTTCTTCACCATTGTAGAGCCTTTCTGATAGCCCACGAAGGTGGTGATAAGCCCCTGCTGCAGGATGTCGGTAAGGATGGAGTCGATATAGGGGTGATCTTCGTTCACATAAGCCATAAAGAGCCATCTCAGATCGCGTCCACGGCCTCTCTCATCGCGCACAACGAGCGGACACTCGTTTACCGAACGGTAGTTGAGGCGGAGGTTTTTGACATCCACCTCTTCGTCGTTTACAAAACAGGTGAAGGTGAGGTCCATGGCTCCTGGCTGGCGTAGCGCATAGAGCTTGTCGTATTTCCATTTCACGCTAGGGCTGAAGGTGTAGGAGGCTCCTTTCGAGGGCATCACCTCTTGCAGGATAGTGACGTAGTTCAGGGCCGAGGAGTCGATAACTACGCGCAACACGGCGTGGTCGGCAGGCGAGGTGAGTGTGACCGAGAAGAGGGATTGGTCTGTGTTCTGTCCTTGATTAGCCATCGCCAACAGCATAGAAGGGTAGAGGATGTTGTCGAACAGCGTGTTGTATTCTGCTTGGAAAGCAACCTTCTGGGGGTCGTAGACCCTTGTGTGAGGCTTGCAGGAGGAGAATAGTACTGCTGCACAAAGTGCTATGGCGAAGGCGATGCGTTTCATTATGGATTATTGTAGAGAGTTGATGATTCCTGTGAAGAGTACCACGAGCAGCGCTATGGGTGCTACGAAACGAACAAGGAAGTAGTAGTATTTGAAGTATCCCACTTTGAGGGTTCCGTGGTTGGAGAGCTCGTCGATAATGTCGTCCTTCTTCATCTGCCAGCCGAGGAAGATGACGGTGCCGATGGCGCAGATGGGAGGCAGGTAGATGGAGTTGAGCTTGTCGACAAAGTCGAAGAGGTTGTCGCCTAAGATGAGGAACTCCTTCAGAGGGCCATAGGCCATGGAGCAAAGGGCTCCGATAGCCAGCACGGCGATGGTGACCACGATGGTGGAGCTGCTGCGTTTGAGCGACGAGCTCTCGCAGAGCCATGCTACGATGGTCTCCAGCAACGAGATAGCGCTGGTGAGGGCCGCTAGCGCCAGAAGGAAGAAGAACATCACTGCGAACACGGTTCCTATGTTGCCCATGGAGTTGAAGACGGTAGGAAGCACCTGGAATACGAGCCCGGGACCGCCGGCAGGCTCTTGTCCGAAGCTGAAGACTGCAGGGAAGATGGCCACGCCAGCCAATACGGCAATGAGGGTATCGCTGGCTGTGATCATAAGCGAGGTCTTGAAGATGTTGTCGTTTGCGGGGATGTAGGAGCCGTAGACGATCATCGTTCCCATGCCTACGGAGAGGGAGAAGAGCGCCTGTCCGAGGGCGGCAAGGATGCCTTCTCCTGAGAGCTTGCTGAAGTCGGGGGAGAAGAGATACTTTAGTCCGATGGAGGCGTTGGGAAGAGTGATGGAGCGTACGCAAAGCACAAGGACCAGAACCAGCAGCACGGGCATGAGGATCTTGGAGACGGCCTCGATACCTTTCTGCACGCCTCCGAGGATGATGAAGGCGGTGATTATTGTGAAAATCAACAGGAAAAGGACGGGAAGCCAGGGGTGTGCTACGAACGAGTTGAAATGTTGAGCCATATCGCCTGCCTGAAGAGAGGAGAGTGTTCCTACGGCCGAGTCGACGATATAGTGTGTCGTCCATCCGGAGATGACCACATATTGGGAGATGATCATCAGGCAGGTGAAGACGCAGAGGTAACCCAGATATTTCCATCCTTTCTTATCCGGACGGTTGTGGAGGAAAGCTTTTGGGGGTGTGTGCTGGCTGCGACGGCCGATCACAAATTCTGTCATCATCAGCACCATGCCGATCATGAATACGAATACCAGATAAACAAGCAGAAAGGCTCCTCCGCCATATTTACCCATGATATAAGGGAAACGCCAGATGTTGCCCAGACCTACTGCCGAGCCTACGGCTGCCATAATGGCGCCGAAAGAGGAACTGAAACCTTGATTGTTGTCGCTCATAATTGTGTTGTTAGTCTTTGTTGTTGCTGTCGGCATTTTTTTACTTCTTCTTTTTTTTTTTTTCGTGCCGAAGCCTATTGTTTGTTAGTTTTGAGTTATTCACTATTAGGGTTGATGCAAAAAGGTCGGCTCAATCGACCTTGTCGGGGTTCAAGGCCACGAATTGTGCCCACGACTGCTTCTTGCTTCCTTTCTTCTTTTTGGGCATCAGCTCGTTGCGTAGCTGGGCCATGGGGTTGCTCTCGATCATGTGACAGGTGTAGGCTACAGCTAAGGCGTCGGTAGCGTCGAGATATTTAGGCTCGTCGGGGAACTTCAAGATGGCTCTCAGCATCTGTGCCACCTGCTCTTTGGCCGCGTTTCCGTTTCCGGTAACGGTCTGCTTGATGGTGGCGGGCTCGTATTCGGTAAAGGAGAGGTCGCGGCTCATGGCTGCTGCGATGGCCACACCTTGGGCTCGTCCTAGCTTGAGCATCGACTGCACGTTCTTCCCGAAGAAAGGTGCTTCAATGGCCAGATGGTCAGGATGATACATGTCGATGAGACGTAGCGTGGAGTCGAAGATATGGCGGATGCGGAGGTTGAACTCGGGAATCTTCTTCAGGTAGAGCACATCCATCAGCACAAGCTCGGGCTTGTTGTCCTCCACTTTGAGGATGCTGTAGCCGAGAATTTGTGTTCCGGGGTCGATTCCGAGTATGATTTTCTCCATAACGTTCCTATAATCAATGAGAAGACCGATATCGCCTTCTTTCAAATAGGTTGCAAAGATACGAAGATTTTATTAATAAGACCTAAAATCTATTATAAAATTGATTCTATGCTGTCTGCTGCCTTTTGTGGCTGTTGGGGATCTGCAGGAAAGCGGAAGCGTCGCCGTTTGGGCTCGCAAGAGCGACGTTGGTGGCTGGCTGGAGTATGCTTGGAGGCTACTTGGAGGCTGCGTTGTAGCGCTTGACGGTAAGTTTGTCTCCGTTCATGCAACGCATATATTGTTGGATGACGGCTTTCATCTCCCGTTCTAAGGAGTCGCGGGTTCCTCGGGGCATGACGTCCTTGATGTCTTCGGTCTGGAGGATATCGTCCCGATAGTCGAATACCGACATGATCTCCTTGCCGTCGAAACGCATCAGGTACTTCCCCTTTACGAACTCATAGCCGTCGAACTCGGGCACCCAATGTAGTGCATAGCTTTTCTCTCTAGGGATGGAGAAGAGGTCGTTTCCGAAAGCGATGTAAGGCTTGTCGTAGCCCAGGAGTCCCAGGATGGTGGGCATGATGTCGGTCTGCTCGACAACCATATCGGCCTCGTAGCCCTTGAGGTCTTTCAGGCCGGGGGCGTAGAAGATGATGGGGACGGAATAGTGTCCGAGGGTGGTCAGATAGAACTTGTCTGTGGGAGCGCTCACGTGGTCGGCTGTGATGACGAAGAGGGTGTTCTTGTACCAATCCATCGTGCTTGCTTTGGCGAAGAATTTCCGCAGAGCATGATCGCTATAGGCTACGCATTCTTGTATGCGCTCCATCCCCTTGGGAAACACGCCTTTATATTGCTCGGGGATTGGGAACGGGCTGTGGCTTGAGGCTGTGAAGACGGCCGTGACGAAGGGCTCTTTCATCTCGTTCATACGGTCGGCATAGAATTGGAGGAAAGGCTCGTCGAAGATGGCCCAGGTGCCGTCGAAATCCTTGTCTCCGTCGTAGTGGGGGGCCTGGTTGTATTCCGTACGTCCGAAATATTGGACGAAGCCTGTCGATTTGGCAAAGGCCTCGAAGCCCATCGAGCCATTCTCGGCGCCATGGAAGAAGGCTGTGTGGTAGCCTTTGTTCTCGGCCAGCTCGCGGGCGATTCCCGAGATGCTGTTCATCGACGCAGGCGTCAGGAAGAAAGGCTCCACGAAGTTGGGGATAGAAGAGAGGACCGAGGGCATCCCCTCGATGGATTTGCGTCCGTTGGCGAACGAATAGCGGAAAGTGTAGCCGCTCTGGGCGATAAGCGAGTCGAGGAAAGGGGTGTAGGTGTGCCAGTTGCAGGTGCCTCCGTTCTCTTTCATCAGGTCGTTATAGAAGCCCATGTGCTGCTTAGAGAAACTCTCCATAATCAGCACAACCACGTTCATCGGACGGAACTCCTTCCCGTCCTGGGGCGAATGCAAGGGCGAGAAGATCTGTTCGGCCTCTTCGTCGCTCATGTACTGGGGCGTTACGAGAGGCTTCTTCCCTAGTGTCCGTATGAGAGAGAAGGGAGTGTTCAGGATGGCTCCGGCTTCGGCCGGGGTGCTGGCGTATTTGTTTGCGTTGCTGATGGTTATGGGGCGGGTGGCGAAGGTGTAGCCGCCACGCATCTGCCCCCATACGAAGTAGACCGTAGCGAGGAGGATGGCGAGCATGACAGGATAGTAGACAGCCAGTCGTGCCGGCTTCGTCGCTTGCTTCTGTGGGTTTCGGAATCCCAACCAAAGGGCGGCGACGAAAAGGAGGAAGACCAAGGCCAGAGGCCAGTTGGCTACGATCTGCTCGCCCATGATCTTCATCATGTTGCCGCCTTCGTTGCTGAACTCGGCAAAGACTGAGCAGGTGGTTCTTTTGCCCGTGTAGGCGAAATAGACCATATCGCAGATGTTTGCCAGCAATGCTATTGTGTTGACAATCGTGTAGATCCAACGGTTCGTCGTGTAGAACCAACGTTTCTCTTTCCAATGCAAAGGGAAGAGGAATAGGATGATTACCAAGGCGTTGGTATAGAAGATAGCTGAAGAGTCGAAGATCAGACCTGCCGCCAGCAGATGCATCAGGTTGCCGAAAGAAAGATTCTCGTAGAGTCCGGCGTTGCACCAAACGAAGAGGAGTCGGCAAAGGGTGTAGAGCCCAAAGACGAGCAGTATGTTGAGGGAAAGAGCAGTCAAATTGCTCAATATCATGTTCTTTTGCTTCATTTTGCGGGATTGTTTCCAAATGCAAAAATACGATTTTTTTTGCAGATAGCGTCTGTTGATATTAAAAAGATGTATCTATCATACGCCCATCTAGCGCCTATCTGGCGTCTATCTAGCGCCTACTTTTTATGGGGTAGCGACTACAATTCTAGAGGCTACCTAGGCGCTAGCTGCCGGTTTCGTAAAGACAAACTACCGATTGCCCGAAAGCAAAACAAAAGCATTACATTAAGGTAACCTCTAAAAATTAGAAAAATGAGTAACATTAGCTTGAGCGTCTTGCTGCTTCTTTTTGGCGCTTCCAAGCGTAACCGCTTGGCACATAGCACCGCTATGCACCTGCGCGCTTCCTCTCAGAATCGCTCAAAAATAAGCAGCAATCCATCTCAATCTAATTATTAGAGGTCATCTTAACAAAAAAGTTGTATTTTTGCGTATTAATCTGTCCTTTGATGAAGAAGAGTTATTGTATTGAAACACATAGCGTAACGCTTTATGTGGCGTTGCAATTCCTTTGGGTATTTCTGTTGCTGATGATCACCCAGCTGCTCTTTGCGTGGGTCAATCATGGCCTTTTCGACGTGGAGGGAGGCGTAGGTCGTCTTCTTTTGGGCAACCTCCATTTCGGTCTCTCTGGAACGGCAATGGTTTTGTCTCCTTTTGTCATTCTTATGGCTTTGCCTCTCGGGTGGCGTTACAGGAAAGGATATCAGGCTGCCGCCCGGATTGTGGCCGGACTTTGCGTCTTTTTCCTCCTTGCCGCCAACATCGCCGATATTCCCTATTTCCAATGGACGTTGCGCAGGACAGCCGGCGACATCTTCGGTTACTTGAGCCAGAACTTTGAAGGCGGCTCGCTTGTCGGCCAGTTTCTTAAAGATTTCTGGTATTATTTCCTCCTCTTTTTCATCCTTTTCTTCCTCTGGATATTCGTTTCGGGACGTATCGTGCTCGCCAAGGGTGAAAAGGAACCGAAGCTGGCGATGAAAATCGCCAAAGAGTCGGCAACGACATTGCTGCTTATCTTCCTCTGCCTGACGGCGATACGCGGTGGGTGGATCGTGCAGCATAAGCCTCTCGCCCCCGTGGATGCCAGCCGTTATGCCGTTCAAGGCAACCAGGCTCTGGTGATCAACACGCCCTTCTCCATTCTCCGCACTATGGGTAATGCCTCGGAGATCAAGAAGGTTTCCTTCTTCGATGACGAAGAGGCTATGGAAGAAATCTATTCCCCCGTCCACCAGCCTGCTATGATGCTGGATAACAGGGGCACTAACGTGGTTCTGTTGCTGTTGGAGAGTTTCTCGGAGGAGTTTATGGGCTGCATCAACCAAGGGGAAGAGAGCTATACGCCTTTCCTAGATTCGCTCGCGCGCTATTGTGCTGTCTATCAGGGACGGGCCAACGGTATCCGGTCCATAGAGAGCATCCCGTCTCTGATGCTGGGCATTCCATCTCTGATGAACGAGGCTTACATCACCTCGACTTTCTCGCAAAACCGCACGCTCTCTCTGCCCCAGATACTGTCGGGACATGGCTACGAGAGTGCTTTCTTCCATGGTGCCTACAACGGCTCGATGAATTTCGACGGTTTCGCGCAGATGATCGGTTTCGACCATTACTACGGAATGGACGAATATGGCGACCAGAAGGATTTCGACGGCACGTGGGGCATCTTCGACGAGCCTTTCCTCCAATATGCTGTAAAGCAGATGGGAGAGCTTCGAGAGCCGTTTTTCTCGACCGTTTATACCATCTCGTCGCATCACCCCTACACCATTCCCCAGCAGCACAAAGGACGTTTCAAAAAAGGTCCGATAGAGCTTATGGAGACTGTGAACTATGCCGACTATGCGTTGCGACGTTTCTTTGAGAGCGCCTCGAAACAGCCTTGGTTCCAGAACACTTTGTTCGTCATCACGGCCGACCATTCGGCCCAGCCCCAGAGTGAGTTCTACAGGAAACACGCCTTCCGTGTGCCGATGTTCATCTATTTCCCCAAAGGCGGCTATAGGGGGAAGACCACGCAGATAATGCAGCATATCGACTTCATGCCCACGTTGTTGGGCTTCCTTGGCTACGAGGACACCTGCTTCTCCTTCGGCCACAACGTGTTGGCCGACACGACGAGCTTCCATATCTGTCATCCGGAAGGATACTACCAGCTCGAGCGCAACGGCAACATCTCCACCTATAATGGCGAGGAGTTCTGGCAGGAGCGCGAGGATAAGGAAGACCTGGATTTCCTCAAAGCCATCATCCAGCAGTATTGCAACAGGATGATCGACAACCGTCTGCTTCCCTAGCCAGCCTCTAGCGTCGCACTAGCCATACACTAGCGTCGCACTAGCCATACATTAGCGTCGCGAAAATAGGGGAGTGGTACGGAATTGATCCGAGCCTAGGGTCCGTTTCCTGTTCATTGTGTGCGGGTTGCCGGAGGGCGATTGGTCTCTTCGCTTTGTGGTTTCCTTGTTGTCACAAAATCAATCACATAAGGATTGCTGTTGATAACTATTTGAAAAAAGAGCGAATTTTATTTGGTTATCGCGCAAAAAGTTCGTATCTTTGCAGAAAGTATTCCCGCACACGAATAATAATTAAATATCACACATACAATGGAAAAACTCATTATCACCGCCGCCATCTGTGGCGCAGAAGTAACCAAAGAGCAGAATCCCAACGTGCCTTATACCGTTGAAGAAATCGTACGCGAAGCCAAGTCGGCTGTTGATGCCGGCGCCGCTATCGTCCACCTCCATGTACGCGAAGACAACGGCAAGCCCACCCAGAGCCGCGACCGTTTCCAGGAATGCGAAGAGGCTATCCTGAAGGTTTGTCCCAACGTGATCCTCATCCCCTCCACCGGTGGTGCTGTAGGTATGACTCCCGACGAGCGTCTGCAGAGCACCGACACCACTCCTCTTCCCGAGATGGCTACCCTCGACTGCGGTACCTGCAACTTCGGCGACGAGATTTTCGACAACACCATGCCCACCATGCGTGCCTTCGGTAAGCGCATGATGGAACGTGGCATCAAGCCCGAATACGAGTGCTTCGAGATGGGTCACCTCGACACCATCCTCACCATGGCCCGCAAAGGCGAAGTGCCCGGCGCTCCCATGCAGTTCAACTTCGTCCTCGGCGTTCCCGGCTGCTGCCCCGCAACCGTAGGCAACCTCAACTGGCTTGTAAGCAACATCCCCGCAGGCTCCACCTGGACCGCTACCGGTATCGGCCGCCATGCCTTCACCCTCGCCGCTCCCACCATCATGATGGGCGGTAACGTCCGCGTAGGCTTCGAAGACAACCTTTATATCGAACGCGGCGTCCTCGCTAAGAGCAACGGCGAACTGGTAGAGAAGGTAGTCCGCATGGCTCGCGAGATGGGTCGTGGCATCGCCACCAGCGACGAAGCTCGTCAGATCCTTGGTCTCAAACCCCGTAACTAATCACACAAAAATTATCGGAACGAAATCACAAGAAGCCTTCTGATCCCCACGTCGTGAGGCGGTATGCCCACTAGGAGAGAGGCCTTTTGTGATTTCGGGTCCTACAAAAATAACAGAAAGAAACAGAATGAAAAAGACACTCCTTTTCCTCCTTTCCCTCGCTCTCCTCTCCGGAAGCGTGATGGCTCAGAGCCAGAAAGAGAGAGAGGAAATCCGCAAGGCACACTTCGAACGTTTCCACAAGCGCGATGCCTCCAAGCTGTACCTCCAGAAGAATTACCCCATCCAGGAAACTGTCAAAGCCAGCAATGCCACCAAGGACGCCGCCGGTCTCCAGCTTCCCGCCCAGAGATGGTTCCCCGGCGAGTGGGAAGAGGTGCAGGCTATCGTTGTCACCTGCAGCTACAACCACTATGTTCCCGGCCATGAAGGCGATATGTATTATGCTGCCGACCCCGTTGTTAGCGGCGTTGCCGACTACTACCACTACAGCGGCATGTCCGGTTGGCAGGAGATGGGTCAGGGCCCTTACACCTCTGTACCCGACACCAGCAACGACGACTTCGCCAACGTGTTCTTCTATGTCATGGACGCCATCCAGCTCGGTGGCGCTCAGGCTTGGGTGAGAATTGAAGCAGCCGAAGACTCCAACATGGTGCTCCGCAAACTTGCCCGCATGAACCTCCGTCACGACAACATTCGCTTCATCGTCGGTCCCGGCAACTCCTTCTGGTTCCGCGACTGCGGCCCTATCGCCTTCTACTATGGCGAGCAGGATAGCGTGGCAATGGTAGACTTCGAATACTATACCGGTCGTGCTCTCGACGACTCCCTGCCCACTCTGATTGAAGAGCAGATGGGTATCCCCAACTACATCACCACCATCGAGTGGGAAGGCGGCAACTGCCTCGTAGACGGTGCCGGTCTCGTGATCTCCTCCGATGCTATCTATGCCAACAACCGCGATGGCTACGGCCAGTTCGTATGGGACGGCGTCAACCCCTCCACCATCACCTACCAGACCCGTCCTATCCTCACTAAAGACCAGGTACGCGACTCTCTGGCTCACATCATGGGTCCTCGTGGAGCCAAGATCATTCCCACCTTCAAGTATGATGGCGGTACCGGCCATATCGACCTCTATGCCGACATGGTCGACGAGAACACCTTCGTCTACTCCAAGTTCCCCACAGCATACAGCAACTGGTACGACTACAAGGTCGCTCAGAAGAACATCGACACCATGTGGAACTGGCAGTCCTACTTCGGCGATCACTACAACCACGTCAACATCCCCTTCCCCTGCACCAACAATGGCGGCAACTTCAGCAGCCAGTCTGTTTATAACAGCCAGTACACCCGTACCTACAGCAACCACACCTTCGTGAACAACGTGCTCATCCAGCCCGTCTTTTCCGCAGTAGTGAACGGGGTACCCTCCGCAGCTTGGGATCGTGAGCGTTTCGACAGCCTCCAGATCGCTTATCCCGGCTACACCATCTATCCCATCAACGTAGCCTCCTTCGACGGCTCCGGTGGCGCAATCCATTGCATCACCAAGCAGATCCCCGCCGACAACCCCATCCGTATCCTCCACAAGTCTGTCACCGGCGACGCCAACCGCTTCATCTGGGACAACAGCGACGTAGAGGTCAAAGCCTCCATCACCAACCGTAGCGGCATCGCTTCTGCAAAATGCTACTACCGTCAGGACGGTGGCCGCTGGAACGAGCTCGACATGGTTGCTGGCACCAACAACGAATACTCAGCCACCATCCCCACCCTCAGCATGGATTGGAACAACCAGGGTCTCATCAATGTAGAATACTACATCAGCGCCACCTCCAACAACGGCAAGACCATCACCAAACCCATGACCGCAGGCCAGGGTGGCTACTATGCTTTCTCCCAAGGCCGTAATGCTCCTCATGTAGGCATCGAGACCGTCGATGTCGACCATGTGGGCCATTTCTATCCCAACCCCGCTAACGGCAATACCTCTATCGACATCGACCTCGCTCAGGGCACTACCTACCAGGTCTCCATCGTCGACATGACCGGCCGCACCGTCCATCAGACCTCCCTCCAGGGCGAAGGTAAAGGCTCCTTCACCCTCAACACCTCTAAACTCGCAAACGGCGTATACAACGTAGTGTTTACCGCAAACAACGGTCAACGCGTCATGCGTCGTCTTGTCGTGAAATAACATCTTCCGATACCGGCTGGCGTCAGCCGGCCGGTATTTATACTTTCTGCAAATACTACATCCGACTAACACCACCCAAACCGCTTCCCCATGAAACCCATCTCCGGTATCATCACCACTCTCAACGAAGAAAAGAATATTGCAGCCGTCATCCATTCCTTGCAGCAGGTGTGCGACGAAGTCATCGTCGTAGATTCCAACAGCAAGGACCGCACGCGCGAGATTGCCGAGCAGGAAGGTGCCAAAGTCTACGTGCAACCCTATCTGGGCGATGGCATCCAGAAGAATGTGGCGCTGAAGTATGTCAAGAACGAATGGGTTATCAGTATCGATGCCGACGAGCGCCTCACTCCTGATCTGGTGAAATTCCTTGAGGAGACCGATCTGGAGAAAACCCCCTACGACGGCTTCGCCATCCGCCGCCGCAACCTCGTGGGTAGCCGCTGGATCAAGGTATGCGGCTGGTACCCAGACTATCTGGTACGAATCTACCGACACAGCAAACTGCGTTTTGCCGACGTGAAGCAACACGCACGTGTGCCTCTCACCAACACCCTCCGCATCAAAGCGGACCTCATCCATTACCGATACAAGAATATCGGCGACCTCTTTGCCAAACCCGAGCGCAACTATAGCAGTCGTGGCGCAAAGATCCTCTATCTGAAGGGCAAGAAAGTCAACGCCTTCTCTCCCGTGCTGCATGGAACAGTAGCTTTTATCAGCAACTATTTCTTCCGCGGAGGAATTCTTGGCGGTATCGACGGGCTTACCCTCTCCCTGGCAGTAGCCAACAACAGCTACCTCAAATATGCAAAAATCCTCGAATGGCAGCGCGACCAACAAGTGCGCGAACAGGAGGATTTCACCAACGTATGGTAGTCAAAATATAAAACGAAAGAAATAATGTCGAACATAAATAACACACTACCCCTCATCGAGAACTACACGCTGGAACAGAAAGAACAGCTCTACGAAGCTTTGAGCCAGTTCTTCAGCGAACAGCGCAAAGAACTTTTCGACCGCCTTATCCTCAACCGCACACGTCACATCAGCGTTATGGTAGAAGATATCTACCAGAGCCACAACGCCAGCGCTGTGCTGCGCAGCTGCGACTGTTTCGGCGTGCAGGATGTTCATGTTGTGGAACAGCATAACAAGTTCAATCCCTGCTCCGAAGTGGCTATGGGCTCAAACAAGTGGGTGGATGTCTATAAATATAAGAAAACCCTCGAAGCCTACGACCAGATGAGGGCCAAAGGTTATCAGGTGATTGCTACCACCCCTCACGAGAAAGACACCATGATCGACAGCCTCGATATCACCAAGCCTACCGTGCTGGTCTTCGGTACTGAGCAAACCGGCCTCACGCAGGAGGCTATCGATAACGCCGACGGCTATGTGAAGATTCCTATGTACGGATTTACCGAGAGCTTCAACATCAGCGTCAGCGCGGCTCTGAGCCTTTTCTGTCTCACGGAGAAGATGCGTAAGCAGGAGGATCTTGACTGGCAGATGAGTGCAGAAGAACAGGTCGATCTTAAGATCCGATGGAGCCTCCAGACCATCAAGGAAGGGGAGAAGGTTTTGAAAACCGTTGCAGGAAATCTCTTCGGCTCTAAATAGACGCCGGCAGATAATAATGTCGTATTCATTCGAAAGAAAAAAATAAAAATATTTATCAATAATGAAAAAGATCTTAGCACTTGTCCTTGTCGCAATCTTTGCACAAGGCGTGGTTTTCGCCCAGAAGGTGAAGACCGTAAATCAGAAAGACGTTCCCGAACGTTATGTAAAAGACTTTGCAAGCAAGTCTAAAGGAGCACAAGATCCCGTATGGACCAAGGTTGACAGCCTCGTTTTCGATGCTACCTACCTCAACGAACAGGGAAACAAGATGGCTATCCGCTTCTCCCCCAAAGGTACCGAGACCCGTTGGTTCATCGAAGAGAAGTGGTTCCCTCAGGCAATCAAAGACACCGTAGCACACAACTATAAGAGCTACAAAATCACCGAGCTCTATGCGCTCATGATCAAAAACAAGATGACCTATCAGGTTCGCATCGCTAAGACTGCTGGTTTCCTCCGCAAGAAAGAGAAAGCTGTCAAGCTTATCAACTTCGAGACCGACGGTAAGCTTATCGATGTTATCGACCTGATGTAATCGGGACGAAGCCAACCAATATACCATATACTGGCATCAAACAGGCAAGACAGACCTGTTTGATGTCCGTTTGTAATAATTACCGAGCGCCGGTTATTCGCTCATATAATAAGAATAACTAAATAAATTAACCGCCGCAGCTGCAGAATGTGACTGACGGCGGCGCAGCCGTACCCGAATAGCAACCGACAACAATGAGAACTCCGATCGATTTGTCACAACTGAAGCAGATTCAAATAGAGATCCTGGATGTGGTGCACGCTTTCTGTAAGAAACACGAGATCCGTTACTGGCTCGATAGCGGGACCCTCATAGGTGCTGTGCGTCACAAGGGATATATTCCTTGGGATGATGACATTGACTTGGGTATGCTGAGGGATGATTACAATCGTTTTTGTGAGCTCTTCAATCGGGAGAATGACCGCTATCGGTTCCATTGTCAGGAGAACGACCGAGGCTGGTGTTTCGCTTGCGGAAAGATTCTCGATACCAGTACCGTGCTTTGCGAACCTGACGAGGATGGAGTCCGGACCTGTGTCAATATCGACCTCTTCGTTTATGACAACGCTCCGGATGACGACGTGCTGGTGGATAAGATGTACAAACGTCGAGACCAGCTGATGTGGCTGCACGATGTGCGTCTCTATTCCTCGGTAAAGAGGCAGAAAAACTTGATGAAGAAAATATTCCTTTATCTGGTCAACTTGCTGCCTCAAGGATGGGTAGAGAGGAAGATATCGGAGAACTCCCGTCGTTTTGCAGAAGTTCCTACCAGGAGGGTCGGCAACTTCACGGCTGTGGTGCGTATCGCAGCCTCTAAGGATATATTCGATTCTTTTGTCGAGATCGAGTTTGAAGGGAAGAGATATCTTGCCCCCGTCGGTTATCACGAGTGGCTCACTTCTCTCTACGGTAACTATATGCAGCTTCCGCCAGAGGAGAAACGAGTCAGCCATCACCTCTTTGTCGCATGGAAAGAGGATTGTTGTTGTCGGATTCTTTAAAATTGTAATAGTCGGGAACTATATCGCAACTTATCTGTAAAAGAATAAGGTGACCTCTAAAAATTAGAAAAATGAGTAACATTAGCTTGAGCGTCTTGCTGTTTCTTTTTGGCGCTTCCAAGCGTAACCGCTTGGCACATAGCACCGCTATGCACCTGCGCGCTTCCTCTCGGAATCGCTCAAAAATAAGCCGCAATCCATCTCAATCTAATTATTAGAGGTCACCATAATTCAAACTACCAACAAACCAATATCTCAATGTCTCAAGCCAAAGTAGTCTCCAATGCTGTGTGGATTATAGCCGGACAGGTGGTCAAGATGCTGCTGAGTCTGGTTATTGCCATGCTTACGGCTCGCTATCTTGGCCCTTCGAACTTCGGCCTGATCAACTATGCTGCCTCTATTGTGGCATTTGTGATGCCTGTGATGTATCTGGGGTTCGACTCTATCTTGGTTCGAGAGATTGTCAATCATCCGGAACGGGAAGGGGAGACCATGGGAACGGCACTTCTGCTGAGTCTTTGCTCCAGCTTGATGTGTATTTTGGGCGTGATAGCCTTTGCCTATTTCGCCAATGCGGGGGAGCAAGAAACGGTTATCGTTTGTGCGCTCTATAGCGTGTTGCTGCTCTTCCAGGCTCTGGAACTTATCAAGTTTTGGTTCCAGGCCAAGCTCCTTTCTAAATATGCAACTATCATCTCTGTCATCGCCTATGTTGTGGTGTCGGCATATAAGATCTATCTGCTGGCTAGCGGCAAGAGCGTCTATTGGTTTGCGCTCTCCAATGCGATCGACTATATGCTCATCGCGGCAGGATTCTTGATCGTCTATAGCAGAATCGGAGGGCCGAAACTAAGATTTTCTCTTGCCTCAGGACGCGAGATGTTCCGGTCGGGACGTTTCTTCATCATCTCGAGTATGATGGTTACGATCTTCGCGCAGACTGACCGTATCATGCTGAAACACATGCTCGACACATCGGCTGTCGGCTATTATTCTGCTGCTATCACTTGTGCCAATCTTGTTGGGTTCATCTTCGTTGCCATCATCGAGTCGCTTCGTCCGCCCATCTTTGAGGCCAAGAAACACGACCAGAAGGATTTTGAGTTCAAGGTCTCGCAGCTCTATTCGGTCATTATCTATGGTTCGCTGGTCGTTTCTTTGGGACTGGCGTTGTTCAGCTCGTTGATCGTTCGGTTTCTCTATGGTGCCGAGTTCATGCCTGCCGCCATGGCGTTGAAGATAGTGGTCTGGTACACTACTTTCTCCTATCTGGGAAGTGTGCGTAACGTGTGGATCGTGGCCGAAGGGAAAGAGAGGATGCTTTGGATTATCAATCTTAGCGGAGCCTTGGCCAATATCGGGCTTAATATCGTCTTCATTCCGATATGGGGAATCAATGGTGCCGCGTTCGCGTCGCTTCTCACTCAGATATTCACCAACGTGATTGTGGGTTATCTTCTCCCGCCCATCCGTCGCAACAATCGCATCATGATACAAGGACTCTCGTTCAAGATTCTAGGCGGGATGGTGGTTGATATGAAGTCATTATTGATGCGGAAGTTCTTTCACAAATAGCAGAAACATATGAGTTTGAAAGACTATATAAAACAAAATCCATCTGCATGGCCGGTCCGCTTTCTCGCTTGGGCATTCTCTTTTCTTCAAGGAGGGAGAGTTAGTGTGAAAGGCCAGGACAATCAGGTGTTAAGGTCCGGATGTTTCCTGAAAAAGAGCCGTATTGTTGTTAGAGGAAATCACAATAGGGTAGTGCTGGATGGCGGTTTCAACCGGCTGACAGACACGACGATCTATATCTCGGGGGACAATAACGAGATTGTTCTCGGACGGAATAATAACCTCAACAAAGGAGAGCTTTGGATTGAAGACCAGGGCGGGAAGATTGTTTTTGGCAACAATACAAGTATGCTGGGCTTCACCCATGTGGCTGTAACCGAAGGCGAATCCATTACGTTTGGAGATGGTTGCCTTTTCGCTTCTAGCGTGATCTTCAGAGTGGGTGACAGCCATCCGATCTTTGATCAAACGAGTGGCGAACGCGTCAATCCCGCTCGGTCTATCTCTGTTGGAAACCACGTCTGGTTCGGCAACAACACCACTATTCTCAAAGGAGTGCAGATCAAGGACGGTTCGGTTGTTGCAACCGGCGCTATCGTTACCAAGTCGCCCGAGGAGGGCAACGTCATCCTTGCCGGCAATCCAGCCAAAGTGGTCAAGTCCAATATCGATTGGCAGACCGATAGACCAGCCAAGCAATAACTTTCTCTAATGGTTGCAAGATAGTTGTTGCCAGGTTGAAAGGCGTCAGCTTCGCAAATTCGCGACAATGATGCGACAGTAATGCGACGCAAGTGCGACGCAGGAATATGGCTAGACTATGACAAATCCAGTTTGAACAGCATTATATGGCACCCAAAATATCAATCGTTACAGTTTCATTTAATTCTGTCTCGACAATCGAGAAGACGATTCTCTCGGTCGTGGAGCAGGACTATTCCGAAAAAGAATATATCATCATCGACGGCGCCAGCAAGGACGGTACAGTTGATCTGATAAAGAAGTACTCCGACAGAGTCACTTTCTGGAGTAGCGAGCCCGACAAAGGAATCTACGATGCGATGAACAAAGCGTTGGATCGTGTTACTGGAGATTGGGTGATTTTTATGAATGCTGGCGACATCTTCTCCGACAGGACCTCTCTGAGTCGCGTTTTCTCGAACAAAAACTACGAGGGCGTTGGGGTCGTTTATGGCGATATCAACCAATATTATGAGGGCTTCGGCTCTTTCGTGAGGCGATACAACGATATAGAACATTCCGAAGTTCCTTATTCTATCTGTCATCAAGCGGCCTTCACGCGAGCCAATCTGCTGAAGAAATACGGCTTCGACACAAGTTTCAGAATCTGTGCCGATGCAGAGTCGTTCCTGAGGATGTTCAAAGACGGGGCTGATTTCCGTTATGTCCCCGAAATCATCGCCACTTTCGACGCAACCGACGGTTGCTCGTCGGTCAATTTCCTCAAGTTCTACAACGAACGAGTCAGGATGCGCGGCATTCGCAGAGGATCTCTGCTCTGGCTTATGGGCTATTTGAAGATGCTGCTCAATACGATGATTCTTAAGGTACTGCCCAAGAAGATGTATACGGCTCGCCAATATAAACGTCTGAAACGTATCTACCGATAATGAGAGTTCTCTGGATTTCGATTATGCCGCTCCCTCAGGCCAGCAACGCGCTCGGCCAAAGAGGTACTGTGCTGGGAGGCTGGATGGAGAGTGCAGCAAACGAGTTGGTCAAGCAGCCCAACCTGCACCTCGCCATCGCATCCACCTATGGAGGCAAAGAGTTGTTGTGCCGTAGGGTAGGAGAGATAGACTATTACTTCCTCCCTTGCGCAAATCCTAGCGTCTACGATGCAGGGCTGCATCAGTATTGGAAGGCTATCAAGCAGAAGTTCCAACCCGATCTGGTTCACATCCATGGAACCGAGTTCCCTCTCGGCCTGGCTTATGTTGATGCTTGTGGCGCAGAGAATGTTGTTGTTTCCATCCAAGGACTCGTGTCCGAATGCGCAAAGCACTATCACGATGGAATGACCAAGTGGCAGATCATCAAAAATGTCACACTTCACGATCTCGCCGTCGGTACAATCCTCCATCGGAAGAGAGATTTCGAACGAAGAGCCGTCTATGAAGTGAGTTTATTGAAACAGGTGAATGACGTGATAGGGAGAACCGCCTGGGATAAGGACCGTACTGGCGTCATCAATCCAGAAAGAAACTATCATTTCTGCAACGAAACGCTCCGCACCCCTTTCTATAGTCTTTTGTGGAAATATGCGGACTGTAGAAAGCACACCCTTTTCGCCATCGGGCAAGGCAACTACCCTTTGAAAGGAACGCATCAGCTTCTCAAAGCTCTGCCAGGAATAATAAAGCGTTTTCCCGATACACAACTTCGTGTGGCCGGAAGCGACATCATGCCGCGCGACTGGAAACATCGCATGGCCTATTCCAACTATCTCAACCATTTGATAAAGAAGAATCATCTTGAGGGACACGTCACTTTCCTCGGAGCGATCCCTGCCGAGCAGATGTGTAGGGAACTGCTTAGCTGCAATGCCTATGTGCTTCCCTCGACTATAGAGAACTCCTCCAACTCCCTCGGGGAGGCGCAGCTGGCAGGTGTGCCTTGTGTGGCTGCCCGTGTTGGAGGCATTCCCTCCCTTGTTCTTGATAAAGAACATGGTCGTCTGTACGATTTCTTTGATACAGAAGAGCTGGCAGATTTGATCTGTCGGACTTTCGAGGAGTCGTCTCATTTCGATAATACAACGATGCGTCAGATGGCAAAGGACCGTCATGATCCTGAGCAGAACTGTGCGCAACTACTCAAAATATACAAGGAGGTCGCCAATGCAGAATAGCACCAAACTTAGTGTCATCATCCCTTGCTATAATGCTGCCGAAACCATTCGGACTGCGGTAGGGTCGGTATTGTCACAACAGGTGATGGAACCGGAAATCATACTTGTCAACGACGGCTCCGTCGATAATACGGCTGCAATCCATAAGCAGTTGGCAGAAAAGCATAAGAACATCAGGTTGGTGGACAAACCCAATGGAGGCGTCTCCTCGGCTCGCAACGCCGGCCTGGATGTCGCTACTGGCGAGTACATTATTTTCCTTGATGCTGACGACGACTGGGATCCTCATCTTCTGGAGCATCTGAGTCCGTTGCTCGACAAGGGCGACAACGAGATGGTGATGTTCGGGTTTGATATGGATCGTGCCGATGGAACAGAACGCACGTTCGCCTGTCGTCCCACCAAGCATCTTGTCCGCGATTATCTCCTCGGGCTCCTTCGCTCTTCGGTTTGTGCAATGGCTGTGAAGAGAGACGTGGTCGAGCGAGCCAAGATCCGTTTTGATGAGCATACCTATTATTCTGAAGACCGCGAGTTCCTCGTGCGTTGTATGCTTGAGCAAAAGAGTGTCGCTTTTGTCGACAAGCCGCTTCTGCACTATCGCTATCATGCCACTTCGGCCATGCATGAGCCCAACTATACGGTCAAATACCCAACCTCCATGGCTGCCATAGAGCGGCTCTATTTCCTGCTCCAGGATGATAAAGATCTGCGAGATGCGGCCTTGGTGCAGCTCAACCTCACAACAATCTTGCATCTGAAACAATACAATCGTGCCGCCGTCCGTGATGAAGCTGTGAAGCCATTGCTGGAGAAATATGCGCAATATCTTCGCCAACGTACTCGCCTGCGTCTCAACTTCTTTAGTGGTTACGTCTGGGTACACTCGTTTGTCTATCGTTATTGTCGTCCCCTCTTTAACATACTTGTAAAATGACCTACGCCCCTTTTTCTGTCGCTATGAGCGTCTATGGCAAGGATAATGCCGACTGGTTTGCCAAAGCCCTTGCCAGCATTGTTGAACAGACCGTCAAGCCTGCCGAGATCGTTCTGGTTGAGGATGGCCCTGTGAGCCAGGAAATAGAGCAAGTTGTGGCGCACTACCAGCAACGTTGCAAAGAGGAAAATATTGCCTTCAACCTCATTCCTTTGCCGCAAAACCAAGGTCTGGGCAACGCGTTGAGGCTGGCTACCGAGAGCGCAACCCATGAACTCGTGGCCCGAATGGATAGCGACGACATCTCCGTTCCGTTCCGTTTTGAGCATCAGCTCGCCTTCTTCGCACAAAATCCCGAGACGTCTATTCTTGGCGGCAACATCGAAGAGTTTGTCGGAGAACCCTCTAATATTGTCGGCCAACGTGTCTGCCCACAGACCGATGCCGATATACGCCAGTATATGAAGAAGCGATGCGCCATGAATCACGTGTCGGTAATGTTCCGCAAGAGTGAAGTGCTTCGTGCAGGCAACTATATGGACTGGTTCTACAACGAGGACTACTACCTGTGGATCAGAATGATGCTGGCCGGATGTACGTTTGCCAACCTCGATGAGGTGCTGGTGACCGTGCGTATGGGCTACGACACCTACGGCCGTCGGGGCGGCATGAGATATTTCCGAAGCGAGCGCGACATCCAGCGTCTCATGTTCAAGGAGGGCATCATCTCCTGGCCAGCCATGGTGACGAACATATGCATCCGCTTTGGTGTCCAGATCCTCCTTCCCAACTGGCTCCGATCCTTCGTGTTCCAGAAACTCTTCAGAAAGAACTGACGTAATAAGAACCTAACAACCTTTCCAACACCCACTATATGCAAGCCATCATCCTAGCAGCCGGCATGGGCCGTCGTTTGGGCGACCTCACAGCCAACAACACCAAGTGCATGATCGAAGTCAACGGGCAGAAGCTTATAGACCGCATGCTCACCCAGCTCTCGCGTCTCTCCCTCAACAGGGTTGTGATTGTGGTTGGCTATCAGGCTGACAATCTCAAGAAACATATAGGCAACCGCTACGACGGCAAGCTCAACATCGAGTATGTAGAGAACCCTATCTACGACAAGACCAACAATATCTATTCCCTTGCTCTTGCCAAGGAGCATCTGCAGCAGGACGACACGTTGTTGTTGGAGTCGGACCTTATCTTCGACGACAAGCTGCTCGATATCATTCTCTCCAATCCCTATCCCAACCTTGCTCTCGTGGCCAAGTACGAGACTTGGATGGACGGCACGATGATGCAGATCGACGACCAGGGCAATATCCTCAACTTCATCACCAAGAAGGCTTTCCGCTACGAAGATGTGGCGCTCTATCACAAGACTGTCAACACCTACAAGTTCAGCCGCAAGTTCAGCGAGGAGCAATATGTACCCTTCCTTGATGCCTACAGCCGCGTGATGGGCAACAACGAGTACTACGAGCAGGTGTTGCGCGTCATCACTTTCCTCAACCACAGCTCCATCAAGGCCTTGCCTATCGGCGACGAGCGTTGGTATGAGATCGACGACATCCAGGACCGCGACATTGCCGAAACCATCTTCGCTTCCAAAGAGGAGCGATTGGCCAAATACCATCGTCGTTTCGGCGGCTATTGGCGTTTCCCCCATCTGTTGGATTTCTGCTACCTCGTGAATCCCTATTTCCCCACGCCTCGCATGAAGGACGAGATGAGGGCAAACTTCGACACGCTCCTCACAGAATATCCTTCCGGCATGGGTGTCAATTCCCTGCTGGCGGGCAAGTATTTCGGCATCAAGCAGGATTATGTCTGCGTAGGCAACGGGGCTGCAGAGCTCATCAAAGCCCTCATGGAGGGTCATGTAGAGGGCAAGATAGGCGTCACTACGCCAACCTTTGAGGAGTATCCTAACCGTGTGGAAGAGAGTCGTGTGGTGCGTTTCGTCCCTCAGAACAAGGATTTCGCCTACACGGCCCAGGACCTGATGGATTTCTTTGCCGATAAAGGAATTGGGACGCTCCTTGTCGTCAACCCCGACAACCCTTCGGGAAACTTCATCCCCGTCGGCGATATCTTCCTCCTTGCCGATTGGTGCAAGCAACGAGGTATCCGACTCATCGTCGACGAAAGTTTCGTCGATTTTACTTATAACTACGCCTCTAACTCCTTGCTCCACAACGATCTTCTGGAGAAGTACGACAACCTGGTGGTGATGAAATCCATCAGCAAGTCCTATGGAGTCCCCGGCCTGCGACTGGGCGTTCTGGCCAGCAGCAATACCGAGCTCATCGCCCGCCTGAAGAAAGAGGTGGCAATATGGAATATCAACTCCTTCGGCGAGTTCTATATGCAGATCTTCTCCAAGTACGAGAAGAACTACGCAGAAGCCTGCCAGCTCTTTATCGACGAGAGAGAACGTTTCGGCAAGGAGCTGCAGAAAGTGCCCTTCCTCCGCGTCATTCCCTCCCAGGCCAACTATTTCCTCTGCGAGGTTACCGACCGCTTCACCAGCCACGAGCTCACCAGCCGCATGCTCGATTTCAACATCCTCATCAAGGACTGCTCCACCAAGTCGGGCTTCGACGGTCGCAGCTATGTGCGTCTCGCCGTGAGAGACCAGAAGGATAACGACCGGCTGGTGTCCGCTCTGCTCTCGCTCTGAAAACCGATGTTGTTGTAATCCTTTGCTAACAGAACGATTATCAATTCCAGATAAAATGAACGCCATTCAAACCATCACCCTCTGCGGAGGCGGCTCTTTGGGCCATGTCTGTGCCGGATATCTGGCTTCCCGAGGAGAGGTGAATGTCAATATCTTCACCACCAAGCCTGAAAAATGGAGTAGGGAACTCCTGATCGACACCCCCGACGGAACGACGCTCACGGGGCGTCTGGGCCTTGTCTCCTCCAATCCCCAAGCGGTCATTCCCCAAAGTCAGGTCGTGCTGCTCTGTCTCCCGGGCTTCGCCATCCACGACGAGCTGGAGAAGATCGCTCCCATGCTTACTCCGGGCACTTACGTCGGTAGCGTCTTCTGCTCGACGGGTTTCTTCTTCGAGGCTCTGGATCTGCTGCCCGACAATGTGGCCTTGTGGGGGTTTCAGCGCGTTCCATTCATCTCGCGCACAACCGAATACGGCCATCGAGCCACACTCAAAGGCTATAAGAACTCCCATCGTATCGCCATCGAGCGGAGTGGGGAAGAGGATGTCTTTGCCGAGCAGATAAGCCGCCTCTTCGGCGCTCCTGTCGAGATTCTGGAGAACTACTACGAAGCCAGCTACTCCAACTCCAACCCCATCCTCCATCCGGCCCGTATCTATTCGTTGCTGGAGAACTGGAAGGAAGGTGACACCTTCGACCATAATATCCTCTTCTATGAGGAATGGACCGACCGGGCCTCGGAGCTGCTCATCGCCATGGACCGCGAGCTTTTCGAGGTGCTCGACAGGCTGCCTGTCACTCCCGGCTATCTCACCCCGATCCTGGAGTATTACGAAAGTGTCGACGCTTCTTCGTTGACTCGTAAGATCCGTTCCATCGGCGGTTTCAAGGGCATCGGGTCGCCTATGGTCGAAACGGCCGTCGGCTGGGTGCCCGACTTCAAAAGCCGCTACTTCGTCGAGGATTTCCCCTATGGCCTTCGTTTCATCAAGGAAGAGGCCGACCGCCAAGGTGTCAGCACCCCCGTTATCAACGAGATCTACGCCTGGGGAATGGCGATGCTGAAGCAATACAACAGCTAAACTTGTTATAGAATGACTCCTCTCACTTCGCAAGAAATCAAAGATATAGAGCTCGGCGTGCTGGACTATGTCGTCTCGATGTGTCAGAAGCACCAGCTGCGCTATTTCCTCGCCTATGGAACTCTGCTGGGTGCCGTGCGCCACAAGGGCTTCATCCCGTGGGACGACGATATCGACCTCCTTGTCCCTCGTCCCGACTACGACCGGCTGCTGGACCTCATCAAGCAGGATAACCATCCCTATTTCAAGGCTTTGTCGATGAAAGACGACGGCTATTACGACGAATGGGGAAGGGTGCACGACGCTCGCACTCTGGTGGAGGAACACGATGTCGTTCCCATGCGCCATGGCGTGTGGGTCGACCTGTTTCCCATGGATGGCGCCCCATCAGAGGACAAGCCCGCCCGATGGCGTTTCACGCTCCTCACACGTCCACGCGTGGCGGCCATCCATACCGCCCTTCCGTCGCATCTGGGAGGCGGAGCCAAGCGGGCAGCCATGTGGCTCGTGTGGAAATTCAGCCGCCTGATGGGTTACCGGTTCTTCCTCAAGCGTACCGACCGGCTCTCGCGCAAGCATGACTACGACCGGTCGCCTTTCGTGGGCTATCTGGCCGACTATGGGTCTAAGAAACATATCTATCCACGTGCCCTTTTCGATGCCGTGGCCGAAGTTTCTTTTGAAGGCAGAACTCTCGTTGCTCCAGCCGATTACGATACACTCCTCACCTCGCTCTATGGCGACTATATGAAGCTGCCGCCCGAGGACAAGCGTGTGCCTCACAGGATGGAAGCCTACCGGAAATAGAGCGAATTATAGATTCCAACAAGAAGGGATTTGATCCGAAGAAAAGGGTTGAATCCCTTTTTCGTTTCTCTTATTTGAACCGATTATTCCAAGAAGTCAAAGAACGCTCAGGATTATTGCTCTCAGATTTTTTTTCAAAACCCGAGCCGTCGACCCTCCTGGAAGGCGACGGAAGATGGATATTCCGAAAATGGGAGAACACATCTTATGATTTAGTGGTTTTTCTGTTGCTCTCATCGAGGCAGTTGCGGGGGGATCCGTAGGGGAAGCCTCGTTCGAAATACAATGCAAAGATACATCATTTCCCTCCGAAAACCAAATGTTCGGGCAGATAGTTATCAACACCCCCTAAAAATGATTTGCGACGCTAGAAATTGCAGAAGACTGAAAAACGGCTTGTTATCCTGTTGAAAACTTTCCGGTTCCGTTCCGTTTCTTTAAGCCTGCAAAGTCATCCTAGCGCAGCATCAAGGTCGCTCTATCGTCGTATCAAGGTCGCGAAACCGGCCATTTTTGCCTGCTTAGCGTATGGTTAGCGTCTATCTAGTGTCTATCTATCTCCTATTGATGATTATCAAAAAAAAGCGCCAGATAGGAGTTTCTAAGGCTCGACCTTTGCCTTTTGAGTTCCCTGGAAGCGTCGGGAAACACGCCCGAAGAAGCGGCAATAGACCGTGTTGATGGGTTGTTGAAAACTTTTTGTTGCATAATGCATAATTTTTTCGTATATTTGCAGAATGATTCAGTCCGTAGGGCTGCGTTGTAAGAGCGTGCATATTGGTGATTCTGTGTAGGATGAAAGCTCTTGCATTTCTTTTGGTGCGCATCCAAAACGGGAGAATCGCAATTATAATAGAATAAAAAATATTATTATATGGCAAACTTTTTAAAGAAACTTTTCGGTAGCAAGAGCGACCGCGACCTCAAAGAGGTGAAGCCTCTGTTGGATGCTGCTCTGGCTATCTATCCTTCCATCCAGGCCCTGAGCAACGACGAACTTCGTGCCAAGACTATAGAGTTCAAAGAAATCATCCGCAAGGAGACAGAGAAAGAAGAAAACGAGCTGGCCGAGCTGCGCAAGCGTCTGGAAGACGACTACGAGATGCCCGTGTCTGAAAAGGAACGCATCTACAAGCGCATCGAGGAACTCGAGAACACCACCTACGAGGCCACTCAGGACATCCTCAACAAGATCCTCCCCGAGGCTTTCTCCGTAATGAAAGAAACCGCCCGTCGTTTCGCAGAGAACGAGCAGGTGGAAGTGACTGCTACCGACCACGACCGCGACCTCGCCGCCAAGCGCGATAGCGTTACCATCGTGGGCGACAAGGCTCTCTACAACCACAGCTGGATGGCTGGTGGAAATATGGTCACCTGGGACATGGTTCACTACGATGTCCAGCTCATCGGCGGCGCCGTGCTGCATAGCGGAAAAATCGCCGAGATGGCTACGGGTGAAGGTAAGACCCTCGTAGCTACGCTTCCCGTCTACCTCAACGCGCTCCCCGGCAAAGGCGTCCATGTTGTTACCGTGAACGACTACCTCGCCAAGCGCGACTCCGAATGGATGGGTATGCTGTTCGAATTCCACGGCCTTACCGTCGACTGCATCGACAAATACGAGCCTCATTCGAACGAACGTAAGAACGCCTACAACTGCGACATCACCTATGGTACGAACAACGAGTTCGGTTTCGACTACCTCCGCGACAATATGAGCCGCAACGCCAACGAGCTGGTTCAGCGCAGCCACAACTACGCCATCGTCGACGAGGTCGACTCCGTGCTCATCGACGACGCCCGTACTCCTCTCATCATCAGCGGCCCTACAGGCAAAGGCGACGACGAACAGGAGTTCAACCGTTTCAAGCCCGTTATCGAGAAACTGTACAACGTCCAACGCACACTCGTCACCCAGATCCTTTCTGACGCCAAGCGACTGATTGCCCAGGAGCCCGATCCCAAGCCCGAGAGCGATGCCGCCAAGGCTCTCCTCCGCGCCTATCGTGGCCTTCCCAAGAACAAGGCTCTCATCAAGTTCCTCTCCGAGACCGGTATCAAGGCCATCCTCCAGCGTACCGAGAACTTCTACATGCAGGAGCAGAACAAATATATGCACATCATCGACGACGAGCTCTACTTCGTCATCGACGAGAAGAACCGTCAGGTCGAGCTTACCGACAAGGGTATGGATTATCTGAGCGATATGGGCGAAGACCGTCGTTTCTATCAGCTGCCCGATATCGGCGCCGCCATCGCAGAACTGGAACATCAGGAGCTTACCCCCGAAGAGAAAGCTGCCGCCAAGGAGAAGATCTATGCCGACTTCGCCATCCAGAGCGACCGCGTCCATACTGTCGACCAGCTGCTTAAGGCTTATGCGCTCTTCGAACGCGACGTTGACTACATCGTTACCGAGGACAACCAGGTGAAGATCGTCGACGAACAAACCGGCCGTATCATGGAAGGCCGTCGTTGGAGCGATGGTCTGCATCAGGCTGTCGAAGCCAAGGAGAATGCCAAGGTTGAGGCTGCCACTCAGACCTATGCCACCATCACCCTCCAGAACTACTTCCGTATGTATAAGAAGCTTGCCGGTATGACCGGTACGGCAGAAACCGAAGCAGGCGAGTTCTGGAATATCTACAAACTCGACGTTGTCGTAATCCCCACCAACAAGCCTATCGCCCGTAACGATATGGACGATATGATCTACAAGACCAAGCGCGAGAAGTTCAAAGCCGTCATCAATGAGGTTGAACGCCTCGTTGGCGAAGGCCGTCCCGTTCTGGTAGGTACTACTTCTGTAGAAACTTCCGAATTGCTGAGCAAGATGCTCAAGATGAAGAAGATTCCTCACAATGTGCTCAACGCCAAGCTGCATAAGAAAGAGGCCGATATCGTTGCCGAAGCTGGTGAAGCCGGCAAGGTCACTATCGCCACCAATATGGCTGGTCGTGGTACCGACATCAAGCTCAAGGGCGAGGTGAAGGATCGCGGCGGTCTTGCCATCATCGGTACCGAGCGCCACGAGAGCCGTCGTGTCGACCGCCAGCTGCGTGGTCGTGCCGGCCGTCAGGGCGATCCCGGTAGCTCCCTCTTCTTCATCTCTCTCGAAGACGACCTGATGCGCCTCTTCGGCTCCGAACGTATTGCCAGCATCATGGACCGCATGGGACTCCAGGAGGACGAGATGATCCAGCATGGTATGATCACCAAGCAGATTGAGAAAGCTCAGAAGAAAGTCGAGGAGAACAACTTCGGCATTCGTAAGCGTCTGCTTGAATACGACGACGTGATGAACAACCAACGTACCGTCATCTATAACAAACGTCGCAACGCTCTCTATGGCGACCGTCTGCCTATCGACATCAGCAACACCTTCTACGATACTTGCGAGATGCTCTTCAACGAGGCTCACGAAAACCACGATTTCGAGCAGCTCAAGATGGAGTTCATCCGCATCTTCGCCATGGAGCTCCCCTTTAGCGAGCGCGATCTCTTCAACGCCCGTCGTAACGAAGCTATAGAGAAACTCTACGAACTCACCTACAACGCCTTCAAAGAGAAGAT
The DNA here is from genome assembly GCA_024400495.1 of Bacteroidales bacterium. Taxonomy (GTDB): domain Bacteria; phylum Bacteroidota; class Bacteroidia; order Bacteroidales; family P3; genus Colimorpha. Next base: position 35,400 of record JAKSMR010000001.1, read on the forward strand.
GCAACGCATCTCCGACCTCGCGTTCCCCTTCATCAAGAACGTTTACGAGAATACCAAGTACGAGAATATCGCCTTCCCCGTTACCGATGGCAAGAAGACGCTCAATGTCGTCACTCCCGTAAAACGCTCCTATGAGAGCAAAGGCCGCGAGCTGGAGATCTCTATCGAGAAATATATCACTCTGGCCATCATCGACGACTTCTGGAAAGAGCATCTCCGCGAGCTCGACGACCTCAAACAGTCGGTTCAGAATGCCTCCTACGAGCAGAAGGATCCTCTGTTGATCTACAAGTTCGAGTCGTTCAATCTCTTTGAAAAGATGCTTCTCGATATCAACCGCGAGGTTGCTTCGTTCCTCTCCCGTGCCCAGCTGCCTATGCGTCAGGACGAAGTGGTCAAGGAAGCTCGTGTCCCCCAGAATGATGACCGTCATCTCCGCACCAGCCGCGAGGATCAGGTGCGTCCCGGCCAGAACACTCAGGAACGCCAGAAACCTCAGCCCGTACATGTTGAGAAGAAGGTCGGCCGAAATGATCCTTGTCCCTGTGGCTCGGGTAAGAAATACAAAAACTGCCACGGTCGTAACGAGGCAGAATAGCCGGTCTGCCCCTTGTGTGCAGCCCTTTCGGCAATGAATTCCATTGACCAAGAGTTTGTTATGCAAGGCGATTATAGAAAAATCTCAAGGAGTGCTCATCATAATGGGCGCTCCTTTTCTATGATAAGAATCTTGCCGATCGGGATTTTTAGGAGTCTTGCCGATTGGGATTTATAGGAGTTTTGCCGATTGGGATTTGTAGGCGTCTTGCCGATTGGGATTTCAAGTGCAAAAAATAATAACGGTTACCTCTTGATTCTATAGGCAACTAAAAGAAATCTTGTTCCCGAGAGCGGGGTTCCTTCTTTTTTTTTGTTTCTTCTCGTTCCTTCTCTTCCTTCTTGTTCCTCTTTTCCGGGCTTGGTGGAATGGATTCTAGTCGGAGACCTGTTTGTTGGTTTCCACCTTTAGAATTCGGTTGTATTCGATTCTCAGTTGTTTCTCGTCTTTGATAAGGTCTCTCAGTTCCTGCAGTCGTGCTGCGTTTGAGGATTGGGGAATCCATAGTTTCATATATCCTCCTTCCGCATATTTCTCTTTGAGATGTGCGAGGCAACGTTGGTATTGTTCCTCTTCGCTCAATTCGGGATAGTGTGAAAGACCGTATTGAAGCGTGCGTCTCACGATAGTAAGAGGAACGATATCTCTATCGGCTTCGGCAACTATCTTTCCGTAGATAGAGCGGGGCTCGTTTTTGGAGGAAGCCCGATGGTCTTCTGCTGCTTGAGCCATAGTCTCGATCTGATCTTCGTCGAACCATTGCCGGAGTTGCTTCTCTTCTCGGATGATACGTCCGGAGACCATATGGTGCAGATCTCTCCCTTCGCACAATCCTGTGTCGTGAAAAGCGGCAATGACATAGACCATCTCTCTGTCAACGTCGAAATGGTTGGCAAGATTCAGGCTTTCGGCAATGACCTTCTCTACGTGGTTGCGTTGATGAGCCGTGTCGAAATGGTCGTAGCGGGGGATGATCTCCGATTCTATGTACTGTTTCAGGTTCATGATTGAGGAAAGGGTAGGGAGGTTTGGGTTTGTTGTTTTGTGAGGGTTGGCAAAATGGCGGTAATACAAAGCCGGCCGGCTCTGTCGAGCCAGCCGGCTGGTATTATGTCCGAAGGGTCAATTATTTGCGACCGATTTTAGCGGGCATGTCAACGGGCTCGATCATGTTCTCGGGGGAGAGGATGATGTCAAGCTCTTCTTTGGTTACTACGCCCTGTTCGAGAGCGATTTCAGCAACACCACGGCCGGTGAGGGTAGCCTCGCGAGCGATCTTGGTGGAAGCCTTGTAACCGATAACGGGGTTGAGGTTGGTAACGATACCGATAGAACCGTTTACGAGTTCGGCGCAACGTTCTACGTTAGCCTGGATACCATCGATGCAGAGGGTACGGAGGGTGTCAACACCATTCATGAGGAGGTGTACGCTCTCGAAGAGGCTGTAAGCGATAACGGGCTCCATAACGTTGAGCTCGAGCTGACCGTTGTCAGCTGCCCAAGCTACGGTAAGGTCGTTACCAATGATCTTGTAAGCTACCTGGTTCATTACCTCGGGGATAACAGGGTTAACCTTACCGGGCATGATGGAGGAACCGGGCTGACGTTCGGGGAGACGGAGCTCGCCGAGACCGCAGCGAGGACCGGAACCCATGAGACGGAGGTCGTTGCAGATCTTGTTGATGCGGAGGCAGAAGCGACGGAGTACGCTGCTGTACTGTACGTAAGGAGCGGTAGCGGAGGTAGCTTCGATGAGGTTTTCAGCGAGTTTGATGTCCCAACCGGTCTTAGCGCGGAGGCCTTCGATGCACTTGGCGCTGTAGCCAGGCTTGGAGCAGATGCCGGTACCGATAGCGGTAGCACCCATGTTAACGGTAAGCCACTCTTCAGCAGCAGCTTCGAGAACCTTAAGGTCACCCTTAAGAGAAGCGGCGAAACCACCAAAAGTCTGACCGAGGGTCATAGGAACAGCGTCCTGGAGCTGGGTACGACCCATCTTAACGATGTTTTTGAATTCTTCAGCCTTAGCTTCGAGGGAAGCGATAAGAGCGTTGATATGGGGAACGAGTTCGAGGTGCTCGAGATACATACCCATGTGGATAGCGCAAGGATAAGCGTCGTTGGTGGACTGGGAACCGTTTACGTGGTCGTTGGGGGAAACGATCTTGTATTCAGCACGAGCTTTGCCCATGTGCTCGAGAGCGAGGTTAGCGATAACCTCGTTAGCATTCATGTTGGTGGAGGTGCCGGCACCGCCCTGGATCATGTCGATGGGGAACTGATCGTGATACTTACCTTCGAGGAGCTGTTCGCAAGCCCAGATGATAGCATCGTGCTGTTCCTTGTTGATCATACCGGTAGCGAGGTTACCTACAGCAGCACCGATCTTGGTGATAGCAAGACCTTTGATGAAGTTAGGATATTCGCTGAGGAGACGGCCACTAATGTGGAAGTTTTCCATAGCACGGAGGGTCTGAACACCGTAGTAAGCGGTTGCGGGAACTTCGCGTTCGCCGAGGAGGTCGGATTCTTTACGAAAATCTGCCATTGTGTTGAATGATTAAATGAGTTATTAATTTTATTAAATTGTTTGTCCTTGTTTCGGCCTGTTCGCAATGCTAGTGATGTCACTTTCAGCAAGTAACAAAAATCAACATTTCTTTCGGGCCTACATAATAATTATTGCAAAGATACGTTAATATATTGGAATAACAAAGAAAAATTTCACTTTTTTGTGTGATATTTTTTCTTTTTGTTGATTTCTAGAGCAATAACAACGAGCACAATTTTGCTATGAAGGGAAACGAAAACAAACCGCATATAGGGATTTTTGGCCGTCGCAATGTAGGAAAGAGCACTTTGATCAATCTTCTTGCCGGTCAGGAGATCTCTATTGTCAACGACACCCCGGGGACGACTACGGACCCCGTGAAGAAGACCGTCGAGATTTCGGGCATAGGGCCTCTTGTGCTGATCGATACCGCGGGCGTCGACGACGAGGGCGAGCTCGGCCTCCTTAGGGTGGAGAAGAGCTATGCTGTGCTGCCTTCGTGCGATCTGGCCATCGTTCTCTTCTGGGAGAAGGATTTTGGTGCCGTCGAGCGCGACATCATCAGCCGTTGCCAGCAGAGCGAGGTCCCCTTTGTCCTCATCTCCGCCATCGAGCACCCCCTCTCTCGGGAGGATTTTGCTGCCATCGCCCAGGAGTTCTCCGAGCCGTTGCTGCTCTCCTTCCCATCTCCCGACCGCAGAGCGGTCGAGGATCTCCTCCGCCGCCATCTTCCCCAGTCGGCCTACAAGACCTCGAGCCTCCTGGGCGACACCATCAAAGCTGGCGATACCGTGGTGCTGGTCACTCCCATCGACGCCTCTGCCCCCGAAGGCCGCATGATCCTTCCCCAGGTGCAGGTGCTTCGCGACATCCTCGACCATGATGCCAGAGCCTTCTTCTGCAAGGAGACCGACCTCGCGGCGACGCTCCTCTCTCTCAAAGAGCCTCCGGCTTTGGTTGTTACCGACAGCCAGGTGTTCTCCATCGTCGCCTCGATCGTGCCTCCCGAGGTCCGTCTCACCTCCTTCAGCATGGTCCTGGCCCGCGCCAAAGGTCCCTTTGCCGACTATGTGAAAGGAACGCCCGCTATCGATTCTCTGGCAGATGGCGACAAGGTGCTCATCCTCGAGAGCTGCAGCCACGACATCACCTGTGAGGATATCGGACGCGTAAAACTCCCCGCTTTGCTGAAGAAACGTACGGGCAAGAGCCTCGAATGTACCGTTGTTGCCGGTCTCTCGCCCATTCCGGCCGACATAAGCGGCTACAAGCTGGTCATCCAATGCGGCGGTTGCGTGATCACCTCCAGGCAGCTCCAGGGACGGCTCCAGCCAGCCATCAACGCCGGAATTCCCGTCACCAACTACGGACTTGCCCTTGCCTATCTCAACGGCATCTTCCATCGTGCTATCGACGGACTGGCGCCTCGCAGATAGGGTGTCCTCTGATGGATTCAAAAAGAACTAATTTTTAGAGGTCACCATAATATATAACGATACTAATTAGTAAAACATCATACAATAATGGTAGATATCAACCCCAAACCCAACCTCTCTCTCATCGTAGCCACGGCGCAGAACTATGCCATCGGCAAGGATAACGATCTGCTCTGGCATATCTCCGACGATCTCAAGCGCTTCAAGGCGCTCACCTCGGGCCACCCCGTCATAATGGGACGCAACACGTGGGATTCGCTTCCGAAGAAACCGCTCCCCAAGCGTCGCAATATCGTCGTCACCCACGACCCCGCTTTCGCTCCCGAAGGCGCCGAAGTGGCCCATTCCCTCCTGCAGGCCATGAAGATGGTGCAGGATGAGGAGGAGAGCTTCATCATCGGCGGAGCCGGACTCTATCGGCAGATGCTCCCCTTCGTCAACCGGCTCTATGTCACTTGGGTCTATCGGGATTTCGAGGCCGACGTCTATTTCCCCGTCATCGACAAGTCGCTCTTCCGTCTCGTCAAAGAGACCGGGAAAGTTGTCGACGAAGCCTCGGGCCTCACCTACAACTATGCCGACTACGAGCGCGTGTTAGGCAGATAATAGGTTATCTGTATACTATACCAAGCAGAAAGGAGCTCCCCAAGGGGGAAGCTCCTTTTCTTATGGATGAAAAAATAAGCGTGTCTTTTGGTTAGAACTTCACCAGAGCGCTGAGGTATCCGTAGTAGTCGGTCGAAGCGTCGCCGGGAGTCTGCACGCAACGGAAGTTGGGGGAGAGGCTGAACATCTTGTTCACCTTATACTGTAGGCCAAGGATGCTCTCCTGCTTGCAACGGTAGAGGTTCATGAAATCGTCGGATGTGGCACCCTGGTCGTATCGGGCATAGACCTCGATCTTCTTGTTCACGATGCCGGTAGCGTAGATTGAGAAGCCGTCCATATCCACGTCCTCCACGTTCTTCATGTTACGAACCATGTTGTATTCTGCGCCGATGCGGAAATGCTCGTGCTTGTAGCCCACGAAGACGGAGGCCAGCTCCTGCTGGGTGTACCAGCCGCTTTTGATCTCGCCATAGAGGCGGACGTTAAGCCCCTCGATAGGGAGGAAGGTGAGGCCGAGGCCATAGGAGAGCTGGTTGTCGAGCTGCAGCTTCTTGAAGCCTTCGCCGTTGAAGATAGAGAGGTCGGCGCTGAACCAGTCGGTCACCTTATACTGAGCCACAACACCCAGGTCGGCGCTGTTGTCCCAGCCGTTCTTATCCATGAACGATTTGTACACATAGCGATAGCCCCAGAAGTTCTGCTGGAAGGTGAAAGCCTCGCAGTCGGTGAGACCGGCACGCACGTTGAGGTTGCCCTTGGTGTAGCCGATCATAGCGTTCTTGAGGAAGCCGATGCGTTGGTTGGCGGCGCTGGCGTCGGCCTTGATGGCCGTTTCGCCCATGTCATACACCACCTTGGCGCTCCAGTTCTGGTCGAAGTTGAGCTGGTAACCCAGGTAGGCGCGGTCGATCTCAAATCCGAGGTTTTCATATACCTCCTCGTTGATTCCGCTATGGAAATTGCCGAAGAGTGTGATGATAGGTTTGCCCTGAGGAGCATCCTGTGCCATGGCGGCAAAGCCAAAGAGCGCCATAGCTAGAGTGAGAAAAAGTTTCTTCATTGTTGATGTATTTTATTATAATTGATAATCTTTGTAATTTGGATTTGCAAAAATACATAAAGAAATCCAACGGCACTAATCTTTAACATATCGCACATTTCTTAACAGAACAAGGTCTTTTTCTGCTCTAAAACGCGTCAACTGCGTGAAATATAAGATGTTGTAAAGAAAAATCGTCTGCCGTACCGGTCTCTTCTGCTTTCGTTTTTTTGGGGTAACTATATACCTGTTGGCAGTTATTATTGCGGAGAAAATTCATCATTTTTTTATAGCAGACCTCGTCATTGCGGGCCTGACCCGCAATCTATTGCGACGGGTTTGAGACTCGTTGCCGGACAGTCTAGAATAGCGCACCCCCAAGGGGCATTTTGCATCTCTGGCGCAACACACGCATCTTCTCCGGACAGAGTATATCACGGCTACCTTCCGCGCCCGCGACGGCCACGTACGCCTCAACTTCAAGGAGATACGCCTCTCCCCCGCCTTCGGCATCAGAAACTACGCCCTCGGCGTGAAGAACGAAATCCAGCTTGTACTCAAGAGCCTTGTAGAGAGATAAGTCTTTTAACACTCTATAGGCTAGCACGTTAAGATCTTTGTTAAAAACAAATGGAGACAATTGACAATTCGACAATTAAAAAATAATGTACCACAATCCCCTATATATACTATATAACTAATTAATTATTAAGTATATATATAGCCCAAAGGTGCTAGTTGTACCATTCAAAAAACAATTGGCGAATTGTCTCTTGTCTCCAAAGAAACAATCTGCCATTGTCTAAAAAGCACATTTTCAATGAAGTACAATATCACAAAATCCTCTTCCCCTAAGATGCCGGAGCTCGGAAAGGGGACAGAATGCCTCAAACTGCTCCTCTCTCAGGCCTCAAAAGACATGCGTCAACCCCTCGTGCCTATGCTTTTCCCCATTTTGGGCGCACATATGAGCGAAACGGAGTTTCTCTATCCCGACCAAAGTTGGAAGGAACCGTGCGGAATGATGGCTAACCTCGTGGCAGAAAGTGGCGGAGGCAAGGGCCAGCCGTCCACCCTCGCAGAGGCCCTCTGCCGCGGCTCCCGCACCTTCTCCGAGGCGACGGGGCTCTGCTCCAAGACCGAGGCCTGCCTCAGCTGCGGCAGATGATAGAGGAGGGCTTGAGCCGCCCACGCCCCGCGACCTCATACGAGGTCGCGGGTTATCATCGAGGGAGGCATGCCTGCCTGCCTGACGATACCCTGCCGCGATGCTGACGGCTGGCTGGGATGACATCCCGTACACCAGGACCAGGACCCCAGGACCCCCATATCCCCCTTAAAGGGGGCTGGATACTTCAACATCCACAAACACACAACACCATGAAGAACGCACTTGCACAAGACGAGGTCGGCAAGGAGTACAGGTAACCTCTACTGTTTCCGCTCGGAGATAGTAGAGGCGATGAAAAAAGTCGATCCGGAAGGCAATCCTCTAGCAGAAGAAAGCCAAAGTTAACCGTTCAATATCTTCCAATATATTTCAATACATTCCAATATATTCCACTTCTTGCTTTCGGCCGAAAAAATTCGTATCTTTGCAAATGTAGAAAAGGGAGAAACGACGACAGGGTGACAGGCCGTAGGGCCCAGGCCTTTCCCTTGTCGCGTTTTGGCCGGCTTCCCTTTCCTCCGCCCTCGCTCCTCTGCCACTCCCATTCCCAGAAAGCAACCCGCCGCCGCCTCTGCCTGGGGTGGGAGAGAGCCGAGGAACGAAAAAAAAGATATCAACAGGCAAACGGCTGTAAATCTGCGGCGTTGGCGAGTTATCAGCACCTCCCGCGCGACTTTTTGTGAAAGAATATATTTTGATTACATTATTTTTTTGTAATTTTGTACACTCAAACAGTAGTGTAGAAACATGGAAAATTTCATAGTATCAGCGCGTAAGTACCGTCCCGAGACCTTTGAAAGTGTCGTAGGACAGCAGCATATCACCTCAACCCTCAAGAATGCTATCGCCACCGGCAAGCTGGCCCAGGCGTTCCTTTTCTGCGGTCCGCGAGGCGTAGGCAAGACGACCTGCGCACGCATCCTAGCCAAGACGATCAACTGCACCAACCTCTCCGAGAGCGTGGAAGCCTGCAACCAATGCGACTCCTGCAGCAGTTTCAACGAGGGCGCCTCGATGAACATCTTCGAGCTCGACGCCGCCTCCCACAATAGCGTGGAAGACATCCGCGACCTGGTGGCTCAGGTGCAGGTGCCTCCCCAGACGGGCAAGTACAAGGTGTATATCGTCGATGAGGTTCATATGCTCTCGTCGGCGGCTTTCAACGCCTTCCTCAAGACACTCGAGGAACCGCCCGCCTATGCGAAGTTTATCCTTGCCACTACCGAACGCCACAAGATCATCCCCACCATCCTCTCCCGTTGCCAGGTGTTCGACTTCAAGCGCATCAAGCTCGAAGATATCGTAGGCCACCTGAAATACATCGCAGGGAAGGAGGGCGTGCAATATGAGGAGGAGGCGCTCCATGTCATCGCCGCCAAGGCCGAAGGCGGCCTGCGCGACGCGCTCTCCATCTTCGACCAGCAGGTGAGCTTCACTCGCGGCAACCTCACCTACAAGCAATGCGTCGAGAACCTGAATATCCTCGACAGCAGCTATTACTTCAGGTTTGTCGAATATTTCCGTGCCGGCAGCATCTCCAACGCGCTCCTGCTCTATCAGGAGGTTGTGGATCGCGGCTTCGACGGACTGCATTTCCTCACCGGCCTCTCGGAGCATCTGCGCAACCTGCTTGTGGCTCTCGACCCGGCAACCCACAAGTTGCTGGAGGTCAGCGAGCAGAATCGTGTGAAGTTCGGCGAACAGGCAGCCGCCTGCGGCGTGGCACTCATCCTCGCCTTGCTGAATATCTCCTCCGACTACGAGTTCCGTTTCAAGGAGGCAGGCAACAAACGCCTCTTTGTGGAGGTGTGTCTGATGAAGATGGCCAACTATCTGGCTGCTGCCGCTCCCCGCCCCAATTAGATAGCAAGATCGCCCCAGGCGGAACATATAACCCCCACTCCTCAGCCCCATCCTCAGCAGGAAGCGGCGGCTGCCACGCCCCAGCCTCAGGCGGAAGCCAAGCCGTCGGCGCCATCCGTCGCCACCACCTCCCCGGCCCCTCAGGGAGGGATGGCAGCCCCCAAAGTGGGCTTTATCAAACGCGCCACCACTTCCATCACAGACAACGGCGAGCAGCAGAAGGAGACGAAGGTGGTGGAGCAGAAGGAGATCACCCAGGAACTGCTCGACAGGCTCTGGCTCCAGTTTGCTGAGACAAAGAGGGACGAAACGAAAATCTACACCTTGTTGAAGAACGCGCCCGTGCATTTCGTCGACCAGAAGATCTTCAACATCGAGATCACCAACATCTACTCGGGCAAGGAGATCGACTCGGTAAAGACAGAGATGCTTGCCTTTATGCGCGAGAACACAGGCCACCCGGCCCTCAACTGCAAGTACTATCAGGTCCGTGTCGAGCACGAAACGCTGGCCTACTCGCCCCAAGAGAAGTTCCAGGTGATGCAGGAGGTCAATCCCAATATGGTGGCGTTGAAACAGGTGTTTGGCGACATCGACTATTAGAAAACCGGTAAAGGCGGCTTCCGATGGACTGGAAAGCAAGTCGATAGTGGTTGCCCAATCCGAAAAAATATCAAGAAACTATGGCAGCAACATTGATCTTTCTGGGTGTGTTGATCTTCCTCTCGCACCTCTTCAGCGCCCTCTTCAGCAAGAAGCGTATCCCCGACGTGTTGCTCCTTCTGGCGATAGGCATCCTCGTGGGACCGGTAATGGGGTGGGTCACCCCCAACGACTTGGGCCAGTTCGGCAACGTCTTCTCGTCGCTCACCCTGCTCTTCATCCTTTTCGATAGCGGCGTGGATATGAGCATCAACGCCTTGCGCAGCTCGTGGCGAGGTTTCGTGCAGGTGACGTTCCTCTCGTTCATCCTCTCGATGATTACCGTCGCCACGATAGCCCACTCGCTCGGCTATGGATGGGAGTCGTCGTGGCTTCTGGGCTCGATGGTGGCCGGTACCGCCGCCGCCATCGTCATCCCCCTGGTCAAGCAGATGAAGGTGAGCGAATACACAGCCACGGTACTCTCGTTGGAGAGCGCTCTCTCGGCCGTGTTGGGCATCGTCGTCACGCTATCGCTCATGGACAGCATCAAGTCGGGCAACACCAACATGGGTGCCATCCTGGGCGGCGTTATCTCGTCGGTATTCATGTCGCTCATCCTTGGTGCTGTTGCCGGCATCGTGTGGGCGGGCGTGTTGGACAGAATACGCAAGCTGCGCAACTCCATGTTCCTCACTCCGGCTTTCGTGTTCGTGCTCTACGGCATCGCCGAAGGGTTGGCTTATAGCGGCCCTATCGCGGCGCTGGCGTTCGGTATCGTGCTGGGCAATATCGACTATTTCGAGTTCTCGTTCATCAAGAAGATGCATTCGCATAGGATGACCGCTCTGGAACCTAACGAGAAGTCGTTCTTCAAGGAGCTGGTGTTCGTCTTCAAGACCTTCTTCTTCGTCAATATCGGCGTGTGTATGCCTTTCAACAACGGCACGGCGCTGGTCTATGGCCTGATCATTACCGTGGCGCTCTTCATCGTCCGTTTCATCCTCCTGGCCATCGTGGGAAGAAACAACGAGCCTAACGACAGGCTGGTGGTGTCGATGATGATCCCCAAAGGTCTCGCCTCTGCCGTCCTCGCTTCCATGCCCGAACAACTCAACAACACCATGGGCTATGTGGTCATCCCGCACGCAACCATGTTGAAATACATAACCTATTCCATCATCTTCTTCTCTATCATCATCACCTCTCTGCTTGTCCTGCTGACGCGACGCCGCCTGGTGATGGAAGAGATCCCGCCTGCCGACCCTGTCGCCACGAAGGAAGTCCCCGGGCAAGAGGAGAAGAAGGAGCAGGCTTTGGAGAACTAAAGGTGTCCTCTAATGGATTCAAAAAAACTAATTCTTAGAGGTCGCCTAAAGAAACAAAAGTAGCAAAGAAATAACCCGTAAAGCTGTGAATAAATTACCGTTCTATAAGTTCGATGGCGCCGGCAACGACTTTGTCCTTGTCGATATCCGCCACAACGACCCTCATCTCTCGACCGAACAGATCGCCCGCATCTGCCATCGCCGTTATGGCGTTGGCGCCGACGGCCTGATGACTCTAGGCAACGCCGACGGCTACGACTTCGAGATGCGTTATTACAACTCCGACGGACGTCTCGGCTCGATGTGCGGAAACGGAGGCCGTTGCATTACGGCTTTCGCACACGTGCTCGGAATCCCAGCCCAGGATGGCGTTTATCATTTTGTGGGATACGACGGCAGCCACGACGGCAAGATGATCGTGTGGCAGGAGGAGAATCTGCTGGGAATCGTCACGCTCGGGATGAAAGAGATCTCGTGCGATGAAATCCGCAAGATCGAGGACGAGGAGCTGGGGCTGAACGGCTATTTCCTGGACACGGGTTCGCCCCATTTTGTCCAAAGAGTGAGCGACCTGGCTCATTTCGATGTCGTCGGCGAAGGACGTCGCATACGCAACCTCGCCCAATATTTCCCCGAAGGAACCAATGTCGACTTCATCGAAGATGCCGAGAACGGTATGCTCGACGTGCGCACTTATGAACGTGGCGTAGAAGACGAGACCTGGGCTTGCGGCACAGGCGTCACGGCTTGCGCCATCGTTACCGGCAACGGAAAAATCAAGAGCAAAGGCGGCGACTTCAGAGTTTCGTTTGTCCCTACAGGAAAAGCCTTCACACAAGTGAAGCTTACCGGCCCCGTAGCCCTTGACTTTACCGGCGAATGGCCTCTGTTTTAACCCGATCAAAAACCCGATACGCGAACCTCAAACTCTTTCCCCGTGGACCTTTTCAGCTGCATAGATCTCGAGCCTACCCGCCAACGTATGGAGGAACTGGCCAAACTTATCGACCAGTACAACTATGAGTATTATATGAATGACAAGTCGCTCGTGAGCGACTTTGAGTTCGACAAGCTGCTCCGCGAGCTTATCGATCTGGAGCAGATGCATCCTGACCTGGCCCAGCCCAACTCTCCTACAAAGAGAGTAGGTGGGGAGATAAACAAGACCTTCAAACAGGTGACGCATCGGTTCCCTATGCTCTCGTTGGGTAACACGTACTCTCTCGACGAGATCCGCGAGTTTGAGGAGCGCACGCGCAAGCTGTTGGGCGATACCCCTTACTCCTATACCTGCGAGCTGAAATATGACGGCGTGGCCATCGGCCTGACCTATAAGCATGGCGCCCTCGTGCAGGCTGTCACTCGTGGCAATGGCGCCGTGGGAGACGATATCACCTCCAACGCGAGAACCATCCCTACTATACCGTTGAAGCTGCGTGGCGACTTCCCCGATGACTTCGAGGCTCGTGGCGAGGTGGTCTATCCTTTTGACGAGTTTGAGGCTATGAACAGGCAACGCGAGGCCGATGGCGACGAACCTTTCGCCAACCCCCGCAATGCGGCTTCGGGCTCTCTCAAGCTGCAGGATTCGAGAGAATGTGCCAAGCGAAAGCTGCAGTTCTGTATGTATTTTATGATGATGCCGGAAAGTGCGGAGGAGAACGCCTATCCTCAGTATGCTACCCATTACAGCCGTCTTCAGAGCGCCAAGCAGATGGGCTTCAAGGTGCAGCCCTTTATCAAGGAGTGTGCCAATATCGCAGAAATCATGGATTTCATCAACTACTGGGATAAGGAGCGATGGAATCTGCCTTATGCTATTGATGGTATTGTCATCAAAGTCAACCAGGTGGGCTTGTGGAACACGATGGGTCTTACGGCAAAATCGCCTCGTTGGGCTATCGCCTATAAGTTCAAGGCCGAGCGCGTCAGCACTCCTTTGGAGAGCGTCTCCTTCCAGGTTGGTCGAACGGGAATCGTCACTCCTGTAGCCAATATGGCCCCCGTGTGGCTGGGAGGAACGACAGTTCGTCGCGCTACGCTTAATAATGCCGATTTCATCCAGAGTCTCGACATCCGCAAGGGCGACCATCTCCTTATTGAGAAAGGCGGGGAGATTATCCCCAAGGTCGTCGGAGTCGATATGGAGCATCGCGATCCCTATGCCTCGCCTATAGCCTATGCCCAGGTGTGTCCCGTGTGTGGAACGCCCTTGGTGAGAGAAGCGGGCGAGTCGGGCTATTATTGCCCCAACCAGGATGGCTGTCCGCCTCAGATAGTAGGCCGACTGGAACATTTTGTTGCCCGTCGTGCTATGAATATCGACAGCTTGGGGACGGAAAGGCTCCAGCTCCTCTACGATAAAGGAATGGTGCGCAATATCGCAGATCTCTATGATCTGAAACGTGAGCAGCTCATAGGTCTGGAAACCGAAGCTGATGCTGCTACGGGCAATCGCAGCTCCATCCAGGAGAAAGGTGCCGATAATATCATCTCAGCCATCAGTCAGAGCCGAGAGATACCCTTCGAACGGGTTCTTTTCGCCTTGGGAATCCGCTTTGTCGGCGAAGTTGGAGCAAAGAAGCTGGCTCGTTTCTTCAAGGATATCGACTTGCTGATGCAAGCCTCTGTCGAGGAGTTGGCTCAGGTCGAGGATATAGGGGAGAAGACAGCAGCCTTCATCTACGACTATTTCCACAATCCCGAACATATAGCCATCATCGCCCGACTGAAGGAGGCTGGCCTGCAGTTCTCTTGCTCCAATACCCAGGTGAGCGACCATCTGGGTGGGAAGACTTTCGTGGTGAGCGGCGTCTTCTCTCGTTTCAGCCGCGACGAAATCAAAGCCAGCATCGAGGCTCACGGAGGTAAGGTGAGCAGCTCCATTAGTGGAAAGACAGATTTTGTGCTTGCGGGTGAGAAGATGGGACCGGAAAAGCTGAAGAAAGCGGAGAAGCTCGGAGTCAGCATCATCAACGAAGAACAATATCTGCAGATGATTGGAGAATAAACGAATAATCCTGTCTGAATAACTTGTTGAGAGATGAAGAAGCAAATCCTGTTCGTTGCCTTGCTGATGCTTTCGTCTTTGCTGTTCGCACAGCAATGGGGGCTGTCTGCAACTGGCGGATATACCCTCCCCAACAAGTCGGAATGGGATTATATAGGAGGTCCTAACTATGGTGTTGATGTGTCGGTTCGTTGGCGCACTTCGGGGGAGGAGACTTGGCAACGGCTTTGGCGTCGTCCTTCCTTTGGCTTGAGAGCTAATTTCGCCTATATCCCCGACGGGATTGCGGGCAACCGTATCGGTATTGCCGGGTTTATGACCAATCCTCTATGGAACGACCACGGAAAAGGCTCGTTGGCTTGGGAACTCGATTTCGGCCTTTCGGGTTACACTCTCCCTTATCGGGTATCCCATAACGAGCAAAACTATTTTATCGGCTCCTATCTCAATTGTCTCATCCATGCGGGATTGGAATATAAACAGCCTTTCCGGGACGGAAGCGCTATAGTGCTGGCAGCCAAGCTGGTGCATTCCTCCAACGGCTATATCCTCAAGCCCAACCAGGGGCTTAATTTCCTTCAGGTCGACATGGGTTATCTTCTTCCTGCTTCCTCGCAGATGGTGGTCAGCCCGCAGCCTGTGGTAGATCTCAAGCCTGGTCATCCGCTCTATCTCTCGCTCTCCTATGCGGGAGGATTGGTGCAGGCCCGATATAGCGGTCCGGCAAAGAACTACTATTATTGCCATACTGCCGAAGCGGCTTTGATGTGGCGCGCGGCAGAACGAGTGGCTTTGGGTGGCGGAGTGGATTATTCCTACAATTACAGCCAGTTGGAACTGCAACGATGGTGGAATGACGACTATACCTATCCGTTCTACCTCTGCTATTTCGGCAGCATAGAGCCCTATTGGGGAAATATGTCGGTCAGGATTTCGGCCGGGGGATATCTGCTTAAGTCGCAGAATCCTCATGTTGTCAGCCTTCCTTTCTTTGAGCGTGTGGGATTGTATTACCATTTCCCCAAGAATATCTTTGGCGGAGTGTCGTTACGGGCTTATGCCGCCCATATCGATTTTATCGAGTTCACCCTCGGTTATAAAATACCTTTGTTATAGCCTTTCCTTTGGGGGAAAGAGACTGTCGAACAGAATGCAGCCTCGCGCTAGCGTCGCTCCGTCGTCGCGAATTTGCGATAATGATAGGGCTCAGAGGCAAAGCCTCCGGAAGATTGCTGGCGTTTGAGTCGTTTTTGTGGTGTTTGAAAATCAGATGTTTATTGCATTATGATGTCGGCCGCGCGTTCGATAATATTGTCCTTCCCGAGAGCTGTTGCTGCAGGATCAAGTGCCAGATACTCTTTGGGAGGAACGCCATTTTCGTAGTTCTTGCCGTCGGGAGAGAGGGTTCGGGTGATGCTGAACCGGTAGTACCAGCCGTTGGGTAGCTGGCCACCATTGGGGAGGCCCAATCCGCCTCCTGTTGTGTCGCCTAACGTGGTGATTGTAGGGTAGCTGAGGCAGCAGAGCGAGAAGAAAGAGGTGGCGCTATAGGAACCTCTGTCCTGAAGCACAACTACGGGCTTGAGGAAGGGTTTGACCCGGTCGTCGGATCGGGGAGCATAGACCTCCTCCAACGGGCTGAATTCGTTATGATTGGGGCCGCTCTTGATCTGGGTCCTGTAGAGCAAGGTCTCTGGACGGGGAAAGAACTTGAGGATCTCCCAAACGTTATCCACGTTGCCTCCTCCGTTCTGCCTCAGGTCGAGAATGAGTCCTTGTGCCTTCGGATAATGGTTCCTTATATAATTGAGATAGGCGAGGCTGGCGGAATTGGAGAATGATCCGTAACGTATATAAATGACGCTATCGTTGCGGATGCCGTTGTGCTGGAATCCTCCTGTTGAATGATAACCCGAAGTCAGATAGTTGAGAGCTACTATGTTGATGTCGATTTGCCGACGTTCGTACATGAGGTTGAAAATGTGCTCGCTACGCGAAACGTCATATCTCCCGATAAGGTTCACGTGTCCGTCGTTGAGACTGTTGAGCATGGAGGCGAGAACGGAGAAAAGAGAATCGGAAGAGATGTCGTCGGACACTCGGGCTGAATAAATCGTATGGATACTGTCCCAATTCACATCCTTCACATCGAAGAAAGCATATTGCCGATCTACTTTTTCCCAAAGATATTCAAACGTTTCGGTAGGAGATCCTGCTGGGTCGGGCTCCATGAATATTTTTTCGCAGGAGACGCAAAGGAGGAGAAGGGTGGGGAGGATGAGTTTTTTCATATGGAGAACAAGGTTAGAGTCTTACATCTAGTTGAAGCAAAAAGGAATGGCTGGCTATTTGTAGTTTGTAAGGACCGGCTTTTCGTGAAGTCAGGTAATCCCATCCATATCCCAAAGAGAGTCGGTTCCCTCCGTTGAGCTTGAAGGAGGCCCCGATTCCGGTAGCGATGTGGCAAGGACCGATAATATGCCAGTCATAAGTTGAAAAATAGGTGTTTGTAGTTCCTTCGGAATCAGATGTGTAGTTGTCGATTTGCGAGAATCCGGGGCGGAATGCCGTTCCCAAGGGGGCAAACTTGCCGAGACTCCATAATTCCCATCTCCGGCTTAGGGAGAATCGGGCTTCAAGAGAGGCGTCGAGCAGCACAAAATCTGAAAGCGTCAAGGATGCGTTGTTGAGTTTGGGGTTGTTGCTGAGCCAGAGTAGGTTAGATATCGAGGCTCCTCCGCAGAAATGCCAACGGGACAGGCTGTCGTAACGGATGTCGCGTTTGGCTTCAAGACAGAAAAGTCCGAATCCGGCTATCGTGCTGAAATTGAGTCGGGGAGGGGTGGCGTCCTCATAGTATCCGATGTCGATGCTTCCTGATGCGGAAAAATGCCAATGTGGGAGTTTGGGAGAGGTGAATTCGAGATCAAATCCCGGCTCGATTCTGGCTCCTTTGAATGTGATGGGCGACAACCCGTTGTCTCGGCAGACTCCGTATCCTATATTGGAGCGGATTCCTAAAGTCCATTGTGCTTGCAATGGATTGAAATTCAGTAGGAATAAGAAAGATGTTAACAATAATAACAGAAACTTGTTCATAAATATTGCGTGCGTGTATGTTCTATGTTAAATAATATTAGTAATTTTGCAAATTGAATCAGCAAACATTTTGCAAAGATACATCAATTTTTGGAAAAGAAACTAAAAAATAATAAACACATGAAAATCAGTACTACAAAACGTTCCATTGCCATTATTGGTGCAATGATTTTTGGTGCTCTTTCCTTCACTTCGTGCAATATGCATAACAACGATGCCGAGGAATTAGCTCAGTTACGTCAGCAGTATGACTCCATCATGTCGCGCTATAGCCAGTTGCGCAACGCCAATGTGGAGTTTGACGACCAGATGAGCGAGAAAGACAGCATCATCATGTCTCAGGCCAACGAGATCAAGATGCTCATCGAAGAGATGCAGAAGAAGGGCAAGACCCCCAGCACTCCTACTGCTGCAACCACTCCCACCAGCGAAAAGGAGATCGCCAAGCTCAAGGCAAGAATCCAGGAGCAGGACAAAAATCTCACCACTCTCCAAAAGCGACTTGAGCAGCAGGCTAAGGATCTGAAGAAACTGCAGCAGACCAACACCAATGGCCAGAACGACGCCCAGATTGCAAAACTCCGCCAGCAGATCAGCCAGCAGGAGAAGCAGATCAACGACTACAAGGCTCAGGTGAAGGATCTCAACAGCAAAAACACCAGCCTTACCTCCTCCAATAGCGATCTGAATAAGAAAATCACCAAGCTCAATAGCGAGATTACTACCCTCAACAATCAGATCAAGAACCTCCAGAAGACCAATACCAACGGTCAGAACGATGCTCAGATTGCCCAGTACAAGTCTCAGGTGTCCAAACTCGAAGCCCAGGTGAAGGATCTTGAAGGCAAGAACTCTTCCCTCAATGCTTCCAATAGCGACCTTAACAAGAAGGTGGCAAACCTCAACGCCGAGGTTACCCGCCTCAATGCCAAGGTCAACGAACTGCAGAAGAACAACAATACCGGCAAGAACGATGCCGAGATTGCAGGCTATAAAACCCAGATAGCTTCGCTTCAGGCTCAGATCGCTTCGCTCCAGAACGAGGTGAAGACCGCCAACGAGAAAGCCGCCGCCGCTATCTCCGCCTCCACTTCTACCGGTAGCGATAATGCCAAGTATGAGAGCCAGATCGCTCAGCTCAACGGCCAGATTGCCGAGCTCAACAAGAAGGTCTCTGGTTTGAACAGCCAGGTTAGCGACCTCCAGGCTAAAGAGGCAGAGTGCCAGAAGAGCCACAACTCCAGCACCAAGCAGTATGAGAACCAGATCGGCCAGCTCAACAACGAGAATGCCAAACTCCAGCAGCAGATTACCGCTCTTCAGGCTCAGGTCGAGAAACTGCAGCAGGCCGTCTCCAGCACCTCCGCTCAGCCTTCCACTAGTGCTGCCGATGCTAAGACTATCGCAGACCTTCAGTCCCAGGTTGCCAACCAGCAGAGAGAGATTGCTCGGCTCCGTAGCGACCTCGATGCCAAAGAGGCTGAACTGGCTAGAGCAAAGAAGGCAAACACCTCTTCCTCCAACAAGACTAACGTAAGCCAGAAACTTGCTGAACTCCAGGAACTCTGCGACAGCTATGCTGCCGAGATCGAGCGTCTCCGCGCCGAAAATTCGCAGCTCCGCAGCCAGAACGCGCAGCTTCAGGAGCGTTTGGCCGATAGCGAAGGTCTCTTCTCCGAGAACGAGAAGCTCGCCCAGAAGGTTAAGATGGCGTCTGTTCTTGTTGCTAACGACCTCCTTGCTGCTCCCGGAAAGAGCGTGATGGCTGGCAATCTTGTCAAACCCACCACCAAGGCCTCCAACTGTATGGCTGTCCGCATTAGCGGTCAGATCCTCCGCAACAATGTTATCGATCCCGGTACCATAACTATCTATGCTCGTATCGCTTCTGCAAACAACCGTATTGTCTGCAACGGAACTCCCGAAGAGTTCGATCTTGATGGAGTAACGATGCAATACACCCTCAAGCAGGATATCGAATACACGGGTCTTGCCCGTCCTATCACCATGCTCTGGCGTAAAGGTAACGACGTAAACCTCGAGCCCGGTCTCTATTGGGTTACCCTCTATGCTAACGGATTTGAAATTGGTAAGACCTCTTTCAAGCTGAGCTAAGAAACAGAAGAATGAAGAGGCAGTCGCACATGGGCTGCCTCTTTTGTTAATATCGGAGTCTTTCTATGGATTGATAACTGCCGATTCTTTTCAGAAGACTCCCCATTGGCTCCAGCTTCCCGGAATTCCGGCAGGTTGCAACTTAGAATATAGAACTATTCATGTCGAAACAGAAAAGCTTCAACACATTCAGGGGAATGTTCCCTACTTTCGTCTACGAGAGTTACCATTACGAGGTACAGGATGATGGTTTCCATCTTTCGTTCCTTTTCCGTCTGGGTGACAAGATAACTTTCGAGCCTACAGGCTTCATCCCCTCGCGTCCGTTCCTCGATTTCAAACAACCCAAAGCCTTGCTCGACAAGCTGGTTTTTCATATCGGAATGATCGAGCTCATCAGCTATTGGAAAGCATGCTGCTCCCCTCAGGTGGTTGTCAGATGCGCGCCTGACGGCTTCATGACGGCCGACAACCGCGAGGCTACCGAGGCCTTCTGGAAAAAGCTTTACTTCAACGGCCTTGGCGAGTTCTTCTATGTCAACAGCATCACGACCACCTATGATGACTTCCTCAATCTGAGGGTGGAACGTGATGGACAGGAGGCGTCAGAACCTATTGCCTTCGAGTATAAACATCCCGATTCCTACCTCGTCCCCATCGGAGGAGGCAAGGACTCCGTGGTGACACTCGAGACGCTCCGTAAAGGAGGACGAGAGGTTCGTCCCTTGATTATGAACCCTCGTGGCGCCACTACGCTTTGTGCAGAGCAAGGCGGCTTCTCGTTGGATGAATGCATCGTCATCAAGCGTACCATCCATCCCCAGCTCCTTGACCTGAACAAGAAGGGTTGTCTCAATGGCCATACCCCCTTTAGCGCCATGCTGGCCTTCTATACTTTGCTGGTGTCTGTCTTTGCCGGAGTTCCAAATATCGCTCTCAGCAACGAGTCGTCGGCCAACGAGAGCACCGTCGTGGGAACCAATGTCAACCACCAGTATTCCAAAAGCCTCGAGTTTGAAGACGATTTCCGTAGCTATGTGAAGGGTGTGATGCTTCACGAGGCCAACTATTTCTCCTTCCTGCGTCCTTTGAGCGAGCTGCAGATAGCGATGCTGTTTGCCCGCGAACCAAAGTACTTTGATGTCTTCAGGAGCTGTAATGCGGGTAGCAAGCAGGATATCTGGTGCGGAAACTGCCCCAAATGTCTCTTTGCCTACATCATCCTTTCGCCCTTCATAGAACCCAAGCGGCTGCAGCAGATCTTCGGCAAGGATCTCTTCTCCGACGAAGGCCTGCGTCTCTATTTCAGCCAGTTGCTTGGCATCGAAGAAACAAAGCCTTTCGAATGTGTGGGCACTATCGACGAAGTTCATTCCGCTTTGGCTATGACAATAGAACGATGGTATCCTTCTCGGGATCTTCCTGCGTTGTTGAAGGGTTTCAAGGCACAGCCTGCCTCCACTCGGCTGGATACACTTTTTGAAGAAAACAACCTCTCTGCTGACGAACTTAACCTGCTGAAACAATGTATCGAGAAGAACAGTTGAAGGCTCTGCTTCAAGGCAAACGTCTCCTTCTTGCCGGCTATGGAAGGGAAGGGAAGAGTACGGAACGGTTGGTGAGGACCATCCTTCCCGATGCCGATATTACTATTGTCGAAGGAAACGAAAATATCGTAAAAGAAGCAGCCAAAGGCTACGATCTCATCATCAAGTCTCCCGGCATCCCCACCTTCGTGTTCGAAGGGCATTGCGACCTGAACACCATCACTTCGCAGACCGACCTTTTCCTTCAGGTCTATGGCTCCCAAACCATAGGGGTCACGGGCACAAAAGGGAAGAGCACAACTACCAACCTCATCGCCGCCATCATGCAACATCACAACCCTAATATGCTGATGGCCGGCAATATGGGAATTCCTCTCTTTGATGTTATCCCGCAAATCGACGAGGAAACGACTATCGTCTGCGAGTTCTCTTGCCATCAGTTGGAGAACATTCATCGTGCTCCCCATACCGCTATCCTGTTGAATCTTTTCCAGGAGCACCTCGACCACTATCATTCCTATCTCGACTACCAGCTGGCCAAGTTGCAGTCTGGTTTGAAACAAAAAGAAGGAGACAATTTCTTCTATTGTAACGATAATGAGGAACTTTCTACCTTGGTGCGGGAAAAAAGGAAGGAGATGAGCGGCAACGTTATTTCGTATTCCATTCATAGCGAGCAGGCGGAGCTGTTGCGAGGGAAAGCGCGTAAGTTGCAAGGCGACCACAACTTGACGAATATTGTCGTGGCGTATCTTGCTGCCAAGAGTCTGGGCGTTTCCGACCAGCTGATCTTCGATACCGTAGCCGAATTCAATGGTCTGGAGCATCGCATGGAGTTGGTCGGGACCTATGATGGCGTCACTTATTACAACGACTCCATTTCCACCATCCCCGAAGCCTGTATTGCTGCCGTAAGCGCTCTGCAAAAGGTTGACAGCCTTATTGTTGGAGGATTTGATAGAGGTATAGAATATGGCGTGCTCGGCGATTTTCTCGCTCATAGCGAAGTCCGAAATATCGTCTTTGTCGGAGAGGCGGGAAAACGAATCAAGACCGAGTACGAGAACGCTTTGAGAGGGAGCCCGTCAGGCAAGAATATTCTCGTTGAATCGGACTATAACATCCTCGTTCCCTGGTTGAAAGAGCGTACGGATAAAGGAAAGATCTGTCTCCTTTCTCCTGCTGCCGCAAGCTACGATGCTTTCAAGAACTTCGAGGAACGAGGCCGCATATATAAAGAATTGGTAAAAGGCTCTTCTGAGAATTAAAAAAAATGAGCAACGTCAGATTGGAAGCTTTCCTGTTCTCGATCTGATTGTTGGTGATCTATATAGTTATATAAAGAAATAATATATTATGAAGAAAATACTGTTACTTATCTCCGTTGTCGCTTTTGCTCTCCAAGCCCAAGCGCAAGACAACCCCCTCGAGGGTCTCGAAGGCCAGAGCTGTACCTCTATCATGGTAGGCAAGATGGCTTCTGCCGACGGCTCTGTCATCACATCCCACACCTGCGACGGCCGTTATCGCACCTGGATGCGTATCGAGCCGGCTTCCACCTATGCCGAAGGCGCCAAACATCAAGTCCTTCGCGGCACCATGAAGACCACCTCTCCCTCCGACACCACGGGCGTGAAGGTAATGGGAGAAATCCCTCAGGTGCGTTCGACGTATGCCTATCTCAATACGGCTTACCCTTGTCTTAACGAGAAGCAGCTGGCTATTGGAGAGACCACCTTTAGCGGCCCCGATACGCTTGTAAATGAAAAAGGTATGTTCACTATCGAAGAGCTCGAGCGCGTGGCTCTGCAACGTTGCGAGACCGCCCGCGATGCCATCCGTCTCATAGGCAAGCTCGTCAAGGACTATGGTTATGGCGATGGAGGCGAATGCATCACCATTGCCGACAAAAAAGAGGTCTGGCAGATGGAGATTTGTGGCGAAGGTCCCGACAAGATCGGAGGCGTGTGGGCTGCCCAACGTATCCCCGACGACCATGTGGGCGTGAGCGCCAACATCCCCCGCATCGGCAAGCTCGACCGCAAGAACCCCGACTATTTCATGTGCTCCGACAACTGCGAGAAAGTGGCCAAGAAATATGGATTGTGGGACGGCAAAGGCGATTTTGTTTTCTGGAAGGCCTTCAACTCCAGCTATGCACAAGGCAAGAATTTCCGCGAGCGCGAGTTCTTTATCCTCAACGCGTTGGCTCCTTCCCTCCATCTCTCCATGGATATGGCGGAGCTGCCTTTTAGCGTTAAGCCCGATGAGGCTGTTGATGTCCGCAAGGTGATGGAACTGCTTCGTTCTACTTACGAAGGGACAGATATGGATATGTGCCAGAATGTGAAGATGGTCACCAAGAAGAAACTCTCCAACGGTACCATCGTTCCCGACACTATCATCAGCCCTATCGCCAACCCCTGGCTCAACAGCAATATGCAGAACACCTTGAATTTCATTGCTCCCGGAACGGTTGCATTCCGTCGTACGGTTAGCGTGGCTTGGTGCTCCTATTCCTTTGTGGCACAGATGAGAGACTGGCTTCCCGACGCCATCGGAGGCGTTGTCTGGATGTCGGTCGATAATCCCGGTCAGTCTCCCCGAATCCCTATCTTTAGCGGCAATACCCGTCTTCCTATAGCCTTCAACACCTGTGGACAGAAGGCTTTCAACGAACGCTCGATTCTCTGGCAGTATCGCAAAGCCAACAAGCTCGCCACCATCGCCTGGCAGCGCACCAAGCCCATCATGAACAAAGAGATCAAGCGTCTTGAAGATATGGGTTTCAACGGCCTCGCCAAGATAGAGGGAAACTATACCGAGAATACGTTGGTGAACGATCTCAACGGTCTCACTTTCAAGATGTACGATGAGTCTACATCTGCTTGGAAGAAGATGGAAGAAACCTTCTGGCAGATGTTCGGAATGGGCTTCTAGTAATAGAGAAAAAGTCATAGAAAAGTGCCGGGGGAAAGCTTTCCATCCTGGCACTTTTCATATTCTAGCCGGTAGTTAAGCAGTATCTAGCCGGCTATCAATTCCGAATCAATTCCGAATCAATTCCGTATTAGCCTCTAGAATTCTGGGACTAAGGTGCAGGCAAGGTGCTTGTTGGGTAATTGCAAGTCATAGTGTGGTTTAGGATAATACAATAGCCTGTTGTGAAGAAGTCTGTCTGGCGAGTTGATTTGAAGGGAAAGAAAAACGAGGAACTTCGTTAGTGGAAGTTCCTCGTTTGAGATGGGGAAAACCTTTGTTGTCCTCTTATTTTATTGTGGTTTTGACGGGTTTGAAGCCTCCGGCAGGGCTGCCTCCGTTGCCATTATTGTTGTTATTGTTGTTGGTATTGGTAGTGTTGGTAGTGTTGCTGTTGCCGGTCTTCTTTTCGAGGGTGATGAAACGGGAGCTCTGAACGGGGGTTCCGGCTACGTCTACGGTAGGTTTGATCTTGATGGCGACCTTGCTGGAGGTGCCGTCGTTCTGGAAGCTGCCGACAAAATTCTTCAATGCGTCGAGACCGCCTTGGGAGAAGATTTCATAAACGTCGGCACTTACGGGAAGGACGACGGTAGTGGTGCTGCTGGGGGTGATGGTGTACTTCTGAGTGGAGCTGCCGTTGATGAACTCTTTGCCGTCGATCTCGCACTTCCAGTCAAGAGCTGTGAGGGCCGCGTTGGTGGTAGTAGGGTTGGTTACGCCTACGTTGACGTTCATCTGCAGGGGCACTTTCTTGGAGAGGATAGCGGCAGAGAGCTTGGCTATGTCGAGGGCGCTGATGTCGCCATTGGTGACATTCTTCACGCTAACGCCGGCTACGGTAACGTCGGTAACATTCTTAAGGTCGTACTCGCAGTTGGCGAGGTTGGCTACGCTACTGAGATCGGAGAGGATGCCGAGCAGCACGTTGCAAGAGGTCAGGGAGCAGGAAAGCAACAGAGTTGCGACGATGACTTTGATGATGTTTTTTTTCATAATAATATCTTATATTGTTGATTTACATGATGAATAGGGCAGAGGACGTGTCTCGCTTCCGAGATTGCAAAAATAGTGAAAAAGTTTTAAATAGAAGGAATATGAAAAAAACTTTTGTTAAAAAGTTGGATAGTTGGATTTTTATGTGTATCTTTGTGGGTTGAAAGAAACTATCATTTATAAAATAATATATATATAATCAAAGTATTATGGCAGATAACACTTCTAATCTTACCAACGAAACTGTTGCTTCGGCAGCAGAAAAGCAGCTCAATTTCCTCGAAGAGATCATCGAACAGGGCCTCAACGACGGGACATACAAGAGTATTTTAACCCGCTTCCCTCCCGAACCTAATGGTTATCTGCATATCGGTCACGCCAAGAGCATCTGCATCAACTTCGGTCTTGCAAAGAAATATGGCGGAAAGACCAATCTCCGTTTCGACGACACCAACCCTGTGAAGGAGGATACCGAGTATGTCGACTCCATCCAGGAGGACATCAAGTGGCTGGGATTCCAATGGGCAGGTATCCATTATGCCAGCGACTATTTCGACCAGCTCTACATCTGGGCACAGGAGATGATCCGCATGGGCAAAGCTTATGTCGACGACCAGACCCCCGAAGAGATCCGCACCAACCGCGGTACCGTTACCGAGCCTGGCAAGAACTCCCCCTACCGCGACCGTAGCGTGGAAGAGAACCTCGACCTCTTTGAGAGAATGAAGAACGGCGAGTTTGAAGACGGCAGCAAGGTGCTGCGCGCCAAGATCGACATGGCTCATCCCAATATGATGTTCCGCGACCCCATTATGTATCGAATCCTCCATGCCCACCACCATCGCACGGGCGACAAATGGTGCATCTATCCCATGTACGACTATGCCCACGGCCAGAGCGACTCGCTGGAAAACATCACCCATTCCATCTGCACTCTGGAGTTCGACATCCATCGTCCGCTCTACGACTGGTTCATCGAGCAGCTCGGCATCTGGCCCAGCCATCAGTATGAGTTTGCCCGTCTCAACATCAACTATACGGTTATGAGCAAGCGCAAGCTGCTGCAGCTCGTCAAAGAGAACTATGTGAGCGGATGGGACGATCCCCGCATGCCAACCATCTGCGGCTTCCGTCGTCGTGGCTACACCCCCGAGAGCATCCGCGCCTTCTGCGAGCGTATCGGCGTTGCCAAGCGCGACAACATCATCGACTACTCGTTGCTTGAGTTCTCCCTCCGCGAGCACCTCAACAAGGTTGCTCAACGCCGCATGGCTGTGCTTGACCCCGTGAAGGTCGTCATCGACAACTATCCCGAAGGCCAGGAGGAAATGCTTACCGCCATCAACAACCCCGAGAACGAAGCCGACGGCAAGCGCGAGGTTCCTTTCTCCAGAGAGCTCTTCATCGAGAGAGAGGACTTCATGGAGAATCCTCCCAAGAAATACTTCCGTCTCAGCCCCGGTACCGAGGTGCGTCTGCGCTATGCCTACTTCGTCACCTGCCAGAGCGTAGAGAAGGATGCCGAAGGCAACATCACCTGCATCCATTGCACCTACGATCCCGCCACCCGTGGTGGCGACGCCCCCGACGGCCGCAAGGTGAAGGGCACCATCCATTGGGTTAGCGCCAAGCACGCCATCGAGGCAGAGGTGCGCATGTTCGACCGCCTCTTCGCTACCGAAGCTCCCGACGAGGCTCCCGAAGGCAAGACCTTCCTCGACAACCTCAACCCCAACTCCCTTACCGTGCTGCACAACTGCAAGCTCGAGCCTGCTCTCGCCACTTCGACCATGCGCATGAACGAGGCTACCGGCATCATGGAGCCCGACCGCTTCCAGTTCGAGCGTCTCGGCTACTTCTGCGCCGACAAAGACTCCACCCCCGAGCACCTCGTCTTCAACCGTTCCTGCACCCTTAAGGACAGCTGGGCTAAGGCAAACAAATAGAGTCGGCACAAGGCAGACATATTTCGGAGGACGCCGTTCCCGACCAAAGGGGCGGCGTCCAGCCCCGAAAAAAACATAGCAACCCAACAACCCCGAATCCCAGGGGAGACTTCTTGAAAAAAGAACGTATGATTAAGAGCACCACGCCATCCTTCAAAGAAAAAGCTGTTCGCCCATAATCAAAAAAGCTGTCCGAGAATAAAATTCCAAGGAGTTGCCCCCAACCTAAAAAACAAAGACCATGGTAAAAATTCGCATCGGAAGATTATCGCCACAGACCAACATCTATCTGTTTCTGCTCGGCCTGTTCCTGATTGTCGTCAGCGGCTCGTTCAGCCAAGTTTTCGAAAAGCTGGGCATGGGCGGCGGCTTTGTTTCGTATAGGTATATGGATTTCGACCCCAGCCGCGCCAGCACCAACCTCCCTCTGGGCTACCAGATCGAGAACTTCGTGGTGAGCAGGATGAGCGACTCCTACCTCTTCGGCACCATCTACTCCGTGGCCGTCTTCGTCATCTGCAGCTTCCTGATGATGCGATGCTGGATGCTGATCGGTAACGAGCGCCGTACCGCATGGCTCCCGCTCCTTTTCTGGATGCTTTGCCCGTTGGTGACCATGACGGCTGTGGACAACCTGTTGGAGATGCCTCAGACGATGTTCGTGCTTCTAGCTCTCAATATGTTGCTCCGAAGCAATATCGCCCGAGGAAAATATCATGCCGCCAGGATTAAGAATCCCGGCCCCGATGCCAAGAAGTTCCTCTACCGAAGCATCATGTTCGACATGGCTGCCGGCCTGTCCATGCTCATGGCCTTTGTCACCAAAGGGTTCACGGGAATCTATCTCGTCCTGTTCCCGCTCGTGTGGTGGTTCTTCAACAGGAGAGAGAGCGTCAAGTATCCCTTGATGGATATTGCCGTCATCCTCCTCTCTTACCAGCTTTTCAGTCTGATCATCACAGCCATCCTTCCCCATGCCAGAGAAGATGTGAAGAGCTACATCTTCAACACGCTCATCGGCGGCTTCTTCACCCAGAAGACGGTAGAGAGCCATCTCTTCATCCTCTGGCGCCTGTTCAAGCAGATATGGCTCATGGTGCTCGTCTATGCCGTCGTGACTTTGGGTCGTATCGGCAACGGCCACATGCTGCGCCATGTGTTCTATTGGAAGAATCTGCGAACCCTCAACCCAACCGACCTCCGCAACGCGCGCCTCGCATGGATCTTCATCGTCATGGGATTGGTAACCATGGTGCCTCTCTGCATCACCCTCAAGCAGCAGGAGTATTTCCTCATCACCCTCCTGCCCATGTTCGCCATAGGCGTGAGCTGCTATGTGAACAGCATCGCCGTCTCGCGACTCAACAACATCACGCCCCTCATGCACGCCCTTCTCGCTTTTGTGGCAGTTCTGTCGCTTGCTGTGGGCTGTCTGATCAACCTCAACAAGGCCGTGAACATGGGCGGCTCCGACGACTCCGTGGGCGAGATCCAACGCATCGTCCCCCATCTCGAGGATGGCGAAACTGTTACCGTAACCCCGGAGATGATGACCGACAAGGTGGCCATCTATTACTTCCGCCGCTACAAGAACGTCCATTTCGACACCTCGTATGTCCATCCCCACATGGTGTCGATGTTCCACGATCTGAAGAACCTCCGTCTGCCGTCGCACTACAAGAAGCTCGAGATGCAGTCCTCCCGCTACTTCCTCTATGTGAAGGAGGCCGAGGAGGAATGGATAGCCGACTCTGTGGCCGCCGTCGAGCAGCTGGCCCGGGAAGCCTACGAGGATTCTGTCCGTCAGGCCGAGAAGCACGCCATCCGTGGCTTATAAACAAGCAAACTCCGACAACATATGATATAATCCCCCCCAGGAAGGTCGCTTCCCTCGCCGGGGAGAACACTTAAAACCCGATAATAAAAAACGCTAACATAATGAAAATCTCTTACAAATGGCTCAAAGAGTATGTTGACACTACTCTCACCCCTAACGAACTTGACGATTTACTGACTTTCTCCGGCCTCGAGATCGAAGGCGTAGAGAAGGTAGAGACCATAAAAGGCGGTCTCGAGCATGTCTGCATTGCAAAGGTTGTCACTTGCGAGGACATTCCCGACACCCATCTCCACAAGACTACCGTCGATGTAGGCGGTTTCGAGCAGCAGGAGCCTCGTCTCCTTGACATCGTTTGTGGCGCTCCCAATGTGGCTGCCGGCCAGAAGGTCGTCTGCGCCTGTGTGGGAACCCAGATCTGGACCTCGGAGACCGAGCATTTTGAGATCAAGAAGTCCAAGCTTCGCGGCCATGTGTCGGAAGGCATGCTTTGTGCTGCCGACGAGCTGGGCCTCGGCTCCAGCCACGACGGCATCATCGTCCTCCCCGATGACGCTCCTGTAGGAATGCCCGCCAAGACCTATTTCAAGGTCGAAGAAGACTACACCCTCGAAGTCGCCATTACCGCCAACCGTAGCGACGCCACCTCCCACATCGGAGTGGCCCGCGACATCGTTGCTGTTCTCAACACCCGCAACCATGCCGGCATCAAGATCAACTGGCCCGAGGTGAAGCCTCTCGTAGCCCAAAGCAACGACAGCCCCATCAAGGTGCGTGTAGAGAACAACGAGCTCTGCCCCCGCTATACCGGCATCACCATGCGCAACGTCAAGGTAGGCGAGAGCCCCGACTGGCTGAAGAACAAACTCCGCGCTATCGGCATCCGTCCTATCAATAATATCGTCGACGTGAGCAACTACGTCCTCATGGAAGTAGGCCAGCCCATGCATACCTTCGACGCCGACCAGATTGCTGGTGGCGAAGTGGTGGTGAAGACCTGTGCCGAAGGCACCAAGTTCGTCACCCTCGACGGCGTAGAGCGCACCCTCTCCGAGAAAGACCTCATGATCTGCAACACCCAGGAGCCCATGTGCATCGCCGGCGTCTTCGGCGGCCAGAAGAGTGGCGTCACCATGGAGACCAAGAACATCTTCATCGAGAGCGCCTACTTCAACCCCGTCAGCATCCGCAAATCCTCCAAGCGTCACACCCTTCATACCGACGCCTCCTTCCGCTACGAGCGCGGTTGCGACCCCAACATCACCATCTGGGCGCTCCAACGTGCCGTCTCCCTCATCCAGGAGCTGGCAGGTGGCGAGGTCTGTGGCGAGATGATCGACATCTATCCCAAGCCCATCAACCGTGCTGAGGTCCGCATCGAGTTCAAGCGCGTGTTCGACCTCATCGGAAAAGAGATCGAGCTCGATGCTGTCAGAACGGCACTCACCTCCCTCGATATCGAGATCGCCAAGGAAGATGCAGAAGGCATGCTCCTCTATATCCCCACCTGCAAGGTTGACGTCTATCGCGAGTGCGACGTCGTTGAAGAGATTATGCGCATCTACGGCTACAACAACATCACCTTCGATGAGCATTTCAACTCCTGTCTCTCCTACGGCACCAAGCCCAACCCCCGCAAGATCCAGAACATCGCCTCCGACTATCTCACCAACAACGGCTTCAGCGAGATCATGAACAACTCGCTCACCAAAGCCGCCTACTACGAGGACAACGCCGATTTCGACGCCAACCGCTCGGTTCAGATCCTCAACCCCCTCAGCAAGGAGCTCAACGTCATGCGCCAGACCCTGCTCTATAGCGGCCTCGAGTGCATCGTCTACAACCTCAACCACAAGATTCAGGACCAGAAGCTCTATGAGTTTGGACACACCTATTTCCGCAACCCCGACGTTGATCCTGATGCCGATCTCCTGAAACGTTATACCGAGGTGCAGCATCTCTCCATCTTTATGACCGGCGCCCAGGTGCCCGAGAACTGGAAGGTGAAGAACGAGCCTACCGACTTCTTCTACCTGAAGGGCTATGTGATGAACATCCTCCGTCGCCTGCGTATCCCTACCGGTCGTCTGCAATGTGTTGCCGCTACCGAGAAATACTATGCCGAAGGCATCGCCCTTGTGTTCAAGGACAGCAAGAAGCAGCTCGTCTCCATGGGTCGTCTCAGCAAAGATACCCTCAAGCGCATGGATTGCAAGCAGGATGTCTATTATGCCGACTTCGACTGGGATCTCTTCCTCAAGTCGCTCCCCGAGAAGGAGGTGACCTTCAGCGAGATCTCCAAGTTCCCCGAAGTGCGTCGCGACCTTGCCCTTGTCATGGACAAGAAGGTCACCTTTGCCGAGATAGAGAATGTAGCCCGTCAGACCGAGAAGAAACTCCTCAAGGAGGTGTCGCTCTTCGACGTCTACGAAGGAAAGGGTATTACCGAAGGCATGAAGTCCTACGCCGTGAGCTTCATCCTTCAAGATAAAGAGAAAACCCTCAACGACAAGCAGATCGAGACCGTTATGGCCAAGCTCCAGAAGAATCTCGAGAGCCAGCTTGGCGCTAAAGTGAGAAGCTAGGAAGCAGAATAGGGTAGGGGACGGGCCCTCGTGGCTGCACGTCCTCCTATCCCTTGCATCTGGCACTATGGAGAAGTATCCTGTAAAAATATTGCTGGCACTCATCGAAAGCCTGAAGGGAAGCCGCAACTTCTTCGACTGGCTGTTGAAGAACGGCTATCCCGAGTTGGCCGCCTTCTCCAACGCAGTACGCGGCGACCGTGAGGCCCAGCATTGGCTAGTGGCCAACAATGCCGGCTGGCTGGCCGTGCTCTCGGAGGCCATCGACGGCGACGAAAAAGCCCGTCTCTGGATAGCCGGCCATTGCCACGAGGTAAACCTCCGCTTCGCCCTTGCCTGTCGCAAGGATGAGGCAGCTATCCGTTGGTTGGGCGAACGCAACCTGCAGATCTTCCTCATGATGGCTAAAGAGGTTGCCGTGGTGCTCGACACCCAGGCCGCCGAAAACGCAGGTCCCTACGTGATGCACTTCTAGCCGCCAACCCCGCCTCCAGCTTCGGCACGAGGCAGAAAGAAAAGACAAGAATAAATAAAGAATACATATTTATATATAAAAACTTCAATGGAAGACAAAAAAATCAACAATGGCTCCTCTCGCCGTGATGGCGGGCGAGCACACAGCGAAGGCAGAGGCCGTCGCTTCAGCAACAACGAAGGTGGCGACCGTCCCCGTCGTTCCTCCTTCCCCGAAGACGGCAGCCGTCCTCGTCCCACCTCCTCTCGTGACGAGAGTGGCAAGCGTCCCCGCCGCACCCGCATCAGCAATGGCGGCAGCGAGAATGGCGAACGTCGTCCCATCACCACCTCCGGCTCCACAGGCCGCAGACCAGGTGGCAAACCCGCTCCTTTCAAAGGTAAAGGTACCAAGCCTGCTCCTAAGAAGAATTTCTACAAAGGCAAGATCGCTCCCGACGATCCTACCCTGAAGGACAACACCCCCAAGAAACCTACCTACGCCTCCAAAGGTCTGGTGCGTCTCAACAAGTACATCTCCAACGCAGGCATCTGCTCGCGTCGTGATGCCGACAAGCTCATCGAGGCTGGTAGCGTGACCGTCAATGGCAAGGTCGTCACCCAGATGGGTTATCTTGTCAAGGAAGGCGACGTGGTGAACTATGGTGGCGAGACCCTCCACAGCGAAGCCAAGCGTTATATCCTCCTCAACAAGCCCAAGGGCTACATCACCACTACCGACGATCCTCAGGAGCGTCAGACCGTGATGGAGCTCGTTGCCGGCGCTTGCAAAGAGCGTGTCTATCCCGTCGGCCGCCTCGACCGCGCAACCACAGGACTCCTGCTCTTCACCAACGACGGCGAGATGGCCAAGCGTCTCACCCATCCCTCATCCAACGTGTATAAGGTCTACCAGGTAGAGCTTGACAAGCCCGTCACCCGCGAGGATATGAAGTCGATGCTCGAAGGCATCGAGCTTGAGGACGGTCCTATCAAGGTCGACGACGTTCAGTATGCTATGGCCATCGATCGTCCCGGTATCGACAAGCGTATCGTGGGCGTACAGCTTCATAGCGGTCGCAACCGTATCGTACGCCGCATCTTCGAAAGCATGGGCTACACGGTTCATAAACTCGACCGTACCGTCTTCGCAGGCCTCACCAAGAAGGATCTTCCCCGTGGCCGTTATCGCGAGCTTACCGAGCGCGAGGTAAACTTCTTGAAGATGATCTAGGATTAGGAAATAGCTAATAGGGATTAGGGAATAGGTAATAAGTAATAGATAAAGGATAATGGAAAACAGAACTGGCGGATGACGCCATGCTGTTGTTCCTTATTACCTAACCCCTATACCCTATACCCTATAAACTATAAACTATCTAATCCCTAAAAAGCTCCCTATCCCTTATCACATGATTGACGTCAAGACAAAGATACACGACAAGCTCTCCGTTGAGTTCAAGGTGGGTTTCGAGGGCTCTCTGTTCCAGGAGCAGAGTGAGTTCGCTATCAATACGTGGATCTTCCTCCCTTCGAGTCTCGACGTCTCTCCTGCCACCTACAGCAAGCAGGACTTCCATCGTGATGTGAAGTCGAACATCCGACTCATCACGCCCGACTACGCGTTGCGTCAGCTTGCCGACAGCCAAAGCAAGCCTTACAGCAATCTCTGCGATGCCGTGGAGGCTTTGGGTACGACTGCCTCCGAAACCATGTCCGAGCAGGAATACAGGTTCCAGCTCAAGCTCTATGCCGCCATCTATAAGAGCGCGTTGCGTGACGAGGTGGAGCATCTCAAAGTTATCGAAGACCCGTCGCTTTTCGAGTTCCAGACCCTCCGGTTTCTGGAGGATCTGAAGCAATCTACCGACCTCTTCCGCTCGTTGCGCAGATCCATAGCAGAGCCTTTCGTAGCCCCCTATAGCTATGCCGACGAGTTTATGAGTCATATAACAGAGGTTCGTATGCACGCCATCCTCAAGCGCTCTTCTGCTCTTGGAGTAGGGGAGGGCTTCCAAAGCACAGTCCTTAGCTCTATAGAGAGGGAGCAGCAGTACAAGCGTCGTGTAGGCTATGCCACGCTCTCCCCCGAGCCTCAGGCTCTGTCGGCCAATGCCGCCCTCGTCGCTCGTCATAGTCTGCTGAAGAAGCATGTTGAGAGCGCCCTCTACCTCAAGGTCGACACCCAGCGCGACGGCAAAGCTGTCGAGCAGTTCTGGTTCGGCATAGCGGCAGGAATGGCTATGATCATCTCCACCCTCATAGCCCTTCCGTTCCAGCATTACTGGGCTCAGTATCCTACGCTCATCTTCATCATCCTTGTTGTGGCCTATATGTTCAAGGACCGCACCAAGGAGTATATGCGAGGCCTTTTCTCCAACCAGCTCAAGAACCGCTATTTTGACCAGCGTACCGACATAAAGCTCAAGGATCAGAATATCGGCTGGATCAAGGAGAGTGTGGATTTTGTGCCCGATGGCAAGCTCCCTGCCGACGTGCTCTCGCTACGCCAGCGCTCCTCC
The DNA here is from genome assembly GCA_024400495.1 of Bacteroidales bacterium. Taxonomy (GTDB): domain Bacteria; phylum Bacteroidota; class Bacteroidia; order Bacteroidales; family P3; genus Colimorpha. Next base: position 69,726 of record JAKSMR010000001.1, read on the forward strand.
ATCGAGATGGACGAGGGTCAGCTGCGCGAACAGATACTCTTCTACCGCAAGCGCGTGTTGGTCGACAACACCCTTCTTCGCAATCGTTGGAGCTACGACTTTGAAGGAATTCACGACATCATGCGTTTCCATCTCCGCACCATCACCCAGAAGATGGACGACCCCATAACCTCAGTCTCCACCCTCGACACCAAGGGGTGCCTGCATAATATCGCCGTACCTCGCACCTATACGTTGTATATGGTAATGCAGTTCCTTGAGAAAGGAAGCAATACACCCGAATACAAAGTGTTTCGTATCGTGTGTACCCGCGACGGCATAGTGGAGATTGTGTGAAGATGATGTTGCCCGTCCTGCAAACAACAGCATAGATGTCTCTTGTCGTGATGAGAGGCATCTTCTTGTTTTGTATGCCTGCCTCTTCGAAAGGCTCTTCGTTTGAGAGGCAAGTGCAGAAGACTTTTGCGAGGGTGCCAGCCTGTGCCGGGTAGGGACGGAAACGTATATATCAACCAGCAGAACAACGAGCCCGTGTGCTTCGTGGAAGAGGACTGCCGCAAGCGCGACAGACGCAACACACGCATCTTCTCCGGACAGTATATCGCGGCTGCCTTCCGCGCCCGTGACGGCCCCGTGCGCCTCAACTTCAGGGAGATACGCCCTCGGCGTGAAGAACGAAAGCCAGCTTGTCCTCAAGAGCCTTGTAGAGAGGTGTGTTAACACAAGTTCTTCAAAACTAGTCGATTAAACACAAGAACACAAAGGCGGGAGACAGTTAGACAGTTAAAAAATAGTGTACCCCTCACCTCCTTATATTATGTATAACTAATTAATTATTAATAATATATATAATATATAATATCTAGAGGTGCTAATATCTAGAGGTGCTATGTGTACCCCTCAAAAAAGTAACTGTCTAACTGTCTACAAACACTAAGGGTGATTCTCTAAAAGGCAATAAACCAATGAAATACAATATCGCCAAACCCCAATTTCCCAGGATGCTTGTCCTCGGAAATGGGACAGAATGCATCAAAATCCTCCTCAAAACAGGTCTCAAAAGACATTCATCAACCCTCGTGCCTATGCTTTTCCTCATTTTTGTGCACTTTTAGTTGAAATAGAGTCTCTGGGGTTCGGGCAAAACAGGCGAGGGATTTAAGCAAGTAGTTATTCTCCGTTTCTGGGGGTGGGATCCAGACCGAATCTGAGAGATAGAATAGCGGTCATCGGTGATAGCACTTAGTGGGTAGAGCCCATCTAGCGTCTCTATTGGGTATTGCCAGCGTCTAGAATTGTGGGCGCTGCATAGGCGCTAAACGGTCAGCAATCATGAAGAAAGGCGCCGGCAGAAAACAGAAACTCAAATCTAATGGACTCTAGACAACCTCTAAAGATTAGAGAACAGAGCAACATTGGAAATCGCCAAAATAGATTCAAAAGAAGGTTCTTGTGTCTGTAGTCAGGGGGAAATTAAACGAGAGACTTCCATCTTTTTATGAAAATCTCTCGTTCTTTATAGAGGGAAATATTTTCCTTATCGGTCGGTCTGGCGGTTGAAATAGAAAATCAACGCAATGGTGATGACGATCATCGACACAAGGATGACCCACATGGAGGTGGCGCCTGTGGGAAACGGGAAGTCGATGTTCATGCCGAGGAAACCCGTGATCACGGTAAGGGGCAGCATGATGGTGTTGAAGACGGTAAGCACCTTCATGATCTCGTTGGTCTTGTTGGCCTGCAACGAGTCGAAGGTCTTGCTCTGGCCTTCGATCAATTCGCCATAGTCCTCAACCATGTCGAACATCTTCTGATACTGGTCGAGGATATCGCCCCAGTAGTCGTCCATCTCAACGATCTCGGGAGAGACAAAGCCTTTGATGCCACCACTCTCAAACATGTGGAGCACACGCAGCTGAGGACGGAAGGTGGTGTTGAGCTGGATGATGTTGCTTCGGTTGATGGAGATATCTTCAATGACAGGTTTGGCCTTTTTGTTGAAGATGTTGTAGTTGATCATATCGAGGTTCGACCCGACGGTAAGGATGAGGGTGTAGGTCTCCTTCATCAGTCGGTCGAGGATGTTGTAGAGCAGCAGGTCGCTGCAGGAGAGGAATTCGAGGGTGTCCTCGTCTCTATCCGAGTAGTCCTCCTGGGTTTCGTCGAAGAGCTTGTCGATAACCCAATGGGCTTTTCCGATGGTAATCACAAAGTCCTTGCCCCAGAAGAGTTTGACCTCGCTGATGCGGACAAACTTTTTGGCTTTGTCGAAATAGGGGAAGTGGAGGATAAGGAAATAATAGTCGTCGTATTCGTCAATCTTGGGACGATGGTTCGTTTCGTGACAGTCCTCTATGTCGAGAGGGTGGAAATGGTACGTATCCATGAGAAAGGCGTAGTCTTTCTCTGTAGGATTTGTGATGTGTTGCCACTTAAGGCTGCCGTGCTGAATGGTTTCAATCATGGCCAAGGTCCCTTTCTTTTTGTTTAGATCACTTAGTGGTCAGCGGTTTACATTCGAGTATGACTTTATTATTTGCGCTGCAAAAGTACGAAAAAAAGTCTGTATATCGATAAAAAAGTTTCAAAAGATGACTTCTTTTCTTCAGATTGAGTTAGATTATCGTCTCATTCCGGGCTGTTTTGGAGGTTTGGGATGGTGGTACTAGCCGGAATCTGGGGCAGATATCGGTCTTCCTTAAGGCAAAAAAACGTTGGCTAGGTATCATTTTTTACGTCGGGGATAGCGGAATTTATATGAAGAGGTACACTTTTTGAGGCGTAAAGCCCCTGTTTTTTTTCCTTCCAGGAAGGCTATCGGGGGAGGCTCTCCCAAGGAAGATGCCGGCACAGGATTCCATGTGTGGGAAATGTTAAAAACGGAGATGTTGATAAATAAATATTGTTTATTAATAAAAAGATTGTATCTTTGCAGTAGTAAAGAAAACTGTCGTTTTTAAGTAACATATTAATTACTATGAATATAGATTGGCAAAACCTTCCGTTTGGTTACATGAAAACGGACTACAACGTACGTTGCTACTACCGCGATGGTAAGTGGGGCGAGATTGAAGTATCCTCCTCCGAAGACATCAACATCCACATGGCTGCTACCTGCCTCCACTATGGTCAGGAAGCTTTCGAAGGCCTCAAGGCTTTCCGTTGCAAGGACGGCAAGATCCGTTCTTTCCGCATCGAGGCTAATGCTGCTCGTCTCCAGAGCACCTGCCGTGGTATCATGATGCCCGAGCTCCCCACCGAGCTTTTCGTCGAGATGTGCAAGAAGGTTGTGAAACTCAACGAGAACTTCATTCCTCCTTACGGCACCGGCGCTTCCCTCTACCTCCGTCCCCTCCTCATCGGTACTGGTGCTCAGGTAGGTGTTAAGCCCGCTAACGAGTATCTCTTCATGATCTTCGTAACTCCCGTAGGTCCTTACTTCAAGGGCGGCTTCCAGGCTAACCCCTATGTCATCACCCGCAAGTACGACCGTTCCGCTCCCCTCGGTACCGGCGTTTACAAGGTAGGTGGTAACTATGCTGCTTCCCTCAAGGCTCACGTTGAGGCTTGCCACGGCGGTCAGTATGCCTGCGAGTTCTATCTCGACGCTAAGGAGAAGAAATATATCGACGAGGCTGGTGCTGCTAACTTCTTCGGTATCAAGGATGGTGTTTATGTAACTCCTAAGTCCACCTCCATCCTCCCCTCTATCACCAACATGTCCCTCATCCAGGTTGCTGAAGACCTCGGCATCAAGGTTGAGCGTCGTCCTATCGCTATCGACGAACTCGCCGACTTCCAGGAGGCTGGCGCTTGCGGTACTGCTGCCGTTATCAGCCCCATCGAGCGCGTCGACGATCCCGAAGCTGGCAAGAGCTACAACTTCGGCAAGCAGCCTGGTCCCATCAGCACCAAACTGTATGAGACTCTCCGTGCTATCCAGCTTGGCGAAATCGAAGACAAACACAACTGGAATACCGTTATCGAATAATCGTGTTGCAGTTTCCCCGCTAGGGATTTCCCTCCCTGGTATAACAAGAAGAAGAGGCAGACCTATGTTTGCCTCTTCTTTTTATTGTTGAGAGGAATTAGGGATGTTATGTAATAGGGGATAGGTAACAGGTAACAGGTAATAGGGATAAGGAATAGTGAATAAGGAATAGGAATTTTTAGGTAACTATATACATGTTGGCACAAACGAGAGACGCAACAGGCAGTTGATGATGGCGTTGGCCATTCAATATCATTCCAGACTTCCGTATTCCGTCATTGCGGGCTTGACCCGCAATCTAGACTGTCCGGCAACGAGTCTCGAACCCGTCGCAATAGATTGCGGGTCAAGCCCGCAATGACGAGGTCTGCTATGAAAAAAATGATGAATTGTCTCCGCTAGGATAACAGCCAACAGGTATATAGGTACCAATTTTTAAGGGGTAGGGAAAAGTAGGAAAGAGAAGGAAAGATAAAGAAAGAGAAGGAAAGAGAAGGAAAAGAAAAAAGGCTATCCTTTTGAAGAATGGCCTTTTCTCTTGAACTGTGCAATCGGGCTGTTGGCTCGGGCTACTTCTTGGCGCAGCCTTTTTTCTGCTCTTGGGCTTTCTTTCGGGCTGCTGCGCAGTTCTTCTTCATGGTGTTATATTGCTCTTTGGTGAGGATCTTGTCTACGGAGACTTTGTTGTTGTACATCACCTTGTTGATCTCCAGCTCCAGAGCGGCTTCGCGCTCAAAGAGGGGATAGACCTTTGTTGTGTTGTCTCCATAGGTCTCCATGTAGCTGTGGATGCTGTCGCGGACGGCATGCAGCTCTTTCTTGAGTTGGGAGATCTTGGTCTGGGAGCTGTTGGTGATCTCTTCCAACTTGCGTTTCTGAAGGGGGGAGAGGTCGCTTACAAAGTTCTCGATCTTATGATTGCTTTTGCAATGTGTCTGCTGGCCTTTGTTCTGGGCATAGGTGCCGGAGACTAAAAGCATCAGCACAATTGCGAGGATTGTTTTTTTCATGATATATGTGATTTATGATTGTTCGGCTTGGTTAATATTCCAGATCTGTCTCTTCGGCTCCTTCTTCGTAATCGAAATAGTCGCTTGCCATTTCTTCTACCATCATAATGTTGTTGGCGGAGATGTACTCGTCGTTGAAGGTGTTCAGTTCGCTGATCATGTTGCTTATCGAACTCTCGTCGTAGCTACGGGTGAAGAGGATGGTGAGGTTGATCCCAATACCCAGCAGGAGGCAGACTGCAGCTGCTATCGACCCGCGGAGCCAGAGGCTTCGGCTCTGACGAGGGGCTAGGAGCTGTGTGTGCTGCAGACGGGCCATGACGGCATCGGTAACATCGACCTGCTTGGGGCAGCTGATGTCTCGTATGGCGTCGGTGGCTTGCTGGAGTAATATGTTGTCGTCGTGTTTCATGCGCGATGGGTTTCGTTAGTATGCTTTTTCCTTATTCCATCATCTTGGCGAGGTTCTTCTTGGCTCGGAAGATGAGTGATTCTACTTTTGAGAGAGAGACCTGCATCACATCTGCTATCTCGGTATAGGAGAAGTCGTCGTAGGTGTACAGGACCAGGGCGGTACGCTGTTCGTTCTTGAGCTTTCCTATGGCTTTGCGAAGCTTGGAGTGTTGTTCCTCCTTCATGATCTTCTCTTCTTCGGTAAGCCCTTCGGAGCGGTTTTCGAGGACGTTGGCGTCGTAGGTTACATATCGATTGTTCTTTCCGAGTGTCTTGCTGACTACATTTACCGTTATTCTGTAGATGAATGTGCTCAGTTTCGACTCAAACCGGAATCGGGGCAGGGATGTGTATAGTTCAACAAATACTTGTTGGACGACATCGTCAACCTCCAATCGATTGCCTACGAGCTTGTAGCATAGGTTGGCTACAACTCCTTGGTATTCCTTGACGATCAGGGCGAATTGCTCTTTCTCGCCGTCGAGGACTTTCCTTACAATCTCGTATTCGGTTTCCTTGGGAAACATTATTATGTACTTTGTTTGTTGGTTTTCTTGCGTTCTTTGGCAACTTTTTTTTGATTTTCTTTTAGTTGTTGCGTCTGAACACGTAAGTGATGGTGCCTGTCTGGAGCTCTGTGGCATTCTCGTCGGCTGTGAATTTGGCTTTCATAGCGGCCTGTTTTGCCAGGGCTACCATTCCGGCTTCGGAGATGGTGGATCCTTGCTGAGGTGCTTCGGCTTTGGTGACGATGCCTTGTCGGTTGACCCAGATCTTCACGATGATCTTGCCTTCTTTCTGCGAGTCGTAGCGGGGCTGGGGCAGGGCTGAGGCGCTGCGTCCAGAGAGGGAATAGCCTGCTCCGCCATTGCCGGGGTTGCCGTCGTAGCGGTTCGAGTTGGGGTTGCCGCCTTCTTTTCCTTGGTTGCCTTCGCCGGAGGTCACGCCCTGGCTTCCACCTTTGCTGTTCTTCTTGAAGAGTGCGTTGGTGTTGACTTTGGGCTCTTCCTTTGTTTCGGTATTTTTGGTCTCCTGGGTTGGCTTGACGGTTGTGTTGGAGGCTTTGGTATCGCTGTTGGCTGAGCGGATGGAAGCGTCGCTATGGCTCTGAGTTGCAACGCGTTCGCCCTGCGATGGGGCTGGAGCGGAGGCTTGCGCCATAGTGGTGCTGTTGTCTATGGGTTCGATCTCGCCCAATCCGGTTTCGGAGTTGCCGAGGTTCACCTCTACGCCTTCCTCGGGGATGGGAGGATCGGGAGGGTTGAGTCCGACAAAGGCGCAGATGAGAAGGATGAGCCCCAGCAGGATCAGGGTGGTTCCTGCGCTGATGAGGGAGTTCTTCTTCTCTTCGGGCGAGAGTTTGTTGAAATCTATCTTAGACATTCGTGTTTGGTGTTTTGAGTGTTGAGGGGAACGTTGCTCTCAAACTTTATTTCTTGGGTGATGTTGCGAGGATCACTTTGTGCTTGCTGTTGGTGCGGTCGTTGATGGCGTTGACGGCATCGATAACGGTCACGATGTATTGCACGGGAACGGTCTTGTCGGCTCTCAAAACGACGCAGGCATCGTTGATGCCGGATTCTATGCCGGCGTAGATGGTGTTTTCGAGGGTTTCGGGAGTGACGGGGTTGTCGTTCACCTGGAACTGATAGGTCTCGTCGATATATACGGTCACGTTCTGCTTGGCCATGGTCTTGCTATTGCTCTCGGGCAGAAGTAGTTTCACGGCGTTGGGGCTGATGAGCGTGGAGGTAATCATGAAGAATATCAGCAGAAGGAACACCAGGTCCGACATGGTGGAAGAGCTGGTCTCTACTTTTATCTGGTTTTGACTACGTATCATCTTTGTTTCTTTGTTTTGGGGGTTGTTCTTGTGCCTTGTCGGAGTCGTGATTGGCGGCTTGCTGCGTCGCGCTTGGTGGCCGTCACTCTTGCTCTTTTGCGAGAGTGATGCGACGTTGGGGCGACGCTAAGGGCTGCCTGGACTCGGGCATGTTGGGGGTCGGGTGTGCTGCCGGGGCCTTTCTTATGCGGGTTCGTGCAAGAGGTCCATGAACTCCATGCTGCGTGCTTCGAGCAGGAAGACGACTTTGTTGATGCGGCTGACCAGGATGTTGTAGAGGAAATAGGCGATGATGCCGACGATAAGACCGCCGACGGTGGTGGTCATAGCTTCGTAGATGCCGCTGGAGAGGGTGGCGATCTCGATATTGTTGCCTGCGTTGGCCATGTCGAAGAAGGCTTTCACCATACCGGTAACGGTTCCGAGGAAGCCGAGCATGGGTCCGAGGCTGGCTACGGTAGCGACGAGGCTCACACCTTTCTCGAGGTTGGCGACTTCGAGCTTACCTACGTTCTCGATTGCGGTCTGGATGTCGGGCAGAGGACGGCCAAGGCGGGAGAGGCCTTTGTCGATCATGCGGGCGATGGGGGAGTCGGTTGCTTTGGCAAGCTGGCGGGCGCCGTCGATGTTGCCTTGGTGGATATACTGGCGGATATTGTCCATGAAGTTGGACGAGTCGTCCTTAAGTGCGCGGTTAAGGGTAAGATAGCGCTCTATGGAGACATAGAGGGCGAGGATGAGCAGAAGAGCCAGTACTAACATTACCCAACCGCCGTTGAGTGCCATGTGGAGTACGGAGAGTTTGGCAGGGGCTTCGGCTGCTGCTGCGCTAGCTGTGTCGATAGCACCTTGCATGTCGCTTTGAATGAGTAAGATGTGTTTAAGCATAGATGTATTTTTTGTATGTGTATTTCGTTTTGGGCTTATTATTTAAAAATATAACGTATCTATATTAATAATATTGTGTCTACCAAAGAAAATTATTGTAGGGATAGCGGATGGCGTGTATTTTCTTCACCTCTTCGTACATCAGGTTGCGCAACTGGTCGATATTCTCCTTTTGGGCTGCGCTGATGAAGAGGGTTGCTAGCGTGGAGGGGTTGTCTTGATTCTGTTTGGCCATCCAGGTCTCCTGCAACATCTCTAACGTCCTGTTCTCGCGGGTCATAGGTGTGAGGTCGTCCTCTTCCTTCTTGATGAAGGTGTAGGCGTCGATCTTGTTGAAAACAAGGATGGTGGGTTTCCCGTTGGCTCCGATCTCTTCGAGGGTGCGGTTTACGGCTGCAATCTGATCCTCGTGGTCGGGATGAGAGATGTCAACCACATGGATGAGCAGATCGGCCTCGCAGACCTCGTCAAGGGTGCTCTTGAAGGACTCTACCAAGGCATGGGGGAGTTTTCTGATGAATCCAACTGTATCGGTCAGGAGGAATGGCAGGTTCCCGATAACCATCTTTCTTACGGTAGTGTCGAGTGTGGCAAAGAGTTTGTTCTCGGCAAAGACTTCGCTCTTGCTCAGTAGGTTCATCAACGTCGATTTACCTACGTTCGTATATCCCACAAGTGCCACACGCACAAGGCTTTCGCGGTTCTTTCTCTGTAGCGTCTTCTGCTTGTCGATGGTCTTGAGTCGCTCTTTGAGAAGGACGATCTTTTCTGTAATGAGTCTTCGGTCGGTCTCTATCTGGCTCTCTCCGGGGCCTCTCATGCCGATTCCACCACGTTGTCGCTCCAGGTGCGTCCACATTCGAGTGAGGCGGGGAAGCATATATTGGAGCTGAGCCAGCTCGACCTGTGTCTTCGCGATGGAGGTTCGGGCTCGTTTGGCAAAGATGTCGAGGATGAGAGTCGTGCGGTCGAGTATACGGCAACCCAACTCTCTCTCGAGGTTTCGCAGCTGCGCGGGCGAGAGCTCGTCGTCGAAAACGATGAAGTCGACCTCTAGCGCTTCCTTATATTCCTTGATCTCTTCCAATTTTCCGCTACCCACATAGGTGCGATGGTCGGGGTGGTCGAGTTTCTGAATCACACGTTTCATGGCTACGCCGCCTGCGGTCTCGAGAAGGAAAGCCAGCTCGTTGAGATATTCCTCGGTACGCTCCATCGTCGAGTTGGCGGAGCAGACGCTGACAAGAATGGCCTTTTCGGGTATTTCTTCGTTGGCAAAGGTGTTGCGTTCCTGTGGGGTGGGACGCTTCTTGTTCTCGCTCTCCCACACGCCGGTCTCCGACTTCCATTTGCCTCTATTGGTCTTCCACGATTTGTTCATTGTCGATTAGATATGTCTGTTGGAAGCACGATAGAGGATGTCGTTCAGCTGCTGGCCGAAGGTCTCCCAGCTGTAGCTCTTCTTCACAAAATCATAGCCGTTCTGGGCTATCTCTTTGCGAGTCTGTTCCTGCTGGAGGAGGGTGATGATATGGTCGGCAATGTCTTGTGGGGTGTCGGCAACGAGGACTTCCTTGCCGTCTTCTGCGCCAAGGGCGTGGTTGGCGATAGAGGAGGTGACGCATGGGATCTGCATGGCCATGGCTTCTAGCAGCTTGTTCTGGAGTCCCGATCCGATGCGCATGGGAGCAACAAAAGTCTTGGCGGAGGCGTAGCATTCGCGGATGTCGTCGACAGTTCCGCTAACGATCACGTTGTCGCTTGCCAGTTTCCTCACATCTTTTACAGGTGTGGCTCCGGCGAGCAGAATTTTGGCGTCGGGAATGGCTTCCCAGACATAGGGCATGACTTGGTTCACAAGGAACTTGGATGCGTCGACGTTGGGCTGATATTGCATGTTCCCGCAGAAAACGATGTCGTATCGTTTCTCTCTCTCCATAGGCTTGTAGTATTCGAAATCCACGCCATTGGGAACGATGTTGATTTCGCCATTCTTGCGATGGGGGATGGCTTCGCTATCGGGCTCGGAAATGATGGTGAGCGCGTCGAAAATGGAGAACGAGTTGTACTCGGTAGAACGGAGCATCTTGAATTCGAAATGGTATGCAAAATGCTTGAGTCCAGGGCGGTGCATCGCCATTCTGCGTTCCATGTTCATCGAAAGGGCGTCCTGGAAGTCCATAACCTTGGGCACCAACGAACGGGCAACAAGAGGCATGGTGCGAACCATCTGGGAGTAGATTACGTCGGGCTCAACACGGGCTTCGAAGGCTTTGTAGGCTTTGCGCGAGCGTTTCGAGTCCCAATAGCCTATCTGGATGGACTTGTTTGCAAAGAAGTTGCGTGTAGCCCAGAAGCAAGAGGCGGATCTGAGAAGTTTGACAACCTTGATCTCTTTGCAGTAGGGTGCGAGATGGGACTTCTGCTCTTCTGTGACAATCGTGTGCGAGACACAAAAGAGGTAGATCTCATTGCCAAGAGCGGCAAGACTCCGGATCTGATTGAAGGCGCGCAGTTTGTCGCCTTTCTCAAGAGGGTAGGGGAATCGGGGGAGTACAACAAGAATCTTCATGTGTGGAGAGTTGGTTTTTTTATTCACTTATAGGGTTGTCGTCGTTGAAGAGGGCGGTCTGCACACCTTCGGCAAATCCTTCGCGATCTTCGGGGATGTCGGTTGTACCTTCTTCTTCGTTCTCTTCTTCCTCTTCTGGTTCGGGCAGAGGGTTGAGCCAGTTGAATTCCTTCACCTCGACGGTCGCCAGTCGCTTTCCTTTTGCTTTGTAGCCTTTTACGGCAATAAAGTCTGTAATCTCAAATATCTCAGATTCAATCTTCTTGCCAGAATTTTCGTTATATACCAGTTCGAGGCGGGGGAAAGTGTCGAGAGCGTAGGTTACAAGCATGTCTCCGCTACCTTCGTCAAGGAACGAGAGCTTCTTGTCGAAATCTTCCACAACGAAGCGTTTCACGTAATAGCTGTTGTTTTCGGCTTCGCGGTAGACGATGGTGATGATGGTGCGAGGGTTGTATTTCCGTATTTCGATAAGGTCGTCTTCGAAGTGGTTGGAGAGGTTGAAGTTGTAGGTCTTGAAATAACCACTTTGCATGAGGGTGAGGATCTTGTCCTTGCCTTTGAATTCGCCGAGGAATTTTCCGGCTTCGTTGACGTTGAGGCGTTTGATGCTCTCGTCGAACCATACCTTGCGTGCTCCGAGGGTCGAAACACCTTCGCCCTTCAGGCTGATGTTGCGTATGGCGTTGCGGCTGAGGATATTTCCCATGGCGTCGCGACCTTTGATGGCCAGAGTGGCGAAGTTGAAGTCGAAACTGATTTTCTTCAGCTTAGGATTTGACATGTGATGGATGGTGACCACTTCGGCTTCTCCATTGGCGTTGGCTGTGAAATAGAGCACCTTGCTGCCTTTCGCCCCTTTCGTGAGGTTGTAGTCGCGGTCGCGGATGATGCTGGGAACAGAGAATCGTTTCACCATAGCATAGCCAAAGGCGCCGTCGCGATAGATGAGGTTGTAGACGGTTCGTTTGTCGTTCTTGCGGAAGACGGAGACATAGATGATCTCCTTGCAGTCTGCCGTTCCGACAAATCCTTTCTCCTGCACTTTGGTGACCATCATGGTTCCGTCGCGGCGGAATACGATGATGTCGTCCATTCTTGAACATTCGCAAGCCAGCTCTACACCTTCTTCTTTCTTGAGGGCATAGCCCACGAAACCGGTCTGTTTGTTCACGTAGAGCTTCTCGTTGGCGATGGCAACGATGCTGGATTCGATATCCTCGAAGTTTCGTATTTCGGTCTTTCGTTCGCGGCCTTTGCCGTATTTTTCAAGGATATGGCGGAAGTAGGAGATGGCATAGTCTGTGAGATGAGCCAGATGATTCTTGGTTTCGTCCATGTTCATCTCGATATTCTCGATCTCTTCTTCGGCTTTCTTGATGTCGAACTTGGAGATTTTGCGTACGGGCTTCTCGCATAGCTTCAGCACGTCGTCGCGTGTGATCTCTTTGCGGAACAGTTTTCTATAGGGGTTGAACGCCTTTTCGATGGCTGCCAATTGCTCGTCCCAGGTCTCCTGGTCTTTTTCCAACTGTTTGTAGATGCGTTTCTCGAAGAAGAGTTTCTCGAGCGAGACCCAATGCCAACGTTCTTCGAGCTCGGCCAGCTGGATTTCCAGCTCCTGACGCAGCAGGTCTTTGGTGCGGAATGTGGAGTGGCGCAGAATCTCGCTAGCGGTAAGGAATACGGGCTTGTTGTCGACAATCACGCATGTCTGGGGCGTGAAGCTTATCTGGCAGTTGGTGAAGGCGTAAAGGGCGTCGATGGTCTGGTCGGGAGAGACGTTGGGAGGAAGCGACACAAGGATCTCTGCCTTGTCGCTTGTGTAGTCGTCAACCTTCTTGATTTTAATCTTGCCTTTCTCGTTGGCTGCCACGATGCTTTCGCGTAATGCTCCCGAGGTTACAGAGTAGGGGAGCTCTGTGATGACGATACCTTTGCGCTTTTCGTCGTAGTGCATCTTGGCACGTATGCGGAGTCGTCCTCCTTGGGCGGCATCGTTGTATTTCGACACATCGATGAGGCCGCCTGTGGGGAAGTCGGGATAGATAACAAAGGGTTCGTCTTTCAGGATGTTGATGGAAGCCTCCAGAAGCTCGCAGAAGTTGTAGGGGAGGATTACCGAAGTGAGTGTTACCGCAATACCTTTGGTTCCTTGTGCAAGCAGAAGCGGGAATTTGATGGGAAGGGTTACGGGCTCGTTGTTGCGACCGTCGTATGAGGGCTTCCATTGTGTGGTCTTGGGGTTGAACACTACATCTTTTGCAAACTTGGAGAGGCGCGCCTCTATGTAACGGCCGGCTGCGGCATCGTCGCCGGTAAGGATGTTTCCCCAGTTTCCTTGGCAGTCCATCAGCAGGTCTTTCTGGCCAATGGTGACCATAGCGTCTTTGATGCTTGCGTCGCCATGGGGGTGGTAAAGCATCACGTGTCCTACAATGGCCTGAACCTTGGTGTAGCTGCCGTCGTCCATCTCTTTCATAGAGTGGAGGATGCGTCGTTGAACCGGTTTCAGACCGTCGTTGATATCGGGTACCGAACGGTCGAGGATTACGTCCGATGCATAGTCAATCCAGTAGTCGCGGAACATGCCACTCAACGAGATGGTCTCTCCTTCGGTAGGAGCGGCTTCCTCTTCGGGCATTGTGCTGCTGGTGTTGGTGTCGTCGTTGTTCGTGAGCTGATCCTCGTTTTGTTCGTTCAGTTCGTTGATTTCGTTGTCGTCCATCGCTTAGTATTTCAGAAAGTATTGTTTGTGCGCTTGCGCGCGTATTGTTTAATATTAATAATTTGCAAAATTACATAAAATTTTTCAATTGAGGTTCGCTTATCCCAATTACTTATCAACAGAGTTTGTAACAACGGGCTCGAGGTCTGCGTTTCAACCTTAGAACCACATCGTTAACAATCATTTTACATAGATTTGGAACCATCTGGCGTCGATATTACCCGAAGAAAACGGGAGGTTGATGGCTCTATGATGGCTGATTGGTGGCCGTTATCTCTCTTTCTGACCTTTGTTTGGTGGAGATTTGTTGTTTTATTCTTTGAAGAAATCGAAGACCAGTTTTGCCTTCGAGGCTCCAATGGATTTGGTCAGCTCGTCTAATGTCTGAAGCTTGACTCCTTTTACCGAACCAAACTTTAGAAGCAGCTCTTTGGCGGTCTTCTCCCCAATGCCGGGAATGTCCGTAAGCTGGGTGCGGAAAGTGCCTTTGCTGCGCTTGTCCCGATGGTAGGTGATGGCGAATCTATGCACTTCGTCCTGAATGCGTTCCATAAGATGAAACAGAGGGTCTGTTGGCTTTAGCCCAACAACTTGGGGCGGAAATCCATACAGCAGTTCCGACGTATGATGTCGGTCGTCTTTGGCGAGGCCGGCAATGGGGATGTCGAGCTTCAGTTGCTCTTGTATTACCTTTCTTGCGACTTCCATCTGTCCTTCTCCTCCATCGACAACAAGAAGCTGTGGGAGCGGTTTCCCTTCCTCGCTCAGTCGTTTGTAGCGTCGATAAATGACTTCGGCCATCGATGCATAATCGTCGGGGCCTTCAACAGTCTTGATGTTGAATTTCCTATATTCTGTTCGGTTGGGTTTTCCGTTGGTGAACCGAACCATTCCAGCCACGGGGAAGGCTCCTTGTATATTTGAGTTGTCGAAGCATTCGATATTGACCGGCAACTCTTTGAGATGCAGCTCTTTTTGGATCCGCTCAAGGAGCTGTCGCTCTTTGCGGGAAGTCTCTTTCTGATGCTCTTCCGGGTCGACAAGAGCTCTTTGATGGGTTCGTTGTTTCTGGCAGGCTTGTGCATTCAGCAAGGATAGATCCAGCAACTTCAGTCGGTCGCCTTTGGTGGGGATTGTCTGCTGGAGGTAATCCTCCGGAAGTTCTTCTATCCTGAAAGGCAGAATAGCTTCTTTTGCTGTGCTGCGTGTGCGCTCGTGAAGGGTCGGTATGATGGTGGAGAGGATCTCCATGTCGCTCTCCTCGAGCTGCTTCTTTATCTCGTTGGAATAGGAGTAGATGATGCTGCCGTTCTTTATGCGCATCATATTGATATAGGCGTAGTTGTCGTCTGAGACGATGCTATAAACGTCGACGTCCTTCACGTTGGTGTTTACGATAGTGGATTTGCTTTGGTACTCCTTCAGCTTCACCACTTTCCGCTTCATCAGGTCGGCTTCTTCGAAACGTAGCTCTTGTGCCAGAGAGAACATCTGCTTTTCCAGTTGGGCTACCGCCTCGTTGAATTCTCCCTTTAGGATTCTCCTTATTCCGTCGATATCATGTAGATAATCCTCTCTGCTTTGCAGTCCGGCACAAGGAGCTTTGCAGAGGCCTATCTGGTGCTTCATACAAGGGCGCTGGGGCTTCTGCTCTATGCTGCGTTGGGTTAGAGGCATGCTGCAGGTGCGGTAAGGGAAAAGGCTGCGGATGATCTCTTCGAGCTCCTTCATCACCATTTGTTTGGGGTAAGGACCATAAAATTGGCCTTTCACCTTTTCGTGATTTCTGGTGAAGAGCAGCCTTGGGAATTCTTCGGCGGTAAGACAGAAGTAGGGGTAGGACTTGTCGTCCTTCAGCATCGAGTTGTAGCGTGGCTTGTATTGCTTGATCAGATTGTTCTCCAGCAACAAAGCATCTACTTCTGTGGCAACAACGGTAAAACGCAAATCGTAGATATGGCGTACCAACATCTTGATTTTCGACGTATGGTCGTCATATCGGTTGAAATAAGAATAGACGCGGCGTTGCAGATTGCGCGCTTTGCCTACGTAGATAACTTTTCCTGTCTCGTCGAGGTATTGATACACCCCTGGCGTTTCGGGAATCGTCTTGAGTCGCAAAGCGATGCGATCGATGTTCTTGTTGATGCTTTTGTCTATCACGCGTGGGAGGTTATTTGGGCAGCTTCATGTTTGCCTGCTCTACCTTCAGTCCGAAGTTGACCACTCCGTTGAGGTCGTACTTATGGGTCCCCTGTTTGATGGCCATCGTCTGTTTCCCGGAAGTGTTGAAGAAGAAGTATTCTTTGATGTTGGAACTGACGATCTGATAGCTGTCGACAATTTCTCCTGTACGAAGTCCCTGCTTGTTGAAGAGTGGGATCTGTGCATAGAAATTGCGATGTTCTCCCTGGTCGTTCTGCATGTCTACAACCAGAGGGAAGTCGAAACCTTTATATAAGGTAGTGTCGATCTTTACGGTAGCGACGATGTTATAGCACTTCTCAATATTCTTGACGGAGAATTCAAATGTCTCGGGCTCAAAACGCATCCAGGTGCTGTTGTTGAACGAACGGGTGTCGTTGTAGACAATCTTGTTGCAGGATGCCAGTATCAAGGAGACAAGAAGTAGGGGAAGGAATCGTTTCATTATCGGGTTATCGTGTTTCTATTAGTTTCTGGAGTATTTCGATAGCGTTGGTGGCGGCCCCTTTGCGGAGGTTGTCGGCAACGACCCAAAGGTTGAGAGTCTTGGGTTGCGAGGGGTCGCGGCGGATGCGTCCTACGAATACATCATCCTTGCTTTCGGCCATGATGGGCATGGGGTAGATGTTTTCCGATGGGTTGTCGTATAAGGTTACGCCTTCCGTGTTGGCGATAATATCAATGGCTTCGTTGAGGTCGAACTCGTTGCGGAACTCAACGTTTACAGACTCGCTATGTCCGCCAACAACGGGCACGCGTGCCACGGTGGCGCTGATCATGATAGAGGGATCGCGAAGAATCTTTCGTGTTTCATCTACCAGTTTCTGCTCCTCGGTGGTGTAACCGTCGGCGTTGAAGTCTCCGCCATGAGGGAAGAGGTTTCTGTGGATTTCGTAGGGGTAGGCTCTGTCGGCCTGTTCGCCACGTTCTTCGGCTTCAAGCTGGCGTATGGCTTTCAGTCCGGTGCCGGTAATGCTCTGGTAGGTTGATATTACGATACGTTTGATGCCGTATTTTTCGTGGAGCTTTGAGACGGCAAGGACCATCTGGATGGTGGAACAGTTGGGGTTGGCGATGATTCGGTCGGAGGGTTTTACGACATCAATGTTGATTTCGGGGACGACAAGGGGCTTGTCTGCGTCTTTTCTCCAAGCCGACGAGTTGTCGACAACGGTAGTTCCCACTTCGGCAAACTTGGGGGCATAGGTCTTGGAGGCGGTGGCTCCGGCCGAGAAGATGGCATAGTCGGGCTTTTGTGCGATAGCATCTTCTACGGAGACTACGGTAAGTTCTCTTCCTGCGAAAAGGACTTTCTTTCCTACCGACTTTGGGGAGGCAGCAGGGATTATCTCGTTATTGGCAAAACCTCTTTCTTCGAGTACCTTCAGCATTACGCCACCAACAAGACCGGTGGCTCCAACAACTGCTATTTTCATAATGTGTGCTTATTTTGGTTCAGATAATAGTTCTCTTTATAGATGCACCGAGACGGACAAAGGGCTGTCCGTCTCAAATGCTTGGCTTTTCTTATGTGGTGGCAGACGGTTTTGGTCTGCGCAGACTTGTTATCGAATCAAGGTTACAGAACCTTTCTTGGATAAGACGCGTCCGGGGTTGAGGATATTGGAATAGGTGCAGACGTAGGTGTAGACGCCGGTGGGGCAGTTGCGGCCTTTGCTGTCGGTACCATCCCAGTAGTTGTCAAATCCGGAGTAGGAGTTCATCACCATGCCGTTGCGATCGAAGAAGGTGATGTGGAAGTCAATGATGCCGACGCCAACAGCACGGAACACCTGGTTGGGCTCGCGGGTGGGGGTGAATGCGTTGGGCATCCAGAGTGCCTCGCGAAGCAGAGGAATAGTGATGGAGGTGGTGTCGTAGCAAGTGGCGTTCAAGCTTTGGAAAACCTGTTGTGCTACGAGGCTGATGCTTACGCTATCGTGGTCGGTGGGGAAGTCGAAGTAGGGGCTGACGTTGGTGCTGTGGCTGCCGTCGGGAAGGGTCCATTCGCGTCCGGTGGCGCTGATGCTTGCGTCGCGAAGTTCGATATGGAGGTTGTCCAATGTGGCCTCGGTGGGAGAGGCTTGGATGATGGCTTTCAGGCTTTGGTCGAGGTTGAAATTGAGACGCACAGTACTATCGCAGTTCCACATGTTCTTCAGCAGGACAGAGGGAGCAGAGGTTGTCTCTGCGTACACGCTGTCGTCTATCCATCGATAGGGCTTGCAGCTGGTGACATTGATAGTGGTGTCGGTGGGGTTGAGAACGGTGAGCTTAAGTGTGTGTTTGAAAGGGCAATTTTCTGCTGTTGCTGTGTCAACAGAGTGGTAGCCTCCAGTAGTGAAGGTCTCGCCGTGGTAGGTGTAAGAATCGCCTTTACAGATACCCGCAACGCTGGTGTCGTCGATGTTGTTTACAAAGAGGATCTTGATTTGTGCGCTATCGTTGCAGCCGTTGGAGAAACCGGTGGTGAGTGAGAAGGTGACGGTGGCGTCGCGGTCATGCTGGTGGCCGTTAGTGAAAAGTTGGGCTCCCTGCTCAGGGGTGATGTTAATAGAGGTCTGGTCCTGGTTGGTGTTCCATTCCATCAAAGGATTGTCGCAGCTCCAGGAGTTGTGTACGGGGCTGACAAAGGTGTTCTCTTGATTGAGGAGGGTGATGTTGGCTCCCTGTCCGAGGCAGATTGCGGTGTCGGCTTCAAAGTTCATGGAGTGGTCTTGTACAACACCGATTGTGACGGAGGAGTGGAGGTCGTAACCTACGCCGCTGTTCACGAAACGAAGACGCATGGTGTAGGTGGTGGTGGTATCGGGAGTAACGATGATGGCTGTGTCTCCACCAAGACCATCGTTGAGGAAGGTGATGCCGTTGATACCATCGTTCTGGATCTGGTCTTCGTCGGCGATGCTGTTGCCGTAGTACCAGGTGATGTTACGGAAGGTCTGTCCGTTGGGAGTGAATCGCCAGGCCTCGTTTTCAAGGTTCTGGTTTTGGAACACATTACGGTTGGGGTTGCCATTCTGAGGTCCGGGATAGAAGGCGTGCAGTCCGGTAGAGTCGTTGATGCCGATTGTTGCTGCATGACTGTCGGTGCTGCAGTTGTGGGAATGCTTCTTTACGTGGACTTCGATAATATTGGTGCCTTCGTAGCATACAATCTGAACGGTCGAGTAGTCAACGGTACGGTCGGATGCTCCGAATTTAGGAATGCCTTTGTAGTTCACAACCAGTTTGCGGCAGGGGAAGGTGTCGTATACAGCTCTGTAAACGCCGGCGTTGGGGACATGCGATTCGTTGGCATATCGGGTGTCGATATCCGAGAAAAGACCAAGGATGCAACCTTTTACAGCATCGTTCGAACTAGGAAGAGGGCAGCTGGTAGGGTTGTAGGTTGTTGATGTCGAGGTGCGTCTGTTCTGCCAGAATGAAACTTGTGTGTTGGGACCAGCCCATGCGCGAGTGTAGGGGACGCCAAAGAACTGGAAAGCGAAAGGCAACTGCTGAATACCGACGGACTCAAAGCCGTCGTCGCTGTTCAGTGTGATACGAGCACCACCGCCGGCAGTACTGCAGAAAGAGGTGTCTGGTGGGTTGAAGGGGATGGACTCAACGATGTAGTTTCCGTTGAACATTGCCACGGGAATGAAGGTGCTTGCAACAATCTTTACCGAAGGGTTGGCGCAAGTAACGATGGTGTCCCAGTTGTGTTCGACGAACAAAGGATTGACCGAACGCTTCTTGTAATCGATAGAAGGACATTGGGCTTTCACGCTCAATCCCGAGAGTATCAGGACAGATAGTAAAAGTACTTTTATGCTATTTCTTTTCATAATCAATTTATTAGTGCGTTTGTGCTTACTATATACCAAGTGCAAATATACGAATTGTTTTTTATATAGAAATATTTATTTCATTTTCTTCTTTAAATTTGAAGCTATTATTGTTACCCTCATTTCAGCCGTTCCATTACACTCTTCGAGTCCCCAACGCCATTGGGTTTCAGATGAAAACATCTCAACAAACGTGTTGATGGCTTCATTCTCACTCATCAGCATAGGTTCCTGTTTGGGACTACTAATATAAATCACGACGTTGCTTGCAGAAAAAAGGTCATGATCTTTTGCCACAGCGCATGTATGTAACACAGCATCCTCGATAGCATCAGCACAGCGATTGTGTCCTGTAGCTTTGCCATGAAGGACAATAGCATTATCAGCACCTTCCAGCATCTCTTTAATATCCGATGCATCTATTGGGATGATAGCATCGCGGAGATAGAAGATTTCTCCTATCTCCTTGATGTTTGCATCGTCTGGATTTTCGAAAAACAAGTTTTTCATGTTAGCCACGCTTGCGAACATTCCACGAAAGCCCTTTGTTTGTCGAGTAGAACAACCCTTTCTCTGTAGTAGCAAGAATCTCCTTCCCGTTGTCCATTAAATCAATGAACTTGCCGTAGTTTCCGCTACCACCACAACGAGCGTTCCAAGAAAGACCGTTGTTCTTTGAATACTCCAGCTTTTTGCTGTCTTTTGGCGAGATACGAATGAGTTCACCGCCATAATTGATCATTTGAGGCATAATGCTTGTAATTGAAGTTAATTATTATGAATGATATAGTTGTTGAACCCTGTAACCGTGGGCTCTTCGGTTCTGTCAAGATAGTCTTCAGCCAGATTGATTAGCCGATCATAGTAATCGCTTGTACCATCCCAAAACCGACAATTGATAACTAAATACTCTGGTGACATCATTTCTTTTTACCTGTTGGATGAATTGATTTGTTAATAATTTCTTTCAAAAAAAGTAGTGTATGTTAGTAATTTTTTTTGTATTTTAGTAGTGAAAATCAAATTATTACAAAACTATCATCATGCACAACTTAGTTTTAACACGCCAATGTTAATTGTTTGTTATCCATATCTAATCTATAGACGAACCAATTTGTTGTTTTGTTGCAATGACATCAAATTTTTTTTTCTGTTTTTCCTTTCTCCCTTCTCTCTAATCCCAGTTAATAGGGTTGCAGCCGGCCATCAATTCCGAATCAATTCCGAATCAATTCCGAATCAATTCCGAACAAAGTACGGAATTAATGGGATATTAATATCTCGTTAACCATAGATTGCACTTTGGTAATGTTGTTTTTCTTTATATTAAAAAAAGACGTCTCAAATAATGTGAGACGCCTTTTTGATTGAAAACCTGATTTTATATAATCGAGCGATTATTTGTTCTTGATACGCATCTTGTAGAACGAACGGTAAACAAATACCAGGGCGATGATAATGAAGATGATACCAAAGATAGGAGCGATGCCCTTGAAGCTTTCGCTGATAGCGATTTCCATAGCGAGCACACCAAAGAGAGTGGTGAACTTGATGATGGGGTTGAGGGCTACCGAGGAGGTGTCCTTGAAGGGGTCTCCGACGGTATCGCCAACTACGGAAGCATCGTGGAGAGGAGTGCCTTTTGCCTTCATGTCAACCTCAACAACCTTCTTGGCATTGTCCCAAGCGCCACCGGCGTTAGCCATAAACATAGCCTGGAAAAGGCCGAATACTGCGATGGAGATCAGGTAGCTGATGAA
Source organism: Bacteroidales bacterium (assembly GCA_024400495.1). Classification (GTDB taxonomy): domain Bacteria; phylum Bacteroidota; class Bacteroidia; order Bacteroidales; family P3; genus Colimorpha. Next base: position 91,009 of record JAKSMR010000001.1, read on the forward strand.
GAGGCATACGGCGTTGTCGCCACCAATGCCGGCAGGAGAGGAGATGCAGGCGAAACCAAGTGCGAAGCAGAAGATGGCGATGAAGATGTTGATCATACCTTTCTGTGCGTAGTTGGTGCAGATCTTGACAACTTCCTGGCTCTTCTCGATGTCTGCCTTCTTGGGAGCATTCTCGTCGAGCTTGATATTGTCTTCGATGAACTCAACGGCACGGTTTGCTCCAGTAGTTACAGCCTGCATGGAAGCTCCGGTAAACCAGTAGATTACGCAGCCGCCAAGGATGAATCCGAGGATGCTGTAGGGGTTGAGGAGGTTGAGGATGTCCGTAGGATTGATGCCGAGGGTGTTCTTGATGAGGAGGATAAGGGAGAAGATCATGGTGGTTGCGCCTACTACAGCAGTACCGATGAGCACGGGTTTTGCTGTGGCTTTGAAGGTGTTGCCTGCGCCGTCGTTGGCCTCGAGATAGTATTTTGCTTTCTCGAAGTCGGGGGTGAAACCAAATTCCTGTTCAACCTCTTTGGTGGTCTTCTCGATGTCGTCCTCGATGAGGGAGAGCTCGTATACCGACTGGGCGTTGTCGGTTACGGGACCATAGCTGTCGACAGCGATGTTTACAGGACCCATACCCAGCATACCAAAGGCAACAAGACCGAAGGCGAAGATGGAGCAGAAGCCGCCAAGATCGCCGAAGAGAGCGGTAATGCCGAAGTATTCGGAGGTAAAGTAGGCGATGATCATCAGCACGACAAATACGATACCGGTCCAGAAGCCGCCAAAGTTACCAGCAACGAGTCCGGAAAGGATGTTCAGAGATGCGCCACCTTGCTCAGAAGCCTTGACAACTTCGTTCACATGCTTGGAGGTGGGGGAGGTGAAGATCTTGGTGAGTTCGGGAATCAGAGCAGCACCAAGGGTTCCGCAGCTGATGATGACGGAGAGGGCGATCCAGAGGTTGGGCATTCCTTCGATGTCGCCGAGCATGAAGTAGCTGGCGCAGAAGGTGCCGATGATGGAGAGGATAGAGGTAATCCAAACGAGAGAGGTGAGGGGAGCCTCGAAGTTCATGTCGTCGGCATTCTTGTATTTTGCCTTGGCGAAAGCGCCATTAATATAGTAGGAAAGGACAGAAGCGACGATGCCGAGGATACGCATCACGAAGATCCAGACGAGCAGTTTGATCTGCATTTCGGGCTGGGGAACGGCAAGAAGGATGAAGGATACGAGTGCAACGCCAGTCACGCCATAGGTCTCAAAACCGTCGGCGGTGGGGCCGATGCTGTCGCCTGCGTTGTCGCCGGTGCAGTCTGCGATAACGCCAGGGTTACGAGGATCGTCTTCGCCAATCTTGAAGACGACTTTCATGAGGTCGCTTCCGATGTCGGCGATCTTGGTGAAGATACCGCCGGCGATACGGAGGGCAGAAGCGCCGAGGCTCTCGCCGATAGCGAAACCGATGAAGCAGCTGCCTGCCAGGTTTTCGGGCATGAAGAGGAGAATGATAAGCATGAGGACGAGCTCAACGCAGATCAGCACGATACCGATGCTCATACCTGCGCGCAAGGGGATGTTGAGCAGGTCGAGCGGACGGCGACGCAGAGAGGCGAATGCCATACGGGCGTTGGCGTAGGTGTTCATTCTGACACCAAACCAAGCTACGGCATAGCTGCCGAGGATACCGATGACAGTCCATCCCAGGATGAGGCATACGGCGCCGAGAGGCATGTGTGATAACACGCCGAAATAGAGTGCGATAGCAGCTCCGATGATGACGAACAGGACGATGAGGAAGCGGCCCTGCTGTTTGAGATAAGTGGAGCAAGTGTGGAAGATCACGTTGCCGATTTCGAGCATCGACTTGTGTGCTTTGAGCTTGCGCACTTTGTTGAACTGCCAGAATCCAAAGATAAGACCCAGCACTACAATGACGAATCCCCAGTAGAGGATTTTGGCATCGCCTGAAGTGGCGAAACCGGCGGGCATTTCCAGGTCGGCTTCGCTCGCAAAGGTGAGCATGGGCAGAACGAGGCCTGCCAGAAGAGTTGCGAGTTTCTTCATAGATGAATGAGTTTTATTTATGTATTTATTTTTATTTTCTTTTGTGCGATGTTACTTTCTTCGTTTTGGTATGAAAAAGCCCCTCTCATAGTAGGGGCTTTGGCATAGTTATTGTGTTAAAATCAGAACGTCGTTTGCTTGCGCCTTGACCACTCCGGCCTTGATCTCAAACGTCTTCTCTCCCTCTTCCTCCTGCTGCATACGAATGGTGCCGGCTTTGAGCGCCGCAATGATGGGGGCGTGGTTGTTCAGCAATTCGAACAGTCCGTCCACTCCGGGCAGCTGCAGCAGCTTGGCTGTCCCTTCGAAAAGGGTGGTGTCGGGGGAGATGATTCGTACCTTCATGGTTCGCGATGCTTTGTTGGTGTTCTACAATTGTGTGGATGCCAGGGTTTGGGCTTGTTTATTTTGTTTCTGCCAGAATCTTTTCGCCTTTTTCGATAGCCTCTTCGATGGTGCCGACCATGAGGAATGCCTGCTCGGGCAGGTAGTCGACGTCGCCGTTGAGGATCATCTGGAAGCCTTTGATGGAGTCTTCGATGCTGACGAACTTGCCCTCGAGGCCGGTGAACTGCTCGGCGACGAAGAAGGGCTGGCTGAGGAAGCGTTGCACGCGACGTGCGCGGCTCACTACCAGTCGGTCTGCTTCAGAGAGCTCTTCCATGCCAAGGATGGCGATGATGTCCTGCAGCTCGTTGTAGCGCTGGAGGATCTGTTTTACCTGCTGGGCGGTATTGTAGTGCTCTTCGCCAACGATGTCGGGGGAGAGGATTCGCGAGGTGGAGTCCAGAGGGTCGACGGCGGGGTAGATGCCAAGCTCGGAGATTTTTCTCGAGAGGACGGTCTGGGCGTCGAGATGGGCGAAAGTGGTTGCGGGAGCGGGGTCTGTCAAGTCGTCGGCGGGTACGTAAACGGCTTGTACAGAGGTGATAGATCCGCGTTTGGTGGAGGTGATTCGTTCCTGCATCAGACCCATCTCTGTGGCGAGGGTGGGCTGATAGCCTACAGCCGAAGGCATGCGTCCGAGCAATGCCGAGACTTCGGAACCGGCCTGGGTGAAACGGAAGATGTTGTCGATGAAGAGGAGGATGTCGCGTCCGCCGGTCTTCTCGTCGCCATCGCGGAAATATTCTGCCAGGGTGAGTCCGGAGAGGGCAACGCGGGCGCGGGCGCCGGGTGTTTCGTTCATCTGGCCGAACACCATGGTGCATTTGGAGTCCTTGACGGCTTCGGCGTCAATCTTGCTGAGGTCCCAGCCGCCTTCTTCCATGCTTTTGTTGAACGCTTCGCCGTATTTGATGACGCCGCTTTCGATCATCTCGCGCAGCAGGTCGTTACCTTCGCGGGTGCGCTCTCCTACGCCTGTGAAAACGGACATACCGTTATATTTCTTGGCGATGTTGTTGATGAGCTCTTGGATGAGGACGGTCTTGCCAACGCCGGCGCCGCCGAAGAGGCCGATCTTTCCGCCTTTGGAGAAGGGCTGGATGAGGTCGATGACCTTGATGCCGGTATAGAGGATCTCCTGGTTGGTGGAGAGGTTCTCGAATTTGGGAGGTTCGCGATGGATGCCGTAGCGTTTCTCGCCTTTGGGGGCGGGCATGCCGTCGATGGTCTGGCCAATAACATTGAAGACGCGTCCGTTGATGTCGCCGCCTACGGGCATGGAGATAGGGCCGCCAAGACAGGTGACCTCCATGCCGCGCTGGAGTCCGTCGGTGCTGTCCATAGCGATGGTGCGCATCGTGTTTTCTCCGGTATCCTGCTGGCATTCGAGGATGATCTCGGTGCCGTCGGGACGGCGAACGGAAAGGGCGTCATATATGTCGGGGAGGGTTGCTCCGTCGTCGAAAGTGACGTCGACAACGGCTCCGATTATCTGCGAAATTCTACCTTTGTTATTGGATTCCATAGGGTTTACGATGATTTGTTAATACATCATTAGAGTTGCAAATATACGAATATAATTAAAATATATAAATTTCTTTTTTATAAAAAATGTTAACAAGCGAACTTCCGTGCCCTTTTCCTGGTGGACGGTTGTTGGCTCGGAGGCTTTGGGGTGGCAGGCTCTAGCGCCGCATCGACGTCGCATCAGGGTCGCATCAAGGTCGCTCTAGCGTCGTGAATTGTGCCGTCTGGACTATGGCTAGATAGGCGCTACTGTATGGCTGGTCTATGCCTGGGTGCGTAATCAGTTCAGTTTGTATGTCTTGCCCGGGAGGCATCGGCAGATGTTCTTCAGCTCCATGTCGAGCAGGGCGGCGGCGATTTTGGGAAGGGAGAGGCTTGTGTGTTCCATGATCTCTTCTATCGCCATCGGGCCGTGCTGGGAGAGGATGGTGTGGATCTTCGTCTGGTCGGGAGTGAGGTCGAGGACCATCGTTGTCTGCTGGGCTTGAGCGTTGTTCTTCCTGCTCCAGTTCATCAAGGAGAACACGTCGTCGGCATTTTGTATGAGGACGGCTCTTCCGTTGCTGATGATACGGTTGCAACCGGTTGAGTATTTGTCGTCTACGCGTCCGGGGAAGGCAAATACGTCGCGATGGTAGCCGTTGCCGAGGTTGGCTGTGATGAGGGCTCCGCCTTTCTCGCTAGCTTCCACCACAATGATGGCGTCGCTCATGGCTGCGATAATGCGGTTGCGGGCGGGGAAATAGCTGGGGTTGATCCGTGTCTGGCTCGGGTATTCTGTCAGAAGCCCACCTTCGGTCTGGACCATGGTTTTGGCGAGGTTGCGATTCTGAGGGGGATAGAGCTGGTCGAGTCCATGGGCTACAACGCCTATGGTCGGGATGTTGTGCTCTGTGGCTGTTGTGTGGGCTTGGGTGTCGATTCCGTAGGCCAGGCCGCTTACAACCAATATGTTTTCGTGCTGAAGGTCGTCTATCAGTTTTTGGGTGTTCTCTTTGCCAATTTCTGTCGCTTTCCGGGTGCCGACAACGGAGATGGTCCGTTCTGTGTTGAGGTCGGCCGAACCCATGTAATAGAGTAGGGGAGGTGTGTCCTCGCACCCGGCTCTGTTCAGTCGTTGAGGATACTCTCTATCAGTAAAATAGAGCGGTTTGATATGATGCTTCTCGCAAAAACGCAGCTCCTCTTCGGCGCGAGCGAAGGTGCTTTTCTGCTCGATGGCGGTAATGATGCTTTTGTGTTTGCCGAAAATATTTGTCAACTCGCTATGGCTCAACGCAAAAACCTCTTCGGGGGAGTTGTATATCTCCATCAGCTGGCGGTAGCTCTTGCAGCCGAGTCCTGAAACAAAAGAAAGTGCAATTTTTGAGAGCATGATAATAACGTTTTGTGGTTTAGGAATTGGAGAGGAGTTTCATCATCGAATAGGAGTCGGAGAGCTTCTCTGTCCATTCTTTTGTGTTGAACCATTCGGCATGCGTAATGCCCTCTTCTTGTTGTGTCTGTATGGCTGTCTGTCCGCTATCCCACATCTCGAACCACGAGGTCTGTTTGAGATGCCAGCCTCCATAGAGATCGTAGATATGGTAGGTCTTTCGGATGAGCTTCCCCGATCGGGCGATAGTCAGCCCGGTCTCCTCTTCCACCTCTCTCACGGCTGCCTGTCGCAAGGTCTCCCCAAGTTCCACCTTGCCTTTGGCCATGTCCCAATGCTGGTTACGGTAGATGAGCAGGCGTTTCTGTCCCATCCCGGCGTCCCGCACGATACCGCCTGCTGCCTTAATATATATGTAGGCGTTCATGCAGTAGCTTACCAGCTCGCGCATATTGTTGCTGCACCACACCCAGATGTTCTGCTTTTGTGTGACCAAAGTTTCGAAACAGAAAGATAAATTGCTGTCGTCCATTACGATATACCCTTGGGGTACGGCAGGTGCCTCCTGTTGGGTCTTTTTGCAGAAAACAATCTGCCAATATTGGTATGCAATAATCCATTGTTTCATGTTTGAGAGAGGTTTTGTTGTGAGGGTAACTTGTTCTTATTCATAAATAACGGCAATTTTCGATAAATATTTTTTTGCTACCTCATTTTTTCTTCGTACTTTTGCACTATGAAAAATATGAACGAAATCGCCACTAATACGGCTAAATTTTTATTGCAGGTAAAAGCCATCAAGCTTAACAACGACAATCCCTTCACTTGGGCTTCCGGTCGTAAATCCCCCATCTATTGCGACAACCGAGTGACCCTTTCCTATCCCGAAATCCGCACCTTCATCCGTCAAAGCTTCGTTGAGGTCATCAAGGAGCAGTTTGGTGAGGTTGACGTTATTGCCGGCGTAGCTACCGGCGGTATTGCCCAGGGCGCACTCGTTGCTCAGGAGCTTGGCAAACCTTTCGTGTATGTTCGTTCCGAAGAGAAGAAGCATGGCCTCACCAACCAGATCGAGGGTGAGATCCATGAAGGACAGACTGTTGTGGTTATCGAAGACCTCGTCTCTACCGGCAAGAGCAGCCTCATCGCCGTTCGCGCTCTTCGTGAGAAAGGTTGCATCGTCAAAGGTATGGCCGCCATCTTCACCTACGGCCTTGCTGTTGCTGCCAAGAATTTCGAAGAGACCGATGTCGCTCTCCACACTCTTACCAACTACGACACCCTTATCCAGGTGGCTAGCGAAGAGAGCTACATCCTTCCCGAGCAGATGGCAAGCCTCACAGCTTGGCGCGTAAATCCCGAGAAATGGTCCGACGACCACATGAACTAATCGCTATCCCGTACGATTATGAATGTAGAAAGCAAAACTGTCGTCACCTCCTCGTCGCCCGAGAAGTGCTATGACTTCCTTTGTGATTTCAACAACTTCTCCCGCATCATACCTGCCGACAAGGTCCAGAACTGGTCCTGTACTGCCGACCGTTGTTCGTTCAACGTGGCTGGCTTCATGCAGCTCACGCTCACTTATGTGGAGCGAGTTCCCTATAGCCTCGTAGCTATCGGACCTGCTGCCGACGCAAGTACACCTATGCCTTTCCGCATGAATGTGCAGCTGGCTCCTAACGAAAGCGGCACCCGTGTCTCCATCGCTTTCAGCATGGAAGGCGGCAACCCCATGATGACCATGATGCTTAAGCCCAAGCTTCGCGAAGCAGCCGACAAGATGGCCGACATGTTGCAGTATCTCTGCAACGCTCTCTAGTCGTCCAACCCCGGTTACGGCAAATAGATAAAGCGGATACCAACAACCTGGTATCCGCCTTTTGTTCTCTCTCGGCCAAGCGATTTGCAAAGTTGCCAATAAAGAAAAAGAGCCAACACTCATGCCGGCTCTTTTTTTCTATATTGTACGGATGTCCGTTTTTTTAGTCTCGGTTTATTTGCTCATCTCGGTAAAATACTGATAGAAATAGGGGATGGTCTCGATACCCTTGTAGAAATTGTAGAGAGGGTAGTTCTCGTTGGGAGCATGGATGTCGTCGCTTCCGAGGCCGAAGCCCATGAGGATGGACTTGATGCCGAGGATTCTCTCGAAGCCGGCAACGATAGGGATGCTTCCGCCGCTACGGGTGGGGATGGGACGCTTGCCGAAGGTCTCCTGCATGGCTTTCTCAGCAGCCTTGTAGGCGGTCATCTCGAGAGGAGCCACATAAGCGGCGCCACCATGGCTGGGGGTCACCTTCACTCTTACGCAGTCGGGAGCAGCAGCCTCGAAATAGTTCTTGAAGAGCTCGCTGATCTTCTCGTAGTCCTGATTTGCAACCAGACGGGTGCTGATCTTGGCGTAGGCCTTGGAGGGAAGGACGGTCTTGGAGCCTTCGCCGGTATGGCCACCCCAGATGCCGCAGATATCGAGGCAGGGACGGATGCCCGTACGTTCTTTGGTGGTGAATCCCTTTTCGCCGTGCACGTTCTTGATGTCGAGCTCTTTCTTGTAAGCCTCCTCGTTGAAAGGAGCCTGGGCCATGAGGGCGCGCTCTTCGTCGGAGATGACGAGAACGTCGTCATAGAAGCCGGGGATAGTGATGTGTCCGTTCTCGTCGTGGAGGTCGGCAATCATCTTGCAGAGGATGTTGATGGGGTTGGCGACTGCGCCACCAAAAATGCCGCTATGGAGGTCGTGGTTTGCTCCTGTAACCTCAACATCCCAATAGCAGAGGCCGCGGAGACCGCTGGTGATAGAAGGAACATCCTGAGCAATCATAGAGGTGTCGCTAACGAGGATGACGTCGGCCTTGAGGAGCTCTTTGTGCTCTTCGCAGAAGCCGTAGAGGCTACCGGAGCCGATCTCTTCTTCGCCCTCAAGCATGAATTTCACGTTGCAAGGAAGCTGGTTGGTCTTAACCATGAACTCGAAAGCTTTGGCGTGCATGAAGCTCTGGCCTTTGTCGTCGTCGGCGCCACGGGCCCAGATCTTGCCGTCGATCACTTCGGGTTCAAAAGGTTTTGTGCGCCATTCGGCCAGAGGCTCGACGGGCATCACATCATAGTGGCCGTATACCAGTACGGTAGGCTTAGAGGGATCGATAGTCTTTTCTCCATATACAACGGGGTTCCCGGCCGAAGGCATGACTTCTGCTTTGTCGACTCCTGCGGCAAGGAGGAATTCTTTCCATTTGTTGGCGCAACGGACCATATCGTCCTTGTGTTCGCTTTCGGCGCTGATGGAAGGGATGCGGATCAGTTCAAAAAGTTCGTCGAGGAAACGCTGTTTGTTCTCTTCGATGTAGTTCTTAACGTCTTTCATGGGTGTGTATCTGTTTGATTTTAATAACTTAGTAATGGTGATAGGGCGTATGTAGACTGAGCCATCACGGGATGCAAAGATAATAATTCTTTTTGAAATAAATCTATGCTTTTTGAAAAATCACTAGAAATAGTGATTATAATATATCTATAATAGTTGTATCTTTGCAATTGGAAATCGCATTGTTCATGGATACGGAATACAACAATAATACAAACAATATCATAAAGATAGCGGTTGTCGGAAATCAAGGCTCCGGCCGCACAACCCTCTGTCAGAAGGCTGTGGAGATGTCGGTAAAATCGGCATCGGCGGCCGCCTATCGTCTCCAATGGGAGGAAGTTGAGGATCTCGATGCTCTTGGTCAGCTGCAGCCCGATGTTGTGGTAAATGTGGTGAATGCTGTAGATGTCGAATATAGCTTGTTGACTACCGCCCGCCTCATCGAACGTCATCTCAAACTGGTGATGGCCCTCAACCACTACGACGAACTTCTGGCTAGCGACCACAATCTCGATTACAAGACTCTGGGTTCCCTCATGGGCTTCCATGTTGTCCCTACCGATGCTATTACCGGTCTCGGTTTCGCGGAACTTCAGGAACGTATCGTCGCCGCTTTTGAGAATCAGGAAGATGCCACTCGTCATGTCCATGTGAAATATAGCAAGGAGATAGAGTCGGCAATCAAAGAGACCGTTGGCGAGTTGGTCAGGACAAAGAACCTCAGTCCCCATTGTTCCAAGCGCCATCTTGCTGTCCAGCTGTTGGAAGACCCGCGCAAGGCTATGCTCCAGTTCAAAGATGCCGAGAACTATTACAGGTTGCTCGAAGTGGCTGAGACCCAACGACGGATCCTTCTCCGCGACTTTCACGAAGATCCTGCCGTTCTCATCCAAAAGGCCAAGAATGGTTTTGTGGCAGGAGCCTTGAACGAGACACTCAAGCATAGTGAGAAGGATACCGACCATACGTTGACGCAGAAGATAGACTCGGTCCTCACCTCCAAGTGGCTGGGATTCCCTATCCTCATAGGTGTCCTCTATCTTATGTTCCAATGCACCTTTGCTCTTGGTGCCTATCCTCAGAGCTGGATCGCTTCGGGTGTCAACGAGCTTTGCCTCTGGATAAAGAGCTCTGTGGCAGATGGATGGTTTTCGTCTCTTTGTGTCGATGGTGTGGTTCAGGGCGTAGGGGCTGTGGTCTCCTTCCTGCCTAATATCATCATCATGTTCTTCTTCCTCTCCATGCTGGAAGATAGCGGCTATATGTCCCGAGCAGCCTTCCTGATGGACAAGATCATGCATCGCATCGGTCTTCATGGCCGCTCTTTTATCCCTATGCTTATCGGCTTCGGATGCAATGTCCCCGCCATCATGGCTGCTCGCGAGATCGACAACTGGAAGGATCGTGCGCTCACCATGCTCATGATACCCTTTATGAGTTGTTCGGCCCGACTGCCAGTATATCTCCTTTTTGTTAGCGTTTTCTTCGAGGTGAAATATCGGGCTATCGTTATTTTGTCTCTTTATATCATAGGAATCCTGCTCTCGGTCCTGTTTGCGATAGTGATGAAGCGTACGCGATGGTTCCGTCAGAAGAACTCCGATTTCGTGAGCGAGTTGCCTCCCTACCGCAGGCCTACGCTCCGCAATACCGGACGTCATATCTGGGAGCGTTGTTGGGACTATCTGCAGAAGATAGCCTCTGTCATCCTTTGGGCTTCCATCATCATCTGGGCGTTGGAATATTTCCCCCGCAACAAGGAGCTTATAGCACCTATTGAAGAACAGATTGTTATGGTTCGGAACGACGATTCTGTTATCGAGGAAGCCCGCACGCTACGGGTTCGTGAGCTGCAGAAGGAATGTATCTATGTCCAGAACGAGAACTCATACCTGGCTAAAATCGGCCGTTTTGTCGAGCCGGTCACGAAACCATTGGGATTCGACTGGAGGATGAACGTATGCCTTATCACCGGTCTGCCCGCCAAAGAGGCCATCGTCAGCACGATAGGTATCCTCTATCATGTCGATGTCGAAGGCGACGGCACAATGACCACAGCCGAAGTGATGCGGTCCACCTCCAACTTCTCGCCCCTTCTTGCCTTCAGTTTCATGCTCTTTGTGGCGCTCTATTTCCCTTGTGTCGCCACCATGGGGGCACTCAAACGCGAGATAGGGTGGCGTTGGGCAGCCTTCTCCCTCGTCACCTCCATGAGTCTGGCTTGGTTGGTTTCGTTCCTTATCTTCCAGATCGGAGCCTTGGTTATCTGATCAGCGAAGCATGAAGAAAAGCAAGTGGCTCTTCAGAAGTGGATAGTGGCTTGCTAAAGAGTCTGACGCGCACCTAGAGCATAGGCGCAGCATATCACTAGCATATCAAATTCGATATGCTACCCTATTGAAAATGATATGCTAATGATATGCTAAACATATATTATAGATATACCTTTTAACCGGCGGATCTATCTCGACCGGCTCGCAACAGGATGCTGCCAATCAGTCAGCCGAGGCAAGTATGTGTAGAGTAATCGACTAACAGAGCAACCAGATGTTTTTTTCTGTTACAGGCGGTCTTTCCAAGCGAAAGGTCGCTTGTTTGGTATCGGGCTTCCAACCTTTTCTGCTGTTGTAAAGTGCAATCGTTTGCTTTGTTTCGGAGAATTGTTTCTGGTGGTATAATAATTAATATATTTTTCCGTTATTATAGGCGACTTCCTTTGTATACGATTATCCTGAAAAAAATAGAGCACATCAATGAATGTATTGGATATTATTATGGCCGTGCCGCTCTGCTATTTCATATGGAAGGGCTATCGGAGAGGTGTTATCTTTGAGATCGCTTCCTTGGCGGGTCTGGTCCTAGGTGTATTCGCAGCCATACGCTTCTCGAAGATGGTGGCAGTATGGGTTGGCTTGAAGGGTGACTCCACGATGCTGGTGGCGTTTTTCATCACCTTTGTGGCAGTGGTCATCCTCTCGTTGCTTGCCGGCAAGGTGGTGGAGGGTTTTGTGAAGCTGGTAAGAGTCGGTTTCCTCAACAACCTGCTTGGCTCTGTCGCCGGCTTGCTCAAATGCGTGTGCATCCTTAGCGTCCTGCTTTATTATGTCACCATCTTGGATTTCAACCAGGTCGTCCTCACGCAGGAGTTGAAGACCGAATCGGCCTTCTATAAACCGGTAAACAAAGTTGGTAACCACCTGATCGGTGGTCTGAAACATTATGTCAGCGAGCATCGCAACGAAAAGGTTTGATCGACAGTTGTCGCACCCCCCCAAAAAAAATATTTTTATTTTAAAAATGGTAACCTCTAAAAATTAACTTATTGACAATAAAATAAATATCTTGAATTTTCGTTATTATATTTTCTCAAAAATCTAATATACAATTTCTGCCGTTTAGAACAAATAACCCGTTTGGGAGTCAATTAAACAGAAGGCTTCAATAAAAAAAGATGTTATATAACTTACTGATATTCACCCCCCCCACAAAATCCAATAAGAGAAATGTAAAAAAGCGTTGACAGATTAAAGAAAATGTGTAACTTTGCAAACTGAAATTAGGCGCAAAGTGACTAACGACTAAAACGGAGAGCCCGAGGGCTTGCCTTCGAGGCCGTAGTGAAAAGTCGTCACGACCAAAGGGAGTAAACTAGGTTGGCTCCACTTTGTCCAAGTGTAGCAGTTGGCTCCACTTTGGTCGCCGACCACAGTTCACCACCGAACGCCTACGAACAAAATGTTTAATTTTTAGAGCCTACCACAAAAACAATCATGAAGAAACTATCTTTGGCCTTTATTATTTGTGCTTCGAATTATATTTTATTTGCGCAAAATAACATCACAGGCCGTTTGGCGGACAATAGCGGACAGCCTATTGCCTTTGCCAACGTGGTGTTGAAAGCCATCGCGAATGACAGTCTTGTTAAAGGTACGACCACCGGAGAGGACGGCTCTTTCTGTCTTGCTTGCCAAGAGGGTACCTACAACCTTGTGGCCTCGTATGTGGGTTATGAGAGGTTGTCCGTGCGTTGCGGCGCAGGCGACGACCTCGGCACGCTGACAATGAACGCCAAGCAGCTGGAGACCGTCACCATCACCGCCAGCCGCACCACAGAGAGCGTCGACCGCTTCGTGGTGCTGCCAAAACAGGAAGAGGTGCAGGCAGCTGGACGCACGTTGGTGCTGCTCGACATGCTGGGCCTGCCAGGCCTGAGGGTGGATGTGGCATTGCAGAGCATCACTGTTGACGGTGGCCTGGCCATTCTGCAAATCAACGGCAAGGAGGTACCCGTGGCACGATTGGCCAACCTCAAGGCCGAGCAAATCAAGCGCGTGGAATACTCCAATAACCCCGGCACCCGCTACCTCGACCGCGGCGCGTCGGGCATCATCAACATCATATTGAAAGAGCGCGAGGACGGCGGCAGCGTCGTGGCGAAAGCGGAGTCTGCTTTGACCACGGGTTTTGTCAATGGGTACTTGTTGGGCAGTTACCACAAGGGCAAAAGTGAGTTCGCATTGGAATACACCCTTGGCTACCGCAACTACGACAGCGTACCCTACGAGCTGGAAGACAGCTACCTCGATGCCGCCCGCACCGTCACGCGCAGCCAGCGCACAAACATGCCATTCTGGTATATTCAGCACACGCTCAACGCCGAGTATACCTACCAGCACGACGACAGCACGATGTTCGTGGCTTCCATACAGGACGACTTCTTCACCAAGACGCTCGATGCCACAGGGTCAATGACCGAAACAGACAATGGCACTACCACCAATCAGTCGATGCAACAACACAACTATTCAACGGAAAATCTTCCCAAACTCGACCTGTTCTACACGCACAAAATGCCGCATGGGCAGAAAGTGGAACTGAACGTGGTGGGCGAGTATGCCACCGACCGCTATGACAACACACTGTCCTACACCAATGGCACCTACGCCACCACCGTCCTTGGCCACGGCTACGCCCTCAGCGGCGAGGGTGCCTACCGCAAGCAATTCGCCAAGGTGGAATTGCGCACAGGCTTGCAATACCAACACAATTTCGCCGAGAACGAGTACACACTCTATGGAGTCAAAACCACAATGACCAAAAACAACGCCTATCTCTACGCCGAGGTGCAAGGCATGATTGGACAGAAAGTCGGCTACTCCGTCGGTACGGGGGCAAAGTTGCTCAACGTTACCGACGGCACCAGCGACCAGCAGTATATAAGGAACCTCAGCACCGCCCGTCTGCAGTGGCGCATCAGCCCCCAGTGGTCGCTCACAGCCACCTCGCAGCTCACGCCCACCTTGCCGTCGCTTTCCGCACTCGCGCCCGTCTTCCAGCAGACCGACGACGTGGAGGGTCAGCAGGGCAATCCGAGTTTAAAACCCAGCGATCAGCTTTCCAACCAGCTGATGTTGCGCTACGTTCACCCCCAAGGATGGTATGCTGTTGCAACTGCCGGAGCCATGCATCAGTTCCACCCCATCGTCTCAACCTACACCTACGACCCCGCGCGCGACCTTTTCGTCCTCACCTCGCAGAACGCAGACCTATGGCAATGCCTCTATGCCAATGGTCAGGTAGGAGTGCAGGGGCTGTGGAAATGCCTCAACCTCTCGCTCACTGGCATGTACCTCCACTACAATTCCGGGGGTGCCGACTTTTCCCACACAAGGGATAACTTTACCGCCGCTGCCAACGCCCAGTTCTATTGGAAGAGCCTTGTGGCAGGGGCGAACTTCACGATTCTGCCACAGTGGACGCTCTACGGCGAGAACTATTCAGTAAGCGAAATGGCGCAGAGTCTCTATGTTCAGTACCGATGGAAGAGTCTCACGGCCATGCTGATGTGGCATTGTCCATTCAACCCGAAAGGCTACCGCTACGAGACAGAAGGCCTCAGCGCCGTCCATCCCTACCGTCACATACATTGGACCGCCAACAACGGCAACATGCTCGTCCTCGGCCTCACCTGGCAGATGGACTTCGGCAAGCAGTACCGCAAAGGCGAGAAGACCCTCCAAAACGGCGGTTACGACAACGGTATGGTAAAATAATCACACAAATGGAAATATCCAGAACACAGCTACGGAGCGAAGAAATACAAGAAATTTTAGGGAAAACGCCTAAAAGCATTGTGCGATGGGGTATAACTGTCATATCCTTTATTATTATTGGTAACCTCCAAAAATTAACTTATTGACAATAAAATAAATATCTTGAATTTTCGTTATTGTATTTTCTCAAAAATCCAATATACAATTTCTGCCGTTTAGAACAAATAACCCGTTTGGGAGTCAATTAAACAGAAGGCTTCAATAAAAAAAGATGTTATATAACTTACTGATATTCACCCCCCCCACAAAATCCAATAAGAGAAATGTAAAAAAGCGTTGACAGATTAAAGAAAATGTGTAACTTTGCAAACTGAAATTAGGCGCAAAGTGGCTAAACTAGGCTCACCACCGAGCACCTAAGAACAAAATGTTTAATTTTTAGAGCCTACCAAATCTTAATTAGCAGATGATCATCTTGGCCCCCATGCAAGGACTGACGGAACTCTTGTTCCGCAAGGCTTATGAGTCTGTCTTCCCTGGAGCGATAGACTTGGCTGTGAGTCCGTTCCTGTCTCTCACCCACGGCAACCTCAAGGGGGCGTTGTGCAAGATAGAGGATGTGTTGCCCGAGCTCAACGAAGGCTCCATCCCTGTCGTTCCTCAGATCCTTGGCAAAGAGCCGAAAGAGTTTGTCGAGCTGGCAAACCGCTTGCATGAGATAGGCTATTCCGAGGTGAACTGGAATATCGGCTGCCCCGTGCGACGTGTGGCGGCAAAGCACAGAGGCTCAGGCATTCTTCCTTATCCCGACGAGGTTCGCGAGGTGCTGGACTATGTGGTGCCCCGCATGGCGTCCCGTCTGTCGGTAAAGATGCGTCTCGGCTTCTATTCCGAGCGCGAGATCTTCGACCTTGTGCCCATCCTGAACGACTATCCGTTGAAGAATGTCACTATCCATCCCCGTACCGGAAAACAGCAATATGGAGGTGTTGTGGACAAAGACACTTTTGCCGAGGTTCTGCCGCTCATCAACCACGAGGTGATCTATAACGGAGACATCTGTAGGGTGGAGGACTACCGCGAAATCCAGCGCCGCTTTCCGCAGATCAAGAGTTCGATGATTGGTAGAGGTGTTCTTTATAACCCTCTGCTTCCCTTGCAGATAAAATGTGTTAGTTGTAGTGATACAAAAGCTCTGGAATTTGTTGCCGTGCTGGTCTGTTCCCTCTTGGATGCGCCCTTGTCGGAGCAAGCGAAAATCCGCAAGATCAAAGAGTACTGGTGTCTGCAGTTCAAGAGCCTGGGCATTACCGAGCAGCAACGCTACGAGGTGCTCCATGCACAAAGTCTCTACGAGGTTCTGGAAGTCCTTCGCAAGTTCGAGGTCGAAGTGTAGCCTCGCGTTAGCGGGAGCCATCCATAAAGTCCGGCTCTTGAGTCTTACAGATTCAAGAGGGTAGGGGAGTCTTCTTTCCTTCCATCAGAAAAGTGAGTATATCAACGCTATTATAGCCAAGATTGCCATTCCCCAAAGCCATAGCTTCAATTCTGTCTTAGGCGGCGTGGGCCTGCCCATCGATTGGGCGTAGCGATGGTTCCAATCTTTCTGGTGGTAAGGGGCTTTCTTTGGTGTGAGTTTGTCCTTGGACATGTGCTGATTTTTTGCAAAAGTATCACAATTATAACGAGAAAAATCGCTCCTTATTTCCTCCCGTTGATGATATTTTTTTAGTAAAGTGCTGTTAAATCAAAAAAACTTCGTATTTTTGCAAAATTAATAATAAAGAAAACAAAATATATAATAATATGATAGCAAAAGAATTACTCAATCCTCGTAGCATCGTCATCTGCGGTGCTTCCAGCGATATCCACAAACCTGGTGGAAAAGCCCTCAAGAACCTCCTCGAGAGCAATTTCAAAGGCGAAGTTTACGCCGTGAACCCCAAAGAGACCGAAGTCCAGGGCGTAAAATGCTACGCTAAGGTCGAAGATCTTCCTCAGGTTGACTGCGCGCTGCTCTGCATCGCCGCTAAGTTCTGCCCCGCCACCGTCGACGTGCTTACCCAGCAGAAAGGCACCAAGGGCTTCATTATCATTAGCGCAGGCTTCTCCGAAGAGAATGCTGAAGGTGCTGCTATCGAGAAACATATTGTTGACGCTATCAATGCTGTTGGCGGTTCCCTCATCGGCCCCAACTGTACCGGCTTCCTCAACACCAACTATAGCGGATGCTTCGACACTCCTATCCCCAGCCTCGATCCTCATGGCGTAGACTTCATTACCGGTTCTGGCGCTACTGCTGTGTTCATCAAAGAGTATGGTATGAGCAACGGCCTCACCTTCAATAGCGTGTGGGCTGTAGGTAACTCCGCTCAGCTGGGTATCGAAGAGGTTCTCGAGCATCTCGACACCACCTTCGACCCCGAGAAGAGCAGCCGTGTTATCATGATGTACATGGAGAAGATCGGCAACCCCGCCAAGCTCCTCAAGCACAGCCGTTCCCTCATCAACAAAGGCTGCAAGATTGCTGCCATCAAGAGTGGCGGTTCCGCAGCAGGTAGCCGTGCCGCTTCCAGCCATACTGGCGCTCTCGCCACCAACGACGCAGCTGTCGACGCTCTCTTCCGCAAGGCCGGTATCGTTCGTTGCAACAACCGTCAGGAGCTCACTACCGTCTGCGCTATCTTCATGCACCCCGAGGTGATGGGCAAGAATATTGCCGTCATCACCCATGCTGGCGGTCCTGCCGTAATGCTTACCGACGTCCTCTCCAACAACGGTATGGACGTTCCCCACATCGAAGGTCCCAAGGCTCAGGAGCTTCTTGGCAAGCTCTTTGGCGGCTCTTCGGTAGGCAACCCCATCGACTTCCTCGCTACCGGTACTGCTGAGCAGCTCGGCTACATTATCGACGCCTGCGAGAACGATTTTGACAACATCGACGCCATGTGCGTTATCTTCGGCAGCCCCGGACTCTTCTCCAACAAGGAGGTTTACGACCTGCTCGACGCTAAGATGCGCACCTGCAAGAAACCTATCTTCCCCATCCTTCCCTCCATCATCAACGTGAAGGAAGAGATCGAGGACTTCATCAATACTCACCATCGCATCAACTTCCCCGAGGAGTGCGTATTCGGTAATGCCCTCTGCAAGGTTTACCACACTCCCAAGCCCCAGCCCGAGGTTGTGGAGAGTCCCGCTATCGACGTGGCCCGCATCCGCGCTACCGTCGACCGTTGCAAGGACGGCTACATGGAGATTGCCGACTACAACGAGCTTCTCGATGCTGCTGGCATCAGCCGCAAGAAGAGCGTAGAGGTAAGCAAGAAGGAAGATGCTCTCGCTTTCGCCAAGGAAGTGGGCTGCAGCAAGGATGTTCCTCTCGTAATGAAGGTTGTCGGTCCTCTCCACAAGAGCGACGTAGGTGGTGTTACCCTCGGCGTTAAGGACCTCGATACCGTTGCCAAGGAGTTCGACCGCCTCATCGTCATTCCCGAGACCTATGCTGTTGAGATGTACCCCATGCTCGACGGTACCGACGTTTATATCGGCGCTATCAAGGACGAGAAGTTCGGCCATCAGATCTTCTTCGGTCTTGGCGGTATCTTCATCGAGGTGCTGAAGGACGTTCAGAGCGCCCTCGCTCCTATCACAGCTGCCGAAGCTAAGGAGATGCTCAAGAACCTCAAGGGTTACAAGATCCTCGAAGGTGTCCGCGGCCAGGAAGGTGTCAACATCGACCTCTATGCCGAACAGGTGGCTCGCGTAAGCGCCCTCGTGCAGGCTGCTCCCGAGATCGCTGAGATGGACCTCAATCCTCTGCTTGGTAATCCTCGCTATGTTACCGCCGTCGACGCTCGTATCCGCCTCGAGAAATAATATTCCTTACATACAAGCGGAGTACAAAACCCTTTATGGGGAAGTACTCCGCTTTTTCTTTTGAGCTCCATCTTCTGTTTATGGAACACAATTCCGTTGGAATCAGAAAGACGAATCCCCCACGCCAGCCAGATAAGCCGGAAGACCCTCATGTTTTCAGACCGATTGGGGCTATAGTTGATGCCATTGTGCTGGTACTACTATTGCTGGCGTTTTGGATATTCATAGACGGGCTCTTCTCTCTCAAGATTGTATTGACGCTAGTTTGTGTTCTTTATGCTGTTTCTGAGTTTAAAGACCTATCGGATATGATTATTATTGGGGATGAATATCTGATATTGCAAAATATTCGCAATAACAGAACCGGCACAAAGGAGGAGCGTTTGGAGTTTAGATGGAAAGACATCTTGGAATTCGAGTTCATCCGGAACGAGGTGGAACACAAACTGGTGATTAAGACCAGGGGAAATCGTCAAGGTTATACCAAACAGTTCATTCGTAACCCCTTTACCAGAAAACAGTTCAGCCGGATGCGTGATATCTGCACCCGCAAAGCGAGAGCTGCCAACCCCGACTTCAGAGGCACACGCAAAGGACATTAGACAAGGCAAACATATCTTGAATTCAAATAAGTGATTATTAGAGGCTACCTAAGATAATTTCAAACAAAAAAAGAACACCCTTCATAAGACAATCGCATGATAAAAAGACTAAAGAAACTTCCTCTGCTGGCCAAGATCGGCATCGCCATTGTGCTTGGCATACTCTGTGGCCAGTTCTTTCCCATGTGGCTTACCCGCATCTTCGGGACCTTCAACGCCCTCTTCTCCTCGTTGCTGGGGTTCTGCATCCCGCTTATCATCCTCGGTCTTATCGTGTCGGGCATTGCCGACATGGGCAAGGGGGCAGGCAAGATGCTCCTCATTACCGTTGGGCTGGCTTATGGCTTCACCCTTGTGGCCGGATTTGGTACGGGTGCCGCCTCCAACCTCGTCTATCCCTGGCTTCTCAACGGAGCCTCGCTCACCACCATTGACCAGGAAGCAGTAGAGATTCTACCCTATTTCACAATCGAGATGCCTCCCTTGATGAGTGTAACGAGTGCCTTGGTTCTGGCTTTTATCCTAGGTCTTAGCATCCCCGCCGTGGGTGGTAATAATACTATGAAGCGATTTTTTGAGGATTTCAAAGATGTTGTAACCATAGTTATTACCAGAGTTATCATCCCCCTGTTGCCTCTCTATATCTTCGGCGTCTTCTTGCAGATGACCGTGGGAGGTCAGATCATGGTTGTCGTCACGGTCTTCATCAAGATTATCCTCTTCCTGTTCGTCATGACGGCCTTGATGCTGCTTCTGCAGTTCACCATAGCCGGCATCGTGAGCAAGCGAAATCCCTTCAGGCTGCTGGCCACCATGCTGTCTGCCTACGTGACCGCCTTGGGGACCTCCTCCTCGGCAGCCACGATCCCCGTCACCCTCCGTTCTGCTGTCAAGACGGGTGTCAATCCTGCCGTAGCCAATTTCGTCATCCCCCTCTGCGCTACCATTCACCTGAGTGGAAGCACCATCAAGATTACCGGCTTGGCGTTAGCCATGATGATGCTGAGCGGAATGCCCGTCGACAATGGCGTGATGGCCGGCTTCATCTTCATGCTGGGCATCACCATGGTTGCCGCCCCCGGCGTCCCGGGAGGAGCTGTGATGGCCGCTCTCGGCCTGCTCACCTCCATCCTCGGCCTGGGTGACGCGCAGACCGGGCTCATCATCGCCATCTACCTCGCCATCGACAGCTTCGGAACCGCCACCAACGTGACCGGCGACGGCGCCATCGCCAACATCGTCGACGCCATATGGTCGAAACAAAACAAAGAAAGATAATGGATTGGAAGACCCGTACCTACGATGAGCTGACCAAGGAGGAGCTCTATGCCATCCTTCAGATGCGCTCCGACATCTTTGTCGTGGAGCAGGACTGCGTCTATCAGGATCTCGACTACCACGACCAGCGCTGCACCTTCCTCCTGGGCTTCGACGGCGGCCGCCTCGTGGCCTCCATGCGTGTGGTCCCGCTAGGGGTGGAGAGCGCCACCGAAGGCAGCATCGGACGCATCGTGGTGGCCCGCGACTATCGCGGCCGTGGCCTCGGTCACGAGCTCGTGAGCCGCGGCATAGCGCTATACAACGAGGTGGTGGGGAAGGAGCACCCTATCGTCATCCACGCCCAGTCGCAGCTCGAGCGCTTCTATGCCCAGCATGGCTTTGTGGCAACGACAGAGCCTTTCATGTTCGAAGGCCTTCCTCACACCATCATGGAACTCCATCAGCAATAGAAAACACCCTTATCCCCCAAGCCTTATGATAGAACACATCATCTCTACCCTCAACGGTTGGGTCTGGAGCACGCCTCTGGTGGTGCTTTGCCTCCTGGCCGGCCTCTATTTCTCTTTTGGCACCCGCTTTGTCCAGGTGCGCCGATTTCGCGAGATGGTGCGCCTTCTGTTCAATACCGACAAGCATCAGAAAGTCGGCGTCTCCTCCTTCCAGGCCTTCGCCATGGCCCTCTCGGGACGTGTGGGGACGGGCAACATCGTCGGCGTCGCCACCGCCATCGGCTATGGTGGTCCCGGAGCCATCGTGTGGATGTGGATCATCTCCTTCTTCGGCGCCGGCTCGGCCTTTACCGAGGCCACGTTGGCCCAGATCTACAAAGAGGAGCATCATGGCGAGTTTCGTGGCGGCCCCGCCTACTATATCGAGAAGGGGCTGCGTTGCCGGTGGCTCGGCTGGATTTTCGCCATCTGCGCCGTGGTGGCCTGTGGCGTCTTTCTGCCTCCTGTGCAGGCCAACGGCATCGCCCAGTCGTTCGCCCAGACCTTCTCCGTGGCGCCCCTGGTCGTCGGCCTTGCCATCGCCCTGCTGCTCGGCTTCGTCGTCATCGGCGGCGTGAGCCGCATCGCCAGATGGGCCCAGATCATCGCCCCCGTCATGGCCATCCTCTACATCGTCCTTGCCGTCGTCGTCCTCGTGGTCCATGCTGCCGACGTGCCTGCCGTCTTCATGGACATGCTTCGTTGTGCCTTCGACTTCCGTGGCGTTACCGGGGGCGTCCTCGGCACTACCGTCGCCTGGGGTGTCAAGCGCGGTATCTATAGCAACGAAGCCGGACAAGGCACAGGCCCCATCGTCGCCGCCGCCGCCAAGGTCAGCCACCCCGTCAAGCAGGGGCTCGTGCAGGCCTTCTCTGTCTATGTCGACACCCTCCTTGTCTGCACAGCCACGGCCGTGATGATTCTCGCCTGCAAGACCTACAACCACTACCTCCCCGATGGCACCCTCCTCTTCGCCTCTCCGGCGGCAGAGCTCGGCGAGCCCGGCGTGGGCTACACCATCGCCGCCGTCGGCACCTTCCTCGGCCAGGGCCTTGCCGGCACCATCATCTCCTTCGCCCTCCTCTTCTTCGCCTTCACCACCATCATGGCCTACTACTACTATGCCGAGACCAACATCGTCTATCTCTTCGGCAAAGGGCGCAAATGGAAGCTCGCCGTGTGGATCCTTCGCGTCAGCCTCCTCGTTATGGTCGTCTTCGGCTCTGTCAAGGAAGCCAAGCTCATCTGGGATCTTGGCGACATCGGCGTCGGCACCATGGCCTGGATCAACATCATCGTCATCCTCCTGCTCTCTCCCCAGGCCCTCCGTACCCTCAAGGACTACGAGCGTCAGAAGAAAGCAGGCCGTGAGCCTCATTTCGACCCTCAGGTGCTCCGCATCAACAACGCCATCTTCTGGCAGAAAGGCAAAGAGCAGTAGGACGCCATCCGAGTTCAACGATAGCGGTGTGTAAGTTGCCACCAAGAAACAGACTAGCGATCAGATATCATGGGAAAAGAGAAATCAAAGAACATAACGCCCAAAGATCATTACACAAGAAACAGCATCATCTTTTTGGCGGTATTTTTCGGCTTGTTATTTTTGTGGAAAATCAGATGTGATTACAAATATTGGCGAACTTATGATGAGCATCCAGCTCAGATCACAAGAATCTCTACAATATTCCGAGGGAAGGCAGGGTATATGTGGAAAGTAGAATACCAGTACTCTATTGATGATAAAACCTATAAAGACGACGAGGAGTTCTTCCATAAATCTGATTATGGAGACCGCCAAATCGGAGATACAATTATCGTTGAAGTGAGCACAAATAATCCTGGAACTAGTCGAATTGCCCAAATAAAATAAGTGGCAGGGATGTTCCCTTATCATACTCCCGAAAATCCAGACAACTGTATACTGATAAACTGATAGCCCCAAGGATAGAACATATGATGCGACTGCAAATAAAATAGCAATAGCTTAAGGTGACCTCTAATAATTAGATTGAGATGGATTACAGTTTATTTTTGAGCCATTCCGAGAGGAAGCGCGCAGGTGCATAGCGGTGCACCGTTTGTGCAAGCCGAGAGCAGAACAAGCTTGTTTGTTATGCCGAGGCGCCGCCAAATGTCACGATGAGTAATGTGCCGCCGTTATCTGCGGAGTGAGAGCAGAAGCAGCTTGCTGATTTTGCCGAACCGCAATAACGTCTTGTGTGCAAAAGCGGTTACGCTTGGAAACGCCAAAAAGAAACAGCAAGACGCTCAAACTAATGTCACTCATTTTTCTAATTTTTCGAGGTCACCTTTATTCATTGAACACACCTTAAATGAATAGGGGCTTAGTTCCCGTAAAAAATTCACTAATTCTTGAGAGAAGATAGAGAAAGGACTTGTCTTTGTTTTTTGTCCAAACCCGCGATGACCAGCCGATGGCTAGTTGCCAATCATTGCTTGGGTGGCCCAGATTGCGTCGGCGGAGACCGGTCATTCCGTCGGCAGCCCTTTCCTCCCGCCTCACAATTACTAATATACGAAACTTTTTTTCCGACCCTGCCGATTTCTCCCGTTAGGTCACAATAACGTCCAATAACGTCCAATATTGAACGATACGGGACGGACAAAAGCCCCACGGCGGGGGAGGGGCAGGATTGGAGGTTGCGGCCGTGCCGGCTACATTTTGCGACGCTATAATGTTGCTGCAATGGCTCCCTGGGGCGACTTTGACGGCTGCCTGGAAGACGTCTCTGCCGGAGGGGAGAGAAACTTCACCTCGGGACGGTTGGGCTTCTCCTTGTTAGAACTACGCGTCTTGACCCGACGTTGCCACTCCACGAGCTTCTTCTGCTCCATCTCGTCGTGGGTGCGGAAGTCGTGACAGAGAGCCTCCACAAGATTGGAGAGTTGTCCCTTGTTTCCGCCACTTTCTGCTACCAGGTTGGCCATCATTCCGCACGGTTCCTTCCAATTTTGGTCGGGATACTGAAATTCTACTCCGCTCATATGGGCGCCAAAAATCGGGAAGAGCATCGGAACAAGGGGTGTATGCATGTCTTTTGAGGCTTGAGAGAGGGGCTATTTGAGGCATTCTGAGCCTTTGCCGAGGTCAGGCATCTTAGGTGAGTGAGATTTTGTGACGTCGTATTTCATTGTTGTTGTGCCTTTTAGATAAAACAATAGGGTACGAATCTTTCACTTTCAGTTCTTTCAGTTGTTTTTTAGAGGGTGTCAATATCTCCTATACTCTATATATCTATTTAATTATCAATTAGTTAAGTATTCTACAAAGGGATATTGATATAGCATTTTTTTAATTGAAAGAATTGAAAGTGAAAGATTGAGTGTTGTCGAACTGCTACTTCTCTACGAGGCAGTTGTCCTTGCGGTGTTTGGCGACGGCCTTTTTGGCGAGTTGCAGTTCCTTGGAGAGTGTGGTGAAGCTTACGGGCGGCCTGTTTTCGTTGCTGAGATGCCATCCTAGGGAGGGGGCATCCCCCGGCTTTTGTGTTAGAAGCCCTCCTCTCTTCATCAGCATCCTTGTTGCAGGCTAGCGCCGCACCAAGGTCGCACCTGCGTCGCGATATCCACAACAAACACACAGAGGAACAACATCTGCAAGCGACCTTGATGTGGCCCTGGTGCGACGCAGCCCACCCCAGCCGACAACTCCAGCAACCGCACTAGAAACCGATGCGTTTTTATAAAAGGCAACCTCTGGAAATTAGAAAAAAGAAGAGGACCATTAGCCTGGGGGGGGCAATCCTTCTCAATCCAGGCGACCTCCGAAAGTCACCCGTAAATAAACAACAAGCGACCTCTCATAACGAAAGGTCGCCTGCTGTTTTTCTATCTTTTTTTCTCTGTTTTAGCTTCTCTTGGTGCAGTAGTAGGAGTTCAGGTAGGAGTAGTCTGCGCCGAGGTTGATGGTGTAGATGCCTTTGAAATAGATGGTGGGCAGGTTGTTCTGGAAGGCGTGGAAGGTGAAGCGGATATACTCTTCGGTATTGGCGTAGTAGTAGTCGCCGATGCAGTTGGCGAGCACGAGGACGCCGTTGTTCTCGGTGGCGGTGGTGGTGAACCAGGTTTTCTCTTCCTGGGTGGTCTGGTTGACGAAGGTGGCGGTGACGTCAAGGACGCCGTTGCTGCCTTCGGTAATGGTCAGATAGCCGTGCTCGGGAGGGTTGCGCTTGCCGGTCATGGTCTCGAAGAACTCGTTGTCGAACCAGGTGCCGTCGGAGGTGGTGATGCTGTCGTAGATCATCTCGAGGTCGTAAACGCCCACAAAGGGGTTGTTGGACTCGTTGTTGCCGTTGCCGTTGCCGTTACCGTTGCCGTTACCGTTGCCGTTGTTCTCGGTATTGGTGTTGTTTTCGATGGGCTCGTCTTTGGTGCAGGAGGCGAAGGCGAGGCCAAGGGTGAGGAACGCTACTGCGAGGAATAAAAAGTGTTTTCTCATAGTGGTAGGGTTTTTATGTTGTTGTATTATATAACGCGCGAAGGGTAGGTTTATTGTCTTCGGGTGGCGGAAAAAAAACAGGCGGAGACGGGTGCCGAGGGGGCTGCCGATACCGCTTAGTTCCATCTGTTGAACTGGTGGCGTCGCCAATAAAGGATGAGGATAAAGCCGAAGATCATGCCGCCGAGGTGGGCGAAATGGGCGATGCCGTCGGCGCTATGGAAGACGCCGAGGAAGAGCTCGACGAGGCCGTAGCCTATGACGAACCACTTGGCTTTGATGGGGAAGAGGAAATAGAGGTAGATGCGCTCGTTGGGGAACATCATGCCGAAGGCGAGGAGGATGCCGTATACGGCGCCGGAGGCTCCTACTGTGGGAACGCCCATCCTGTTGTCGAGCAGCATCTGTGCTATGGCGACAGACTGCTCGCGGCCCTGGATCTCGCTCAGCCCGCTTTGGCTGCGCCAGCTGTCGACGAAGGTGGCGACGGCGTCGGGGTTGTAGGTGTTGCGGAACCGATGCTGAAGGAGCTGGATAAAGTCGTCGGGGTTGGGGTTGACGGCGTAGGCGTTGATGGCTTCCTGGGCCATATAGCCGCCGAGGCCGGTAATGAGGGTGTGGACGAGGCCGGCGCCTATGCCACAGGCGAGATAGAAGAAGAGGAAGCGGCGCGTGCCCCAGATGTTCTCGAGCACATAGCCGAACATCCACAGGGCGAACATGTTGAAGAGGATATGGTCGAAGCTGGCGTGCATAAACTGGTAGGTGAGGTACTGCCAGAAATGGAAATGCTCGCCGTGGGTGGGGTAGAGCGCCAGCCAGTGGTCGAGCTGGATGCCTCTGCTGGCCATGACGACGGTTGCGAGATAGGCGATGACGTTGATGATGATGAGGTTCTTCACTCCGGCGGGAAGAACGCGGAAGCCTTGTGGGGAATATTGGTTCATAGGTTCGGGTGGCTTTTTTCTATCTGAGGATGACTCCTGAAAATGCTGAAAATCGTTTAAAAAAAAAGAATTTTTTCTTGTTTTTTGAGGGCTTTGGGTCGGTTTCTTATGGTTTGCCTGGATTTTTTTTCTTCGAGGTCGGGCTCGTCGAGGATGATCTTAGAAATTCTGAAAAATTCAAAAAAATGCTAAAAAGTGCTCCCAAATGCTCAAAAATGCTCAAAAAATGCTCCAAAATGCTTGAAAAAGTATTGTCTATTGGTAATCTCTAAAAATTGATTTTCAAACGATTTTTGATTATGGGCGAGCAGGTTTCTTCTTTGAACGAAGGCGCAATGCGGTGCATTGTAACTGAGTGAAAAGAAGAAAGATGCCGTTCGGAATCGAAAAGCGTGAAAAAGTAATATTTTTTAATATCCTTCATCATTACGTTGAATTTTTAGAGGTTACCTATTGCTGTTTTTGTTGTTCTAGGTCGGATTTTTAGAGGTTATCTGAACTTTTCTTCGAGGTCGAGCTCGTTGAGGATGATCATGGTCTTCTTTCCGTTGGGGGCGAGGTTGGGCACCTGGCAGGCGAAAAGCTGTCCGATGATGCTCTGCATCTCTTCGGGCTGGAGGGGGGTACCCGCTTTGATGGCCATCTGGCGGGCCATAGACTGGCAGATGGCGGTGTCTCTGTCGCCGAATTTCTGCATCATGGCTCCCTTGTAGTCGGCCAGGAGCTGCTCGAAGAGGGACTGGAGGTTGCCGTCCTGCACGTTGGGCGGGGTGGCGGTAACGACATAGGTGGTGGCGTTCACGCCGTCGATGGCGAAGCCCATGCTGCGGATCTCGCCAAGGAGCTCGTTCATCAGCTCGCCGTCGCTGGGGCTGAAGGTGCAGGTGACGGGGAAGAGGAGCTGCTGGGCTCCGACGGGGCTGTCGGCGTTGGCGCGTCTCCTGTCCATAAACTCCTCAAAAAGGATGCGCTCGTGGGCGCGTTGCTGGTGGATGACGAGCAGGCCGGATTTGAGGGTGGAGATGATGTAGGTGTTCTTGTAGGAGAGGGGTGACGCGGGCGTGGAGATGGCGGGCTGCTCCTCGGCGTCGGCGTCGTCGTCGGAGAAGCCGAAGGTGAGGTCCTCGCTCTTGGCTGCAGCATAGGCTTCCTCCCATGAGGAGGAGGGTCGCATCCTGCTTCCCGTGGTGCTGCCGAAGGAGGTGCCGCTGCTGCGGAGGGCGCCGCCCGATCTGCTCTCGGAGGTGGTGTGGAAGGGGTTGTAGTCGGGGTTGAAGGTGATATGCGGCTCCTGAGGCGTATACTCGGAGGGGGCGGGGGAGAAGTCGATGTCGGTAGAGGGGTTGAACTCGATCTCGGTAGCGAGGGAGAACTGGCCGATGGCTTTCTTGGTGGCGGCGCGAAGGATGGCGAAGAGGGCGTGCTCGTCGACAAAACGCACCTCGGTCTTTGTGGGGTGGATGTTGACGTCGATGCGGCTGGGGTCGACCTGGATGAAGAGGAAGTAGCTGGGGTAGGTGCGCTCGGGGATGAGCTCGGCATAGGCTTTCTCGACGGCCGTGGAGAGCGCCAGATGCTTGATGAAGCGGTTGTTGACGAAGATATACTGCTCGTTGCGGGTCTTGCGCACGTGCTCGGGCTTGCCCACATAGCCTTCGACGCTCACCAGCTCGGTACTTTCGCTTATGGGATAGAGGCGCTCGCTGGTCCCCGAGCCGAAGATGGCGGCAATGCGCTGGGCTTTGTTTCCGGCACGGAGGTCGTAGAGGAGCTTGCCGTTGTGGTGGAGGGTGAAGGCGACATGGTTGTTGACGATGGCCACGCGACGGAAGATGTCGTCGATATGGGAGAGCTCGACGCTATCTTTCTTGAGGAAGTTGCGTCGCGCGGGGATGTTGAAGAAGAGGTTCTTCACGGCGATGGAGGTGCCGGCGTTGCAGCTGCAGGGCTCCTGGCTCTTCACCTCGCAGCCTTCAATGAGGACGCAGGTGCCGAGCTCGTTGTTGAGCTGGCGGGTGCGCAGCTCTACCTGCGCCACGGCGGCGATGGAGGCCAACGCCTCGCCACGAAATCCCATGGTGCGGATGGCGAAGAGGTCGTCGGCAGCATGGATCTTGGAGGTGGCATGGCGCTCGAAGCAGAGCCGGGCGTCGCTGTCGCTCATGCCGCAGCCGTTGTCGATGACCTGTATAAGGGTGCGGCCGGCGTCGCGGAGGATGAGCTGGATGGAGGTGGCTCCGGCGTCGATGGCGTTCTCGAGCAACTCCTTGACGGCAGAGGCGGGACGGTCCACAACCTCGCCGGCGGCAATCTGGTTGGCTACGTTATCGGGCAGTATGTTGATGATATCGGACACTATATTATGGTGTAAGTGGGTGATGCTGCCGTCGTTACGGAGGGCGCTCCTCCTACGGACAGAATGCAAAGATACGAAAAAATATAGAAAGGTGACACCTTAAGATTAGAAAAAAATCAACATGGCGGTATTGTCAGGAACTCTCGGCGTGCTCCTCTCTGCCGGGCTGGCGGACCGAACCGATGATGCCCTATTGTCTCTTCTGCCATCCTAACAGGCTGACAACCATGCCGACGCCCATGCCCCAGTAGACGGGGTCGGCGGGCAGATGCAGCATCTGGGCCGCAAGGAGGGTGAGGGTGCCGGCTATCAAGGAGGCCAGCGCATAGCGGGGCTTGATCCTGCCGGGAAGGAAGAGCGCTCCGCTAAGAGGGACGAGCACGGCTGTGGCCCTCAGGCCGAGGGAGAGGAAGCCGAGGTCGTTGATGAAGGTGCTCTGTACCAGGAGCGAGACGGCGACGCCGGTCAGGAGTATGGCGACGATGATGAGTCTCAGCATCTTGAGCGTGACGGGACTGCTGGCATCCGGCCGGCGTCGTCTCGCCCATTCCCTGAGCTGCCCCAGCACGTCGCGGCCGATGATGGTGGCTGCGCCAAGCACCAGTCCGCTACCACCTCCGACGATGGTGATGAAGAGGGTGCCGAGCACCATCCCTCCAAAGAACCCGGGCAGGTGGTTGGTGATGAAGGCGGGAAACGCCTGCACGGAGGTCTCTATCACCCCCATGCCTTCGGGAACGGAGGCTCCGACGGCTTGCAGCTGGAGCAGCTCGGCAGAAGTGATGTAGTGCGACCGCATATACATGCCCACCAACGTGCAGGCGGCGCCGATGGGAGGGATGAGGAAGGCGCAAAGCAACGACCCTCGTCGTGCGGCGCCATTGCTGCGTCCTGCCCAGATGCCCTGGGCATAAGTCTGTGTGGCAAGGACACCCAGTATCAACGACAGGCAGGAGCCGATATCTTTCAAAGGCCCGCGCGCAAGGAAGTTGCTGTAGTTGTCGGCTTCGACGGGCAGCCCTCTCCCTTGCAGGGAGGCGATGGAGGCTGTCAGCCCGTCCCATCCTTGGGCGCTCTTCCATACGAACAGGCCGGCAACGATGGAGGAGACATAGAGCAGGCCCATCTTGACGATGCCGCCCCATCCGGCGCCCCAGAGGCCGCCAAAGACCACATACACCATCATCAGAGCTATGGCAACGAAGGCGGCGACGAGGTAGCTCATGGGGATGAGAGAGGTGAGGAGGGCGGAAGAGGCGATGATCTGGGCTATGATGCTGATAAAGATGCCGATGAGGCAGAGCACGGAGCCGACGATCTCGGTCTTGCGTCCATATTCCCTCGAGATGACTTCCATCAAAGTGACACATCCGCTCGAGCGCAACGGCTTGGTGTAGATCAACGCCAACGCCAGACAGCCTAGCGCGGCTCCGATAGTGAACCACCAGGCGGAGATGCCGAAATGGAAGGCCAGCTGGGCTGTACCTACGGTAGACTGCCCGCTAACGATGGTCCCCATGATGGTTCCGCACACCACCCATCCGCTAGCTTTCCCGCCTCCGGTAGTGAAGGTGGCGGCGTCTTTGGCTTTGCGTCCCGAGAGGAGCCCGATGGCGATGATGAGCGCTATGGTGAGGAGGAGTCCGAAGAGCATGGGTGGAGGAGTAGGGTAGAACGGCTTGGTTTGGACAGAGCAGCTTGGTTTGGACGGAGCGGCTTGGGTTGGGTGCCAATCAAAAAGAGACACCCGGAAGGTGTCTCTTCTTTATCTCGTTGGGATTTAGTCTATTTGAGAGGTGCCACGTTGGTGATGATGAGGTCGATCTTCACGTCCTTGAATCCGGCACCTTTGTTGAGGGCGGCGGTAGCGGAGCGCTTGATCTCGTTCTGGGTCATGCCTTCGACGGAGAGCTGCTTCTCGTCAACGCCGTTCTTGATCAGATAGTCCTTGACGGCCTGGGCGCGGGCAACGGAGGCCTTCTGGTCTTCGAGCATATCGACGCCATAGCTCTGGACATAGCCTTTGATCTTGAAGCTCACCTCGGGGTGGTTCTTGACGAGGGTGACGTAGTTCATCAGCTCGGCATCAGACTCGGGAAGGAGGTTCTGGTCGTCGTCGAAATAGATCTCCGACAAGGGGAAGTTGGTGCCTTTGACGCATTTCTTCATGATGAAGCGCTTGAGGGTGTCGCTCTTGAACTCGTTGGCGTTGAACTCGCTCCACATGCCGAAGTAGCCGTCGCGACGTGCGTACATCGTGTAGTCGTAGCCGGGGACGAGCTGCACTTTGCCGCCTTTGAAGTTGGAGTTCTTTACGATGGCGCGGTTGTTGGTGTTCTTCTCAAGGATGAGAAGGTCGACATCGATGGTTTTCTTGATGGCGGGGTCGTAGAACACCATGGTGGCGTTGATGGTCTCCATCTTTACCGAGACCTTGATGGTGTGGCCGGCGCCGTTGTTGTTGAGGTTGTCGAGAGCGATGTAGTAGATCTCGCCTTTGCGTACGGGGATGGACTTGATCATGCAGTCGAAGCTCTTCTTGTCGACGAAGAGGCGGGTGCCTTCTTTGCTCATGCCGATCTTGGGAGCGGCAGGCTTGGCTGTCGTGGTGGCAGGCTTGGCGGCGGTGCCGGTCTTGGGGGCGGGCTTGGCGGCAGCTGCTGCAGCAGCAAGGACGGAGTCGCTGATGCTGGAGAGGTTGGCGGCTACGGGTTTGATCTTGCCTTCGATGAGACGGTTGGAGAAATAGACGTCGGTATATTTGTATACGAGGAAGTCGTAGTCGTCTGTGACATTAGTGGGGGTTATCTCGATTTCAAGATTGCCGCTATAGGGCACTTCGAATTTGTACCAGGTGGAGTTGTGCTCGAACTCGAAGACGTTGGGGTTGTTCTTGTCGCGCATCACGTCCTGGACACGTCCTGCTCCTTTGGGAGCTGTGGTGGGACCGTAGGCGTTATCGGCCTGAAGATCGATAGCGAATATGCAGTCGTTGCTGTTGTAGGGAAGCTGGACTTCGACGGGAGCGGGTTGTTCAACAACAGGCTTTTTCTTAGAAGATGAAGTTTTGGAGGATGAGGTTTTGCTCGTCTTGCTTTGTGCCTGCACACCATATGCGCAGAGCAAAAGTGCGCAAAGGATGATTGCAGATAGTACTCGTTTCATATGACTGATTATTATTTACATAGAACAGGCCGGGCTTTGTAGGAAGGGCATGTTTATGCATATTATACCAATGCAAAGATACAACTTTATTTTGATATAGCAAAACTTTTTATATAAAATTTGTATTTCCTCTTTTATTATGTGCGTGCGCGAGGGCGTATCCGCAAGGGAATAAACAAAGAGTCGACAGACGTAGGGTCGTCGGTTTTCCCCACGTAGTCGTTATCGACAGAAAGAGCATCTCTTTGCGAATGGTAAAGACTATGATGCGCCGTAGCAGAGTCGATCTTCTGTCGTTAACTTGCGGTAGACGTGGTTCTCTGATACGACGCAGATGCTATGTTTGCAGGAGGTAAAGGTCAGATGAGCTCTTTCTGGGCTCGGAAATAGTCGTCGGGAACGCCAATGTCGATGAAATAGGAGCTGCTGGGTAGGGCAAAGAGGCTCTTGCTCTGATAGTTGGCCTGCATGATATCTTTCTCAAAGGAGAAGGTGTCGCCGACCTGATAGCCATCAAAGAGGGCTTTGTCCATGCGATAGATGCCTCCGTTGATCCAGCCTTGTCCCTGCGACTCGCTCTTTTCTGCAAAGCGAATGATCCTGTGGCTGTTGTCGATCTCAACAGACCCGTAGCGTGAGGTGTCGTCGACCTGCCGGAGGAAGATGCTCAGCATGGTTCCGTTCTGCTGGTGGAACTGCTCCAAGGCGGAGTAGTCTACCTTGAACATAGTGTCGCCGTTGAGCACGGTAACTGTCTCGTTCTGGCAATGTTGCAAGGCGTTAAGGATGCCTCCTCCTGTGCCGAGTGGCGTGGTCTCCTGGGCATAGGATATCCGGATGCCTTTGTACTCACAGCCGAAATGCTGCTCTATCTTTTCGTGAAGGTAGCCGGTAGAGAGCACGATATGGTCGTAGCCGAACGTGGCGAGGTAGTCGATGAGTATCTCAAGAAAAGGACGCTCTCCTATGGGCGCCATAGGCTTGGGGACGTCGCTAACCACATGACGGAGACGGGTGCCGAAACCACCAGCAAGGATGACAGCTTCTTTCATCTTTTTTTAGTGCTGCTGGCGGGTGAAGAGTGCCGATTCGACAAGCTCGCAGATGATGTGGCCGATCATGATGTGGCTCTCCTGGATGCGGGGGGTGTCGGTAGAGGGGACGTTGAGCAAGAGGTCGCTCTGATCCTTCATCTTGCCGCCAGTCTCACCTGTGAGGGAGATGGTCTTGATGCCCAGCTCTTTGCAGACGTCATAGGCCATGAGGATATTCTTGGAGTTGCCCGAGGTGGAGATGCCGACGAGCACGTCGCCTTTCTTGCCTGTGCCTCTGATGAGGCGGGAGAAGATGAGGTCGTAGCCGTAGTCGTTGCCAACAGCTGTGAGGTAGGAGGTGTTGCAATGTAACGCTTCGGCGTTGAGAGGAGGACGGTCGAAATAGAAACGGCCGCTTAGCTCGGCTGCGAGATGTTGTGCGTCGGCAGCGCTTCCGCCATTGCCGCAGAAATGGATCTTGCCTCCGTTCTTGAGGGATTCGATGATGATATTGGCAGCCTCTTCGATTCGCTCCATGAAGGCGGGATTCTCGAGGATAGTCTGCTTGGCAGCTATGCTCTGCTCGATGGATTCTTGTATTCTGTTGTTCATGCTTGTCTGTGTTATTAGGTTGATAGCCATTAGGTTGGCTTAGTTTTTGTTAAGTATGATCAATGCGGCAATAACGCCGGGAACCCATCCGCAGCAGGTCAGAATGAAGGTGATGAGGCATGAGCCGCATCCTCGGTCGATAACAGCCAGAGGAGGAAAGAGGATGGCTAATATTACTCTCCAGATTGACATAGGTATAAATGTTTATTAGGTTTCCGTTGTGATGTTTTCTTCTGAGTCGAGAGGGGCTGCTATTACTGCATCGTCCAGGTCTTGAGGCCTTCGGTAGTGAACTCATAACGTTTGGTGTCGCCGCCGAACTGGATAAGGGCTTCTCTAACAGCATAGCGGGTGTTGCCAGGGCAGTAGAAGAACATGAATCCTCCGCCACCAGCACCAGAGATCTTGCCTCCTGTGGCGCCAGCTTTCTTGGCTGCATCATAGATGGCGTCGATGCGTGGGTTGCTGATGCTTTTCGCCATCTGTTTCTTATGTTGCCAGCCGAAGTCGAGGATTTCGCCTATCTGGTCGATATCGCCTTTGAGCAACGCCTCTTTCATCTGATGGGCTTGCTCTTTGAGCTTATGCATCGACTCGATGCTGTTGCTTTTCTTTTCTTTGACATTCTGCTGCTGCTCTTTGATGATGTCGGCGCTCACATGCGAGGTGGCGGTATAGTAAAGCACCAGATTGTGGGCCAGCTCGTCGCAATAGCGGGGACGTACGCGCAACGGGTTGACGATGACGTTGTCGTCCTTGAACTCCATGAAGTTGAAACCGCCGAAAGTGGCTGCGTACTGGTCCTGCTTTCCTCCTGCAAGGGCGAGATCTTCGCGCTCTATCTCATATGCCAGACGAGCGATATCATATTCTCCGAGAGGAAGCTTGAGCCATTCCACATAGGCCCCCAATATGCTGACAACTAGTGTGGATGATGTTCCAAGTCCACCTCCGGCAGGAGCGTCGACAAACGAAGTGATCCTCATCGAAAGAGGCTTGTGGGTGAACTGCTTCACAATGCGGTTGTACACTCCTTTGTGGAGGATGAAATAGCCGTCGGTATCGACTTCCATGGCATTGGTGTACTCTTCGCGCAGACCTTTCTCGGGAGAGAGGAACACTACCTTGCCGTCGTCGGTGGGTTCGATAGTGGTATAAGCGTACATGCTCACGGTGGCGTTGAGGATGGCGCCGCCATAGAGATCGGAGTAGGGGGAGACGTCGGTGCCGCCACCGGCCAAACCTAGACGTAAGGGTGCTTTGCTGCGGATTATCATAGTGAGTTGATTGTTTCTTTGTTAGTAGAATGGTGAGGTTTGTTCTTCGGCAAGTGTTATTTCATCACCTGCTCGATAGCTTTGGTCATTTCGGTCCAGGCGTATTTTTTCTTCTCTTCTTTCACGCCTTCGGTAAACGACGCCTCTTTCTCTTCTTTGAAATAAAGCACCAGCGCGTCGGCGATGGACCGGCTGTCGGGTTCGACGACGTAGCCGATCTTGCCGTCGGGGACGATCTCGGGGAGTCCTCCGACGTTGGTGACGAGCATAGGCTTCTCGAAATGGAAGGCGATCTGGGTGACACCGCTCTGGGTGGCGCTCTTGTATGGCTGGGCGACGATGTCGGCAGCGCTGAAGTAGCGGTTCACTTGGCTGTCGGGGATGAAGTCGGTCTTCAGCACCACGCGGTCCTGGATTCCCAGACGATCGATCTGGTCCATATAGGGCTTGGGATCTCCGTAGAACTCGCCGGCAACGAGGAGCTTGACATTCATCTCTTTCAGTCTTGAGTCGGCGAAGGCGTCGAAGAGCAGATCGAGTCCTTTGTAGGTGCGGATGAAGCCGAAGAAGAGCACATAGCGGGTGTTGGAATCTATGCCGATGATGTTCTTAGCCTCCTCCTTGGGAAGTATCTTGCCATAGTGGTCGTAGAGTGGGTGAGGGCAGAACTGACGCGGTTTCTTGGTGTCGAAAAGACCGAGGTCGCCGAGCACCGATTTCGACATAGCCACAAAGCCATCGGTGGCGCCGACGAAGTACTTGGAGAAGATCTTGTCTCCGATACGATGTTCGTGGGGGATGATGTTGTCGAGGATGGAGATGACCCGGGTGTGTTTGTTCTTTCTCACAAGGCGCTCGATGCTACCCAGACAGGGAGCCATAAAGGGCAGCCAGTACTTGGTGATCATCAGGTCGGGACGCTTTTTTCTTATCTCTCGCCCCACTTTTATCCAATTGAACGGATTGCAGGAGTTGACTTTTCTGTATATTGTCAGCCCTTCGGGAGCGGGCTCTTCGCTGTATTGGGTCTTGCCGGGAAAGAGAAATCCGGGATACTGCAACGAGAAGGTATATATCTCAACCTCATGTCCTTGCGACAGATATTCGTAGGCAATACGCTCGTTGAAGGCCGAGAGGCCGCCACGATAGGGATAGGCTGTTCCAACAATAATTACGCGCATAGTGATACTATTATAACGAAATGCAAAAGTACACAAAATTTGTCATTCTACATAATAAATCGCAAACTTTTTTGTTTATATATATGTTTGTTCCCTTGTTAGAGGATGCTGGAGTGGTGCTGTGGTTCGCTCAACGGGGAAGAAAAAATCGATTGTTATGAAACGCAAAATAGTTACAATACTGCTCATCGTTTTCCTGCTTCCCGTCGGGATGAAGGCACAGACCGTTGTCGATTTTACCGAGGTGGCAGCAAAGACCATCGATGCTGTAGTGCATATCAAATGCGACATCACCAAGCTCACTCCCATGTATCAGTCCTTTTTTGGAATGATTATCGACCAAGGGGTGCGTCGTGAGACCTATCAGGCATTTGGTTCTGGCGTCATCATTACCTCCGACGGCTATATCGTCACCAACAACCATGTGGTGCAGGATGCTGCCCGCATTACGGTAACACTCAACGATAAGCGCGTCCTTCCTGCCACCCTCGTGGGTAATGATCCTGCCACCGACCTGGCAGTAATCAAGGTCGATGCAACAAGGCTTGTAAGTATCCCTTTCGGCAATTCCGAGTTGGTGAAGATCGGCGAACCGGTATTGGCTATCGGCAACCCGTTCAACCTCACTTCTACCGTTACGGCTGGCATCATCAGCGCCAAAGCCCGCAATATGGATATTATCAAGAACACCTCGGGCGAGAGCACTATTGAGAGTTTCCTTCAGACCGATGCTGCCGTCAATTCCGGAAACTCGGGAGGAGCGCTGGTGAACACTAAGGGTCAGCTCATTGGCATCAATACCGCCATCGCCTCAGGCAACGGATACTATACCGGTTACTCTTTCGCCATCCCTGCCAATATCGCCAAGAAGGTCTCTGCCGACCTGAAGAAATATGGTGTCGTGCAGCGTGGATATCTGGGCGTGAATGTGAGCGAAGTAGATGAGGCACTTGCCAAGAAGATGAATATCGACATCAAGGGCATCTATATCGGCAGAGTGATACCCAACTGCGCTGCCGAACGCGCAGGACTCCAAGCTGGCGATATCATTCTCAAAGTGAACGATGTGGAGATCAACTCCTATGCCGAGATGATGGAAGAGGTAGGCTATTTCTATCCGGGAGACAAGGTTACTGTCAGTTATCTCCGCGACGGCAAGATGCTGACCAAAGAGCTCATCCTGCTCAACTCGCAGGGCAATACCGACATCGTGACAAAAAACAAATAGTAAGCCTGTTGTGACACAAGAAGAAAGGGCCCTCGACCAAAAATATATCGAGATGACTACGCTGCCAATCCACCGATTGGTTGTCAAGCTCTCCATCCCT
Source organism: Bacteroidales bacterium (assembly GCA_024400495.1). Lineage (GTDB taxonomy): Bacteria > Bacteroidota > Bacteroidia > Bacteroidales > P3 > Colimorpha. The sequence goes on from JAKSMR010000001.1 coordinate 128,388, forward strand.
ACCATCATCAGCATGATGGTGACCTCGATCTATAATGTCGTCGATGCCGCTTTCGTGGGGCGTCTCTCCACCGAAGCTACCGCCGCCATTGGTGTCGGCTTTGCCTATATGACATTCATCCAGGCAATGGGCTTCTTCTTCGGTCATGGCTCTGGCAACCATATCTCGCGCGCTCTAGGAGCCAAGGATCGTGATGATGCTGCCGTGATAGCAGCCGTGGGCTTCTTCTCTCCTTTTGTGGTTGGCATCCTCTCGGCCATAGCGGGACTGCTCTTCCTGCCACAACTTTGTGTCTTCCTGGGTGCTACTTCCGATGTGCTCGATCAGACTTGTAAGTATTTGAGATATATCATCTTGGCTAGTCCTTTCATGATGAGTGCTCTTACCATGAATAACCAGCTGAGGCTTCAGGGAAATGCCAGGTTTGGTATGATCGGATTGGTGAGCGGATCAATACTGAATATTGTTCTCGACCCGATCTTTATCTTTGTGCTGGATATGGGGGTTACGGGTGCTTCTCTCGCCACCGCCGTGGGTCAGCTCTTCTGCTGGTGCCTACTCTTTTGGGGTACGAGAAGACCCGAGTCGGTTCATATTAAACTCTCAAACTTCAAGCCCTCGTGGTATTGCTACAAAGAGATTGCTGCTGGAGGATTGCCATCATTAGGAAGACAGGCCTTCAACTGCTTTAGTGCCATTATCTTGAATCATGCTGCTGCTCGATGGGCTGCCCCCGGAACAGAAGCTTCAAGTATTGCTGCATTTGCTGTTGTGAGCCGCACGATGATGTTCTGTTTCTCTTTTGTGCTGGGCTTCTGTCAAGGTTTCCAGCCTGTATGTGGGTTCAACTATGGTGCGAAACTTTATGGTCGAGTTCGCAAGTCATTCGTTTTCACCCTGCGATGGTCGACGATCATGCTTTTCGTTATGGGTGGCTTGGGGTTCATCTTTGCACCTCAGATCATTGCAATCTTTCGCGACGAAGATCCCGAACTTATTGCTATCGGCGCCAGAGCTTTGCGTTGGCAATGTGTTGCTTTCCCTCTTATAGGACTCTCTACAGCAACCAATATGCTGTTCCAGAACATCAGGATGACTTTCCGTAGCACGTTGCTCAGCATAGGCCGCCAGGGAATCTTCTTCATTCCAGCTATCCTTATACTGCCTCAGATATGGGGTCTCCATGGTGTAGAGATGACTCAGGCTGTAGCCGACGCTTTGACATTTGCGCTAAGCTTACCATTTGCCATTTGGATCATCCGTAAGCTCAGCACTATGGAGAGAGAAGAGTCGGGAACGCAGCAGTAATCTTGCATCCGGTACTAGTCTATCCTTCTTTTTTGAGGGATGATATGGTGTGATAACAACAAAACGCCCCGAGTTGACTCTCGAGGCGTTGTTTTTATGATGATTCTCTTCTTTGGGGATGGAGGCTCCCCGATAAGGCTATTCGGGCATCTGCTGGCTGAGGCAATGGAACGATCCAAGACCCCAGATGATGTCGGTACTGTCGATACCAACGATCTCGCGGTCGGGAAAGACATCCTCGAAGATGTGGGCAGCCTTGGTGTCATTGTCGCACTTGTAGGTGGGGAAGATTACCAATCCGTTGGCAAGATAGAAGTTGGCGTAGGAGGCGGGGAGGCGCTGGTCTTCGTAGATTACGGGGTCGGGCATAGGAAGCTCGACGATGGTGGGCTGCTTCCCGTTAGCAAGACGGCACTTGTTCAGTTCCTTGAGGTTCTCCTGAAGAGGCTCGTAGTTGATGTCGTTCTTGTTGGTCTCCACGGCGGTGAGGATGATATCCTCGGTAGCAAAACGGGAGAGGTCGTCAACATGGCCATTAGTGTCGTCTCCGTCGATGCCGTCGCCCAGCCATATGACATTGTCGACGCCGTAGTAGTCACACAGATATTGTTCGATCTGTCCTTGGTCGAGGGTGGGGTTACGGTTTTCGTTGAGCAGGCATGCTTTGGTGGTGAGCAGGTCGCCGCATCCGTTGACGTCGATAGAGCCGCCTTCCATGATAATTCCTGGAAGGAAAGCCTGCATGCCGAAATGGTCGGCGATGCGCTGGGGGATGAGGTTGTCGAGGTCGTAGGGGTATTTGCCGCCCCAAGCGTTGTATTTCCAGTCGACGAGGGCACGTCGGCCGCTCTCCTTACGGTTGAGGAGGAAGGCGGGGCCGTGGTCGCGGCACCAGGCGTCGTTGGTGGGGAACTGGTGGAACTCGAGGTTTACCATGAAGGCGCCAGCCTCTTTGAGGGCAGCCTTCACCAGGAACTCCATAGTGTCGTCGAGCACGTTGATGTGCACGGTCTCAACCTCGGAGAGGGTCTTGATGAAAAGGTTATAGGAAGGAACGATGGTCTCAATCTTTCCTGGCCAGGAGTTCTGGTTGTGAGGATAGGAGAGCCAGGTAGCCTCGTGGCGTACCCATTCGGCGGGCATATAAAAACCTTGTTCTTTAGGTGTCATGTTGTTGTGTTTGTAGGTTTTATGGTTGTAGGTGGCGTGTTTGTCTTAATGTGAGGTCGGCAATCGGTCTGCCTTCCACTTTGTTGTTAATCTTCGTCAAGGTAGCGTTTGGTGATAGGAGCATAGCTGTCGATCCTGCGGTCGCGCAGATAAGGCCAGTGGCGACGGTAGGAGTCGCTCTCGGCGAGGTTGATATCCTGAACATGGATGCATTCGTCGAAGTGTGGAGCCTGATAGAGCAGACGACCGAAAGCGTTTGTGATGAAGCTGCCTCCCCAGAACTGCATGTCGCCCTCGATGCCGGTACGGTTCACGCTCACTACGGGGACACCGTTAGCTACGCTATGGCTGCGTTGGATGATCTGCCAGGCCTGATACTGCTCTTTGTTAGTGTCGGAATCCTGGTCCATGGCCCAACCGATGGCGGTGGGGTAGAAGAGGATCTCGGCGCCTTTGAGGGCGGTGATGCGGCTGGCTTCGGGGTACCACTGGTCCCAGCAGATAAGCACGCCGATGCGGGCGAATTTGGTCTTGAACACCTTGTATCCCAGGTCGCCGGGGGTGAAGTAGAACTTCTCGTAGTATCCGGGATCGTCGGGGATATGCATCTTGCGGTATTTGCCCAGATAGGAGCCGTCGGCGTCGATTACGGCGGTAGTGTTGTGGTAGAGTCCCTCGGCACGTTTCTCAAACATAGAGCAGACGATGACAACTCCAAGCTCCTTTGCCAATGCCATAAAATGTTGTGTGGTAGGTCCTTCAGGAATGGATTCGGCAAAGGCGAAATTATGGTAATCCTCCACATCGCAGAAATAGTGTGCTGCGAAAAGCTCTTGGAGGCAGATGATCTGGGCGCCCTCTTTGGCAAGCTCACGCACACGTTGTGTGTAGAGTTCGATGTTCTTCTGTTTCTCGACCATAGGGTCGTTGTCGGTGAGTACGGCCACTTGGGCGATACCTACTTTTACTTTTCTTTCTTGCATATCGTTGAAGGTATGTGTGTTCGTAAGGTAGTAGTGGTTACGTTTTTTTTGTGTTAAGTGTTTGGATAGACTTGTGTCTTTATTCTTGGTTTTTGCTGGAGTCGAAGTAACTCAGTTTTCTGGGGTAGACTATGCGGAAGCCGACAGGCTCGGTAGTTTGGTGTCCTGTTGTCGAAGGGGAGTAGAAGGATGTAGCCGGCTTGGTGCTGCTTCCTCCCATTATGGTATATGAATGGAGGACGACACTATCGTTGCCGAAAAGGGGTGTGATGTCACCATTCACCACCAGCTCGGCGGCGTTGCCGCTCATGTCGTAGAGTGTCAGTTCATTAGGGATAAGCTCTTTAACAGGATGGAGTCTTCCCCCGCTGTTGCCCTCGTGCCAAGCCACCAGGTCGGCGTTGTTGCTTCCCGAATAGCGGTAGCCCTCAGAGTAATGGCCTCCTCTGGCGGCAAGGATCCATTCCCCCATGGTGGGGAGGCGGAACCCTAAACCTATCGTTTCGTTGAGTTTCTCGCAGAAAGCTACAGCCTCGGAAGGGGAGCAGATCGTGGCAGGGAGATCATCGCCCAGCTCGTTCCAACAGGGGTTCCTCTTTCCCATCACCAGCATCCACATCCGCTGGGTAACCTCGTTGCGCAGCATGAAAAAACCGTCGAACTCGACAAGATAGCCCTCCATAGATATTTCCGCGGTGTCGGTTGCCACATAAGAAAACATCATCGAAGGCTCCGATATAGGATTGTCGTTTGGCAGATTGATGCCATCCCACTTGTCGAACACCAAATTCCAGCCCCATCGGGTGGAGTCGGCGCCCTCCATACCAAACCAACGGTTAGCCTGAGCGAGGGCTTCAGTCGATGCAACGAGGCATATAATCAGTATGATATGTCGTGTGATAGGTCTCATCGGGCAACACTTTGTAAATGCAAAGATACAAAAATTTTACGAATTAGTAAAATAAAGTCTGCTTTACCTTGGGGCAACTTCTATGAATTAGAAAAACGAGCAACATTAAAAGTTGCCTTTATCTGGTTGTATCACAGTTTGGTAAGGAGGGTGATGGTTGTGAAACGACAGGCGTTTATAGGTCTCGAGATTGTTGGTTCTGCTCCACAATCTCGACTGCCAAACAGCTCTGTCGCAATAGCTTTCTGTGTGAGCCCGTAATGACAGAATACAAACCTGTAGTAGCGCAATGTTATTAGAGACAATGCGCCACCACAGTCCCCTCTTTTTACTGCTGAGGCACCACGCAGCAGAGGTGCAGCTCCTCGTCGGTGTCGTTCACGATAGTGTGGCCGTGGCCCTTGGGGCAGTAGTGCACCTGGCCCTCGTGGATAGGCATCTCCTCGCCGTCGAAGACGATCTTGCCGTTGCCCTTCAGCACCATGATGATCTCGCTGTCGGTCTCGTGGGAGTGCTGTCCCACGCTCGAGTGGGGAGTCATGCGCACGCGCATCACCTTGTTGAGGTCATCCTTGAAGATGCGGAACGCCACGTCGCCCTCGCCACCTTTGAAAGCATTCTGCACGTCCTCCTCCATAGAGTCGAAGTCGACGATGCCGATGGTGGAGATGGTCATCTGCTGCTCGGCAGACTGGGCAGGCTCGCCGGCAGGCTCGGCGGTACCGTTGTTGCATCCCGTGGTCATGACAGCTGCCACCAGCAGGGCAGCGAGAAGATGGATGTTCTTTTTCATGGTTTGTCAGTATTATAAATTGGTTTTTGAATTTGTTAGACTTTAGTGTGGCTGTTCTCCGGCCTATCAAAGGTTTTGAAGATTTACCAGATCTTCTTTATCTCAATCTGGTTATTAGAGGTTACCTTAATTTAAATGTTCTATTTGATGCTTCGGGTCTTTTGTGTTCAACAATATATCCTGGTTTTCTGTTCAAACTGAAGGGTTTGCGACAAGGACGGACAACCTATGCTGTATATTCTGAGTTTGCAAAAATACGATTTTTTTCTCATATGGTGACTTCTAAAAATTGCTTTCCTAAGATTTTAAGGTTAGGTGACCTCTAATAATTAGATTGAGATGGATTGCTGCTTATTTTTGAGCGATTCTGAGAGGAAGCGCGCAGGTGCACGGAAAAGTGAAAAGTCGCTTGCAAACGGAAATTACCCGATTACCCGATTACTCTACCTACACCTGCCGAAGGTTAATCTTGCTCGGGAATGAGAAGAAAATAGAAACAAGCGACCTTTCGCTTGAAAAAGTCGCTTGCAAATGTAGTTAACAAGTTAACAATTCCCCTATAGTTGAGCCTCCGATAGCACCCGCTGAAACAAAGCAGACGATTTTTCTTCTCGCTTCGCGGAACGTAAATTACCGGTAATTGCCCGTGAATTTAATCATAAGGTAACCTCTAAAAATTCAGTTTCAGACGATTTTTGATTATGGGCGAGCAGGTTTCTTCTTTGAACGAAGGCGCAATGCGGTGCATTGTAACTGAGTGAAAAGAAGAAAGATGCCGTTCAGAATCGAAAAGCGTGAAAAAGTAATATTTTTTAATATCCTTTATCATTACGTTGAATTTTTAGAGGTTACCATAAATTGATTATCGGTATGTTGCAAAAAAAAAGGCGACTGTTTTTCACAAATCGCCTTTTCTTTTATTCTCGGGAAGTAGATATCGCCTTACTTCACCACCACCTTGCGGGCGGGGTCGTTGCCCACCTGGACCATATATACGCCGCCGTAAGGCATACGGTATCGCTTGCCGTCTGAGGCCTTCTCGCGTACGATCAGGCGGCCCTGAATGTCATAGACGGAGAGCATCTGTCCTTCGGCACCGCCGAGGATGATATTGTTGTCGACCACATTGATGAGAATAGTCTGATCGACGTCGTCGATACCATTCCAGTCAACGGGAACAAAGATCGCGGTGAGTGTCATGTCTGAAAATGCGGCGAAAGTATAGGGATTGTAGGTGCTTTCGTTGTCCCACTTAGAGAATCTGTATCCGGAATAAGCTGTGGCTGTAGCCTCCACCATCTCGCCATAGGCGAAATATCCTGTTCCGGTCACCTGGCCTCTGGCGATGTCGTTAGCAACAATAGTGACATGAAAGGTATCTACAGCGAAGGTTGCACCGAACGTGGTGTCGGACAAGATAACAATCTGACGGACGGTGTCGTTATCCCCATCGTTCCAGCATACCAGATGATGGTGCTCTGCGGGCGTTGCTCTGATGGTTACCGTTGTTCCGTATTCATAACTACCACCTCCCGAGACAGAGCCCTGTTCTGCATCATTGGCATAGAGTGTTAACGTGCAGGCGTTATGAACAAAGAACGCCGTCAGAGCGGTGTCGCTGTCAACAGTCAGCGAGTAGGGGTTGTCGGTCACCCCATTGCTCCAATGGTCAAAGTGATAGCCTGTGGCCGGAACGGCGCTGATTGCAGCCTGGGAGGTGCAGGTGGGCTGTGTCAGCACAGAGACGGAACCCATTGTGGAATCGTTGCTTGTTGCGCTGAAAGTAAACCCTAGGACTTCGTTAAAGTTACTGAAATCGCTCCAACCGGACATATAGCTCGCCATACTTCCACACGGAATATTGACAGGGATTTGCGTGTTTACGTTGTAGAAAGCCCCATAACCCAGAGAGGGCGCTGTCGGGGCAAGGGAAGTTATTTCCGTGAGGCCGATGCAACCTTCGAAAGCACAGTTTCCGATGGTGGTCACCGAATTGGGGATGGTGACGCTGGTGAGGCCGCTGCAATTCCGGAAAGCATGATTTCCAATGGATGTCACCGAATTGGGGATGGTGACGCTGGTGAGGCTGCTGCAGCCATAGAAAGCCCACTCGCCGATGGAGGTCACCGAATTGCCGATGATGACGCTGGTGAGGCCGACGCAATCTGAGAAAGCAAAATTGCCGATGGTGGTCACCGAATTGCCGATGGTGACGCTGGTGAGGCTGCTGCAATACTCGAAAGCAGAATTTCCGATGGAGGTCACCGAATAGGTGGTGCCATTGTAGGTGACGGTAGATGGGATCTCTAACGCACCGGTAAGATTGGAGTATGTCGGAGAACTTGACGAATATGATTGGTTTTGACGGGTTACCTCCGCATTTCCGCTAACAATGTTGTAGCACAGCGTATGCCCGCTGGGGGATACGGCGCTGAAGTCGTAGGCCCACAGGTTGGAGAGGTCTATCGCCATTAGGGCCAACAATAAAAGTAGTTTTTTCTTCATGGTCTGTCTGTTTTTTTTGCCCGAATCCACTCGGAAACGGTGGTGCAAAGATACAATCTTTTTTTTGAATGGAGAGAAAAAAAGACAGCCGTGCGGAACAAGACAAACAGCTGAGCTTATAAGAAAACACACGGGAGGCTATCCCCAGCGAGCGGAAAGCGTATCCTCTTCGGCGCAGTAGCATATCACTAGCATATCAAATTTGATATGCTACCCTATGCAAAATGATATGCTGGTGATATGCTACGTATATACTGGTAACCTCTAAAATTCAACGTAATGATAAAGGATATTAAAAAACATTACTTTTTCACGCTTTTAGATTCTGAACGGCATCTTTCTCCTTTTCACTCAGTTTTGAAGATACAAGACGTTGCTTGGGTTCGGAAAAGCCTGCAAGCAGTCTTTTCTCTCACTTTGCGCAACGTTACAATGCACCGCATTAGTTTCTCTGACACTGCCGCATCTCGGCAAAGCAAGCGAGCTTGCTCTGCTCTCGATTTTTGCAGTGTTGCGCCTTCGTTCAAAGAAGAAACCTGCTGACTTCGTCTACGTTGCTTGGCCTCGGAATAGCAAATGTATTTGCTCTCCTCTCGGCTTTGCAACTCTCGCCCATAATCAAAAATCGTCTGAAACTGAATTTTTAGAGGTTACCATTAGGATATGAGCCATTCTCTTTCAAAAAGCAGATACATCAGGGGCATGCAATGCGAAAAGGCAATGTATCTGGACACCTACCGCTCCGATCTTGCAAGAATCAGCCCCGAGACGCGTCAGAAATTTACAGCCGGACGACTCTTTGAGAAGATCTATAAAGACCAATACCCCAATGCGATAGACGTGAGCGAGCAGCTACGTTGGCGATTTGGAGAATATGCCCGATACACACAACAACTGCTCGAGAGGCCAGGAGAGATCACCCTCTTCGAGGCTGGTTTCAAATATGACGGCGTGCTCGTCCTTACTGACGTCCTCCATCGCTCGGAAGATGGAAAGATCGACATCTTCGAGGTGAAGAACGTCGGGGAGGTGAACCCTACAATACGCAACGATGTATTCGTTCAATATTATGTCGTAAGCCATTGTCTCCCAGCGATCAACTCCTTCAACGTGATCTACCGACCTATTGACTTCGCACCTGAGAGCGAGAACCCTTGCTTTGCCAAAGAGGCCCTGATCGACGAAGCCCGAGAGAAGGTGGCGGAGGTGGCAGCACGTGTGGCTCGTTTCAAGGAGGTCCTGCAAGGAGGTGAACCCACCATCGCCATGGGCGAGCATTGCAACAAACCCTACGAATGCCCGTTCCAGCAATACTGCTCCCAGAACATGGACGCCCAACTCTCACTCTCAGGACTTTGAGCAGCCAGTAAAACTTAGGGTGACCTCTAAAAATTGGAGAAACAAACAACATTAATGGGCAACCAACACAAGAAATAACAACACTGACTATGAACCCTAGAATACTCTTCCCCAACCGCTACCCTGCTCTTGCATCACTCAACCGGATGCTCCGTGGTGCCAAATATAAGGATGCAAAGTTTTTCATCCTCCTCGACGAAAACACCTATAACAACTGTATCCCGCTGCTGATCTCCCGCATGCCTGTGTTGGAACAGTCTGAATTTATGGAGGTTCCCGTAGGAGAGGAGGCAAAAAGTATAGAGATCGCGTCGCAGCTCTGGGGCGCGCTTCTTGAGAGCGGCGCCGACAGAAACAGCGTGATCATCAACCTTGGAGGCGGAAACGTGAGCGACATCGGAGGATTCGTGGCTTCGGCATTCAAACGCGGCATCCGTTACATCAATGTCCCCACCTCGCTTGTGGGAATGATCGATGCTGCCATCGGCGGGAAGACAGCGGTGAACTTCGAGGGCATGAAGAACCAGATCGGTTTCTTCCATCAGCCCGACGCAATCTGCATAGAACCAGACTTTTTAGACACCCTTCCTGGCGAAGAGCTTACCTGCGGGATATGCGAGATGCTGAAGACTTTCGCCATCGCCAACCCCGAGATGTATGCCATCCTGAGCAACCAGATCGCCACCGGCAATGTCGCACTCTCCGACGAGTTCATCAAGGAGTGTGTGATGATCAAAGAGGGCGTTGTGAAACAAGATCCTGAAGAGAAAGGACTCCGAAAGATCCTCAACCTCGGCCACACCTTCGGCCACGCCATCGAGTCCTACAGCAATATCCCTCACGGAAAGGCTGTCGCTTTAGGAATGTGGTGCAGCTTCTATCTCTCCGTCAACAAATTAGGGTTGGACAAGAAGGTGTTGGAAGACTATGGGAGGCTCCTACCCTCTCTGGTGAAGCCTGTACGCTACAACCTCAAAGACACAGAGACGATCCTCCAGCTCATGCGACAGGATAAGAAGAACGCCGACGGACTGATTCTATGTGTGTTACTCCAAGAGATCGGCGTCCCCGTTATTGATGTCGCCATCGATGAGAACGAAATCCGCGACACCCTGTTGGCGCTCTCGAAATTGTAAAAGATGATGAAGAAGCTAGAACTGTTAGCACCTGCCAAAAATCTGGAGCAAGGCGTCGCCGCCATCAGCCATGGAGCCGATGCCGTATATATCGGAGCCCCGCTCTTCGGCGCCCGCGTGGCAGCAGGCAATAGCGTGAATGATATCGAAGAGCTGGTGAGATATGCCCATACCTATGGCGCTAGAGTCTACACTACTGTCAACACCATCCTCTTTGACAACGAGTTGGAAGATGCAGCAATACTGATCCGAGAACTATATAATGTGGGTGTCGATGCGCTGATCATCCAAGATATGGGCTTGTTGGAGCTGGATCTCCCTCCTATCGCCTTACATGCTAGCACACAGACACATAACTACGACCCTCGCCGTATAGAGTTCTTTGAGAAGGTAGGATTCCAACGTGCTATCCTGGCCCGCGAGACTTCGATAGAACAGATACGCGAGATCCATAGCCAGACACCCATCGAACTTGAAGCCTTCGTCCAAGGGGCCCTCTGTGTCTGCTATAGCGGACAATGCTATATGAGCCAGTATCTTAGCCAACGTAGCGGAAACAGAGGCTGCTGCGGACAACCCTGCCGTTCATACTACGACCTCTATGCTGGCGATTCGGAAGGGAGGGAGCTGCATCTGCTGCGTGAGAACGAGCACCTTCTCTCTCTCAAGGACTTCAACGCCAGCCAGCACCTGGCAGAGATGATCGATGCCGGCATCACTTCGTTCAAGATCGAAGGACGTCTGAAAGACCTCTCCTATGTCAAGAACGTGACTGCATACTACCGCCAACTGCTTGATTCTATTATGGCTGAAAGAGAAGACTGCGAGGCACAATCCTTTGGACAGACCCAGTTTTTCTTCACTCCCGACTTGGAGAAGACCTACAACCGCGGCTTCACAGACTACTGCCTCACCTTCCCCTCACAAAACACCCAGAAGGGAAGAAAGAGGATGGCTTCCATCTCAACACAAAAGGCTATAGGCAAAGAGGTTGGAAAGATTGTAGCGTCGGATAACAAAGCCCTCAAGGTAAAGTCACAGGAACATTTTACCTCCGGCGACGGACTCTGTTTCCTCAACAGAAACAACCAGCTGGAGGGATTCCTCGTCAACCATGCCGAACCTCTTGGCGGTGGACTCTGGCGCATCGTCCCAAACAGAATGCCCGAGACCGTTCCTCCTCAAACGACCCTCTGCAGAAACAACGATTTCGCCTTTGAGAAACAGCTCCAAGGGAATACAGCAGAACGGAAGATGGCTGTTTCCATGCAACTTACCGAGACAGAGACAGGGCTGGAGCTCACCATCGTCGACCGCTATGGGAACCGCGGCAACGCGGCTGTGGCTTGTGAGAAATCACCCGCAAGAGACATGGAGAAAGCAACGAGCCAGCTGATCAAGCAGCTGTCGAAGATGGGCGACACACCATTCTCGCTCGCACAACCACCCGAGGGAACCGACCTCCCCTATTTCTTCCCGGCTTCCATCATCAACGAGCTGCGCCGCCAGGCAACAGCCGACCTTATCGAGAGGATTATCCAAGCCAACCGGCCTCAAGATATTGTCACCGAGAAGAATAGCGAGCCCTACTTCGAGAAGGAACTGGACTATCGCGCTAATGTCGTAAACCAGCAGTCGGCTGCTTTCTACCATCGACATGGCGTAGCGCATATCGAAGAAGGATTGGAGAAAACCCACGACTACGAAGGCAAGGCCCTGATGACCACCAAATACTGCATCCGATACGAGCTAGGAATGTGTCTGAAAAACGCTAATACCCAAGAACGTAGAGACCTGTTCCTGCGGAACAACAAGAACCTGTTCCACCTGGAATTCGACTGCGCGAGATGCGAGATGCAGGTGCGTCTGGCAGGAAAGAAATAGCTTTCAAGATGCCCAACGGATTATGCTTCTCTCCTATATGCCATACTCCAGCCTCGCAAATTCACGACATTAAGGCGATCCTAGTGCGACGCTAGCGCGCATAACTAAGCACACACAGCTATTTGAAAAACACAAAAACGAGACTTATTCCTCCTCAGAACGAAGGATCTGAAGTAGCTCTTTGACATTGATGAGTTTCAGGAGGAACGCACTCACGACGGCGACGACTCCACAGATAATGAGATGCATCAACGGCGAGACAGTTTCCACTAAGCAGTTGGTTACAAAGACGATAACCACGAAAGCCCCTAGCCGGAGGACATATCCATACGAAGGTCTGATGCTGAAGATCACCAATGCCAGCACCAGCTGGGTGACAGCCATGAAACTCTGAGCCGAGAGACTTGCCCATGCTGAGCCGTAGGCAGCAAGATGGGGGATAAGGAAGATATTCGCAACTACATTTACTATCAACGCAGTAGCAGCCAAGATATTGAGCTGTTTCAGACTTCCATTGGCGGTAAGAAGTGTTCCGAAGATATAGGTGAATGAGATCGGCACAATGCCATAGATCAACACTCTGAAGATCCTTGCCGACTCCTCCGTATGTTCCTTATAGAAGAGATCCATCAACGGCTGGCTCAAGAAAGAGAGCGTGACCGCCGATGTGACGGCAAACACCATCATGATAGAGAACACTATACGTGTCGTATCGGCAATCTCCTTCGTTCGCTCGGGGCCTTGCTTCTGTGCCGTCAGCTTTGCATAGATAGGCAGAAGCGGAATGCTAACCAGATAAGCTATCATTGTCAGCGCATCCAACAGGCGGAATGCTCCGGCGTAAAGTCCTGCCTCGTAACTTCCTACATGATCAGGAAGCAGTCGTTCTATCAGCACAGGGTCGATTCTGTTATAACTGGCCATCAGCAGAACCAGAAGGGCAAACGGAGCACTCTGGCGAAGGACCGAGAGGGCGAAAGGCCTGTTCCACCTGATACCCTTGAAGCCTGTTTGCCTGAAAAGGGCAATAAGCGCTATTGAGGCAGTAATGGCATAAGCGACCGTTTGAGCATACACAAACCACATTATCTGGAAGTTACCGGTTCTTGGAAGCCATAGCAGACAACCACAGATGACAATCATCAGCACCCTATCCAGAATAGATAAGACGCTATCGGTCTTGAACAGCAGCAGACCTTCGAAATTAGAACGCAGGTAGATGATCAACGAGTTCAGGAACTGGTTGACACAGAGCCACGACAGGAGATAGAACTGCTGGGAGTCGTAACCCATCAGGAGCCCTACCGAGAAAGTGATGATGGAATAAAGTCCGAGCAGCAACACCTTGATAGAGAGGATTCCCGACAGATGTTTGGTGATGAGCTGCGGGTGTTGGGCTATGTTGCGTGTGTTGAAATTGGTTATGCCTAAATCAAGAAGGATATTGAAGATGTACGACAGGTTGAAGATGGCGAAATAAAAGCCATAGGCTTCCGCTCCGACAGCATTCTGGACGCCCACCTCAATGCCTAAAATCCAGAAAGGCTTGATGAGGATGTTGAGCAGAAGCACCCAGAAAAGTCCCGAAAGCAGTTTCTTCTTCACGCTATGTAACCTGTTGTATCTATGATGAATGTCATTTAGAACGACCAACGTTCTTCAAACTCCCAGTTCTCGCGGATGTCGAGCACCTTTTCAAAATAGTAGACCGCCTCGGGCTGCTGCTGGTTCTGGAAATCGCCAGCATCCCACTTGCCATTATGATTGGCATCGACAAAGGCACGTATCCTGTATTTCCCGGCTTTGAGATGTTCGAACCGCATGACTTCCTGCCCCGGACGGCGTTGGAGCGTATTACCTTTCTCGTCCAAAAGTTCTATCATACAGTTCTCTATGTCGGCGCCATGAGAGAGCTTAAGGGAAAGGATGCCATATTTCTCGGCAGTAGTCACTTCCGTCTTCCATACGGCAGAGTCGTTGGTGTGGCCGTAAATATCCTGGAACACATTGGGAAGCAGGGTGATCGTGTATTTCTCCCCGGCTTTAGGCTGCCAATTCATGTAGGCTGTTGTTGCTCCGCTGAAATTATTGATTTCATGCTCTTTGAGTGTGATGACGACCGTATCGTGGAGCGTGCTGTCGGCAGAGAGACAGATCGCAGCAGCACTAGCATTGGGGTCTTTCATCATTACCGGAACTTCAAAATAGAGTTTGAGTGTGTCGAAATAGGCGAACGACGAGGAGAAGTTATTGGTTATCTTGATATTAGATTGCACGCCATAAGGTTTCGCCTTGGCCTTAGGTGCACGATAACGGATCTTCATCGTGTCCTGGATGCCTGTAGCGTCGTAGAGGACGAGCCGCAAAGAGTCCATCTGTTCACGACGAGTCCAAAGATGGATAGTATCGCGCGAAGCGCTAAGCTTCCAATAGATCTCGTCCCCAAGACTCTTCAAGTCAGGCTCCTGCATAGGGAGATGCGTGGTGATGAAGGCGCGCCCTTTTTGTAAGAACTCGGTATTGGTGACGCGTTGCTTGGTGTCTTTGGGCTCGCTCATCTTCAGCATGTTAGCCGTGGCTATTACGGTAGTGGTGTCTTCTGTGATGTATCTGCCCGAAATGGCGGCGATGCTGTCGTTGGGCTGCAGCACCATAGGCTCGGCTTTGACGAGATTGTCATAGAAAGCAAACGGCTCGCTCTGTTCGAGACGGAAATTCTTGTTGCCGTCTTCGAGAGCGAGAAGACGGTAAGAGCCTGGTTTTATGTAGTTAAACTGAAAGAATCCTTTCTTGTTGGCACGCGTCTGATAGAGTGGTGCGAGTGGGATATCAAGACTATTCTTGGCCTTGGCCAGGCTATCGGAGAGAGAGAGCAGGGTGAGGTCGATACGAGGATCGAAAAGCAGGACCGTCACCACCTCCTTGCGTGGCAGGAGGGTAAGCGCGTCGACGATCTGTCCGCGGAGCTGCATGCTGTCGATGGCCGAACCGGTAGAGAGGACATATTCGAACGAGGGAAGGAGGTTGCCTTCGTTGAAATCGGCTATAGCTTCCTTAAACTGAAAGAGATAGGTGGTGTTGGACTGAAGCGTGTCGCGCAGCTTGACCAGCAACCCGTGCCCTTTGGGAAGGAACTCGGGCTTGGGGTCCATCGGAGGAGAGACAAGGACATTGTTGGAGGCGTCTTTGAGCACCACATATTCGTCGAAACCGATGAAGAACTGATTTCCTACGAACTGTACCGACTCGTTGGGAGGTGAGACTTTCATCACCTTGGGCGCGTCGACGTCCTTAGGTCCGCCCGTAGGATAACCCTGCTTGGCGCAACCCAGAAAGAGCGAAAAAGCAAGAAGAACGATGCCCAGGAGGACATGGTTATACGAAAGAGTGAAAAAAAAGTGTCGTCTCATAGTGCTCAGAATCGTACAGTTACGGATTTTAACATTTAAAAAATCGTCTCCAACCCAATATTTTGCAAATCTCTGCGTTATTTATGCGTGCTTACTATTTCAAATCGATGTATTTGGAGGCGTCCCTGACAAGTGGGGGCGCTTTTTTTATTTTGCAAAGATAATAAGTTTTTTCTAATGGGAGAAAATAATCGTCTCTGTTCGCCGCAAACTACTGATTCCATGATAAATCGTACGCAATGCCGAAAGCACGAAAATCGCTTGTCTGCCGGGCAGGAAAGAACTATTTGAAACTATCTCGAGCCACTCTTCTCTCGCTCCAGGCGGCCACCTGGCGGCTGAAATCGCGAGAGTGGCGGCTCCCTCGTGCGACCCTGGTGCGAGCCTAAAGCTAGGACTGAAGTCTTATATTTTTTGTATCATTAATAAAAAAATTTTTTGTATTTCTAAAAAATGTTGTACCTTTGTACGCTAAAATGATTGTGCTATGCAGTTCAAAGATATTATAGGCCAGCGAGTTTTGATTAATCAACTCACCGAAATTATTGATTCGGGACGCATCAGTCATGCCCAATTGTTCCTCGGACAGAACGGCTACGGCTCCCTTGCGTTAGCAATTGCCTATGCCCAATATCTCAATTGCCAGAACCGCCACCACTATGAGGAAGGCTCCGAGCTGAGAGCCGACTCCTGTGGGCAATGTCCCAGCTGTCTCCAATACCAGCAGCTGGCTCATCCCGACCTGCATCTCTACTTCCCCAACGCCACCAACACCCGCGTCAAGGAGAAACCCACTTCGACACAGTTTATTACCGAGTTTCGCGATTACATGGCGCAATGCGGACAGTATGCCGAAGTGGCAGAATGGATGGACTTCATCAAGTCGGAGAACAAGCAAGGCATCATCAACGTGAACGACGCCCGCGAGGCTCTTACCGCCCTGAGTTACAAGCCCTATATGGCGCCCTACAAGGTTGCCGTATTCTGGATGGCGGAGAAGATGAACCCCGAGTCGGCCAACGCGTTGCTGAAGATCATCGAAGAGCCTATGTCACGCACACTCATCCTTCTGGTGGCCGAGAAGAGCGACAAGATGCTGAGCACCATCATCTCGCGCACCCAGCTCGTACAGGTGGGCAAGATCGACAACGCCAGCCTCCTTTCTGCCCTTCAGAAGAGGAACCCCGAGCAGAACGACATGCAACGCCTCCAGTTTGCCGCAGCATCGGGCGAAGGCGACATCATCGAAGCCCAGAACGCATTGGTGCACAACGAAGAGCACGAGCTCTTTACCGAGATTTTCGTCACCTGGATGCGACAGCTCTTCAAGCTCAACATGGCGACCCTCTCCGATATCACCTCGCGCATCCATGAGATGGGGCGTGAACAGGAGAAACGGTTCCTCCTCTTCTGCATGGACGCCCTGAGAGCCTGTTGTCTGAAGACCGCAGCAGGCATCGAACTCTCCCACAAGCTGCAGTTCGGCGACGAGAAATTCAACGCCAGCTTCGCCGCCTACATCACCCCCAACAACATCACACAACTTACCGACGAGTTCAACAACACCCTCTATGCCATCGAACGCAACGCCTATGGAAAGCTGGCGTTCATGAACCTCTCATTCAGCATCAGCAAACTACTAAAGAAACGATAATCACAAGGGCTACAACCCGTTGCCCTGTACTAACATCTTAACACTCCCAACGACACTATGGAGAAGAAAAACATACAACATCCTCATCACCACGACCGTCGCAACGACAAACCCGCGCCCAAGCCAGAAGAAGCTGTAGAACAGCCCGTTAAAAATGCCGAGCCCGTAGACGACGATAACATCGCTACTGCCGACGACATTGCCGCCTACGCCCGCGAAGCAGCCGAGAAGCGCGCCCGCAAAAACAAAACCCCACAGTTTGATGCCGAAGATGCCGAGCGCACCTCTATTGACGGCACCGACGAGATGGGAAACATGATAGACCCTTATCTCGAACCCGACCCCTCCATCCCTCAGGTTCCTTTCAAAGAGAGCATCTTCCTCAGCCGAGGCTGCTCCCAATGCCCCAAGTCCTATGTCCCCGTCGCCGAGCAGGAGCTGCGCAGCTGCGCCAAAGTGGGCTCGAGCAACTGGATGAAAGGCATCCGCAAGCCCTGCGAAGAGCCTTTTGATATTGTAGAGGTCCGTTTCAAGAACAACCGCAAGGATTTCTTCCGTCTTCCCGACGGCATCGACGTGAACGAAGGTGACGTTGTAGCCGTAGAGGGAATGCCCGGACACGATGTAGGCATCGTAAGCCTCATGGGCGAAGCCTGCCGTCTTCAGATGCGCCGCAAGAAAGTCAGCCCCGACAGCGAGAACCTGAAGAAACTCTTCCGCCGCGCCAAGTCCACCGACATCGAGCGCTGGGTAGAGTCGCTCCGCGACGAGAAGGCCGCCTTGCTCAAAACCCGTCGCATCGTCGAAGAGCAAGGTCTCTCGATGAAGGTGAACGACGTAGAGTACCAGGGCGACCATGCCAAAGCCATCTTCTACTATACCGCCGACGACCGTGTGGACTTCCGCACCCTTATCAAGGTGCTTGCCGACGAGTTCAAGGTACGCATCGAGATGAAACAGATCGGCGTGCGCCAGGAAGCCGGCAAGGTAGGCGGCATCGGCACCTGCGGCCGCGAGTTATGCTGCAGCACCTGGCTCACCAACTTCAAGAGCGTCACCACCGGCGTCGCCAAAGCACAGCAGATCCTCCCCAACCCCCAGAAGCTCGCCGGACAATGCGGCAAGCTGAAATGCTGCCTCAACTTCGAATACGAGGTCTATGTGGACGCCCTGAAGCAGTTCCCGCCCGCCAACCAGGCAATCCGTTTCCAGAAAGGACTGGCTCTCTACAAGAAGACCGATGTCTTCCGCGGTATCATGTGGTACGCCTACGAAGGCGAGAACGACCTCTATGCCATTCCCGCAGAGAGCGTCAAGAAGATTATCGCCATGAACAAGGAGCAGCAATACCCCGAGAAACTCGAGGACTTCCAGGTAGAGCTCATGGCCTCCGCTGCCCTTGCCACCGAGACCAACTCCAGCGAGTTTGAGCAGGAGCTGCGCCGCATGGCCGACAGCGGAAACGAAGTTACCGGAGAGGAAGAGAAACCCCGTGGCTCCAGAGACGACCGCCGCGACCGTGGCGACCGTGGCGACCATCGTGACCGCCGCGAAGGCGGACGCGACCGCCGCAACAACCGTGGCCCGAAAGAGAACCGCGAGAATAGAGAAAACCGCGAACGCGAACCCCGTGAGAACAGGGAGAACAGAGAAAACCGCGAAAACCGCGACAACAACCGTTCCCGCAACAACCGCCAGCGTCCCCGCGGCGAACGCCAAAATGGTGAACGCCAGAGCCACAACAATGGCGGCAACAACGAAAACCGACAGCAATAAAACAGCACCCTCCACGCTATGAAACGTCTCCACACCCTACTCCTCATCCTCCTCGTCGCTGCAGCCTTTGTGGCCTGCGACGGCAAAGTGCACTATTGCAACGACCAGCGCGTCGACGAGCATGGATGGAACCTCGGCGACAAACTCTATTTCGATGTCGATGTCGACGACACCACCCGTCTCTATTCCTTCTTCATCGACCTGAGAGTCAGCAGCGACTTCCCCTACAGCAACGCCTTCCTCTTTGTCAACACCACCCGTCCTGATGGCGGCATCTCGCACGACACCATCGAGTGTCCTCTCGCCGACGCCAGCGGCCAATGGTATGGCAAACGAACAGGACGCTATATCGACAACCGTTATGCCTTCCGCAAGAATATGATCTTCCCCAGCACCGGCGAATATCGTTTCGAGATCGTTCATGCTATGCGCGACACCAACGTGGTGGGTATCAAGAACGTAGGACTCCGTATCGAATACGTCCAATAGGCTATTAACCAGAAAAACATCAACCGTATGGCACAATACACAAGCGGTAAGAAAAAAAAGAAAAGCAAAAGCACCCAGCACCCTAAGTCCGGCCTCTTCTGGAAGATCTTCGGCGCCCTGTGGGGGGTGGCAATACTCTATTTCTTCATGCTTTCCATGGGATGGCTCGGATTCATGCCCTCCTTCGAAGAGCTGGAGAACCCACGCAGCAACCAGGCTACCGAGGTTATCTCCGCCGATGGCGAGATTCTTGGATTTATCGGTCTGGAAAACCGCTCCAACGTCGCCTATAGCGATCTCTCACCCAACCTGGTGAACGCCCTTATCGCCACAGAGGACGTCCGTTTCTACAAACACGCCGGCATCGACGCCCGAAGCCTCGGCCGCGTGTTCTTCAAGACCCTTCTGGGCCGTCACAGCAGCTCGGGCGGCGGCAGCACCATCACCCAGCAGCTGGCAAAGAACCTCTTCCCTCGCGAGCACAAGAGCAAGATCGGCGTGGCCCACTCCAAATTCAAAGAATGGGTGGTGGCCGTAAAGCTTGAGCACCACTACTCCAAGGAAGAGATTATCGCGATGTATTTCAACACCGTCGATTTCGGCAGCAACGCCTTCGGCATCAAGACCGCAGCAAAGACCTTCTTCGACAAAGCTCCTGCCGACCTCACCGTCAGCGAGGCAGCCGTGCTGGTAGGACTCCTCAAGGCTCCTACTTCCTACAGCCCCATCCTCCATCCCGACCGCAGCCTCCAGCGCCGCAATACCGTGCTCTACCAGATGAACCACTACGACTATCTCACCGACGAGGAGTATGCCCAGTACAGCTCCGAGCCGATAGATATGAAGCACTACACCCCCCAAAGCCACAACGACGGTCTGGCCACCTATCTCCGCGAATATCTCCGCACCTATATGAAGGACTGGTGCAAGCACCACCGCAACTCAGAGGGCAACCACTACGATGTCTATAAGGACGGCCTCCGCATCTACACCACCATCGACTCCCGTATGCAGCGCTACGCCGAAGAGGCCGTGAGAAAGCACCTTAGCGAGGAGATCCAGCCTGCCTTCAACAAAGAGCTCGCCAACCGCAACGGAAACCCCTTCGTCAACCTCAGCAAAGAGCAGGAGAACAAATATCTCACCCAGGCCATGAAGAACTCCGACCGCTGGCGCAACATGAAAGCAGCGGGCTACAAGGACAGCGAGATTGAGAAATCGTTCCACGAGAAGACCGAAATGCGTGTCTTTGCCTGGCGCGACAAGAACCATCCGCGCGACTTCCGCGACACCATCATGACCCCCTGGGATTCGCTCCTGCACTACAAGAAGTTCCTCAACGCCGGCCTGATGTCTGTCGAACCCGGCACAGGCTATGTGAAAGCCTATGTGGGCGGCATCAACTACCGTTACTTCAAATACGATAACGTCATGAGCCACCGTCAGGTAGGCTCGACCTTCAAGCCCTTCGTCTACACCATGGCGTTGCAGGATCTGGGCATGTTCCCCTGCACCCAGGTGCCCAACTCAGAGGTGTGCTTCGACACTGGCCACGACACCTGGTGCCCCAAGAACTCCTCCCACGAGCGCGAGAACGAGATGGTGACCCTCAAATGGGCTCTGGCACACTCCATCAACTGGGTTTCGGCCTATCTGATGAAGCAGGGCTCGCCCGAGCAGGTCATCACCATCGCCCGCAAGATGGGCGTCAAGTCACCCATCGACCCCGTACCCGCCATCTCCGTAGGTACGCCCGAGATCACCGTCTATGAGATGGCTGGCGCCATGGCTACCTTCGCCAACAAAGGCGAATACGTAGAGCCCATCTTCGTCACCCGCATCGAGGACAACAAAGGCACCGTGCTCGAACGCTTCGTCCCCGAACGCAACGAAGCTATCGACGAGCAGATCGCCTATATGATGATCCACCTCATGCGCGGCGTCGTGCAGAGCGGTACCGGTACCCGACTGAACTACAAATACAAACTCAACGAATACAGCACCGCCATCGCAGGCAAGACCGGCACCACACAGAACAACTCCGACTGCTGGTTTGTAGGCATCACACCCAAGCTGGCCACCGCCGTGTGGACTGGCGGCGAGCTCCGCAGCATCCACTTCCGCAACATGACCTACGGACAAGGTGCCGCCATGGCGCTGCCTATCTTCGGCTACTACATGAGGAGCATCTACGCCGACTCCAAGATAGGCTTCTACCGCGGCGAGTTCGAGCTTCCCAGCAAGCCGCTCCAGACCGAACTCGACTGCAGCCTCTTCCAGCAAGAGATCGAAGCCGAGCAAGGCATGCAATGGGACGACAACTGGTGGTAGTATTCTCCTCACTAACGGCAATATTCTTAACGTGGAAAAGATAAATCTCTTCGGCCTCACTCTGAGCCAGCTGCAGACGCTCTGCCAGGAGCAGGGATTTCCCAAATTCACCGCCAAGCAGATGGCCGACTGGCTCTATGCCAAGCGCGTGCTCACCATCGACGAGATGACCAACCTCTCGCTCAAGGTACGGTCCCAGCTCAACGACATAGCCTACATAGGACGCCATTTCCCCATCGACTGCCAGACCTCTAAAGACGGGACGAAGAAATACCTGTTCCGCGTCACCGATGCCGACGAAGCGCCCCAGCATGTCCCCCATCAATATGTCGAGTCGGTATTCATCCCCGACGGCGACAGAGGCACGCTCTGCATCTCCTGCCAGCGAGGCTGCAAGATGGGCTGCAAGTTCTGCGTTACCGGACAGCAGGGATTCCACGGCAGCCTGTCGGCAGGAGAGATCCTCAACCAGATCTTCTCTATCCCCGAGTTCGATCTTCTCACCAACATTGTATATATGGGCATGGGAGAGCCGATGGACAACTACGACAACGTGCTCCATTCCACACAGGTGCTCACCGAGCCTTGGGGCCTTGCCTGGAGTCCGCGCCGACTGACCGTCAGTTCTGTGGGAATCACCCCTATGCTCCGTCGTTTCATTGAAGAGAGCGAATGCCACGTAGCCGTCAGCCTCCACAACCCCTACCCCTCCGAGCGCCAGCAGATCATGCCTATGGAGAAGACCTATCCCATCACCGGCGTGGTCTCCATGCTTCACGACTTCGACTGGAGCGGACAGCGCCGCATCTCGTTCGAGTATACGATGTTCAAAGGAGTCAACGACGATCTGGGCCATGCCGCCGAGCTGGTGCGGCTGCTTCGCGGTCTCCATTGCCGCGTTAACCTGATACGCTTCCATGAGAGCGATGCTGTCGACCTCCACACCAGTGCCCGACCCACTATGGAGAAGTTCCGCGACTACCTCAACAACCACGACATCACCTGCACCATCCGCGCCTCCCGAGGCGAAGATATCATGGCTGCCTGCGGCCTTCTCGCCGGCACCGCCGACCAGCAATAGTCCTCTCCTAGCCTCCCCTCTTCGCCCATGGACGACCACCTTCCCCCCATCGAGACGCACCCTCTACAGCCGTTCCTTCCCTCTAATGGGAAGATCCTCATGCTCGGCTCCTTCCCGCCACAAAAGAAACGCTGGAAGATCGATTTCTTCTACCCCAATTTCAACAACGATATGTGGCGCGTGATAGGCTCCATTTTTTACGAAGATCCGCTGCATTTCGTTGATTCCAAGGCAAAGACCTATCGCAAAGAGGAAATCATCGACTTTCTGAATATGGTAGGCATCGGCCTCTTCGACACCGCCTCCGAAGTGAGGCGATTGCAGGACAACGCCTCCGACAAGTTCCTTGAGATTGTCACCCCTACCGACATTGCCGCGTTGCTGACCCAGATGCCACATTGCAGGACCCTCGCCACCACAGGTCAGAAAGCCACCGACACCCTCTGCGACCTTCTCTCCATCGCAGAGCCGCCTCTCGGGCATTATACCGAGTTTCAACACGCCGGCCATCCCTTCCGGCTCTACCGTATGCCCAGCACCTCACGCGCCTATCCCCTGCCCCTCACCAAGAAGGCAGAAGCCTATCGCAAGATGTTCCACGAGATAGGACTCCTGTAGCGGTCTCTCGTCGGCAAACTTCTTTATACTTATACAAGGCAACCCCTCAGGATCGCCCAACGGGGTTGCAACGGCAATCGATTGCCATGTAGAGAATTGGTGTTCTAAAAAACCCCATCTGTTACACGTTACAACGTTACAATGAAAAAAATGGATACCCCCAACTCCTCTATATACTATCTAACTAATTAATATATATATAATTATAAATAATAATAAAGAAAAGAAGAGAAGTGGATACCTCAAAAAAAACCATTGTAACGTTGTAACGTGTAACAAAAACCCAACCTCGTCTCCCGTAAAGAACTGATGTACAACGGAGTATAGAGCAACCAAATCTTCTCCTTCTATGAAGCTTGTGTTACCCAAGGGTTCAAAATGCCTCAAATTGGCCTTCTGTAGGACCTAAAAAGGCACAAACCGAACCCCGAGTACCTACATTTTTTCCGATTTTGGAAAAATTCAAAGTGGAACAAAAATCCTATTTCCCGACCAAAAGTGGAAGGTATCGTAAGGATTTTTGGCCAACCCGGCTGTGGATAGTGACGACCCGAAAGGAAGACAGCCCCATCTCTATGAGGCTTCTGCCACGATATTGGCCCTCCCGGCTATCGGATATCCGCCCTTTGGACCTCGCTAGGGTCCCCTTTCTTTGGGGTAACCCCCTAGGGGTAGCGCCTATATAGCACCTATATTTAGCGGGCTGGCGCCTAGAATTGTAGGCACTGCCTAGGCTCTAAGCAGGCACTACTTAGGCCCCAGCCTATCCTAAAGCCGAGGCTGCACCCTCGCTAGCCTCCCTATCGGCGGACCTATTCTGCTGATGGCAGAAAGGAAAAGCAGGCAGATGATTTCTCAACTGCCTGCTTTCTTGTGGAGTATACCAGAATCGAACTGGTCACCTTTTGACTGCCAGTCAAACGCTCTACCATATGAGCTAATACCCCAGTTTTTGTCTCTTAAAAACGATGCAAAAGTACATACTTTTTTTTGATTGGCAAAATATTTTTTACTTTTCACTCATTATCAAACAAATATAGATGCAAAAAACTGCCAAACCGACACCGAAACAGGTATTAATACAGGAAAATCGGCCTCTATTTTTTGTGTCAGAAGGTTACCACTAAACATCCCAGTCGATATGGTCCAACGAACTGTTGCGTTGGAAGGACGATTCCTGGGACGCCCCTTCGTCGTTCTGCTGCTGCGAGTAGGCCTGCAACTCGCGGAGTTTGCGGGTGCCGATCTTCCATAATTTCACATCAAACCAGATAAATACGACCATAAAGATGCCCGAAAACAGACCTTCGTTTACTCCTAACTCCTCGGGAACCATAAGCAGGGAGTCGTAGGTGCCGTGGAGCAGCATAGGGACGAAGAAGGCCTTGAGGAGATTCGCCACCTTCTGCTGGGGCTGGAACCTGGCCAGAGCAAAGTAGTAGCCCATCACCACTCCGAAAAGGAAATGGCCCGGAACGGAGAGCAAAGCTCGCACTGTACCGGTCTGAAGAGCATCGAAATAATCGCCGGCCTGGAAGACATAGGCGATATTTTCGACACAAGCAAAGCCCAAAGAGACAAAGGTGGCGTAGACGATGCCGTCGAAATATTCGTTGAAATTGCGGTTTCGCCACACCGCCCAATAGAGCATCAGCAGCTTGACCAGCTCCTCTGAGGCGCCGGCGACGACAAAACCGGTATAGATTCCCGCACTTATAGGGAAGGGAGGCGTGAAAATCGACAGCAATCCCTCCAAAATGATGGCAGGAATGACGCTGAGGCATCCGAAGAAGAAGGCCTTCAGCAACATAGAGAGAGGCTCGCGCTCATAACGATCCTTAATGTAGATGTATAATAACAATACGACAACAGGTAATACGGCGAGAGCTATAAGGGTAGCGTTCATTGCAGAATGTGGGTGTTGAAAAACTTTTGCAAAAATACAGATTTTTTTCGTATTTTTGCAAATCTTTTCTAACTTACTATTAATCTGCTATCATGGAGTCTAACAAATTGAAGGTTGGAATATTTGTTCCCTGCTGTATCGACCAATTTTATCCTCAGACGGGCATGAAAATGATCGCCCTTCTGCAACGTCTGGGCTGCAACTGCACCTACCCCGTGGAGCAGACCTGCTGCGGACAGGATCTCTATCTCAACGGCGACAGAGAAGGGGCACGACTGCTGGCCGAGAAGATGATAAATATGTTCCAGCCCTACGATTATGTGGTGGGATGCAGCAGCGGATGTGTGGCCTACATGAAACGGTTCTTCGGCGAGATGTTCTACAACTCGTCGTACCACAACGAGTTTGGAAAATTCACCAACAAGGTGATGGACATTACCGATTTTCTGGCAAATATACTTCAGTACACCCCTTCCGACAGAATCTTCCCCCACAAGGTTGCTGTGCTGGACCATTGCCGTACCGTGCACGACTATGGTCTTTTTGACGAACCACGCACGTTGCTCAAAGCCATCAACGGCCTGGAGCTCGTAGAGCTCCACGATCACTCCTGCTGCGGATTTGGCGGCACCTTCGCCAACTATTTCGAGCCTATCTCCACAGAGATGGTAAAACAAAAGGTTGCGGCTGCACAAACGGCTGGCGCCGAATATATTGTATCCACCGAGCCCACTTGTCTGATGCATCTGCAGTCGTACCTCAACAAAGAGGGCATCGACATCAAATGCTGCCACATCATCGACCTCTTAGAGGACTAGAACATCATAGAACCAATGCGTTACAATTCGTACTCACAATATTTCCGCTCGCTCTTCGGAGGAAGGATGCAGAAGCTCTCCATCGACGCAGGCTTCTCGTGCCCTAACCGCGACGGACGCCTCACTACCGGAGGCTGCACGTTTTGTAACAACGAGGCTTTCACCCCCTCCTACCTGCGCGAGGACAAGGAACACAACCATATGCGTGTAGTGAAATCCATCACCCGGCAGATAGAGGAAGGCATCGAATTCCACCAGTGGCGCTACCATCAGCCGCTGCGCTATCTGGCTTACTTTCAGGCCTATTCCAACACCTATGCTCCTCTCGAGATACTCAAGCAACGGTACGAAGAGGCGCTGAGACATCCTCAGGTGGCTGGGCTGGTGATAGGAACCCGCCCCGACTGCGTGGACGAGGAGAAGCTGGACTATCTGGCCTCATTGGCAAGAGAGTATTATGTGGCCGTTGAGTATGGCGTTGAAAGCGTGTACGATACTACCCTCAAGACCATCCACCGAGGCCACGACTTCGCCTGCACAGAAAAGGCTGTTCGCATGACGGCCGAGAGAGGGCTGCATTGTGGGGGGCATTTCATCCTGGGGCTGCCGGGAGAGACGCGCGAGATGATGCTCAATAGCGTGCAACGTATTAATTCCATGCCACTTGAGACTGTCAAGTTCCATCAGCTGCAAATCCTCAAAGGTTCATTAATGGAGAAAGATATCACCAATATCCCGCCTTCTTTCGCGCTAGAGGACTACATCCAGCTGGTGTGCGACATCGTAGAGAGGCTGCGCCCCGACCTGATCGTGGAGCGCTTTGCAGGCGAGGTCCCTCCTCGCTATCAGGCCGACCCTAACCGCAGCTGGAGAAGAGACGACGGACGCCTTCTCCGCAACGAAGAGATCCCAACCCTCGTCGAACGGGAACTGGAACGCAGAGAGAGCCATCAAGGATGCAAATATCAAGAAATCAGATAAACTAGAGATATGAAGATCGCTATATTAGGATATGGAAAGATGGGTCAGGCCATCGAGACCATCGCTACAGGAAGAGGCCACGAGGTGCTTGTGGCTATCGACAACGAGAAAGATTGGACCGAACAGTATGACCTTCTGAAAAGCTGCGATGTGGCTGTGGACTTCTCTATGCCCAGCACCGCCGTTGAGAATATACGCAAATGCTTTGCCCTGCAACTACCTGTTGTTGTGGGAACTACGGGATGGTACGACCATCTGCCCGACCTGGTGGACGAGTGCAACAAGACTGGCCAGTCGCTTTTCGTTGCCTCCAACTTCAGCATAGGGATGAATATCATGTTTGAGCTGAACCGCCGCCTAGCCCAGCTGATGAACGGAAGGGACGAATATGCCGTCTCTATTGCTGAGACCCATCACATCCACAAACTCGACGCACCTAGCGGAACGGCTATCACCTTGGCCAACGAGGCTATAGCAAACCTTGAACAGAAGAACAGCTGGACTCTCAATGGCGAGCTCTGGATAGGCGACGACAACCAAGTAGACGAGGCCAAAAGCACACAACCCCAAGACAGAGAGATGCTGCCCACGGAGGTCATCCCCATCCTCTCCGTACGCCAGGCCGAAGAGCCCGGAACACATACCGTAGTCTATGATAGCGACATCGACACCCTTCTGGTAAGCCACCGGGCCAAGAGCCGCAAAGGGCTGGCTCTGGGTGCTGTGATGGCCGCCGAATTCCTCAACGGGAAGAAAGGCTACTACACCATGAAAGACCTGTTGAAATAATCATAGAATCAGAAACATACAATACAGATGAGAAAGACGGCCAATTTGTTCCTCCTTGCGTTCCTGCTTCTGGCAGCCATGCTAGGCAGCTCGATGGTAGGTGTGGTCCATTTTTCGTGGGACGAGATGTGGACATCGCCTATCTTTTGGAGACTGCGCTTGCCCCGCATCGTGCTGAGCGTAATGGTGGGAGCAAGCCTGTCGGTATGTGGCGCCGCCTACCAATCGGTGTTCCGCAACCCTTTGACCGACCCCTACATCCTTGGCGTTTCGTCGGGAGCTTCGCTGGGTGCTGCCGTTGCCATCATCGCCGGGCTGCAGTACTACCTCTGGGGCATAGGTGCCTTTGCCTTGGTGACAGCCCTTCTTACCGTATTGCTCATCTATCGCATAGCCTCTATCGGCAACCGACTGCACACAACAACACTCTTGCTTACAGGTGTTTGTATAACATTCCTTATCACAGCACTCATCTCTTTCCTCATGGTTCTGCACCAGGACAAGATGGAGAGCATCATCTTCTGGACCATGGGCAGTTTCGCCAGCGCCTCATGGCTTGACGTAGCCCTGCTGGCACCTGTGGCTCTGGTAGGCATTGCGGTTGTGATCTACCATTCTAAAGATCTCAACCTCCTGCTGGCCGGCAGCGAGACAGCACAAAGTCTTGGCGTCGAGGTAGAGAAAGTGAAGAAGATCCTCTTGTTCTTCACCACCCTCATGGTTGCTTTTGCCGTATCGACCTGCGGCGTGATCGGCTTCGTCGGCCTCGTCGTCCCCCACGGGATACGTCTTGTGACGGGAGCCGACAACAGGAAAGTCGTCCCCTACTCTATCTTTGTTGGCGGCCTCTTCCTCCTCATCTGCGACACGTTGTCGCGCACCCTTCTCCCTCCCAGCGAGCTGCCTGTGGGAAGCCTCACAGCCTTGGTGGGAGCACCTCTCTTCATCTACCTGTTATACAAGAATAAAAAGAGCCTCTGATGATACACACCCGAAATCTTTCGCTAAGCTTCGGCAACAAAGAAATCCTGCGCAATATCACCCTCGACATTGAGGAAGGCGGCTTCTATGCTCTCCTAGGAGCCAACGGATGCGGGAAGACGACGCTTCTGCGCTGCGTGGCCGGCCTTCTGGAGCCTAGCGTGGGCGAAGTGTCGCTGGGAAGAGAGAAGAGGCCGCTGAAGGCGTTTTCTGCCCGAGAACTGGCACAAAAGATCTCGTTTGTGAGACAACAGGCCTCTTCTGACTTCGAGTTCTCGGCTTTCGAGATCGTACTCATGGGACGGAATCCCTATCAGAGAAGGATGCAGAACGAGTCGCAAGCCGACAAGGAGATCGTTGAACGGTGTATGCGCCAGACGAATACCTTTCACCTTCGCAACTCCAAACCCCACGAGATGAGCGGCGGGGAACTGCAACGTGTGATGATAGCCCGCGCCTTGGCTCAAAGCACCCCTGTCATGCTGCTTGACGAACCGACGTCAAACCTGGACATTGCCCACCAGTTTGAAATCATGGAACTGCTGCGTGACATCAGAGAAAAGGAAGGCAAAACCATCCTCATCGTTGTTCACGATCTTAATCTTGCACTCCAATACTGCCCACAAACTATCCTCCTCCACAAGGGGGATATCTTCCAGAAAGGCAAAACTGCCGACGTTCTTACCCCTGAGAACATCAGCACCATCTTCGGAGTGGACGCCATCAGAGAGAATGGCTATCTACGATTCTGCCACAAGGACAGATAACTCACACTTATTCAACCTTCTATATCAATCGTTGATATCGTCCTTGCGACGTTTATTTTTCACCAACAAAGGAGAAAAAGCTAGACCTATAGGTCAAATTGCGTGATGAAACATGTTCCTATGCGCGGTAAATACCGGCGTTTCAAGAAATCCAAGGTTTTTCGACAATTAAAAAAAACGACGTGCAACAGGCTTTCTATAGGTCAAAAGAATGCTCTGACAAAAGAACAAGCCCTACCATGAGTATGGCAGGGCTTGAGAGGAGAACTGTTGAATGTGATTAGAGTTCGGTGCCAGAAACGGCGGTGACCTCGGGGTTGATACGCTTAACCATTCCCTGGAGAGTGGTACCGGGACCTACCTCGATGAAGTTGGTAGCGCCGGCAGCAATCATATTCTGTACCGAGGCGGTCCAACGTACGGGAGCAGTAAGCTGGAGGTTAAGGTTGGCCTTGATCTGCTCGGGGTCTGTAACAGCCTGAGCGCAGACGTTCTGATAAACGGGGCAGATAGGAGCAGAGAACTGGGTCTTGCTGATAGCTTCACTCAGTTCAACACGTGCAGGCTCCATGAGAGGGCTGTGGAAAGCACCACCTACAGCAAGGGGGATAGCCTTACCACCGATCTCCTTGGCTTTGGCACAAGCAGCAGCCACACCTTCGATAGAACCGGAGATTACAAGCTGACCGGGGGTATTATAGTTGGCGGGAACAACAACATCGTCGATTTCGGCGCAGAGCTTCTCAACAACATCGTCAGCGAGTTTCACAACAGCAGCCATAGTGGAGGGCTTGATTTCGCAAGCTTTCTGCATTGCGTTGGCACGAGCAGCAACAAGACGAAGACCGTCCTCAAAGCTCATAGCCTTGGCAGCTACGAGGGCGCTGAATTCGCCAAGAGAATGGCCTGCTACCATGTCGGGGGAGAACTTACCCTGGCTTTCGAGTGAGGCTGCGAGGATGACAGAGTGGAGGAAAACGGCGGGTTGGGTAACCTTAGTCTGCTTCAGGTCCTCGGGAGTTCCTGAGAACATGACGTCAGTAATACGGAATCCGAGAATTTCGTTTGCTTTCTCAAACATTTCTTTGCATTGGGCGTTGCCTTCGTAGAGGTCTTTGCCCATACCTACAAATTGTGCTCCCTGTCCGGGGAACATGTAAACCTGTTTCATAATGTATTCTTTCGGTTTGTTAGTAATCCTAGATGATTAAGGTGACCTCCAAAAATTAGTTTTTTCATCCATTAGAGGCTACCTTTTGAGAATAGGAATAAGGCGAGGGCCTTCTCTTTATTCTCGCCGGAGCTATGCCCGTCCAAGAGGTGTGCCGCCACCATCGTACTTGATGGTGCCGCCTGCCTGTTGGGGCTCAATAATTTCGCCGAAGCTATCCTCGTACTTCTGAACATTGTCCATCAAAGCGCTAAGAAGACGCTTGGCATGGATAGGGTTCATTATCACGCGACTGCGGATGATAGGGCGAGCAGTACCGGGAAGTATCTGACCGAAGTCGAGGGTGAACTCGGTGGGAGAATGGGTGATGACAGCGAGATTGCTGTAGGTTCCATTAGCCACTTCGGGGGTAATATCAAGATCGAGATTATTGTCTTTTTCTTTGCTCATAGTGGTTGCTATTCATTAAAAAAAATCCCCGGTACCTAAGTGCCGGGGATTTGTATTGAGGATCATGTTTTCTTTCGATAAAAACCTCGGCCAAACAGAGTGTTTCCTCTATTTGTGCATTACGGATTCTACCTCTTTAGCATTACCTACGGTGATGTTCTGGTATTCGCGGAGACCAGTACCTGCAGGAATGAGGTGACCTACGATCACGTTCTCCTTCATACCCTCGAGGTAGTCCTGCTTAGCGTTGATGGCTGCCTCGGTGAGTACCTTGGTGGTCTCCTGGAAGGATGCAGCGGAGATGAAGGACTTGGTCTGGAGGGAAGCGCGGGTAATACCCTGGAGGATCTGCTTAGCGGTGGCGGGCTTGGCATCGCGGGCTTCAATAAGCTTCATATCCTTACGACGAAGGATAGAGTTCTCGTCGCGGAGCTTGCGGGCACTGATGATCTGACCGTTCTCAACGCCTTCGCTCTCACCCTTATCGACAACAACCTTCATGCCGAAGAGGCCGTCGTTGGTCTCGTGGAAGTCCATCTTGTTGACCAACTCGCCTTCGAGGAAACGGGTGTCGCCTGGATCTTCAATCTCAACCTTGCGCATCATCTGACGTACGATGATCTCAAAGTGTTTATCGTTGATCTTAACACCCTGGAGACGGTAAACTTCCTGAACCTCGTTAACGATGTATTCCTGAACCTTCATGGGGCCCTTTACAGCCAAAATATCGGCAGGAGTGATGGCGCCCTCGCAGAGAGGAGTACCCGCCTTCACATAGTCCTGATCCTGAGCAAGGATCTGCTTGGAGGTGGAGATGAGATAGGAGCGCTGTTCGCCAGTCTTGGAGGTGATGGTGATTTCGCGGTTATTACGTTTCAGTTTCTTAGCGATAGAAACGATACCGTCGATTTCGGCAACAACTGCGGGATCGGAGGGGTTACGTGCCTCAAAGAGCTCGGTAACACGGGGAAGACCACCGGTAATATCGCCAGCCTTACCGAAGGAACGAGGAATCTTGACCATGCTTTCGCCGGCCTTGATTTCCTGACCGTTCTCAACACCGATATGTGCACCAACGGGAAGGTCGTATTCCTTGAGGATATTGCCTTCCTCGTCGATAATATCAATAGCGGGATTGTTGTTGCGGGTACGGCTCTCGATGACAACCTTGTCCTGAAGTCCGGTCTGAGCATCGCTCTCAACACGGAAGGTGACGTTCTCAACAACATTCTTGAAAGAAATCTTACCAGTAGCCTCGGAGATGATGACTGCATTGTAAGGATCCCATTCGGCAATGAGGTCGCCCTTATGCATGATTTCGCCAGCAGACTTGAAGAGCTTGGAACCATAGGGGAGCAGAGCGGAGAAAAGGGTAACGTCGGTCTTTTCGTCGACGATACGCATTTCGGCAGAACGACCCATAACGATCTGATAGCTGGTGCCATCGCTTTCGGTATAGGGGAGTGAACGGAGCTCGTCGATTTCAAGACGACCTTCGTGGCGTGCCTGAATAGAGGAATTGGTACCGATGTTACCACCAGCAACACCACCAACGTGGAAGGTACGGAGGGTAAGCTGAGTACCAGGTTCACCAATAGCCTGTGCGGCGATCACGCCGACAGCTTCGCCTTTCTGAACCATCTTGCCGGTAGCAAGGTTGCGGCCGTAGCACTTGGCGCAGACGCCATGCTTGGCCTCGCAGGTGAGCACGGAACGGATTTCCACTTCTTCGATGCCAGCGTCTTCAATACGCTTAGCAATGACTTCTGTGATCTCCTCGCCAGCGGGAACAATCATCTCACCGGTCTGAGGATCGTAGATGTCGTGGACGGAGGTGCGACCGAGGATACGGTCAGCAAGAGTTACAACGATATCCTCACCTTTCTTGAGAGCGGTAGTGGGAAGGCCACGGAGAGTGCCGCAGTCTTCTTCGTGGATGATAACGTCGTGAGCAACGTCAACAAGACGACGGGTAAGGTAACCGGCGTCGGCAGTCTTCAGTGCGGTATCGGCAAGACCCTTACGAGCACCGTGGGTAGAGATAAAGTACTCCTGAACGGTAAGACCTTCCTTGAAGTTGGAAAGAATAGGGTTCTCGATAATTTCGTTACCGGTAGCACCAGCCTTCTGAGGCTTAGCCATAAGACCACGCATACCTGAGAGCTGACGGATCTGCTCCTTGCTACCACGGGCACCGGAGTCGTACATCATGAAGATGGGGTTGAAACCTTGGTTGTCGGCCTTGAGGTGTTTCATCAAGGTCTCGGTGAGCTGGTTGTTGGTGTTGGTCCAGATATCGATAACGTGGTTGTAACGCTCGTTGTTGGTGATAAGACCCATACCGTACTGCATGAGCACCTCTTCTACCTCTTCGTTGGCCTTGGTTACGAGACCCTCTTTCTCGGCAGGAATAAGGACGTCGCCAAGGTTGAAGGAGAGACCACCACGGAATGCCTGACGATAACCCATATTCTTGATATCGTCAAGGAACTTAACGGTAGTCGAGTTGCCGCAAGTTGCGAAGAGAGAACCAATGATGTCACGAAGTGCCTTCTTACCAATAAGCATATTGATATAACCATAGTCGTTGGGAACGAGCTGGTTGAAGATTACGCGACCCACGGTAGTGCGAAGACGGTTGGTCTTGATGAAATGGCCGTTGGCGTCAACGATGGGGTTGCCATCCTTGTCGCGGCGGATCTCAAACTCGGTACGGCTGCGCTGAGCTATTTCTGCCTCGCTAGCGCAATCGATATCGGTAAGGAGGTTGCCATTCTTATCTTTTATGACTTCTGCAAAAGTCTTGTCAGTCTTAACAAAGTCGTACTCATCGCGGCCCTCGAACTCGCGGAGGCGAACGGTGATACAAGCATTGAGGGCCACACGCTTCTCGTTGTATGCCATGATAACTTCCTCAGCAGAGTAGAAGTTGAGGCCTTCGCCTTTAACAACTTCAGTCTCGACAGAGCGACGGGGCTTGGTCATGTAATACAGACCAAGTACCATATCCTGCGAAGGTACTGCGATAGGAGCACCGTTGGCGGGGTTGAGCACGTTGTGGCTGGAGAGCATGAGGATCTGGGTCTCAAGAACAGCAGCATTACCCATAGGTACGTGTACTGCCATCTGGTCACCATCGAAGTCGGCGTTAAAACCGGTACAAACCAGAGGGTGCAGACGGATAGCCTTACCTTCTACCAGCTTAGGCTGGAACGCCTGGATACCCAGACGGTGGAGGGTAGGAGCACGGTTGAGCATGACGGGGTGACCCTTGAGGATATTCTCGAGGATTTCCCATACAACGGGATCCTTACGGTCAACAATACGCTTAGCGCTCTTCACGGTCTTAACGAGACCACGCTCGAGCATCTTGCGGATAATAAAAGGTTTGAAGAGCTCAGAAGCCATATCCTTAGGAAGGCCACACTCGTGCATCTTCAGCTCGGGACCTACAACGATTACAGAACGACCAGAGTAGTCAACACGCTTACCGAGGAGGTTCTGACGGAAACGGCCCTGCTTACCCTTGAGGGAGTCGGAGAGAGACTTGAGAGAACGATTGCCGTCGCTCTTCACGCTGCTAACCTTGCGGGAGTTGTCAAACAGAGAGTCGACTGCTTCCTGAAGCATTCGCTTCTCGTTACGCATAATTACATCAGGAGCCTTAATCTCTACGAGACGTTTCAGACGGTTGTTACGGATGATAACGCGACGATAGAGTTCGTTGATGTCGGAGGTGGCGAAACGGCCACCATCCAGAGGAACGAGAGGACGAAGATCGGGAGGGATGACGGGGATAATCTTCATAATCATCCACTCAGGACGGTTGTCCATACCACGCTCCTGCATACGGCGCTGGGAATCGCGGAAGGATTCAACAATATTCAGGCGCTTCAGGCAGTCCTGCTTGCGCTGATTGGAAGTCTCCTTGGATGCGCGGTCGCGGAGTTCATAGGAGAGCTTGTCAAGATCCAGTTCGCAAAGAAGAGGATAAAGAGCTTCGGCACCCATGCCAGCGATGAACTTGTCGGGATCGCTGTCGTCAAGCTGTGCGTTCTCAATGGGGAGAGCCTCGGTGATAGCATAGAACTCTTCCTCGGTAAGGAGGTCGTATTTCTTAACGGGGTTCTCGTTGAGAGTAGCAATACCGGGCTGGATAACTACATATTTCTCGAAATAGATAACCTGCTCGAGTTTCTTGCTAGGAATATCAAGAAGAGTACCGATCTTGTTGGGGAGGGAACGGAAGAACCAAATATGAGCTACAGGTACAGTAAGCTCAATGTGGCCCATACGTTCGCGACGTACTTTCTTTTCGGTTACCTCAACGCCACAACGGTCGCAGACAATGCCTTTGTAACGGATACGTTTGTATTTTCCGCAGTTGCACTCCCAGTCGCGGGTAGGACCGAAAATGCGCTCGCAGAAGAGACCATCGCGCTCGGGCTTGTAGGTACGGTAGTTCACCGTTTCGGGTTTGGTAACCTCACCATAGGAACGCTTCTTGATGGACTCGGGAGAGGCCAAGCTTACGGTAATCGAATTGAAATCGTTTTTTATCTGAGATTCTTGTTTAAATGCCATTTTCTTTTCGTGTTTGTGATTAGTGATAGGTGATTAGTGGTTGGTTGTACTTTGCTTGAGTGGTGAGTAAGGAATGGGGCAAGGGGACCTACCCCATTCGCTATTCGCTATTCACTATTCAACTAATCGAAGGTTACCTCAAGACCTAAGCCGCGTAATTCGTGAACAAGCACGTTGAACGACTCGGGAATACCAGGAGTGGGCATATTGTCGCCCTTAACGATGGATTCGTATGCTTTAGCACGACCCATAACGTCGTCGGACTTAACAGTAAGAACTTCCTGCAGTACGTTGGCAGCACCATAAGCCTCGAGTGCCCAGACCTCCATCTCACCGAAACGCTGACCACCAAAGTTGGCTTTACCGCCGAGAGGCTGCTGGGTGATGAGGGAGTAAGGTCCGATGGAACGAGCATGCATCTTTTCGTCCACAAGGTGGTGGAGTTTAAGCATGTAGATGTAACCAACTGTAGCGGGCTGGTCGAAACGCTCACCGGTCTCACCATCGTAGAGGTAGGTACGGCCGTTTGCGGGCAAGCCAGCTTCTGCCATGTAACCGTTAATCTGCTCAAGGGTAGCACCATCGAAAATGGGGGTCTTGAAACGTTTGTCAAGAACCTTGCCTGCCCAACCGAGAACGGTTTCATAAATCTGACCTAAGTTCATACGAGAAGGCACACCCAGAGGATTCAGTACGATATCAACAGGAGTACCGTCGGCGAGGAATGGCATATCCTCGGCACGTACAATCTTAGAAACAATACCCTTGTTACCATGGCGACCTGCCATCTTATCACCTACACGGAGTTTGCGCTTGATAGCAATGTAGACTTTAGCCATCTGGACGATTCCGCTGGGGAGGTCATCACCAATGGTGAGGGCAAATTTGTTACGTGTGAAGCGACCGTTGATCTCGCGTGCCTTAATACTATAATTATTAAGGAGCTCACGGATCATTGCATTGGTCTCTTTATCATTGGTCCACTTGGAGGCACTGATTTCGTCGTAGTTGAGGGACTGGAGTGCCTTAACGGTGAACTTATCTTTCTTGTGAATACGTTCTACTTTATGAATATCGTAAACACCATTGGAAGTCTTGCCTTGGAGAATGATAAGCAGACGGTCGATGAGTTTCTCCTTGAGGTCTGCCATCTCGTTCTTGAATTCCTGCTCGGGACCGGCAAGAAGTTCCTTCTCGCGAGCCTTCTGCTTGCGGTCGCGGATGATCTTCGCAAAAAGTTTCTTGTCGATAACAACGCCACGAACCGAAGGAGGAACCTTGAGGGAAGCGTCCTTGACATCTCCAGCCTTATCGCCGAATATAGCGCGGAGCAACTTCTCTTCGGGAGTGGGATCGCTCTCACCCTTAGGCGTGATCTTACCGATGAGGATATCGCCTTCCTTAACCTCAG
Organism: Bacteroidales bacterium; assembly: GCA_024400495.1. Classification (GTDB taxonomy): domain Bacteria; phylum Bacteroidota; class Bacteroidia; order Bacteroidales; family P3; genus Colimorpha. Next base: position 165,653 of record JAKSMR010000001.1, read on the forward strand.
CACCGATACGAATGATACCATTCTCGTCGAGATCCTTGGTGGCATCGGAACTTACGTTGGGGATATCTCTAGTGAGCTCCTCATTACCGCGCTTGGTTTCGCGGACTTCGAGAGTGAACTCTTCAATATGTACAGAGGTGAAAATATCTTCCTTAACTACGCGCTCGCTGATAACGATAGCATCCTCGTAGTTGTAACCTTTCCAAGGCATGAAGGCAACCTTCATATTGCGACCCAATGCGAGTTCACCATTCTGGGTAGCATAGCCTTCGCAAAGTACCTGACCCTTCTTTACCTTGTCACCTTTGCGCACGATAGGACGCAGGTTGATGGCTGTTGTATGGTTGGTACGCTGGTATTTGGTGAGACGATACTCGTGTACGTCGTCCTCGAAAGAAACGAGACGATCTTTTTCCGTACGCGCGTGACGTATTACTATTTTAGTAGAGTCAACATATTCTACAACGCCATCAGCCTCAGCATTGAGAAGAACTCGGGAGTCCTCTGCAACGCTCTGCTCGATACCGGTGCCTACAATAGGAATCTCGGGGTTGAGCAGAGGAACGGCCTGGCGCATCATGTTCGAACCCATAAGTGCACGGTTAGCATCGTCGTGCTCCAAGAAGGGGATAAGTGATGCTGCGATAGATGCAATCTGGTTCGAAGCGATGTCCATGAGGTCAACTTCTTCGGGAGAAACGATGGGGAAGTCGGCCTGACGGCGAGCCTTAACCTTGGCGTCAAGGATCTTGCCATCTTCATCCTGGTGGGTGGTAGCCTGTGCAACAGTCTTGTTCTCTTCGTTCTCGGCGGTGAAGTACTCAGGTGCCTCGTTAAGGATTACCTGACCGTTCACTACCTTACGATAAGGAGTCTCGATAAAACCAAGGCTGTTGATCTTTGCATATACACTCAAAGAGGAGATAAGACCGATGTTAGGTCCTTCAGGAGTCTCGATAGTACAGAGACGGCCATAGTGAGTGTAGTGTACGTCACGTACCTCGAAACCTGCACGCTCGCGGGAGAGACCGCCAGGACCGAGGGCGGAGATACGGCGTTTGTGGGTAATCTCAGCCAGAGGATTGGTCTGATCCATAAACTGAGAAAGCTGGTTGGTACCAAAGAAGGAGTTGATTACCGACGAAAGAGTCTTGGCATTGATCAGCTCCGTAGGAGTAAAGACCTCGTTATCGCGTACATTCATACGTTCACGGATAGTACGAGCCATACGTGCCAAACCCACGCTGAATTGGGAAGACATCTGCTCGCCTACTGTGCGTACGCGACGGTTGGACAAGTGGTCAATATCGTCTACATCAGCCTTCTGGTTGATGAGCTCTATAAGATATTGAATAATAGAGGTGATGTCAGTCTGGGTAAGCACACGTACTTCCTCAGGGACATCAAGGTTGAGTTTAGTATTGATCTTGTAGCGACCTACATCACCCAGGTCATAGCGTTTGTCGGAGAAGAAGAGCTTCTCGATGATGCCACGTGCAGTTTCCTCGTCTGGTGGCTCTGCGTTACGCATCTGACGATAGATGTATTCCACAGCTTCCTTGGCGTTATTGGCTGTGTCTTTCTTCAGGGTGTTGTAAATTACAGAATAATCCACACCATCGCGGTTCTCTGTTTTAACCAGGATGGTTTTTATATCGAGTTCGAGAATCTGTTCGATATTCTCTTCGGTAAGTTCAACATCGCGTTCGATAACCACTTCGGTACGTTCCATGGAAACTACCTCGCCGGTATCTTCGTCAACGAAGTCTTCTACCCAGCTGTCGACAACACGGGCAGCAAGTTTCTTACCTACAACTTTTTTCAAGTTTGCTTTGGTCACCTTAACTTCTTCAGCAAGATGGAAGATGTCGAGGATGTCCTTGTCCGACTCATATCCGATAGCACGGAGGAGAGTGGTGATGGGGAGTTTCTTCTTACGGTCGATGTAAGCATACATCACATTGTTGATGTCGGTTGTGAATTCCATCCATGACCCACGGAAGGGGATAATACGAGCCGAATAGAGCTGAGTACCGTTGGAATGGAACTGGGTGCCGAAGAATACTCCGGGGGAACGGTGCAGCTGGGATACAACTACGCGTTCGGCGCCATTGATTACGAAAGTGCCCTTGGGGGTCATGTAAGGGATCATGCCCAAATATACAGGCTGTTCAATGGCTTGGAATTCCTCGTTCTCGGGATCGTTGCAAGAAAGTTTCAGTTTGGCTTTCAAGGGAACGCTATAGGTGAGACCACGCTCGATACACTCCTCGATAGAATAACGGGGAGGATCGATGAAGTAGTCGAGGAATTCGAGAGTGAAATTATTGCGAGCATCTGAAATCGGGAAATTCTCATTGAAGACCTTGTAGAGACCCTCGTTGTTACGATTATCGGGGTTGGTCTCAATCTGGAAGAAGTCCTTGAACGATTTAATCTGGATATCGAGGAAATCTGGATAGTCAAATTTGCGAACAGATGCAAAATTTACGACTGTGGGTTGTTTTTGTGCCAAGGTATAAAAATTTTTAAGTTAGCGAAAGGCGTTCTTCGTTCAGCGTTGGAGTGTTTCTCTTGGGAATCATTTTGGCGGCAGGTGTTGCGCGCCTTCAGCGTGTATGTTACTAATCGGGCTTGTGCGAAATAATAACTCTTTATATAACCCCCGCGAGAATAGGTAGCATAGCAACAAGGAATAGGCTCTCCGACATTGTGGTCGGAGGCCCTATTCCTTAGGTAGGGTTATTAATTAAGAACTAATTATTTAACCTCAACCTCTGCGCCAGCCTCTTCGAGGGCTTTCTTCAGAGAGTCAGCTTCGTCTTTGGAAACGCCTTCCTTAACGGGTTTGGGAGCGTTGTCAACGAGCTCTTTGGACTCTTTGAGACCGAGAGAAGCGAGGTCCTTAACAGCCTTTACAACGGCGAGTTTCTTGGTTGCATCGGGAACAGCCTTAAGAATAACGTCGAAGGAGGTCTTTTCCTCAGCAGCAGCAGCACCAGCAGCGGGAGCAGCAGCAACTGCAACAGCAGCAGCAGCGGGTTCAATACCGTACTCTTCTTTCAGAACGTCAGCGAGTTCTTTTACTTCTTTAACGGTTAAGTTAACTAATTCTTCAGCGATAGCTTTAATATCTGCCATGACTATAATTTTTTAAATGTTTTACAAATTGGTTTTTAATGTGGTCTTATGACCATTTTATTGCTTTGGCTTGTTGGAGGTAGCCACACCTTGTTTAGCTTATTCAGCTCTTTCCGATAATGTTTCGAGAACACCACAGATGGTGCCACCAGCATTCTGAAGGCCGGAAACAACATTCTTGATGGGGGACTGAAGGAGAGCGACAACGTCGGCGATGAGCTCGTTCTTGGACTTGATGTTAACAAGTGCGTCGAGGTGCTGTTCACCAACATAGAAGCATTCTTCAACGTAAGCAGCTTTGAGGATGGGCTTGGCAGCCTTCTTCTCAGCGGTGCGGAACTCCTTGATAAGTTTGGCAGGAGCGTTGTTAACGTTCGAAAGCATTATGCAGGTCTCACCCTTGATTGCGGGGAAAAGCTCGGAGTAATCGAAACCGCTCTTTTCCATAGCCTTAATGAGAAGGGTGTTCTTGACCACGGTCAGCTTCACTTCTTTGCGGAAAGCAGCGCGACGCAGTTTGCTGGTCAGCACGGAATCCAGACCGCCCATATCAGCGATATAGAGGTGGGGATATGCTTTGATCTCTTCGCACAAAGAATCAATAAGCTGTTCTTTCTGTTCTTTTCTCATAATGATTTTCTTACTTGAATTGAGATTTGAGGTATTCCCTCTAATCTAAGGGTTTGTTACAAGGTAGCGACTTTGGTATCAACCTTAACGCCAGGACTCATAGTGGAGGAAACGGTGATGCTCTTCACATAGGTACCCTTAGCGGCAGCAGGTTTCAGCTTGATGATGGCGTTGAGAACTTCGCGTGCGTTGTCGACGATCTTTGCATTCTCGAAGCTGCATTTAGCAACTGCGGTGTGAATGATACCGAATTTGTCAACCTTGAAGTCGATCTTACCAGCTTTAGCTTCTTTGATAGCTTTGCCGATTTCCATAGTAACGGTGCCAGTTTTGGGGTTGGGCATCAGACCACGAGGACCGAGGATACGAGCCACCTTACCCAGTTTAGGCATACAGGAAGGCATGGTTACAACAACATCTACGTCCGTCCAACCGCCTTGAATCTTGGTCACGTATTCGTCGAGACCAACATAGTCAGCTCCGGCTGCCTTAGCTTCTTCTTCCTTATCAGGAGTTACGATAGCGAGGACGCGAACGGTCTTACCAGTACCGTGAGGAAGGGTAACAGAACCACGTACCATCTGGTTGGCCTTACGAGGGTCAACGCCGAGGCGTACATCGAGGTCGAAACTAGCGTCGAACTTGGTGTAGGTGATGTTCTTTACTACCTCAACAGCCTGCTCGAGGGTAAACACCTGAGTCTTGTCGAATTTAGCAAAGGCTTCTTTTTGTTTCTTAGTGAGTTTTGCCATGATTAAATTTGTTTGCGGTCACCGCACTTTTGATCGTGCTACCGCGTTAAATGATTTTAATGTTAATTAAGCAAGGGGATTCTCACCCGTAACGGTGATACCCATGCTGCGTGCAGTACCGGCAACCATGCTCATAGCTGATTCGATAGTGAAGCAGTTGAGGTCAGGCATTTTGGCTTCTGCAATCTGACGTACCTGTTCCCAAGTTACGGAAGCGACCTTTACACGGTTGGGTTCGCCGGAACCTTTCTGTGCTTTGGAGAATTCCTTAAGCTGTACGGCAACAGGGGGAGTCTTTACTACAAAATCAAAGCTCTTGTCGGTGTAAACAGTGATAATAACGGGCACGATCTTGCCAGCCTTATCCTGAGTACGGGCATTGAACTGCTTGCAGAACTCCATAATGTTCACACCCTTAGCACCCAGAGCAGGTCCTACAGGAGGAGCGGGGTTTGCTGCACCGCCTTTGATTTGCAGTTTAATCAATCCTGCAACTTCTTTTGCCATTTGTGATTGTTTAAAAGGGTTAATTTGTTTTGATTAACTATTCTTTTTCTACCTGGTTGAAGGTAAGCTCCAGAGGAGTCTTGCGGCCGAAGATCTTAACTGTGACAGTAAGTTTCTTCTTTTCGTCGTTGACTTCTTCCACAACACCAGAGAAGGAGTTGAAGGGTCCGTCGATGACTTTGACCGATTCGCCAACAATGAAGCGCTCTCCCATCGAGCCGTCAAGCTCAGCCTGCTCATCGATGTTGCCAAGGATGCGGTTGATTTCGGCGGTGCGCATGGGGATGGGCTTGCCATTGTTCTGGCCTTTGGTGCCACGTTCGCGCAGGAAATCCAAAACATTGGGGACATTCTGAATAATGGGGATGAGATCCTCGCGCTGGGAGAAGTCAGCCTGTACGAGCACGTAACCGGGGAAATAATTGCGTTCTTTGGCAACCTTCTTTCCGTTGCGGACAGTGTAGACTTTCTCGGTGGGGATAAGCACTTGGGGAACGAGATCGGCCAGGCCTCTCTTAGCGACTTCGCTTTCGATGTACTCCTTGGCTTTCTTCTCTTTTCCGCTAATTGCTCTTACTACATACCATTTATACTGGGATTGTTCCATTGTTTAAGATAACTTGAAAAGAACTGTTTTTGTTTCTTTACACAAACTAAAGGCTGACGACACGTGGTCACAGCACTTATTTTGAGTGAAAGAAAGATATAATTAAGGGAAAATCAACGGCTAAAACACAGTCTCAAAAGAATTGGGAAGCAAGACTGGTTTTGTTTGCCGTTTATCCGATTAATTCGTATATTAAGCCTAAGATACCTTTCCATACGCCACCCTGGACTCCACATACATAGTCCATGATGAAGATGACGATAGCAAAGATAAGAGCAGCTACAGCAACTACAACGGCGCTGTTCTGCAATTCCTTGAATGTAGGCCACGATACTTTGTGCACGAGTTCGTCGTAGCTTTCCTTACAGTAATTACCAAACTTTGACATGTCTTATTCTAAAGTAATTTTGATTGGCAGGGGCAGAGAGAATCGAACTCCCAACTACGGTTTTGGAGACCGGTATTATACCATTTAACTATGCCCCTAGGGAAGTGCCGGGCCGAAGCTCGGCACTTATCTTAGGTTTTTCTAAATCTTAGAGATCAAGAAGTTTGGTTACCTGACCAGAGCCAACGGTACGGCCACCTTCGCGGATAGCGAAACGGAGGTTCTCGTTGAGAGCGATGTCAGCGATGAGGTCAACAGTGATAGTGAGGTTATCGCCAGGCATTACCATCTCACGACCTTCGGGGAGGTGGATTTCACCGGTAACGTCAGTAGTACGGAAGTAGAACTGAGGACGGTAGTTGTTCTTGAAAGGAGTGTGACGGCCACCTTCCTCTTTCTTGAGGATGTAAACGGTAGCTTCGAATTTGTTGTGAGGTTTGATGGAACCGGGTTTAGCGATTACCATACCACGACGGATCTCGTCTTTGTCGATACCGCGGAGGAGGAGACCTACGTTATCACCAGCCATACCTTCGTCAAGGATCTTACGGAACATCTCAACACCGGTAACGGTGGATTTCAGTTTCTCAGCACCCATACCAATGATATCAACGGGGTCGCCAGTGTGGATGATACCGGTCTCGATACGACCAGTAGCTACGGTACCACGACCGGTGATGGAGAATACGTCCTCGATAGGCATGAGGAAGTCTTTGTCGCAAGCGCGCTGGGGCTCAGGAATCCAGCTGTCAACAGCTGCCATGAGGTCTTCAACGTTCTTTACGCCGGAAGCTTCGCCATTGAGGCCAGCGAGAGCGGAACCGCGGATGATGGGGATGTTGTCGCCATCATAGTCATAAGTGGAGAGGAGTTCGCGAACTTCCATTTCAACGAGGTCGAGGAGCTCGGGGTCATCTACGAGGTCGCACTTGTTGAGGAAAACAACGAGCTGGGGAACACCTACCTGACGAGCGAGGAGGATGTGCTCACGAGTCTGGGGCATAGGACCATCGGTAGCAGCAACTACGAGGATAGCACCGTCCATCTGAGCAGCACCAGTAACCATGTTCTTTACGTAGTCAGCGTGACCAGGGCAGTCAACGTGAGCGTAGTGACGAATCTCGGTCTGATACTCAACGTGAGCAGTATTAATGGTGATACCACGCTCTTTCTCTTCGGGAGCAGAGTCGATGGAGTCGAAAGATTTTACTTCGGAGAGACCTTTTTCTGCGAGAACTTTAGTAATAGCAGCGGTCAGGGTAGTCTTACCGTGGTCAACGTGGCCGATAGTACCAATGTTAACGTGTGGTTTAGAACGATCAAATTTTTCTTTTGCCATTTTAATACGTATTAAGTTTAAACAATTTACTTCTTCGCAATCAACGAGGGCAAAATTTCTCTTGTCCTCATTTCAGATTTTTGTATTTTCTAGCTTTTTCTTTTGCCTCAAGCCTAAACTTTTGGACAAAAAAAAGAGCTATAGGCCGGACTTGAACCGGCGACCTCATCCTTACCAAGGATGCGCTCTACCAGCTGAGCTACTACAGCTTCTTTTATTTCTTCGATCCTGTCTCGCTCGAAGAGTTTTGAGCGGAAGACGGGGCTCGAACCCGCCACCTATAGCTTGGAAGGCTATCGCTCTACCAAATGAGCTACTTCCGCTTCTTAGTAGGTTGTGGGGAAGAGTGGACTCGAACCACTGAACTCCGAAGAGGACAGATTTACAGTCTGTTGCAATTGCCACTATGCGACTTCCCCATTCTTCTCAACCGACGAAGGTTGGTTTTTGAAGATCCGAGCCGATGAAGGGACTCGAACCCCCGACAGGCTGATTACAAATCAGCTACTCTACCAACTGAGTTACATCGGCTTTTTACAGCTTTTTCAAACAACTCGTTCTCGTGATTTGAGGTTGCAAAAATACGCACATTTTTCATACTATCCAAATATTTTTGCATATTTTTTCAATCTTTTTTCTAATCTTGCTGATTATCAACACTAATTTTACAGAACTTTTTTCATCGCAACTCCTCGATACGGGGGTAAAACCACCGGAATTTCGCACAATTTGCTCCGTTTTTAACAACTTTTCAACAGCCAATGGACCAAAGACACTCTGAATATCTTCATAACTATCTCATTTACAAACTATAGAATCAACAACCACATAAGGCTTATTTTGCATCTGAACTTCCATACTATTCTACAACAATCTGATTATCATGCACTATTGCTTTTCTCTATATGACTTTCTTTATTCTGTTATCATTTCATCTTTCCCCACCTTTATTGCGGTCAAAGACACTTTTCGCCTACTTCTTTCGTCCTTGCGATACTCTAGCTCCGCTCTTTTGCGACGCTAATGCGACCTTAATGGGACGCTAGAGCGACAGTGATGCCTGCCTAGACCGCATTTGATCCATTTGAAAAACAGATCATTTGGGGAACCAACGATCGTTCTGCCGTTCTTTGCTATTGCACATCGACTTATTAACAACTATTGTACAGCTAACACTTTCCTTTCCACGCACACGCGCGAACAATATTTTCTATTATGACATAGGAACGATTTCTCTCTCTAGACAGAAAAGAGGCTGCGATTCCTCGCAGTCTCTTTTCTTATTATGTTCAGGATAGTCCTGTTTATCCGATGCTACAACCAGGAGTTACAAGTTGCGAGGGGGTGATGAGGACAAGACGACCATCTTTGTCCTCAGCAGACAGGATCATACCCTGGCTCTCAATGCCTTTGAGCTTGCGAGGAGCAAAGTTGGCGATGAAGCAGACCTGCTGTCCTACCAGTTTCTCGGGCTCGGGATAATATTTGGCGATGCCGCTGACGATGGTGCGAGTTCCCATGGAATCCTCAATCTTGAACTGGAGGAGCTTATCAGCCTTGGGGACCTTAGTGCATTCAAGCACAGTACCTACGCGGATGTCGACCTTACCAAAATCGTCGAACTCTACTATAGGTTTTACCGCAGCAGGAGCCCAGGCGTTGAGCTCGTTCTGCTTCTTCTTGTCGGCCAGTTTTTGAATTTGTCCTTCGATAGCAGCATCCTCGATCTTCTCAAACAGCAGCTCAGGCTGGTTGATGAGGTCTCCTTCCTTAAGAAGCTCGGAACTTCCAGCAGTTGTCCATCCAGAAGCGCTGAGGTTAAGCATCTTACGCATCTTCTCGGCGCTAAAAGGAAGAAATGGTTCTGCCAGGATGGCGAGGTTAGCACAAATCTGAAGAGAGAGGTTCAGGACGGTAGCTGCGCGGGTTGCGTCAGTTTTGATGAGTTTCCAAGGTTCGGTCTCTGTGAGATATTTGTTGCCGAGACGAGCGAGATTCATCATTTCGGAGAGCGCTTCACGGAAGCGATAGGTCTCAATACTGCGACCGATACGCTCGGGGAAAGTCTTCATCTCTTCTATGGTCTGACGTTCAAGGTCTGTGAGTTCGCCCATGGCGGGAACATGACCTTCGTAGAACTTATGAGTGAGGACAAGTGTTCTGTTGACGAAATTGCCTAAGATGGCTACCAGCTCGGAGTTGTTCTTCAGCTGGAAATCCTTCCAGGTGAAATCGTTGTCCTTGGTTTCGGGAGCATTGGAGCAGAGGGTGTAACGGAGCACATCCTGCTTGCCTGGGAAATCGACGAGATACTCGTGCAACCATACTGCCCAGTTGCGGGAAGTGGAGATCTTGTCGCCTTCGAGGTTGAGGAACTCATTGGCCGGCACATTATCAGGAAGGATGTAGGACCCTTCGGCATGAAGCATGGCGGGAAATATAATGCAGTGGAAGACGATATTATCCTTACCAATGAAATGAACCAACTTGGTATCTTTCTGTTTCCACCATTTTTCCCAGTCAGGAGTGTGCTGCTTGGTGAAGGAGATGTAGCCGATAGGTGCGTCAAACCACACATAGAGCACCTTGCCGTCGGCACCTTCGACGGGAACTTTCACTCCCCAGTCAAGGTCGCGGGTAACGGCACGAGGCTGCAGGCCGGCATCAATCCAACTCTTACATTGACCATAAACGTTTGTCTTCCAATCACCTTTGTGCTGTTCAAGAATCCAATCGCGAAGCCACGGTTCGTCTTGATCGAGAGGAAGATACCAATGTTTGGTCTCTTTCAGCACAGGAGGATTGCCGCTGAGCGCAGATTTGGGGTTGATGAGGTCGGTAGCGTTAAGGGTAGTACCGCAAGCTTCACATTGGTCTCCATAAGCACGCTCGTTGCCGCAATGAGGACAAGTTCCCGTAATGTAACGGTCAGCGAGGAAGGTCTTAGCCTCTTCGTCATAGTACTGCTGCGATGTTTTCTCAATAAACTTTCCTTCTTCATAGAGTTTCTTGAAATAGTCCGCAGCCAACTCGTGATGGCCGGCGGAAGAGGTGCGGGAATAGATGTCAAACGACACACCCAACTCTTTGAAAGAGTCTTTGATGATATTGTGATAGCGATCAACAATATCCTGAGGAGTGCAGCCCTCTTTGCGAGCTTTGATAGTGATGGGAACGCCATGTTCGTCGCTTCCTCCGATGAAGAGCACGTCTTCTCCATTGGCTCGGAGATAACGAGCATAGATGTCAGCAGGGACATAAACGCCTGCTAGGTGTCCGATATGAACGGGTCCGTTGGCATACGGAAGCGCCGATGTAATGGTGTAACGAGCAAATTGTTTGTCGTGTTCGGTATACATAATATCTTGTTTTTGTTTTGATTCAGAATGACTAAAGAATAAATCTACGGTTAGTTGGAATAGGCGTAGTTTTTGGCTACACCATTAGTGGTAACGGTTGTCGGATAGCCGTTATTATTGTAGGTGTAAGTGTGAGTGACGGAGGCTGCAAGGTCTGTGCTGCGAGGAAATTCTCGGGAAGTGCCTCCTACAATAGGGATAGCGTCGGGAAAGGTAATTGTGATCTGGTTTTCCAACGTGCCTGTGGTAGTGGCGGTAACGATGTTATTCCTGGAGAGGTTCTCAACGGCAATACCTTCGCCCCAATAGTACCAGATGGGATTGGGGTTGTTGTCGTAGGTATAGACAATATCGCGCTGAATAGAACTCTCAAGAGGGAAAGGATCGTTACTGATATAGCTAAGAAGATTGCTTATTGATCCGAAATTGAAGGCTTCTGCCACCTCGGAGATCGTAGCCGTGGCTTGAACATTTCCCCGGAGCGACTCTTTGACGATGTTGCTACCTTCCCATGTATAGGTGATAGAGAAATGCTTGTTGCTAATATCAAGTTTGCCCGCGTTCTTTTTAAGGTTCATCAAAGAGAGCATCTCGGTCATCGCCTCAAAAGTCTCCTTGCCGACGAGTCTGCCTAAAGCGCTCTTGAAGTTTACAACCCCAATGCACATCTGGATGGCATAGTCGTTGCTGAGGACAAGGTCGACCGAAGCGAGACGGTCGCTAGCATCGTGCTGGATATTCATCACCACATCTTCCTGCGAGTTGTGGCTGATTTTCATCTGAGTCACAAGATCTCCTCCGTAGGTATAGACTATGCTTTGGTCTGTGTTCTCTCCCGAGATAGTGACCCCACCAATCATATCGCCGCTATAGGTGAAAGAGGAGGATGTGTTGTCTTTTGCGTTGACTACCGCAGCAAGCTTTGAAGTGCCCCAGCTCCACGACTGAACGACATTCCCGCCTTCTTTGATGGAGGCGATGCGATAGGTAGGCTTGTAGATTCCTTCGGCAAAGGTGCCTTGAGGACCTGTCGTTCCTTGGCTGCTGGAGTCGCCGTCCTTGTCTTTCTTGCACGATACGACGGCAAAAGCCATAAGAGCGCAAAGTAGAAGAGTGATGATACGTTGGTTCATAATATTCTGTGTTTTGGTGTTATTCCTTTGGGTTTGAACAGATGCCACGATGTGATTGACTCTAGCATCGCATCAAGGTCGCTATAACCTAGCATTAAGGTCGCTGCAGACTCGCAGATCTAGCTCGCTAGACTCTGCCGATAGTCTGCCACGAGGAGGATTAAAGCGACTCTAGCTGTTTCTTTATCTTCTCCATCCGCTCGCGGATGCTGGCAATCTGTCCTTCGATGAAGTCTTCGCTATATTTGGCGTCGCAAAAGCCGTTGCCGCGAGCCACATACTCAGGATTCTCCATATCGCAATCCAGCTCCTCATAGCTGTCGAGCAGCATCTGCAGTTTCTTCAGTTCGTTATTAAGTTCGTCTTTTGTCATGATTCTAAATCTCTGTTTTGCAAGTGAAACCTATGCCGTTGTCGTAATGTCCCGAAGCCTCAACGATGCGTTGCACGCTAGTTTGAGGCCACACGAGCCAAATCTCCTTCTCGGTCTGGCGAAGCACAAAAGCACGCGGCACGTTCCATTGCACCTGTTGCACCATAGGATGATCGACGAGGAAATGGCGGGCATCGAATCTATCTTGTTCTATCTTAGCTTCCCTAGGAACCATCTCGCCATAGAAGAAGGCTGCCATGCTGTCCTGGATGAAGCTGTAGTTCTTCTGGTTCAGACTGCGGTCGGCATTTAGATGAAGGGCGTGTCCTTCGCCAGCAAACGAATAGAATTTGCAACGCAAGCCGAGTTCCACAGCCTTACGCGAAAGGGCTTTGGAGCCGTACATCTTGTCAAACAACGCTTTACCGACCTTGCCGTTTCGTATGTCGGAGAAGGGGAAGCCCTCGTCATAGGGGACTAGCTGGTCGGCGTCGCCATGGAAAGAGACAATATCGGTACGGCTGTTCTTCAGATTGTCCAGATCTGTTACCGCGCCCCACATATTGGCCACAGCCCTGAACTTCACGTCGCAGTCTTTGGCATAGGCAATGTCGAGGGCGATGATGCTTCCGGCGCTGGTTCCGGCAACAAAGAGCATATTGGTGTCGATATGATATTCGGCAGCCCTGCCTTTGAGGAACCGCACAGCATCGAGAGCATCCTCGGCAGCATCGAGACCTGTCTTTTGGATCTCCTTCTTGGTGGGCATGAAACCCATACGGTAGTTAGCCGAGGCTGTGACATAACCCATGGAGGCGAAATGACGGCACCAGCCGGCAATATGAGGCTCAGCCTTGTCGCCCACATAGAAAGCGCCACCATGGAGGAAAAGAATCAAGGGACGTCCGTTCGCAACAGGAGTCTGGGAGTCTGTTGGGTCGCGGTTCTCTCCCTGAGGCAGATAGATGTCCATAGCCAGACTGACGTCACGCCTCTTCAGGCTCTTAGAGATTCCCGAACGGATAATCTTCCCGTAGCCGTCGGCTTCATTACCTGTAAGGGTAGCCCAATAACCTTTCTGAACATTGAACTCCACATCGCGGAAAGTCTCAACACGGAAAAGTTCCTGCTTGAAACGACGGTCTGTCACTTCGGTATATTCGGGTGCATAATAAGGACGGACGGAGAAGGTGTGGTTTTTGCCAGTCTTCTCTCTCACAATATGCTTGCCTCCGTCGAGGCACTCGCGGAATTCCTCTCCTCCCATTTCAAATGCCACTTCCTTCTCTTGCCCGAGAGCCAAGGTGCTGCTATGACGTCGTGTGGCGAGTTTGAAGGGCTGGGGAACCACACAGTCGCTCCCCTTCTCTACCAGATAGCAGACTCCCTCGATGGCGCTGGAAGAAAGCGCTTCGACCACGGCAAAAGCCGTGTCGCTATCATAGACGATCATATAACTTCCTCCGGCTTCGAGGTCGAAACCACCTTCGTAGATGCCGTCTTCGTTGGGAACGAGGCGCGGTTTTTCTGTGGATTGGTTGTTGGAGGACTCGCCGGAGCCCTTGCCTCTCTGCCATAACAGCCACGCCACAACGCCTCCTGCCACGAGCAGAAGGGCTGCGATGATGATTATGATGAGAGTTCGTTTTTTCATGTCGTCCGACGATTATTGGTTTTTGTTGACGGTTGTCTATTCGACGATAAGGACGCCCGAAACGCACCAATGGCTGAAGCTGCCTCCCTCGTCCTCGCCCATGGGAATGGCGACGGAGATGGTGTGCTTGCCTGCCGGAAGACCGGTAAGGTCGAAATATACGGGCTGCGTTGCCGTTCCGGGACACCAACCGCTACGCGAATAGTCGCTTGAGGAAATTCCGTTCCAGAAGTTGCCGCTCACGGGGTTGAACTTGCGGAATGTTCCGCAGTCGCCACGCCATGGAGTGTGGGTGAAACGTTTCTTTCCGTCAACGAAGATTTCGTTCTCTTTGGGGTTGAATTCGTCGCCGCCTCCCCAGCCGCCATGACCGGTACTGATGTAGCGCAGGCGGATCCGTTTCACGGCTCTTCCGTTAACTGTCTCGGGAATCGTAACCGTTACTTTGATGCTGTCTGTTCCAAAAATCTTTCCGTAGTTCTGCCCGGCCATCTCGAGCACGTTACAGGTGTTGAAGAGTGGCAGAATGACAGGTTTCTCCAGGTCTTTCTCCTCCCAGGTCTCGGCGCCCGGGTAGGCTTTGATGTCGAGCGTCACCTTGTGTCCGCCTCCATCATAGTTGCCGATGAACGCACCAATCCACACATCCTCCTGCAGGAGTGCCGCCAAGTCGGTTATTTCCTGCTTGTAATAGGCCTCATCCTCCCACTCAAGGCCGTCGAGTTGGACCCGGCTGTTGAAATGGTTCACGCCAAAAGGTGTGAAGAAACGCACGAGCTCTACGGGCACATCGTAGTTGTCGGTAGAGACAACACCCTGGAATCTTTCTCCGTTCTTTGAGTATAGGATCGGCAGACTGTCGGGGTTGAAAGCGATTCCCTCGAAGAAGGTGTGGGCCTTGCTAGTGGGGATGACGAAGATCGAACCCGTACGGTCGTAGGCATCGCCATTGCTCTGCTGATGAAGCTCGGCAAAGAGCTGATAATGGTTGGGCAACATGCCAAAATTTACCCGTTTGAGGATTAACGTACCTCCGGCAAAATGGATAGTGGTGTCCTTGGGGAAGCGCTCGTGACTTCCTTCCAGGCCGTTCCTCTTCCATACTGCCTCGTTGTGATCGGTATTGGCGCCCCAATGTATCTGGTCGTTGTCGAAGATGCGTTGGGTGAGCACCAGCTTCTGCTTCTTGAGGTTCGAGATCTCGCGACTAGTCATCCGTTTTCCCATATTGGAAGGGATGACCGAAGGAGATTTCTTGTCGGCTTTGCCTTTCTTTACCTCTTCCAGTTCCATCGTCACGTTGCCGTTGCGGGTGAAACGGACCAACACGCCAGGCAGGTTGCCGTAGCTGAGCAGGGGAGTCACATCTTCGCCATACTGACTGCTCATCTCAAACTCCATACGGTTGGAATTGATATGGGTGATGTAGCGGGTGATGTTCTTGTCAACCACTTGTGTATCCCATTGCAGATTGCTGTTCGAGAGTGTCCAGGAGGTGTAGTACTTCCCGTCGGTACAGTCCAGCAGATAATAGACGCTATCGGTCGCACGGTCCACATAATCCACCTCAAAGACATAGTTCGCCACATAGTGCTTGTCCGGAGTCTGGCGAGGGTCGATGTTCCGGATCATCTGTTGCCCGCCACACGAATACACGCGGCATACTGTGGTGTCGCCATAACCCATCACATTGTATATGTAGGTGCTGGCTTTGCTGCTGCTCGAGGACTTTGCAGGAGCTTGCGCGCGTAAGGTTATAGACGCGAGCCCCATTATAGCCAGAAACAAAAAACGAACCGCAGTCCGATACGATGCAGTCATACTATCAATAATATTTATCAAGGAGGGAAACAGAAATTTTTCTACCTGTCTCCCTCCTTAGGTTTTACATAATTATTCCTCGACGGACTCCTCTTTGGGCTCTTCGAGGTCAATTTTCTCATTGGCAACCAGAAGGTTGTACCAGCTGAGAATCTTCTTCACGTCGCTAGCGTGGACGCGGTCGGTATCATAGGAAGGCTCAACCTCTTTGAAGAAGGCAAACACCTCATCGCTAGAAGCTTTCTTGATGTCGATTTCAACCTGTTTGCCGTCCTGTTTGCGGAAAATATCCTGCATTACCTCAGCCAGAGGCTTGTCGCCATCCTCAACAAAAATACTGATCTCATTCAGAGAGCTGATACGGTCGTTGCGGAAAACGGGGCAACGTCTTTTATCAATAAGCGACTCGACGATTGCGCCACCTTTGGTCTGCGACACCAGTTCATAAAGGCCTGGCTTGCCAGAGATTACTAAGATCTTTCTTAAATCCATTGTTCGGTTCTGTTTAATTCGTATTATGTTTCATCCGCCTCATGCCACCCTGGCACTTTCGCGACGGACTTACTATTATGTACTCAATAAACGCAGGTTCTTTTATTTTATTGTACTTTTATTTAAAAAAAGTTTGTTCCTCGGTCGCTCTATTGGGAGATAGAAACCGGATAGGAGCCTTCTTTATGACACAATTTCCGAACTCCAATGCCCCACTTGCCTCGCAGCTGCCCCCCAAATTCGCGACCTTGATGCGACCCTAATGCGACGCTAGTGCGACCTTGATGCGACGCTAGATCAGAAAATCACGACAAGTTCGTGACCAAACCAGGAATCGGGTCCTTCAAAATGGTTCCCAAGCTGATTCCATGGAGATTAGCAACCTCTCCCAATTCCTTTTGGAAGGTATAGGCAACAGAACCCACGAGATTGAGGACCTTGCCTCCTAACGGAAGGATCTGCGCAACGAAATAACTCTCAAAAGCCTCCCTAACAATATTCTGAACATAATCACACCCCTTATTCTCAATAGCAAAAGGCACAAAACTTGCCAGATACCTGTTGGCGTTCGGTTCGCGATAGACCTTTTCGAGCATCTGATTATACGACACCTGGAATGTCTCCCCGAATTGCTCCCGAAGCTCTACCGGCATAACTTGAGAGAAATAGCCCTTCAACAAAAGCTTACCGATATGATTTCCAGATCCCTCATCACCCAATATATAACCGAGCGACAACGGTTGACTGACGATTCTTCTTCCATCATAGAGACAGGCATTACTTCCCGTGCCGATAATTCCCACCATGCCCTCCGCTTCTCCACAGGCAGCAATACAAGCTCCCAACATATCGCCAGCTATATGCCTCCGCGACTGAGGGAAAAAGAGGCTTATTGAATCCGCGACCTTTTGCTGACTCTCTTCACTCCCACATCCCGCTCCGAAAAAGTATACATCGTTGATTTCAAAGCGTTTCACCTGCTCACGAACCTCAGCTAGCACCTCGCCAAAGCACTCGGGCGAGGTGAGGTGAGGATTCAACCCAATGGAAGTATGGCGGAGCAGTTCTTTCCCCCGTTCCGCCACAACCCAGATGGTTTTTGTCGAACCGCTATCGGCGATAAGCACCATTCTAGATAATACCGATAATCTCGTTTATATCTTTGATTCCATGGCGGTTGCAATACTCCTCAAGACCCTCTACGATCTTAACCGTCACGGCAGGATCTACGAAGTTTGCCGTACCTACCTCTATAGCCTTCGCTCCAGCCATGAGGAACTCAAGCGCATCATTCGCACAACTGATGCCGCCCAAACCCACAACGGGGATATTCACAGCATGGGCCACTTGCCAAACCATACGAACCGCAACAGGCTTGACACAAGGACCCGAAAGACCGCCCGTAATGGTGCTAAGATAAGGACGACGCTTCTCAACATCGATAGCCATACCTAACATAGTGTTTATCAACGAAACGCTATCTGCTCCTGCAGCTTCAACAGCCTTGGCTATATCAACAATGCTGGTAACGTTGGGCGTAAGTTTCACAATAAGCGTTTTGTCGTAAACTTTTCTTACTTCACCTACGACCTGAGCCGCCATATCGGGATTAGTTCCAAAACCCATACCACCCTTTTTCACATTGGGGCAGCTGATATTAAGTTCGATGGCAGGAATATTCTCCAGCTCGTTGATTTTCTCGGCAACTGTACAATACTCTTCAATTGAAGAACCAGAAACGTTGACAATGATATTGGTATCTATATCCTTGATTCTATGATAGACATCGCTGCAGAAAGCGTCGACTCCGACGTTTTGCAGACCTACGGCATTAAGCATTCCCGACGGAGTTTCCGCCATACGGGGATAGGGGTTTCCCTGGCGGCGTTCGCCCGTGGTCCCTTTCACCACAATGCCACCCAGACGGCTGATATCAATAAAATCGGAGAACTCTTCGCCATAACCGAAAGTTCCCGAGGCTGTCATCACAGGATTCTTCAGAGTGAGATTATGTAGTTTTACTTCTAACATCTTTCCTTATTTTTTATGTTTCGTATATGATGGATAAGGCATGGATTCTTCAACAGATATCCGAAACTAGTTTTCCATCCACTTATTGAGTTTCTTGATATTGAAGACCGGACCCTCCTTACATACGCATTTATGACCTTCGTCGGTGTCGCAAACACAACAGAGACAAGCACCTACGCCACATGCCATCATATTCTCAAGCGAAACTTCACATTCGATACCATTGGCTTGTGCGTGACGTGCAACAGCTTTCATCATCGGAGTAGGACCACAAGTGAAGATACGGTCATACTTCTCAGCAAAACGGCTATGCTGAGTAACCATACCTTTCTCACCTTGGGAGCCGTCGTCTGTAGCAATACAAAGTTCGCCATATTGCCCAAAAGGTTCCTGTACTGGGATCAGTTCCTTTGTGCGTCCTCCCAAGATAATGGTAGGCTTAACCCCCTTACTTGCAAAGTGTTTGGACAAATAGAGAAGAGGTGCCGTTCCTGCTCCGCCTCCAACCAACAACACTTTCTCGCCTTCGAGGGTGAAACCATGGCCGAGAGGATAAACAAGGTTCAACTTCTCGCCTATCTTTAGCTCCGACAACTGACGAGTTCCTTTGCCAACAATCTGCACAAGGAGCGTAAGAGTATTGTTCTTGTAATCAACATCGTGGATAGATATAGGCCGACGCAACATGACCTCTCGGGTTCCTTTCACCTCAACCTCAACAAACTGACCAGGCACAATTTCTGGCATACTGTCAGGATGCTGCAAAGTGAGGGCGAAATAGTTCGGTCCATAACTCTTGCGATCTACGATGGTAAAATCGGTAATATGTTTTTTCATGCTATTGAATTGATTTCTTGAGTTTTCTTATACGTTCTGCTGATTGGTGGATCTTCTCGCGAGAGACCTTGCCGTCTTGAACCAACTGATAAATAATATTTATCGTCTTCGGTACGATTTCTTTATCATATTCGGCACCATTATTGGAGAGACAAAGCATGTCTGCCCCAGCATTGAGTGTGAGCTCCAGCATGTCTGCATATTCATATTGCTGAGCCATCGCTCCCATAGCAAGATCATCTGTTATGATAATTCCTTGATAATGTAAACTATCTCGTAACATGTCTGTTAGCACCTTCTTCGAAAGCGTTGCCGGATACTTCTCGTCCCAATTCTTATTAAAGACATGAGTGGTCATTATCATGTACGGGAGAGTACCGTTGCTGTCGGCTTTATTTGAGCCGATAAGTTTTTTGTACGGAACTAATTCGAGTTCATCCCAAGTATCGCTAACATCCGCCAACCCGAGATGCGTATCAGCTAACGAACTGCCATGCCCAGGAAAATGCTTCAAACAGGACACCACGCCTTGTTTCTGCTGCTCCTCAATCCAAATCTGGGCATATTGAGCCACGACCGAAGGATCGCTCGAGAAACTCCGCCCTAGCTTGCCGATAATGGGGCAATCGGGATTGGTATTCACATCCGTACACGGAGCAAAATTGAGATTAATACCCATATTATGAAGCACTTCTGCCGTATTTCTCGCACAGCATCTCACACTATCCGAACCTCCTTTCGCAGAAGCTTCTGGTGACTCAAAATGAGGGAACCCATATTTCTCTTTCAGACGGTTTACCCGACCTCCTTCTTGGTCGATTGAGATAAATAGCGTCTCTTCACCAAGCCCTTGGAGATCTTGACAAAGCTTCTTCACCTGCTTGGCTGATGTGATGTTTCTTGGACGTTTCCCCGAGGGAGCATCATACTCAAATAGTATCACTCCTCCGATATGATATTTCTCAATATCACGAACGATATGATTGTCCTTCTTTAGTTCCGTACCACGAAAGCCCACAATAAGCATCTCCGCAATGTCATCCTGCAGAGCCTTATCGACTTGTGCACATGCGCAAAACATTGCAAACATGGATATTATAACAAAGAGAAACAACCTTTTCATCCGCGGATAGTATTGAATGGAACTCGATTGGTTATTGAACGGCCCAAAGTTATCTCGTCAGCATATTCCAGATTATCGCCGATGGCAATACCGCGAGCAATGGCAGAAACGAGAATATCGGGAAACTGCTGCAACTGTTTGCTGATATAGAAGTTAGTGGTATCTCCCTCCATAGTAGTCGGGAGAGCGAGAATCAACTCCGTAATCTCTTCTGTCTTCAGACGTTCGATAAGTGAGGCGATATTGATGTCGTTGATACCGATACCGTCTATGGGTGAGATAACGCCACCAAGCACATGATAGAGCCCATGGTACTGCTGGGTATTCTCTATCGCCATCACATCCTGTATATTCTCAACAACACAGATGATATTCTGTTGGCGCTTAGGATTTGAACATATTTCGCAAACTGGAGTATCGCTAATGCAATGACAACGAGAGCAATAGTGGATGTCTGTCTTAAGTTTCCCTATCGCCATAATGAAGTCCTCCACTTCCATCTCTGTCGATTGTAAGAGATGTAGCGCATACCTTAATGCCGAACGCTTCCCCACGCCAGGGAGCGACGACAAAGCATCAACTGCATTTTCTAGTATCTTGGAGGGTATATTCATCTCGTCTTCACATATTTATGTTATTTGAAAAAGGCAACTTTGAAAGCGATGACAACCAAGCAAAGAATACCTATCAGCTGCCAACGGCGATGACGTATATCAACATTTCTTCTGCCTAACATAATGCCCCACATTGTCATCAACCAAACAACAAGCACAAGCGGTATTGCCATCTTCAAGATATCTGCTCCTAACTGTCCAACAAAACCAACACCTAATCCTAGGATCAATGCATTGATTCCAAGCGCTATTACAAACGAAACAAGCGTTGACATCTGCTGGATATTATAAGCAGACATCACATTCCCTTTCCTGACACTAAAGAGAAGTTTGACGACCACAACAATTATCAATCCGAATGAGATCATGCTATCCACCTCGGGAATATCGAATCTCACTTTGTTTGCCAACCACATTCCCAAAGCCACAAAAACCACAAAAGACAAACTCATAACCGAAGAGATTGTCAGACCCCTTAGGAGCGCCACTTTCGTCTGGCTGACACAACTTTGCACGGCTACCAACGCCATGATTCCAAGAGAAAAAGCCAAAACAATATAATCAATAATCGACATCGTCTATTCTTCTAATAGTTTGGTAATCATCACAAAATCAGCCACACTCAGCTGCTCCGCACGCTTCATCAACAGATCCTCCGGAATGTTTGCCAAGGATTTTCCTATTGGTTTCAACGCGTTACGCATGGTTTTACGCCTCTGGTTGAAGCCTGTCTTTACTACAGTAGTGAACAACTTCTCGTCGCAATCCAATGCTGACACCTCGTTCCTACGCAGTCGGATTACCGCAGACTTAACTTTGGGAGGGGGATTGAACACATGCTCATCCACGGTAAAGAGATATTCGGTATTGTAAAAGGCAGATAACAAAACACTTAATATACCATAGGTTTTGCTTCCCGGCTTTGCGGCAACGCGCTCCGCCACCTCCTTCTGGAACATTCCAACAACCTCAGGGACAGCATTTCTGTTGTCGTATACTTTGAAAAGGATCTGGGAGGAGATGTTATAGGGGAAGTTACCTATAACAGCAAATGGCTGATCCTTGAAAAGAGTAGAGACATCCAGCTTAAGAAAATCCCCCTCTATGACATTGAGGGAGGGATAATGGTTGTGGAGGTATTCCACACTCTCGGTATCAATCTCAATAGCCCAGAAGTTCAGTTTCTCGTTTTGGACAAGATACTTCGTCAACACACCCATACCAGGTCCAATTTCCAAAACATTAGCTACTTCGCCCGAAAGACTCTGCGCAATACGCTCGGCAATACGCTCGTCTTTGAGGAAATGCTGTCCTAGAAATTTCTTAGCTCTTACATCATCCTTTGGCATAATACAACATTCTGATACTATGGCTCTAATGCGCACATCAGAGGGTCTTATCACTTACTTATAACTATTTTACCAATCTGCAAAGATACAAAAAAAAGAGAGATTATTAGTATTATCTCGCATTATTTTAGTACTTTTGCAATATTAATAATGCCTTATCGGCCATATTATCAAATATTTTGCAAGACCTATCCTTATGCTAAAATCATTAAACATAAAACGCCTTTTCTCGAGCCTAGACGGTTATCAGAAAGCCGAATATATGACCTTGCTTCTTTGGGCTGTTGCCATTCCTCTCTCATGGAAGCTCGCCCTTAAAGCTCTCGCTTTATTCGCCCTCGCCACCATCATCCGGTTCTGCCACGAGAAGATCAGGAAAACTTATAGCAGGCCCGCACACCATAGCCGCCTGAACACGATCGCCTATTTGCTTTCTATCGGCTTTTTTGCAATATATCTGATAAGCATCGCTTATTCCTCCAACACAACCGAGGCATGGAGCAACGTCAACAAGAAGATGGCTTTCGCCATTGCTCCCGTATTGTTCTTGGTATCAAACCTCTACTACCTTACCAGAGACCATATCCGCTTGGTGTTGCATCTTTTTTCTGCGACTTTGATCGTGCGCTTCCTTTTCTTCCTTATCCGGGCACTTAATTGCCTTATAACCCGAAGCGCATTCCCCTTGGATGAGTTCTTCGACCCGCTCCACCACACATATCTTGCTCTTTATACGCTCCTCGCTTTGGCGTTTCTCTATACCGAGCTGGTTGATTATGCAAGAGGCAGCCGGAGGACCTTGCTGGCGGTCTTAGGAATGATGGTTTTGTTGGTGGCTTATATCATTATCACTCAGTCACGTACCGGCCTTGTAGGGCTGATTCTCCTCATTGGAGGGATCCTGATCCACCTCGTATTCGTACAAAAGCGCATCTGGCTTGGAATCATTACTATAGCCGCGATCATTATCGGAGCTGGCGGAGTCTATATCCTACAACCCGACACCTCACATCGACTCACTAACACCATAAAAGGCCTTGCTCAAGGCAACTCCTCCGACGACCGCCTTGTGATTACCCAGACCGCGCTCCAGACCATTGGGGAGAATCTCCCTTGGGGTGTGGGCGTAGGCGACAGGATCGACGAACTTCAAGTTCGGTTCAAGCAAAACACTAGCGATCAGGCTATTATTGACCGACACTTTAACCCCCACAATCAATTTCTCGACACCCTTCTGTCCACGGGCGTTATCGGGTTGCTGGTGCTTCTTTCCTTGGTGGCAATTCCCTTTTTTGTCAAGAAGAGAGACAATGTATATTTGCTGTTATTCATATCTATAACAGCTTTCTGCGCCTTGTTTGAATCAATTCTGGAACGCCAGATGGGAATTCAGTTCTTCTGCCTTTTCTATTGCCTCCTGCTTGTTGACACGAAGGAGGGAACACCTATCGATTAACCTCTTGAGCCCCCCGGTCTCCGAGCAGAACCAGCACCCGACCGAAAGAACGACGACTAGAAACTACTTTGTTTTAAGCTCGTTGTAACGCTTTCTAGCTCGTTCTACGTACTGGCTGGAGGAATAATCCAGGATCAGCTTCTCGTAGCACTCGCGGGCCTTATCCGGGTTTTTCAGCTCATTCTCCAACAATTCCGCCTGCATCATCAAGGCATCGTCGGCCAGGATGTCTGTCGGATAGAAGTTCACCAGCTGAGCCAACAACTCCTCAGCCTCCGTATAACGGCCCTGTTTCATACGAATTCGGGCCTTTTGGAGGAGGACCTCGTCCAGCAACGGATGCGACATCGTGTGCGTTGCAACGGCATCATAGGCATCCCACGCCTCCTCTAGTTGATTTCGATAGAGAAGGAGGTCGGCGGCAGCAAAGTATTCCAACATGGAATAGGTACTGTCATCTTCCATGTTATCAGATATTAGCAACGACATTTCCATGGCGTCGTTAGCTATCAGCTTGGTTGTTGACGCCCTAAGGACGTCAAACTGGGATTTCGCCCAGTCGAAGTCGTTGTTGTAGTAGCTCAATTTGGCATTTTTCAACTTGGCGAACGAGCCCAGAACATCTTCTTTATGAGCCTTTTCCACTTGGGAATAGAGCAGCGAGGCATCCCATATCGAGCCCGCAAAAAGCAGCAAATCGCCCAATTCAAGCTTCACCTCGTCCGCTATGTTATTCTGGACCCGTGGCATTTCCACGATATCATAAAGGATATCCGACGCCTTCTGAACCTCATCAGCCTGATAAGCAAGCAGATGTGCGTAATTGCGCATAATCTGTATTGTATTGGCGTTTTTCCCAAGTTCCTCCAAAGCCGATTCATACTCCCTCAGCAACAGGTCCAAATCTTTCTTGGGCAACTGATGGTTGTGGTCCAACTGGTCGAACTTGCATTGCAACAATCCCGTCCAGCCGTAAAAGTAATAGCTGTTCTCTTTCCCTTTTTTTATCAGGTAGGAGTAGGCATCCGACGCAACCTTGAAATCCTCGTTGCTATGGGCGATATGGGCGACATCGGACACATACCTCTCTCCCTCTCCGGGGAAACGTGCATCGACGGCTTTTGCCTGCTGGAAAGCGAAATCGAACTCCTTCTGCTGCATCGAGAACCAGATCATCATCTCCAGATAGATCTTATTGTTCGGCTGCTTGCGCAGACGATCTATTATCGCCCGACGGACGCCTTCCGCCAGCTTGGGATTGGACGTGTCGTTCATGGCCTTCTGCAACGAGAGCTGGACGCTATTCAGATTCCCCGGGGCACCGTCCAAGAGTCCGAAATATTCCTGAACCATCTTCTCATATTCGCCTCTTTGGGCATAGAGCGTCGCCAGCTCTACAACATAGAGATACTGATTTCCAGACTTTTCCCTAGCAGAGAGATAAGCCTTCTCGGCATAATCGGAACGACCTATCTTCTGAAAGGCCGAGACCAGATCCTGCAACTGCTTCGAATCAAAGCCCAGTTTCTCAATCGCCTCATTGTAAACCTTTTCTGCCTTTGTGCGACTCTCCTTCTTCTGCAATATCCAGCCCTTATCGACCCACAGAGTCAAGTCTTTGGGCTGCTGCTTCACCCTCTTGTCAACAAGTTTTTCGGCATCCTTATAACGGTCCAGGGCAAGATACGACTCGTACAACGCCTGATAATAATATTTGTTCTGCGTACGTTGATAGAGCCCCTCGTAGAGCTCTGCAGCCTTATCGTACTCCCTGTTCTGATAATAATACGAAGCCATCTGCTCATCGTTGTTCTGCGCAAAGACGAGCCCTGCCGGCGCACAAAGAGCCAGCAGAACAAACGATCGCAGCATATGACGGAACAATCCTTTCATCTATTAATAATAACGCACACAAGCCTGTTTTATTATCCCAGAACATAAATAAAGAAGCCGAAACGAATTTCGGCTTCAAATTGGTGACCCAGCTGGGGCTCGAACCCAGGACCCCAACATTAAAAGTGTTGTGCTCTACCTACTGAGCTACTGAGTCATCCTTACAATCTTCCCCGTTGGAAAGATTTTGCAAAAGTACAACTTTTCCAGCAACTAACAAAGAAAAAAAATAACTTTTTTGCAACTCAAGAGCTAACATAACAAATTACCAGCATGTTACAAAGTCAAAAAAATACAGTTTTTTCTATTGTTTATGAACATTTTTTCAACAAAAATGCAAATTATTCAAAAAGAAATCGTAATTTTGTACTCAAATTGAACAAAAAAAACACCATGGGTACCGAGATAATTATCAACAAAGGTTACGGCGACCTGGAATTCGGAATGACCGTCCCGCAAACAGAATCCATCCTGGGCTCAAAAGGCGCCCCAGAAGCCTCAGAAACGCCCCTAGGAGAGCCATTATCCATCGTTGCTCACGAAGAGGCAGGATTGACCCTTTTCTTCGAAGACGAGCCCTTCGCCCTAAAGAGTATTGAGATTTACGACCTGGACTCCACCCTATTCAACGAACCCGTTTTCGACCTCGGCAAGAAGGAAATAACCGAAATCATGAAGAAGAACGGCTTCCCCGAATCCGAAACCGCCCAGGAAGACTGGGGAGAAACCAGCCTCTCCTTCCCCGAGGCCAACATCGACTTCTTCTTTGAAGGAGACGAGCCGATCTCGATCCTGATGGCACACTAAAAGCCACTAGCGTCGCTCCAGCAAGCCACCAGCGCCCCGAATTCGGCCGCCCAGACCATGCCAACACCTTGGCTGCAAAACACCAAGCCACACCCAAGAAACGCCCAAGAAACGCCCACAAACAGAATGAACCCAACGCCGATCTTCCCCACCCTTTTCTGTCCGCCAATCGCCTACTTTGCCGCCCTCGCCAAATACGAGGAAGTGACAATCGAACAACACGAAACCTTCCCGAAGCAAACCTACCGCAACCGCGCGATAATCCTCTCTGCAAACGGACTGCTTCCCCTATCCGTCCCCGTCACAAGACCCAACGGCAACCACACACTCACGAAGAACATCGGGATTTCCTATGCCGAAAGCTGGCACATCCACCATTGGAGAGCGATAGAATCGGCCTACAACACGGCCCCCTTCTTCATGTACTACAAAGACGCCATTCACGACATCCTCTTCGCCAACCACAACCATCTCGTCGCACTAAACCACGAACTGCTTGTTTTCTTTTTAAAGAAAACAAAAATCAGCACCCTTATCAACTACTCCTCCGACTACACTCCCGGAGACGAAACAAACGCCAACATCGATTACCGACAGATATTCTCCCGCAAATACTCCGGAAACGAAGCACCAATGCCGGAATACACGCAAGTCTTCAGCACAAAATTCCCGTTCCAACCCAACCTGAGCATACTCGACCTTCTCTTCAACCTAGGCCCCGAAGCTGGAGCATATATCAAATCGCTATAGGCAACCTCTAAAAATTCAGTTTCAGACGATTTTTGATTATGGGCGAGTATGTCTCTTCTTTGAACGAAGGCGCAGTGCGGTGCATTGCAACTGAGTGAAAAGAAGAAAGATGCCGTTCAGAATCGAAAATCGTGAAAAAGTAATATTTTTTAATATCCTTTATCATTACGTTGAATTTTTAGAGGTTACCTATAATTATTCGCAAGCAAAGATACTTCATAGAATCAAATACTTAGCCCCGATGTTCCACGTGAAACATCGGGGCTAACTTCACAATCAAATAGACGTTCTACGACTGAAACCTTTGCTTATAGATCAGCAGAACCGAGATGTCGGCAGGAGAGACGCCACTAATCCTCGAAGCCTGTCCGATAGTCTTGGGCTTCATCTTCGTCAGTTTCTCGCGAGCCTCATAAGAGAGCGCCTGAAGCGAAAAATAATCGATATCTTCGCCCAATTCCACATCCTCAAATTTCAATATCTTATTGGCCACATCCTGCTCCTTTTCTATATATCGCTTATACTTCAAAGCCGTCTCGGCAGCCATCAAGACATCATTTTTGAAAGGCTCCAGAACCCCATCCACAACCTCGCGGAGCGGTTCCGACACAGACAAAATATCATGAATAGAGATTTCCGGACGCAGAAGAACGCTCACAAGCTTCACTTTTTGTTGCAAAGCCGGAGTGTTTTTCAACTCCAAAAGAGCATTTATTTCAGAAGGAACAACAGAATTTTCCGAAACAAATTCCTCTATCCTTTCGGCAAACCGCACCTTCTCCCCCACCCTATCGAGACGCTCTTTTGATGCCAGACCGATCTCATACCCCAAAGGAGTAAGACGCTCGTCGGCATTATCCTGACGCAAAAGGATCCGATATTCGGCACGGGATGTAAACATTCTATACGGCTCGTCAACCCCCTTTGTCACCAGATCGTCTATCAGCACACCTATATATGCCTGGGTACGATTGAGCACAAACGAAGGCTTCCCTTTCAGCTTCAACGCAGCATTAATACCCGCCATCAGACCCTGGCAGGCAGCCTCTTCATAGCCCGTCGTTCCATTGATCTGACCGGCAAAATAGAGATTCTCAACCCTCTTGGTTTCAAGAGTATAGTTCAGCTGAGTCGGGGGGAAATAGTCGTATTCTATAGCATAGCCCGGCTTGAAGATTCGGGCATTTTCAAACCCCTTGATCGTATGCAAAGCATCAAGCTGCACGCTCATGGGCAAAGAAGAAGAGAAGCCATTGAGGTAATAGGAATGTGTCGACAGCCCTTCGGGCTCGACAAACAGCTGATGATGATCCTTCCCGGCAAAACGCTCGATCTTGTCCTCTATCGAAGGACAATACCTCGGACCCCTTCCTTGGATTCTTCCCGTAAACATAGGCGATTTCTCAAAACCCGTCCGAAGGATATCGTGAGTCTCTTTGCTTGTATAAGCCAGATAGCAAGACTTTTGAGGCAGACGATCCGAAACCTGCGTATAGGAAAAACAACCCGGATTCTCATCGCCCTTCTGCTCTTCAAGGACAGAAAAATCTATTGTCCTTCCGTCGATACGGACTGGCGTTCCCGTCTTGAGTCGTTCCACCTCAAACCCGAGCTCCCTCAACTGGTTCGACAATCCCACAGCCGGCATCTCCCCTATCCTACCGCCACTCATCGTCGTTTCGCCGATGAAGATCTTTCCATTAAGAAATGTTCCGCTAGTAAGAATGACAGCAGCAGCAGAAACAGAGACTCCCATACGGGTTTCGACACCAACGACCTTTGAGTTTTCAACAACGACCCCCACAACCTCATCCTGCCAGAGAGAGAGATTGGGCGTATTTTCTAGAATCCTCTTCCAGTTGCTAGAGAACACAGCCTTGTCGCATTGGGCACGAGGGCTCCACATTGCCGGACCCTTCGAGAGGTTCAGCATACGGAACTGGATCGACGACATATCGGTCACTATGCCCGACATACCGCCCAACGCATCTATCTCTCTTACTATCTGCCCTTTCGCCACTCCGCCCATAGCCGGATTGCACGACATCTGGCAGATGCAGTCCAACGACTGAGTGACAAGCAAGGTTTTGGCACCCATGCGAGCCGCTGCCGACGAAGCTTCCGCTCCCGCATGACCGCCACCAACTACGACAACATCATACTGTTCCCAAATCATATTATATTATTCGCAATAGCGTTATCTTCTATTTATCATCAAGTTACCACCTATGTTTCACGTGAAACATAGGTCTCCACGACCGGCTAGCCTAAGCCAGACTGTCCCAAACTGCCAAGGCAGCATCCTCCAGACTACGCATCTTCTTGGCCTCCTTCTCCGACTTGTCGCCATTGCCCAGCAGATGTAACACACCATGGATAATGACGCGATGGAGCTCGCGCTCAAAACTAACACCAAAGGTCTTTGCGTTCTCGCGGACACGATCAACCGAAATCATCATATCGCCCGAGATGACATCACCCTCGACATAATCAAAAGTGATGATGTCGGTATAGGTGTCGTGATTCAAGTATTCGATATTTGCTTCAAGAAGATACTCGTCGTCACAAAAGATGTAACCCAGGTCACCCAACTTCTTCCCTTCACGTTTCACAACCTCTGCAATCCATTTTTTGATGCGGGTTTTCTCTTTCAGGACAAATTTGGTATTTTCTACCGAGAAATAAATAGCCATTTTAGGAATTTGCTTTATTTTTATTTTTTAGAAACAAGGTTTTGTTGGACCGATATAGCACATAACACATTGTTAATGCGCCATTTAGCGTGATATTTCAAGCATTCAAACCCAATTTCCTTTCAAAATTTCATTTTAGCGGGGCAATTATACAGCTATGGCTGTTCTATTTTGAGGTTCCCCACCCTACTACTGCTCGTTTTCCGAAGTTGAGTCATTCGATTCACCCAGCTTGTCGAAGATGGTCATACTTTGTGCAACCATCGAAAGCGCCAGGAGCATCACCATCGATTTGAGATCGGGTTCGTCACTAACAATAAGAATTACCAAGACGGCAATACTCAAAGCAAGACCTATTGCCGAAAAGACAACACGTGTATTCAGATTCTTCATAACTGCAAAATAAATATAGCGGCCATTGCTGGTCGCTTTGTTGAAAAATTACACAAGTTCGGATACCTAGACATTAACACTACCCAAAGCATGGAACCTTGCCAACGTAGACCTGCGCTTCATAGCATCAGCAGCATCGATACCTTTTATCAGGAATTCCATTCTCACGCAACGACCCTGTTTGGAATATTCCATTTTGTCGGCCAGCAGCTTCATCATAAAGATTCCGTCACCTTTTCCGCCGGCAGCAGGAAGGTTGCCATACTGTGCGAAGTCGAAGCCATCGCCTTGGTCTTCAACCTCAAAATAGATGCCGCCCAAGAACTCTCCACACTCGATCGAAACCACTTTCGACGCATCGTTTTTGTTGCCATGCACCACAGCATTTTCTACAGCTTGGAGCACAGCCATGGAGATTGTTGCGAAATGATTGTAAACATTCTTCTCACCACATAGCATACTAATATAGTTTTCTACACGAGAAATTCCTTCGTTATTTGACTGTATGTTAAACTTTTCCATGGTTTTTGGGTGTGAATGTTCAGACTACAAAGATACTAAATCTTTACGAACTACGCAACTAAAACTTATAAAAATAATCATTGACCTTATTTTTATAGAATGGCGACAGAGCGGGCGGAACCGACTTGAAGAGCTCTAAGTTCTTCTCTTGCATCTTGTTAAACCGCTCCAAGTCGCTAGGAGAGATGTTATATAGCTCCTTGCCTTCGTGGCTCTCGCGACGCTCTTCCTTCTCTCGCTTCATCTCGGCTTTCTCGTGCTCGAGCAGACGCGTCATTATCTGCTGCTGGCGCTTTATGGTCTGGTTCGTGATGGTCTTGTTGACAAGATCCGTCTCTGTTTGCTCCATCTGGCGGATCATCTCGTTGATCTCCTTGGCCAGCTTGCTGTTTCCCCCGTTCTGTTGCTTCATTTCCTGGCCGTATTGCTGCATCATGCGACGTATCTGCTCCTGCTGGGCGGCCATCTTGGCAAACTCTTCGCTCATGCTGTTCTGCTGGCCCAGTTTGGGGCGTCCTCCGGGCTTATTGCCTTGTTTGTCAAGCTGTTTCTTGAGGGCTTCCATTTGTTTGTTCAGCTCGTCCTGCATCTGCTTCATCGACTTGGGCGAAGGCTTGCCTGAGCCGGGTTTGCTGCAGCTTCCCGACTTCATCTTCATGCCTTGTTTCTTGCAGCTTTCTTGCTTTTTCTGCTGCTGGTTCTGACGCATCTGATTCTGCATCTGGTCGAGCGATTCGGCCAAAATCAGGGCGAGATTGTTGAGGGAAGTCATCGCATATTGCATCGATCGGGCGGCCTGGCCGTTCTTCATATTTCCATAGAAAGTCTGGTTGTATTGCAACAGGCCCGAGAGCGATTTTGAGATGTTGCTGTTCACATTTCCTAGCTCCTTGTTGATTACCGAAGCTATGGCAATCTGGCGTTTTGCCATGGCCTGGAGCGAATCGGCGACGGTACGGAAATCCACTCTGACATTATCCTGCAGCTTGATAATCTGCTGGTATTGCGGGTCTTGCACATAGACCTCGTTGACCTTTTTGATCAGATCTTCTTGGTTGAAGGAGATACGCACCAGGTTCTTTAGCAGATGACGCACCTGCTCCGAATCCTCGGCCAGGTCCTCCTGCTCCATATCCATTTGGGCTTCGGCTATCTGCTCCGACAGTTTCTCCATGTCTTCTGCTGCCTGCCGTTGCTGCTTGGAGGCGTCGTTCTTCTTGCCTTTTTCGAGGTTCTTTTGAGCGTTGTTCTGGTTTTGCTCAATCTTTTGCTCCAGCTCCTTGTCTACTTTGAAGTCGGCCGATTCGTCAAGTTTCTTATATTCTTTTTGAACCTCGTCGAGCTCTTTCTTGAGCTCCTGGAAATCGTTGTTCAGCTGCTCTTGCTGCTTCTCAAGCTGCTCTACCTCACTATTTTTTGCCTTTTCTGTCTTTTCGGCAAGGTCTTTTTGTTTGTCCGACAGTTTGTCGACCTTATTGATGATGTCTTCCACTTTTTTCTCCAGCTCCAGACGCTTCATCAGCTCTATATTCTGGTCGATCTGACGCTCTATATCTTCGTTCTTGAGCTTAAGATTCTCGAGCTGTTCCTGCACTTTCTTCTTGTCCTGCTCCTGCATCAGCTTCTCTATCTCCTTCATCATGTCCTTCATCTCGTCGGTCATCACCTGGTCGAACAGCTTGTCCAACTCGCGTTGTTTTTCCATAATCTGCTCGCTTTGCTGACGATATTGCTCTTCGAGACGGTTGTTTTCCTCAATCTGCTTCTGCATTTTCTGGAGTGTTTCTTTCACCTCTTTCTGCTTCTCTACGAGTTGCTCCAGCTGTTTCTTATCCTGCCAGTTCAGCTCCTTTTTGTCTACCAGCTGCCGCATCAGCTCGTCTATCTCCTTCTGGATTTTCTTCAGCTCTCCTATCGACTGCTCGGCCTCGTCTTTGATTTTGTCGTAGTTACGGTCAAGTGTCTCTTCCAGCTCGGCATCGGTAGGCACTTCTATTTCAAAGGTTTGCGATGTTGAGGACTTGGGGCCGTGAATGCCGTCGTTGTCCCACACTTCGAAGAAATAGGACAGCCTGTCGCCAGGCTCGAGAAGGATTTCGTTCAGGTTGACCGAGTAGTAGAACTCCTGGCTCAGCTCGCGGGTGATGGCTACGGGATTGGCAAGGGTTTCGTGCTTGGAGGTGTCCTGCTTGGAGGTCTTTACGAGCTTGAATTCCAGCTTGGTGAAGCCGTAGTCGTCTTTGATTCTTCCTTTAAAGAAGATTCTGTTAGGCGTCAGGGAGTCGCGCAGCTCCATAGCCATTATCAAAGGGGCGCAGTCTTCGACAACAGAAACGGTATAGAGCAATGTGTCGGAGCTTTGGAAATTGCTGTTCTGCACAAAGAAGCCGTAGCCGAACGTCTCCATTGCCCGTTGGTGGACAGCCAGCCTTCCGTTGGCGTTGGGGAGGGTAGGGGAGAAGCCTTTGGGGCCGAGGAAATAAAGCGTATCCACGTCCTTTGTTTGGAACTGCCACGTTATTGCAGCTCCTTGGGGGACGGTAATATCGCCCACGTTAGAGAGCACTTCCTTCTCCTTGTTCATATAGGACGGGTAGGTGATGGCGAGCTGGAAGTCCACCACCATAGGCTTGGGGAAGACATCCAATCTGTATTCTGCCGAGGTGACGCCTGCCGCATAGAGATTGAACACGGTTGTATGCTGCAGATTTTTAAAGAGATAGGAATAGTGCGTCTTGTCCTGCTGCTGCATCTTGTATTTTCGCCCTTCGATGTTGACGAAAGCTTCGTTGGGGATGGCGTCGCCTTCTATCTCCACCTGCAAAAGAAAATCCTCTTGCTGGGCAGTTTCCAGGCACTTGTTAAGCACCAGGAAGGCGAATGGAGCGGGTTTCTCATACACCACATTGTGGTTTACCAGGCGTCGCGACGGGTCGACGATAGACTTTGGAGCCACAATAAGCAACGTCGCCAGAGCCACAACCGACACCAAAGCGTACCTGAGATAGCGTCGGTTTGTCTTGAAATCGACGGCATTTGCAAACGGAATAGGGGAGAGCTGGGCACTTTTCTGCTCGATGGCGGCAATCAGGAGCTCTCGTCCCGGGCCGCCGTCTGTGCTCGTCTCTTTCTGCAGCTGCAACAGGTTGAGGAGCTTGTCTTTTATCTCAGGGAAGTGGTTTCCCACAATCTGCGCCGCCTCCTCGTAGGAGATGACCTTGCCCATACGGCACATCTTCAGTAGCGGAACGACGATATAATAGAAAACCACTACCGCCATGCAGGTCACATACAACCAGAACAATAGCGTGCGCAACACCACGCTCAGATAGCCGAAATACTCCACCAGCACAATCACCAGAAAGAGCGCCACCAGCATGGCTACCGACAACAACAACCCTTTCAGCAAACGATTCTTGTAGTATTTGCGGATGAATTGGTCAAGATTATGAATAATTGGGCTCTTCATGGACATCATATAGGCACTATAATCCAATTTGCAAAGATACGAAAAGTTCGCGTAATACGAATTATTATTTTACTATTTGCCGAGAAATGCCTATTTTTGCACCGCCAAACAGACGCACAGAATATGCAAAAAGTTATTCTCATTACCGGGGCTTCGTCGGGTTTCGGGAAAGCCACCGCCGAGCTCCTCGCCCAGAGAGGACATATTGTCTACGGCACCAGCCGCACAACAAAAGAGCACCCTTCGGTCCACTTCCTCAACATGGATGTGAGAGATCGCGAATCCATAGCCTCCGGCGTCCGCCAGATTATTGAAAAAGAGGGGAGGATCGACGTTCTCGTCAACAATGCCGGGATGGGTATCGGAGGTTCTTTGGAACTTGCCACCCCCGAAGAGATTGACCTCCAGATGGGCACCAACTTCATGGGCTGCGTGAATATGTGCCAGGCTGTTTTGCCCCAGATGAGGAAACAACGCCAGGGAAGAATCATAAATTTGAGCTCTATTGGCGGAATAATGGGCCTACCCTACCAAGGGTACTACTCGGCGTCCAAATTCGCGATAGAGGGCTTTTCTGAGGCCTTGTCGGCCGAAGTGAGAGGCTTTGGAATAAGTGTTTCGATGGTTGAGCCCGGAGACTTTGCCACCGGATTTACAGCAAGCCGCAAAAACTCGACGCTGACGCTCGAAAACGAAGACTATGGGGACTCGTTCCGCCGCAGCCTCGATCTCATCGAGAAAGAGGAAAATGGGGGCTTAAAACCAGAAGTACTCGCCCGCAGGATAGCAAAGATTGTAGAATGCCGGCATCCCAAACTACGCTACGTGGTGGCCAACCTCGAACAATGGTTCTCCGTTGTGGTCAAGAGAATCCTCCCCGGCAACTGGTTTGTAGGCATCCTCCGAAACTACTACAAGGTATAGCCCCTCTCCTGAACTCTTGTTCAACGGACTTCAACGACGGTTCCGGCATATGGCCACGACCGTCGTTTCTTTTACCCCCCTTTGACACAATATCGAAAAAACGACGATGGTCTGGGACGATCCCTCCAGCCAAGGAGTAGCGTCTGGGTAGCACCCATCTAACACCTAAATTACGCCTACATTTCCAGACGCCACTCCCTCGAGATATAGAGGCAGGCTCCTTCCTGCCCGGACGCCACAAAGGGTCTCCTTGAGGCTAGACAGTAGCCTCCCTCTCTCACCCTCCAATCGGTCATGATTCCACACGATCCTCCCTTTTTGATTCCTGCTAGAGAAAATCCATTTTGCCATAAAGTGCACCAAAATGATGAAGAACGGCAAAACATGGGACAAATATGTGTTTATGACACCTATTTTGGGGGGATTTTTTTGCACTCCGTCCCCCTTTCTGAGGACAAGCACCCTAGGTCGAGAGGATTATACTACATCATATCTTGTTGATTTGTTGCTTTTTAGAAGAACCAGACCAGGTGGTTTGGAGACAAATGACAAATGACAATTAATTTTTGCGAGGTACAACTAGCACCTTTGGATTATATATATACTTAATAATTAATTAGTTATATATAATATATAGGAGTTATTGATGCATTTTTTTTTAATTGTCATTTGTCATTTGTCTCCACTCACATTTCCCTACAAAGCCTTAAGAGACTAGTATAGAGGCCTTTGAAGAACATATATAACTACAAAGCCGCCGACATTTCTCTTTCGGCTCCGTCTACGTAAGATTATGATGAGCCCCTAAAGCCCACCAGAAAGCGGGCTTTAGGGTTGTTTGTGAAGATATTCCTTATTGGATCTTGCGCTTGAAGATGGCACGAGTCATCAGCATCTCCGTGTTGTATGTGGTATGCCAGATTTTCTCGGCTTCGTTGCCAATTATCTGAGGATTGGTATAAGCATCCTTAACACCAAGCTCGATAGTGTTCCTGTTCATTTCTGCATAATAGATGCTATGCACACCACGCTTCTGCCAGTCGGGATGGACACCATTGAGCAGCAAATCGATAGTGGTGAACTTTTTCGCATACACGCTTTTTATCAGATGATACCAGCCGAAGGGGAAGAGACGCCCGTTGGCTTTCTTATAGGCCGCATTAAGGTCGGGGATAGCGACGCCGAAAGCCACAAGATTGTCGTTCTCATCCACAACAAGGTTGGCCAGCTTGAGGTTGAGGAAGGGGATATACTGGCCGATATAAGTCTTGATCTCCTTGTCGCTGAGAGGGGCAAAGTCGTAGAGATCCTTGAAAGCGTGGTTATATGTCTCAAAAAGTTTGTGAGCATAGGGCTTCACATCGCTACGCTTCTTCAGCTGGACGGCACGAAGGTGGTATTTCTCCATAATCAGGCCGTTCAGTCGCTGCACCTTGTCGGGGATAGGCTGCGAAGCCGGCATCTTGTTCTGCTGCCATTTGCAACCGATCTCAAACCCCATCTTCTCGATGAAATCAACATAGTATTTAGGGTTGAAAAGGAGCGTCATGTTCTGGCGGGCGTCGAAATTATCGATAGCCCAGCACTCTTTGTCCATGTCTGTGAACCCGAAAGGACCCTCTATCTCGGTCATTCCCTTTTCTTTGCCATATTTCTCAACCGTTTCGACAAGAGCTTTGAAAACCTCATAGTCCTCAATAGCATCAAGCCATCCGAAACGCACAGACTTCTTCTTCCATACCTCGTTGACTTTGTGGTTGATAATGGCAGCAACACGGCCTACGATCTTATCGTCGCGATAAGCCATGAACAAAGCCAGATTGCAATGTTCGAGCGAGGGATTCTTTTTAGTGAGCAATCCTATCTCATCCATCATCAAAGGAGGGATATATGTAGGCTCATTTTTGAAGAGTTCGTTAGGGAACTTGATAAACTTCTTCAAATCTCTACGAGAGGTTACAGGCTTGATAGTGACAGGATTGGACATAAGCAAAGTAATTAAAAATCGGTGAATTTACAGCACCCACCTAGAGTATTTCGAGTTTCTTGAACACCTTATATATGGTCTCTACACCAAAATCTATCTGTTCCTTGGTGTGTGTTGCCATCAGAGCTACACGAACGAGAGTCTCGTCGCTAGGAACCGCAGGGGCTACAACAGGACTGATGAAGACGCCAGCGTCGAGCAACATGCGAGTGGCAATAAAAGTTTTTTCGTTGTTGCGCACGAAGAGAGGGATGATAGGAGTGGAGGTGTTGCCGATCTCAAAACCCAGATCCTGGAAACTCTTGAGCGTATAACGCTGGATCTCCCAAAGCGCGTCGCGACGTTCGGGCTCGCTGCGCATAATGTGCAGAGCTGCCAGAACAGAAGCCGTTGAAGCAGGAGAGATGCTGGCCGTGAAGATATAGGGACGGACGGCGTGCTTCATGAAGTTGATAGTTTCGGCATCGGAAGCGATAAAACCTCCCACCGAAGCCAACGACTTGCTGAACGTTCCCATCACCATATCCACCTGGTCCAGAACGCCAAAATGGTCGCAAGTGCCTCGACCCTCGCTACCGAAGACGCCCAAGCCGTGAGCCTCGTCGACGTGAAGGGTTGCGTTGTATTTGTCGCACAGTTTCACCATCTCGGGGATGTTGGCAGTATCGCCTTCCATGCTGAAGACACCATCGGTTACAACGAGCTTGCAAGCATCAATGGGGCACTTCTGAAGCACGCGCTCCAGGTCTTCCATATTGTTGTGCTTGTACTTCAGGGTAGTGGCAAAGGTGAGCTGCTTGCCTTCCATGATAGAGGCATGGTCGCGATCGTCGAAGATAAGATAATCGTTACGGCCAGTCACACAAGGAATGACGCCAGAGTTGGCAAGAAAGCCTGCCGAGAAGAGCATCACGCCGTCCTTGTGGAGAAATTCAGCCAGCTCGTCCTGGAGCTGGATGTGGATGTCGAGCGTTCCGTTAAGAAAAGGAGAACCGGCGCAACCGCTACCATATTTGTCGATAGCAGCCTTGGCAGCTTCTTTGATTTTAGGATGGTTAGTAAGGCCTAAGTAGCTGTTAGAGCCCATCATAAGCACTTTCTTTCCCTCAATGATGACTTCAGTATTCTGCTCGCTGGAGATAGGGGTGAAGTAGGGGTAATAACCCAAGCTTCTGGCCTCTTGGGGAGCGGTGAACTGAGCGAGTTTTTTTCGTAAAGGTTTCATCTTACTATCTCTTTTGGTCGGCCTGCCGGGCGGGGACGGTCAAAAAAGCTATGCCGATGCCGTCTACGCGCAGACTTTTCACAGTAAATCAACCTGCAAAGTAACGAAAAAAAAATGAATTAATTGTTAAATTCTATAACAAAACATCAAACAGCTTGTCGGTCAGCCGGCTGGCACCAATTCTAAATTTTTGGTTATTAATCTCTTTCTCCCCAAGAATATTTTGTGCCAATTTGTAGTATTGCAAGGCCTCTTCGGGCGTCGAAATTCCTCCAGCAGCCTTGAATCCTACCCATTTTTGCGTCTTTTCTCTATAGTCTCTTATAGATTTTAACATACTTTCGGCAGCTTCGAGGGTGGCTCCTACAGAGATTTTGCCCGTAGAGGTCTTGATGAAGTCGGCGCCGCCTTCGATAGCTAACATGCTGGCTTTGTATATGTTCTCTGCCGTTTTCAGCTCGCCGGTCTCAAGGATGACCTTGAGGGTTTTCTCGCCACACGCCTGCTTGATCTGAGCCACTTCGTCCTGCACTTTGTTAAAATTTCCTTCCAGGAAAGAACCTCGGGAAATAACCATATCTATTTCGTCTGCTCCTTGCTCCAACGCATAACGTACTTCGCTGATCTTTACCTCTATAGGAGACTGTCCGGCAGGGAAGGCGCCCGCCACACTTGCCACCTTGATATCGCTATCTTTCAGTATGGTCTTGGCCTGTTTCACAAACACGGGATAGACACACACGGCAGCAACGTGACTGATGCCTGCTGCTTCGTTCTTCATCTGCAGCGAATTGGAGCACAGCTTTTCGATACGCTCGGCAGTATCGTCGCCACCCAGAACGGTGTTGTCGATACAGGAGAAGAGGGTCTTATATAGTTCTTTCATAGTGGTTTACTTCTGTTTTTGGCTTTCCTGATAGAGCTGGTTGAACGACTTGTCGGCAAAACGTTCTATCTTTCTGGATTCCTTTATTTCGCGAGAGAGGTGATGGTTGAAGACTTGCTGTTTGAGCCAAGCCATCTTGTTCATCTTCCCGCGGTCGGTCACATATTTCTTATACTTGGAGACCATGGCCTCCATCTCGGAGTCGATATCCTTGTTTTCGAGAAATTCACGACGTGAGGCAAGGATCATCTCTCTGATGGGGAGATGCATGGGGCAGACGCTATCGCACAACCCGCACATGGTGCAGGCATAAACCACATGTTTATAGCCTTCTACCGTCTCCATGAAGGGGAGCATCACCCTTCCGTTTGGACCAGAAAAGACGTTGTTGTACGGCTCGGTACCAATCACGTTATCCACGGGGCACACTTCGGCACATCTGCCGCAATTGGTGCAGGCAAGTATCTGGCGCTGACGCTTATGCGCCAAGAGTTCGGAACGGGAATTGTCGACAACGAAAAGGTAGGTCTTGCAATTCTGCGATCCCGAGAAGAGGATGAAAGGAGGGTTGGCTTTCTCCAACGTGGGATTCTTGGCAGCCTTGCTGTAGATGTCGGCATAAACCATGCTTCCCACTACATGGTCGATAGTGGTGAAGAAGATGTTCACGCTACTGTTGTTCAGCGCTTTGAGATAGTCGTTATCCTTGTCGAGAAGCACTATCGACCCGCTTTCGGCTATCAGGAGATCGGCAAAGAACAACTGAACCTGAGCTTCGTCGGCAAGCTGGAGCTTGGAATCCTCTACAAAGCTAGGGATACCAAGTTCTTCAAACGTCTGATTGCTAGGAGAGTCGACAAACCTAACAGTACTGTATCTCCCTTGGGAGACGATTTCCTTAAGCTGGTCGAAGACATCGTTGTAATTGGCAGCCCAACACATCGTTTTGCCATTTCCGGAGAAGTTTTTCTCAAAGCGGCAAAGCTCCTCGTCAAGATTGTCCAACGAACGGCGCAAGGCGACATTGAGTTTTCCCAGATGAGTGGGATTCAGTTGGATAGGGTGGGGGAGGGGCTTTCTTGCCGAGTCCTTCCCTTTAGCGATCATCTTGCTGGCGCTGTTCAAAAAATCGATATGTCCGTTACTTGCCATTGTTGAATATGTGTCTTACTTTTGGTTCTTCTTGCTCTTCCCGCTCACCATTGCCGCAGATTGCCTACAGCAGATAGAGCCAAGGGCGAGGCTGCTCTGACAGTAGTGGTACGCTACCCCGGGAGCAACCGCTCTCTCCCTACCTGGGAACTACAGCAACTGACTTATTTTCTCCACTCTGCGCTGGTGACGGCCACCTTCGAAAGGAGTGTTGATAAATTCGTCAACAATCTGCAAGGCAGTCTCTTCGGAGATGAAACGGGCAGGCATGGAGATCACATTAGCGTCGTTGTGCTGGCGAGCCAGAGTGGCTATTTCGGGAATCCAGCAGAGAGCGCAACGGACGTGCCGGTATTTGTTAGCCGTAATCTGGACACCGTTGCCGCTACCGCAGATGACGATGCCGCGCTTATATTCACCCTTCTCGATAGCCGAGCCGAGCTGATGGGCGAAATCAGGATAGTCGCAGCTTTCGGTACTATGAGTGCCGAAATCCTTAATTTCGAAACCCTTAGCTTCGAGATAGGCCTTAACTTTCAGTTTGAGTTCGTAACCGGCATGGTCACATGCCATAGGAATTATTTCTTTACAATTTGCCATTGTTGATAAGTTTTTCTTTGTGCAAAAATACGTATTTTATCTAATTCCCTCATTCAAAAATATATAAACTTTTCCACAAGTTATCACCAATTTTTGTTAGTGTTTGTTTATCAGTAGGGTTATAATTTATAAACATCCGTTTTGTTAATAGATTTTGAAAAAGTATGGCAGCCCTGTTAGTAACCTTTTCCATCAACAATAATGTTGAAAAAATAAACGCAGACTAACAATTTTATTCACTTTTTCATCAAATCGTAACGCAAATTCGGGCCTCTGTTCATAACTTTATCAACAATTATGTTGAAAAAATTCAAACTGCTTATAGCCTAACATAATAGCATTTTACAACTATGTTGAAAAGAAGGCTGGAGACGACGTATCTTTCAATAATTACGCACGTTATCAACCAAATTAACAAGCATAAAAAAAAGGGGAAAATATATTCTTTAAAAATTAATTTTTTTTCTTTTTAAATTTGGGTGGTTGATAACTATTTTCACTTTTCGAAAAATCATGATTTTTTAGATGTACCTTTGCAAAAATAAACGCATAGTTATTCTTGCAGAATAACCACTCCAAAAATATACCCTAGTATGGAAAAGAAAGAATTAAAAGAGGCAATTCTCAAGCTTAAGAAAGAGAAAAATGCTGTTATTCTCGGTCACTACTACCAGAGAGACGAAATACAGGAAGTCTCCGACTATATCGGCGATTCTCTGGCCCTGGCTCAGGAAGCCCGTCGCACCACTTGCGACATCATTATCTTCTGTGGTGTTCATTTCATGGCCGAAACCGCCAAGATCCTCAACCCCGAACGC
Source organism: Bacteroidales bacterium (assembly GCA_024400495.1). GTDB lineage: Bacteria > Bacteroidota > Bacteroidia > Bacteroidales > P3 > Colimorpha. Next base: position 207,378 of record JAKSMR010000001.1, read on the forward strand.
AAAGTCCTCATTCCCGATATCACAGCCAACTGCTCTTTGGCAAAATCCTGTCCTGCCGATGCTTTCGCCAAGTTCAAAGCGCAGCATCCCGACCATATGGTGATCTCCTACATCAACTGTTCGGCCGAAATCAAAGCGCTTTCCGACCTTATCTGCACTTCCGGCAATGCCGAAAAGCTTGTCAACTCGTTGCCCAAGGATCAGAAGATCATCTTCGCTCCCGACAAGAATCTGGGCGGTTATATCAACCGTCAGACCGGCCGCGATATGGTCCTTTGGGACGGAACCTGTACCGTTCACGACGCTCTCACAGCCGAAAGTATCCTCAAACTCAAGCTCGAGCATCCCCAGGCTAAGGTTGTAACCCATCCCGAGTGCAACGCGGCTGTCCTCCAGGTCTCCGATTTTATCGGCTCCACCAAGGCTATGCTCAACTACATCAGCAAATCCGATTCTAAGGAGTTTGTTGTCGCTACTGAGAGCGGAATCCTCTTCGAGATGCGCCAAAACAACCCCGACAAGATCTTCTACTCCGTTTCTACCGAGGGTTGTGCCTGCCTCGAATGTGCCGATATGAAGCTCAACACGTTAGAGAAACTTTACAATTGTATAAAGGACGAATTGCCAGAAGTAAACCTCTCTGCCGAGATGATAGAAAAGGCAAAAGCGCCCATAGTTCGCATGCTTGATATGTCCCAGCAGCTGGGTCTGATCAAGTAGCAACGGCTCCTTCTGTTGGCTATAGGTGGCTTCTAGGAATTGGATTTCTTGCCAGATCCATCGGAAGTCACCTATAGAGCTGCAGAACCAATACATTTTTTTTGTTTTTCTACAGCCGATTTTTCCTTCCGAACGATTATTTCTTGTCAATTTCCACCCTCTCAATGAACGGCCAGCCTCAAGTTTACGCCTATCTCGACCAGTTAGGCATCAAATATGACTATTACGAGCATCCCGAAGCTCCCACTATCGAGATTGCCGCCCAATATTATCGTGGCGAAGGCACCACGTTGTGCAAAAATCTCTTCTTCCGCAACCATAAAGGCAACAAGCATTATCTCGTCATTATGGATTCGCGCCACCAGATGGACATCCACGATATGGAGCATCGTCTGCACCAGGGCAAACTCTCGTTCGCCTCTCCCGAGCGTATGATGAAATATCTGGGAGTGCGCCCCGGATCGGTTTCGCTTTTCACTCTGGTCAACGACGCCAATCATGAAGTGTTCCTCTTTGTCGACAGCAAACTCAAAGAGGCCGAAAAAGTGAGTTTCCATCCCAACGACAACACAGCTTCCCTCGTGATAAGCAATGCCGATATGATGAAGTTCATCGCGAGTATCGGAAACCAATACGAGTTTGTAGATCTGTACTAGTTGTGTACTGTTGAAAAGAAACAGGTGAGTTGAAAAGTTGTTTGATTTGTTGAAAAGCTGAAAAACCAATCGTTGAAACAATAGCAAAGATTGTTCATAATTCAAAATATCAAACTCAGAAAAGTCTAAAAATCCACAAACTCTGTTAATAATATATTATTATAATAATATTGTTGCCGAACCCTGTTGATAGAAGCCAAATAACTGTTGATAACTAATAATTATTCGTCACGCGTAAAGTACCGATTGTTAATAACTTACAAAGATGTTTCACGTGAAACGTTCTGCCAACTGCCTTGAAACCTGCTGTTAAACATAGAACTATCCCGATTTTTATCCCCGAAATGGCTTGTCCGTTTCGTTGCATCTATTGCAACCAATATGTTATTTCTGGTCAGCAGCAGATGCCGAGCGATAGCGAGATAATCAACACTATCGAGCAGCATCTGGCTACCTTCCCCAAGGAGGCGGAGGTGGAGCTCGGTTTCTTTGGCGGCACCTTTACGGGGCTCCCTCTCGAGGAGCAAGAGAGGCTTCTCGCCCTCGTGCGCACGTACATTATATATAATAATATAAGGAGCATCCGCCTTTCGACCCGACCCGACTATATCTCGCAGGAAAATATCGACCTTCTTTGCCGCTATGGCGTGGGGACTGTAGAGCTGGGTGTGCAGTCGTTGGACGATGAGGTTCTCAAACAGGTCCATCGCGGTTACACGAGCGAGGCTGTCGTTCGTGCTGCCGAAATAATCAAGGCTGCCGGCCTGGAGCTGGGAATGCAGATGATGGTAGGGCTCCCCGGCGACACTCCCCAAAAATCGCTCCAAACGGCACAACGCATCATCGACCTTGGAGCAAAAAACACACGCATCTATCCAACCCTCGTAGTGAGCGGGACCGTGTTGGAGAAACTCTATAGGCAGGGAAACTATCAGCCCCTCTCCATAGAGGAGGCCGTGCGATGGGTGGCGCCGATTTTGAAACTTTTCGAAGAGAACGACGTCACCATCCTCCGCGTCGGTCTCCATCCAACCGAAGGGTTCATCTCTGGCACAGACTATCTGGCAGGTCCTTTCCACGTCTCCTTCAAGGAGCTCGTCATGACTGAAATTTTCCGTCAGGAATTCTTCGAGTCCGACAGAAGATTGGAGCTCTTCGACGCAGCCGATAGTGCCCGTTCGTCCGGATCCGGAAATCGGTCGCTCGTTGTCAGAGTCGCCCCCGGAAAACGCAACGCAGCTATAGGCTACAAAGCCTCCAATTTACATTTGTTTCGTAAATTATATCAGCAAGTTAGCATAGTTGAAGAGGATTCGCTCAGCCATTACGGATTTACATTTGTAAACCCCTCCGAAATACAAAATTAAAGCAAGCATTATCGTAAGATTCCACCCTTTTATAAAGAATATTTCCCCCCATGAACACCAAAGAATATAAAGTAACAGAAAGTACCGAATTGTTGGCCTTCCTTTTCAAGGTGATGCCCGATCTGAGCCGCACCAAAGTGAAGGAAATCCTCGGCCATAGCGTTAGCGTTGACGGACGTCGCACCTCGCAGTTCAATTATCCTCTCGCTCCAGGAAATATAGTCACTATCGGCAAGCCCAATTTCCGCGAGAAATTCCGCAATCGCGATATCGATATCGTCTACGAGGACGAGTTCCTTGTAGTGGTTAACAAGCACGAAGGGGTCCTCTCCAACTCCAAGAGCGTCTCCGACCATACTGCTCTCACAGCTCTCAACGCCTATCTGCGTTACACACACCAGAAATGCAACGCCCATATCGTCCATCGCCTCGACCGCGACACTTCGGGGCTGATGATTTTCAGCAAGGACAAGCAGGTCTCCCGCAAGTTTGAAGAGGATTGGAAAGGCTATGTCTACGACCGCGCCTATGTGGCCGTAGCCTGGGGCGAGATCGAGCCCAAGCAGGGAACCATCAAGACCTGGTTTACCGACGGCGAATATTGCGTTCTCTCTTCGCCTACCGACAACGGAGGAAAGCTAGCAGTTTCTAACTACAAAGTGCTTCAGACTTCGCGTCGTTACAGCCTTGTGGAGTTCAAGCTCGATACCGGCCGCAGAAACCAGATCCGTGTCCATCTGCGCGAGATGAAACATCCCGTTGTCCACGATCCCATGTATGGCTACAAAGACGACGTCTCTCCCATCAACCGTCTCGCTCTCCACGCCTACAGGCTCTGTTTCAAGCACCCCATTACCGGAAAGAAACTCAGTTTCGAAACGCCCATTCCCTCTTCCTTCACCAAGCTGATGGAACTCTAGGAGAGGTTCATCCCGGCCGCAGTAATGGTCGGCTCTGATCACACGATAGGGATGTCTGCCTCCACATCCTGAAAACGGGCTGAAACAATCCACAATGGTCCGGTAGAAAATAGTTAACAATTAGGCGGCAGGAGCCGCGATATTAAAGAGTTCTTTGACAATTTTGGCATTTATTGACTTGTTAGCTTCGCTGACATTGATCCACCTCGGAAAAGCTCAAGCAAGCTCGGCTTTACACTCGGTTTCCGCAACGTTTGGACGGAAACCCGACATGACAAAAGGTGCTTGCTGAGCTCGATGTTGAAGTCGATCCATTCAAAATGTTTGGAAAAGTTCTTTCGGAAGGTCTTCTCGCAGTAATTTCCATAGATTCCCATCTGAGTAAAATTTGCTTTTCGGGGCAATAAAACGAATAGCATCAGCGTTTCTATTAAAAAGTTGACAAATGCCTTTTTGATGCCGGGAATGGCCGACA
>JAKSMR010000010.1 GCA_024400495.1 Bacteroidales bacterium
CCATCATCAACTGCCTGTTGCGTCTCTCGTTTGTGCCAACATGTATATAGTTACCAAAAAAGAAGGTTGTGAACCACACAACCTTCTTTCTCCTTGTACCCGGAGCCGGGATCGAACCGGCACGAGTGTTACCTCAAAGGTTTTTGAGACCTTCGCGTCTACCTATTCCGCCATCCGGGCAAGGCGATTTCTGCACTCCGATTCGGGTGTTTTTCTCTGACGAAATCGAGTGCAAAAGTACATACTTTTTTTGATATGGCAAAATTTTTTTTGTCGGTTCAAAATATCTTCGTATCTTTGCACCACATAATCAGTAACAAAATGAGCGCTAATAACAAAGATAAAGTATTCATTTTCGCGGGTCGTGCAACAGAAAAGTTGGCTCGTGAAGTAGCCCAAAATTATGGAATCGAACTTGGAAAATCGGTAGTTTTCCAGTATGCTGACGGCGAATTTCAGCCCTCTTTCGAAGAATCTATCCGTGGCGGTGTGGTATTTATCATCCAGTCTACCACTCCTCCTACCGACAATCTCTTCGAGCTCCTTATGATGGTTGACGCTGCCAAGCGTGCTTCGGCTGACAAGATTATCGCCGTTATCCCTTACTACGGCTTTGCTCGTCAGGACCGCAAGGACAAACCCCATGTTCCTATCGCATCCAAGCTCATCGCTTCCATGCTCCAGGCTGCCGGCGTTCACCGCGTAGTTACTATGGACCTCCACGCCGACCAGATCCAGGGTTTCTTCGATATTCCTGTCGACCACCTCTTCGGCTCCTCGCTCTTCATGCCTTACATCCGCGGTCTTGAAATCCCCATCGAGGATGTGATGTTCGCTTCTCCCGACATGGGCGGCAGCAAACGTGCTGGCGTTTATGCCAAGACTCTGAACAACAGCTTCGTTGTTTGCTACAAACATCGCAACAAACCCAACGAGATCGGCGAGATGCGTCTTATCGGCGACGTTAAGGGCAAGCATGTCATCCTGCTCGACGACATCATCGACACCGGTACCACTATCTGCAAGGCTGCAGACATCATCAAAGAGGCTGGCGCTCTCAGCGTTCGCGCCATGATCACCCACCCCGTGCTCAGCGGCAACGCTATCGAGAAGGTAGAGAACTCCTCTCTCGAGGAACTCGTTGTAACCGACACCATCCCTCTCAAGCGCGAAAGCTCCAAAATTCACGTGCTTCCCACCGCTTGGCTTATCAGCGAGGCTCTGCGCCGCATCGTAAGCCACGAGTCTATCGACAACCTTTATGAGACTACCCTTCATCAGAAAGGTGTTGCAAACCACATCAGCTAAACGAACATTTGTTAATTCATATAAATAATTAATCAATTTAAATTCTAAACAAAATGAGAATAGTATCTATGAGCGGTTCTCTTCGCGAGAACGTAGGGAAAAAAGATGCTAAGGCTTTGCGTCGCGACGCTAAAGTTCCTTGTGTTATGTACGGTAAAGGCGAGCAGAAGATCTTCGCTCTCCCCCTTACTCAGTTCGACCGCATCATCTTCAACCCCGAACCCTGTTTCGTTGAAATCGACCTCGGTGGCACCAAATATCGTGCTATGTTGAAGGACATCGAATATCACCCTGTAACCGAAATCGTTTACCATGCTGATTTCTACGAGCTCAGCGACGATAAGGCTGTCGTAATGTCTATCCCCGTTCACACCACTGGTACCTCCAAGGGTGTTATGAAGGGTGGTAAGCTTGCTTACAAACAGCGTCGTCTCAATGTTAAGGCTCTCCCCGCTAACATGCCCAGCGAGATCCTCCTTGACATCACCAACCTCGATGTTGCTCAGCGTATCAAGGTTCAGGATATCAACTGCGAAAGCTACGAGATCCTCAACCCCAAGAGCAGCGAAGTTGTAGTAGTGAACAGCACCCGTGCTGCTGCTACCGCTACCGAAGAAGCTGCTGAATAATCGACACGTTTCGACAAACAACAAAATACACACAAGTCAGCTGCCTGCCAAAGGCGGCTGGCTTTGTATAATTAGTCTGCCGCAGATTGACAAAATATTGATAATATAGAATATACATACTTCTAGCCAGGCACTAGCGCCGCATCAAGCAGGCATCATTGTCGCAAATTTGCGAGAGTGATATCCGAGGGGAACGATGCAGATGTGTGGCTGCAAGCTGGCGAGGAATATGGATGAGATAGAGCATGAGTAAGACAAAATACCTTCTCTTTGACCTGGACCGCACGTTGTGGGATTTTGAGGGCAACGCCGACATCACGTTCGGCAAGATGTACGAAGCCTTTCGTCTCGAGCAGCATACCGGTGTGGACTGCGAGACGTTCCACGACTTCTATCGTATCGTCAACGACCAGCTGTGGGACCAGTATCGCAACGGGACGCTCCTCAAAGAGGTGCTCAACCTGCAGCGTTTCGTCATCCCTCTGCAACATTTCGGCATGAAGGAAGGCGTGGTCGCGCTCTCGGAGAAGCTCGGCGAGTTCTACGTCCACGAAGGTCCCAAGCAGACCGGCCTCATGCCCGGAACACGCCACCTGCTCGACTATCTCCAGCATAAAGGCTCCTACACCCTTTGCATCATCACCAACGGCTTCAAGGAGGCTCAGGTGCCCAAGATGCACTCTTCCGACATTCATCGCTATTTCTCCCACTTCTTCCTTTCGGAGGAGCTGGGCTTCATGAAGCCCGATGTGCGTTTCTTCAACGCCGTGCTCCAGAAACTGGACGCAGCGCCCGAGGAATGTATCGTTATCGGCGATGACTATAAGGTTGATATACAAGGTGCTCACAAGGCACTCGTCCCGCAGATCTTCTATAACTACAACGGCAAATATCAGGGCGAGCGTCCTTTCCAGCCCACTTGGGAAGTACGTTCGTTGGAAGAGATAGAGGCAATCCTTTGATAGGGCAGGACGGCTATAGTATCGAGATATTCTCTCTTCAAGCGCCGTAAAAATATCTCGCACACAATAAAAGAAACAATCTCGCGTTAATACTAAATATATAGAAACAGAACAAGAACAACATGCACAAAGCTGGATTTGTAAACATCATCGGAAATCCCAACGTGGGCAAGTCGACCCTCATGAATGCGTTGGTAGGAGAGAACCTCTCTATCATCACCTCCAAGGCTCAGACCACCCGTCATCGCATTATGGGTATCGTCAACGGAAACAACGAAGCCACAGGCGAGGAGTTCCAGATCGTTTACACCGACACCCCTGGCATCGTCAACCCCCATTATAAACTCCACGAGTCGATGATGGGTTTCGTCAACTCTGCCCTCCAGGATGCCGACCTCTTCCTGCTCGTCACCGAAGTAGGGGAGACCTTCAAGAACCAAGAGGTGCTGGAGAAGGTTGTCAAATCTAACACCCCCATAATCCTTGTCATCAACAAGATTGACCTCTCCGACCAGCAGACCATCAAAGACAAGATCGCCTATTGGCAGAACCAGATTCCCCGAGCCATCATCATCCCGGCATCGGCTACGGAGAAGTTCAATATCGACACCATATTCTCCCATATAGTGAACCTGCTGCCCGAGAATCCTCCCTATTTCCCCAAGGACGAGCTCACCGACCGCACCATGCGTTTCTTCGTTTCTGAGATCATCCGCGAGAAAATCCTCCTCTACTATCAGAAAGAGATTCCTTACTCCTGCGAGGTGGCCGTGGAAAGCTACGAGGAGCAGGCCGGCATCGACAAGATCAGCGCAGTCATCTTTGTCGAACGCGACACCCAGAAGGGAATCCTTATCGGCCGTAACGGTATGGCCCTGAAGAAGGTTGGTGTCGAGGCTCGTAAGGACATCGAGGAGTTCACCGGCAAGAAATGTTTCCTTTCTCTGCATATCAAAGTGCTCAAAGATTGGCGCAACAGCGAGCGTGCCTTGAAGCAGTTTGGATATGAAGTCTAGGAAGATTCAGAAAAAAGTTGTATCTTTGTACGCCGAAAGAAACTGAAATAAGTAACGATAATAACCGCAATTGCAAAAATAACAGAAAGTTATGAAGATAAAGAATTGTTTTGTAGCCGTGCTATTTGTGGCACTTATGGGCTCTGCTCTTGCCCAGCAGTACCGTACCGATGTCGTCATCGACGGCTTTGTGGGAAGAATAGCCAAAGTTGACCAGAAAATGTACGAGGCCAAAGTAAGCGGCGGCGAGATGCAGAGAGGCACGCTCCTCGAGCACCTTCAGACCGTCTACTCCTCCAAAGGTCACCGCAAGAATATGACTTTCCTCTCCACCGGCGAGGACAACGTCATCTTCCGTACCCGCTACAAGCACGACGGTTTCGGATTGGTCACCCTCGAGCAGATCGTTGACCCTGCAGAGAACGTGGTAGGACGCACTTACTATGTTTACAACCAGAACAATATCCTGAGCGAGACCTACGTAGAGGATGCCGAGCGCCAGGTAGAGAACCGCGTACGTTACTACTACGACAACACCGGCCGTCTCAGCCAGCGTTCCTACAACGACCCTCTCAACGAGATATACAAACGTGAGGTTTATACCTACGACAACAACGGCGACATCGCCCGTACCGTAGTTTTCGACCGTAACAAGAAGAAAATGCAGGAGTGGCGCTACGAGTACGACGAGCATCATCAGCCTGTCAGCCAGACGCTCTACGACTACACCGAGGATGAACCCGAAGTGTTCCTTACCCTTTTCCGCTACCAGTACGACGACAACGGCAACTGGATCCAGAAGGTGGAATATACGCTCGACAACGACCGCACCACCCCCGTCTTCATCACCGAGCGTTATATGGAGTATTTCAAATAGCCAACCCTTACACATCATAAGCAAGGGCGTCTATGCAGCAACAAGCCGAAGATGCCCTTCTTTTAATTGTTATAGCGGCCATCAGACCAGCAATATGTCAGCATGATACAATGCTGTCGGTCTAGAACCGGAAGTCTTTTATAGGCGAATGTAGCCGAAATCGAGACCATCACGATCCCCTATACCAGAACCCCTCACACACGCTCTCCATGGAAACAACCATCATCATCTGCTTCCTTTGCTACACCCTGCTCCTGTTCGGGATCACGTTCCTCACTTCGCGCAAGGCAGGCAACGATGCATTCTTCCGAGGCAACCGCAAATCCCCTTGGTTCGTGGTAGCCTACGGCATGGTAGGTGCCTCGCTCTCGGGCGTCACCTTCATGTCTGTCCCCGGAGGCGTCTACTATGGTCAGTTCACCTATATGCCGATGGTGTTCGGCTACGTGTTGGGTTATGCCGTCATCGCCCTCATCCTGCTTCCGCTCTACTACAAGAAGAACCTCACCTCCATCTACGTCTATCTCGATCAGCGCTTTGGCGGCTCCTCCGAGAAGACCGGCGCCCTCTTCTTCATCATCTCGCGTCTCCTAGGTTCGGCCTTGAGGATGTATCTTGTTGTCTTTGTCCTCTACGAGTTCGTTTTCCGCTCATGGGGCATCCCTTTCTGGGTGCCAGCCGTGGTCTTCATCGCCCTCATCCTGCTCTACACCTTTCGTGGCGGCATCAAGACTGTGGTGTGGACCGATATGCTGCAGACCACGTTCCTTCTCCTTGCCGCCGTCATCACCGTGGTGGCTATCCTACGCACTCTCGATATCTCGTATATAGAGCTCCTGCGTCGTTCAGCAGAGGACGGCTACACCAAAATCTGGGAGACCGATCCTGCAGCGCCCAAGTACTATTGGAAGCAGATCCTGGCAGGTGCTTTCATCACCATCACTATGACGGGTCTCGATCAGGACATGATGCAGAAGAACCTCACTTGTAAGAGCCTGCGCGACGCACAAAAGAACGTCATGACTTCAAGCCTGCTCTTCATTATCGTCAACCTTCTCTTCCTCAGTCTTGGCGCAGCCCTTATCTACTATGCTCAAACAACAGGTTTTGCCCTTCCTACAGATGCGTCGGGCAGGGTGGTTGGCGACAAGGTCTTTCCCTCCATCGCCTTTTCCCTCAACCAGTTTACTGCTGTGGTCTTCGTGCTCGGAATGGTTGCTGCCGGCTATTCCAGCGCCGATGGTACGCTTACGGCACTCACCACTACCTTCTGCTACGACTTCTTGCATTTTGACCGACGCGATGACACCAGCCGCGAACTCCGCACCCGTCGTCTCGTCCATGTAGGCTTCGCCGTCGTCTATCTCCTCGTCATCATCGCCTTTCGTCCCTTCCACAACCAGTCGCTGATCGACACCCTTTTCGATGTCGCCGGCTTCACCTATGGTCCTCTTCTGGGCATGTATGCCTTTGGCCTCTTTACCCAACGAGAGGTAAGAGACCGCTGGGTCCCTCTTGTGGCGGTGATATGCCCCGTCCTGTGCTATATCCTGAAAATGAATTCCGAAGCCTGGCTCATGGGCTATCGCTTCGGCTTTGAGATACTTCTCGTCAATGGTCTGCTTACCTTTGTCGGTCTGCTTCTCATCTCGAAACGTAATAACGCCAACCAACAATGAAAAAAGTAACCCTATATACGCTTCTCTCTGTCTTGCTGCTCCTGGGCTCTTGCAGCCGCTATTCGGTCTATTCTGTGCAGTCTCGGCCCAATACAAAGCTCTCGGGAGGGCTTCTCTATGCGCTGCCATACACCCAGCTGCAGGTAGCCGTAACCTTTGAGAAGACCGACTATTCGAAAGCCCCCTTCTCTGCCTATGCCGAAGATCTTCTCGGCCTCCCCGGCGAGAGTGACTCTGTCTATGCCATCCATTCTATCGAGGTCCAGGCACAAAACATCGCCGATCCCCGTCGCTACTATTTCGTCCGCCCGGGTGGTACAAAAGTCAACATCGACTCTCGGGGCCTTCTTCGTTCCGTAGGGCTCAACCCCGACGGCTCCAAGGCCACCAACAACGCCATCACCCCCTCCAGCGAGCCTGCGCAGCAGACGATGGCAATGGCTTCCTATAATCTCTACGACCGTGTCGACACCTTCTACACCCGTGGAGACAAGCCCGGCAGTCCTACCCTTGTCTCTTCCAAGAAAGACTCTCGATCTGCCCGCCAGCGTGCCACTGCCGCTGCCGAAGAGATTCAGGACATCGCCGACAAACAGCAGGCGCTCCTCTTCGGCGAATACGAGGCCAATTACGACGGCGATGCGTTGCGCTATATCTACAACCAGCTTGAGCAACGTCGTCAGCAGCTCCTCTCCCAGTTCACGGGTGTCAGGACGAAAGAGACCGTCATCTTCACGGTCAACCCCAAAGACGAGAAGACGCTCATCGACAATCAGACCATCGAGCTCTTCCGCTTCACTCCCCAGGACGGCCTTGTCGATTCCACCGTTGATGCACTTGTTGTCTCCTGCAACATACGTTGCGAGAATACGCTTCGAAATGCAACCCGTTTTATCAAACATCGTACTAAGACCGTCAAGCGAGGAAATCTTCTCGACCGCCAGACCTTCAAGTACATCATTCCCGAAACGGCTCACGTAACCCTCTATGGAGAAGACAGCGAGAAGAGGGCCTTCGAGTTCACCAAAGAGGTCAAGATCGCCCAGTTCGGCACCATCGCCAACCTTCCGGCCGGCAGGGTGAAAGCCCTGTTCGATCCTGCTACCGGCATCCTCATCTCGTTGGACAAATAATGTTCTTGTCAGGCTTATGGACTTTTCTGTTCTTGTACTCGGATCTGGTGCGGCAACGCCCAAGAAGGACCGTCACTGTGCTTCTCAGGTCGTAAATATCAACGGGCTCCGTATGCTCATGGACTGTGGCGAGGCCACGCAGCACATGATCCGTGCCACCCATCAGAAGATGCAGTCCTTCGGCAACATCTTCATCTCGCACCTCCATGGCGACCATATCTTCGGTCTTCCGGGGCTCCTGTCTTCCATGCATCTCTGCGGACGCACCGAAGTCGTCCGTATTGTGTCGCCCAAAGGGCTCAAGGAGGCTATGGATGCCCTCTTCCGCGTCTCCGACACCCAGCCGCTTTTCCCCATAGAATATGTCGAGCTGGAAGGCGACGCCCCTGTTGAGGTGCTGCGCAACAACAAATGTGTGGTCACCGCCTTCCCCCTTCACCACTCGGTCCCATGTTACGGGTACCGCTTCGAGGAGAACTTCCCCTTGTTGAATATCCGCCGTACGACAATCGATCGCTACCCGTCGCTCACCCCCGGCGAGATCGCTTCTATAAAGCAAGGAAACGACTATGTCGACTCCGACGGGAACCTGGTTCCTAATGCCGAGCTCACTCATCCCCGTCCCATCCCCAAGCGCTATGCCTACTGTTGCGACACCGTCTATTCCGAATCCATCCTGCCCTTCATACAGGATGTCGACCTTCTCTGTGTCGAGAGCACCTTTGCCGACGAGTTCGCATCGGTAGCTGCCGAAAAGCTTCATTGTACCGCCTCTCAGGCTGCGCTCCTGGCCAAGAAAGCCAACGCTAAGAAACTTCTGCTCACCCACTTCTCTGCGCGCTACAAAGACATCACACCCCTCATAGAAGAATCAACAGCAGTCTTCCCCAACACCATTGCCGCCGAAGACGGCCTTCGTATCGAAATCTGATGGGCATCCTCTCCTTTTTCTCCGACATCGGAAAGGGGCTCTCCACCATGCTCCGTTCCCTCCGTCATCTTCTCTTTCCCCCTTCCTGTCTCTTCTGCGGAGACCTGCTGCAAGGCAGCGAGCGCTATCTCTGTGCCCGTTGCCAGATGGCATTGCCCGAGACCCTGCATTTCATCAACGAAACGAACACCTTTGAGTCCCTCTTCCGCACCACTATACCCTTCGGGGATGGCGTCAGCCTCTACCGTTTCTCCAGGCATGGCGCTTTGCGCCCCGTGCTCCATGCCTTCAAGTATCACGACAACCCCGATCTGGCCTTCTATATGGGGCGTATCCTTGGCGAGAGGCTCCAGTCCAGCCATCGTTTCGATGGTGTAGAGCTCCTGGTCCCCGTTCCGCTCCATCCCCGTCGGGAGCGTCGTCGCGGCTATAATCAGTCCTATGAGCTATGCCGAGGTATTGCCGACGTTATGGGGCTTCCTGTCTCCAAAGACAATCTCTACCGCTGTCGCAACACCACCAGCCAGACACTCCTCTCGGGATGGGACCGTCTGTTAGCCATGCAAGAAGCTTTCGCTCTTAACGATCCTGCTATGTTTGAAGGCAAGCATGTGCTGCTTGTCGACGATGTTGTCACTACAAGTGCCACCCTGCGCGCCTGTTGCGATGCCCTGCTGCCTGTCGACGGTATTACTATCAGCATGGCCACCCTTGTCATATCGGAGTTGTCCCCCCGCGACAACTATCGTCCCAAGAACCGGTAGTGGAAGCAAACGATTCTTGCCATTTCTTCAGCTCCACGTTGGTCGCTGACCTCAGTTCAGTCTCAAATTCTTTGCCCTGGCAAAAGAGCGTTGTTGTTGCCCGAATGTGCACCCATTGGGTTTTGTTTTTGGGGGATTTAGTTGCTCTGGGAGAGGGAGGGATCCGTCGTGTGGTGGGACCAGTCTCTCCACCTTCGGGTCGGTTCTTTCTCATATCCGGATGCAAAGATACTCACTTTTTTTCATCCATCCAAAGGTGTGGAACGATATGCAAAGGTGAGAACCGATATAGAACGATATGAAACAGAAAAACAGGCAACAAGTGACATGGAAAAGGCGCTCTCCCGGGGCAGGAAAACGGAAAATCGCCCCGTGGAGCGTCGCGGACGCGTTGCCCTTGCGACACACTAGCGCCCATGTAGCGCCTGGAATTGTAGGCGCTACACTATGTAAATATAGGCGAAATGAGGATGGTGGATAGTCGCTAGATGGAGGCTGCCCTTTGTGTGGTCGGGCGAATTGAGTCTAGAGGAGACCTCTGATGGATTAAAAAACTAATTTTTAGAGGTTGCCATCAGTTCGTCGAGGTCGAAGAAGATCATCCCAGATGTCGGGGGAGGGGCGGTAGCTCTTGCGCAACATCTGCGAGATCAGCCTTTGCTTTCGCCACTTTCTGCTACGAGGTTAGACATAATTCCACACGGCTCTTTCCAAGTTTGGTCGCGATGGCAAAATTCTGCTCCGATTAAATGTGCACCTGAAATGGGGAAAGGCATGGGCACGAGGGGCTGAATTGTGCCTTTTGATGCCTTGAAAAGGGGCGATTTGAGGCATTTTGCGCCCTTTTTGAGCTTTGGTGTCTTAGGGGAAGAGGATTTTGAAATGTTATACTTTGTTGTAAATGTGCTTTTTAGGGAAAGTATGATTGATGTTTTGTTACACGTTACAACGTTACAATGACTTTTTGCGAGGTGCAACTGGCACCTTTGGTTATATATATATACTTAATAATTAATTAGTTATATAGTATATATAGGGATGTGAGGAATCCTTTTTCTCATTGTAACGTTGTAACGTGTAACAGATTGAGTTTTTTGAGTTCCTGTTTCTCTACAAGGCCAAAGACTTAACATGCTTGACGACAGCCTTTTTTTTGCGAGCTGCAGTTCCTCGTAGAGGCCGGGGACGCTGGCGGAGGCATGTTTTCGTTGACGGAGCGCCACCAGTAGCGGCGAGGCGTTGCGATTAGCTCACGGCGATGTAGCCGCCCTTGTAGACGGGCTTGTTGTGCAATGCTTGTACGCGCGCGAGCCTCGGGCATCTTGCTGGAGAGGATGTGCGCATAGAGGCCGCTCTCGTTGATGAGCACAGGAGTCGGGCACAGTCCCTTTGTTGTGTTTAGACAATTTTCGTGCGTTAAGATTCACACGAAGTCCACAAATCTGTAGACTGTCAGTTCGCTATAAGATTGATTTTTGACAACCCTGGGGGCGACAAACTGTTAGAAGCTCATGTTGGCGCCAAGGGAGAAGATGATGGGGAGCTGGTCCACGCGCTCGGAACTGATGCGGTCGAAGTAGAAGATATTGCTTCTGTTGTAGACGTTGGTGGCGCTGATGCTGAGGTCGAGGATGCTGTGGCGTCCGATGGAGAAACGGCGTTTTACGCCGAGGTCCATGCGGTGGTAGTTGGGCAGGCGGCCGCCATAGAGCTCGCCGTATTCTACGCCATAGGTGCCGTTGACGCCTGTGTAGTCGGTTCCGATGCCGCCGTTGAAGTTTACGCTCTCGTAGATGCCTTGGGTGAGGGTGAACGGGAATCCGCTACCGTAGCTCCAGCGTCCGGAGAGCTCCCACTCCTTCTGCTCGCCAAGCGAATAGGTGGCCATCAGGTTCACCGTGTGGCGGCGGTCGTAGTGGGGGGCGTAGGTCTGCAGCTCGTCGGTGCGGCGTACAAAGCCCAGCGAATAGGTGCCCCACAGGTAGAGCCGTTCGAGGTCGTAGCATAGCGACATGTCGAAACCGGTGGCGTAGCCTTTCTCGAAGATGAAGTCTGTCATCAGATACTGGGGCTTCTCGTAGATGCCGCCGGCTTGATAGGCGGGGTCGCTGGCGTCGAACATCTGGTTGTTGTTCATGTCCAGCAGCTGAGAGAAATTCTTCAGGTAGCCTTCGACGTTGGCCGTCAGGTGTGGAAGCAGGTCGTATTCTACTCCGGCCACCACGTGCTGTGCGCGTTGGACGCAGTTCATCTCTTCCCCAAGAAAGGTGTTGGGCATGTTCAGCTGTCCACTGCCGGTAAGGAAGCCGTTGAAGAGGTTCACGATGTCTGACGAGGAGCGGGCGTCGAGGATGATCTGGCTGTAGAGGCCTCCGGCGAATTTGAGGCGGATTTTCTCTCCGGCGTTCCATTTGGCGGCCAGACGGGGTTCGATGCTGGGTTCGGAGAGCGAGACATAGTAGACCAGTCGTAGGCCGGGGTCGAAGATCCAGTTCTCGCGCTTGGCATGGAATGTGGCGTAGGCGGACACGTTTGTCGTGTTCTCGTCTTGCTTCTGAACGATGCCATAGGGGTTGGAGAAGTGGTATTTGGTGGCGTAGCCTTCCATGCTCACTCCGACTTTGAGCTTGTCCTGCTCAAAGAAGTTCGTCACGTTGATGGAGGCATTGAAGCCGGAGATCTCGCTGTTTTTGGGCTTGTGGGAGTTGTCGGCCAGCTCTACCATATAGTCGGAGTATGCGAAGCCGCCTTCGAGGATGGCCGACGTTCCGGTCACCAGCACGAAGTTGCCGCCCAGTCCGTAGTTGTTCCAATGGTAGTCGGCGATGGCCTGGTAGCCGAGCACCTTGTCGTCGAAGCGGAAACCGAAGAAGTTGACTTTGCTGCCTGTTCCGGAGTTGAAGGACAGCTTGCCATAGAGGTCAAGGAAGTCAAACGGAAGTCCGCCGTCGATATAGGGGTAAATCACAGGCGACGACAGGGAGAGGTAGGAGTTTTTGGCTGTCAGCAGGTAGGTGATGGTGGAGGGGTTGCCCTCTTTCTCTCGTTTGAGGGGCCCTTCGGCAATGAGGCTGGCACCGAAGGTGTTGAGGCCGATCTTGCCGGTGTGGCGTTTCTTGTTTCCGTCGCGGGTGGTGATGTCCATCACCGATGAGAGGCGTCCGCCATATTCGGCTCCAAAACCTCCCGTGTAGACGTCGGCGTTGAGGATCACGTCGGTTTCGAAGATCGAGTAGAGGCCGATGGAGTGGAAGGGGTTGTAGACGATCATGCCGTCCAGCAGCGTGAGGTTCTGTATCATCGATCCGCCACGGATGTAGAGCTGTCCGCCTTGGTCGCCGGTGGAATTCACGCCGGGCAGCACCTGGAGATATTGCGCCAGGTCGGCCTGACCGCCGATGGAGGGCATCTGCTGTATCTGTGAGGCTGTGATCTTCTCTACCGACACCTGGGTCTCCATCTTCCGCTCTTCGGAGCGGTTGCCAGTGATGACTACGGCCTGCAGGACTGCCGCCGTGGGCTTGAGCTTGATGTTGAGGTTTACCGTGTGCCCTTTCTCGAGCTTCACCTTCTGGCTGTAGTCGCCGTAGCCCACATAGCGCACGATGAGGGTATAGGTGCCGTCGGGTATCTTCGTCATCAGGAAGAATCCGTTGAGGTCTGTCGAAGCTCCGTGTTTGGTGCCTTCTAGCATCACGTTGGCGAAGGGGATGGCCTCTCCGTTGCTTTCGTCGAAGAGCACGCCTTTGATGGTATTTTGTGCCATCGCGATTGTGCAGGAGATGAGTATTAGTGTCAGGGCTAGGATTTTCTTCATAGGAACAGGGGTTTCTGGGTAGGGTAGGAGGGAGAGGCTTGGTGCTAGTGGAGGATCTTGAACAGCAGCTCTTTGAGCAGCTCGCCGTCGGTGACTGTGTTGGCGTTGCGGATGCCCTTGCTGCGCAGGTCTGTCTCGTGGAGGTATTGGATGCACGACGCCAGCTTGGGGAGCTGATAGTTCTTGGCGGCAGTCTCGACGTCCTTGGCGCCATAGGGATTGGCGCTCTCGGGATTCTGGATCAGGATCATCACTTTCACAAAGAAGCTGTATAGCGTCGCTATCAGAGGGGGCAAGGGGTACTCCTTGGGGTTGTTGGCATAGTGCTGGATGATCTTGTTGCATTGCACCACGTTACGCTGACTGATGGCTTTCTGCAGCTCGAACATGTTGTAGCTCTTGCTGATGCCGATGTATTGCTCTATGTGGTCCTCGGTTATCGCCGAGCCGACGGGCAGCACGACGAAGAGCTTGCCCAGCTCGTTGGCGATCTTGTCCAACTCGCTGCCGATGTTGTTTGCCAGCATCATGGCTGCCGTCTCGGTGATCTGGTATCCTTTTGCTGTGACATAGGTGAGAATCCATCGGGGCAGCTCCCAATCGCTGATCTTCTGCGACTCCATCACTACGCCGGCTTTGGCGATGCTCTTGTAGAGCGTCGTGCGCTTGTCGAACTTCTTGTGTCGGTAGCAGATCACCAGTACCGTGGTGGGCTGGGGGTTCTTGAGGTAGGTCACCAGATCGTCCCAGCTCTTTTTGATATTCTGCGCCTCTTTCACAAGCACCAGCTGCTTGGGTGAGGCAAAGGGGTAGCGCTTGGCGCAGGAGAGGATGGCGGAGAGGTCGGTCTCGGCTCCATAGAGCACAGTCTGGTCGAAGTCGCGGGCTCCCTCGTCGATGAACTCCTTTTCGAAGAAATCGGAAACCTGGTCGATGAAATAGTTCTCGTCGCCCGTGAGAAGATAGATGGGTTTGATGTCGCCTCTCTTCACGTCGTTGATAATATGCTGGTAGCTGTTTGAATCCGATTTTGCCATTATTCCTTTGATATCTATTGCGTTAACATAGCCTCTTCCCTTTGGGAAGAGAGCAAACTGAGGTGCAAAGATACGAATTTTTTATTAATTATAGCGCACGCGCGTGATATTTCAATATCTTTACGGCTGCTCTTGGTGTCGTAGGCAAAGAGAGCCATCGGGAGGGGCGGCCATCGGACGATGAAAAAAAATTCGGCTATTCCACAAAATATTTGTAACTTCGCAGAAAAGTTGACTGTTTTGGATAAGGGTGTTAATGTATTGGTTTATAGTTTTAAATCAAGATGAGACTTTCCGAATACGCAACTCTTTTTGGTGAAAATAAAACGAAACCGTCGCACGACGGCTCAATCGGTACAACCTTTCAACTATTGTCCTATGCGCATGAAACACCTGATCGTTATATCGCTTCTCTTGTCATCGTTGGTCTATTGTCGGGCAGATGAGCCTTTCCGGGTACATCGCTACAGCCTTTTTGCACAGCTGCCTCCTGCTCCGCATAGCACCGTCTTCATCGGCAACAGCATCACGGATATGTTCCCCTGGAACGAGGCGTTTGGGAGCCTCGCAGTCTGCAACAGAGGGGTGTCGGGCGCGTTAAGCGGCGAAATCCTGCTTCATATCGACGACCTGGTTGGCGACAGCCCCGAGCGATGCTTCCTCATGATAGGTACCAACGACCTGCAATTGGGCGTCGAGCCTGTACGTCTGGCATCAACCGTGGACAGCATCATTCTCCGCATCCAGAGCCTCTCGCCTTCTACCGAGATCTATCTCCAGAGCATCCTGCCTAGCACCAACGGGAAGCGTCGTGTCGATCAGGAGAAGGACGCCAACAGGCTGCTGGCACGGGTGGCGGCCTCGAGAGGGGTTGTTTTCGTCGACCTCTTCAACGACATGATGAGCATCGTTTCGGATACGGCATACAGCCTTGACAAACTGCATCTTACCGCCTGTGCCTATGCTGAATGGTGCCGCCGGATTGAGGCTCTCGTTGGAGCATCGTCGCGGATGGAGCCTTCTCTGTTGCAGACCGCTACATCATCAGCCTTCGGAAACTCCCATCGCATGCGTATCTCATACTTTCCTCCGATGCCTTGCGAGAACGACGATATCCTGTTTTTCGGCGATGAACTTGTCAAGGGTGGCGAATGGGCTGAGCTTATGGGTAACCCTCATTGGAAGAACAGAGGTACTGGCTGGGGGTATGACGGCCAGGAGGACAACCTAGCTATCTGTGATGCCATTGTGTCGGCCTCTCCCATCCCCAATGGCGCCAGGGTCGTCCTGTATACTGGCGTAGGCAACATAAACGGCGCGGAGCCGCTCGCACAGGTGGAGGAGCGGTATCAAGGACTTGTGGACAAGATCCTTCAGAAGAATGGCGCTGCGGATCTGTATGTGGTTAGCCTCCTGCCTACTCAGGAACCCAACCCTCGAATCAAACAGTTCAACCGTTGGCTCAGGGAGTTGAGTCGGACGAATGCCGCCATACATTATGTAGACGCCTTCTCGGCCCTTTCCTCCAAGGACAAGTGCCTGCCGCCATTCTTTATGGGTAACTACCTCTCGGGAGAGGGTTACCTCCGACTGGCCAGCCTCTTGCGCCAAGAGGTGCGATAGCGTGCCTGCTTGGCCCCTATCTCGGGGAGCGGGCAATCGGAAAAAAACTAGAGGTGACCTCTAATAGAAAAAATGGGCATCATTAGAGGTCCCCTAGAGATAAAAAAAGGCTGACCATCAAGGTCAGCCTTTCGTTCTTACAAGACCACAATCTTGTGTGTCGTTGTTCCTGTCTTGATGAGGTAGACCCCAGTGCTAGGTAGTGTGAGGGTCTCGGTGGCCTTAGCCTGTTTGGTGGCGTAGATCAGACGTCCTGTGATATCGAGAACCTGCATGCTCTGTCCCTGGGCTCCGCTGATGGAGACTCGGTTGGCGTTGGTTGCTACAACGATAGCGCCGGCGTCGACGCCGGCGATACCCTGCTGGCTATCGTGACGGAAGAGCGCTGTGAATGTGCTGTCGGAGATCACGGTAATGGATCGTGGGTTGGTGGTGTTGCCATCGTTCCAGGTAACGAAGATGTTGCCGTTTGTTCCAATAGCGTGGAGGGTGACTTGGGAGAGGTAGTCGTAGGTGCCTGCGCCTTCAACGCTGCAGTCGCTCTCAACGAAAGAACTCTCACCATAGGCAGCCATCAGGGTCGTGATGGTGTGCTGGAAGGGGGCGAAGGTTGCTGTAAAGGTGCTGTCGGAGAGGAGGGTGATGGTGCGGGGATTGTCGGTCAAGCCGTCGTTCCATTGGATGAACTGATAGTGCTCGTTGACGGGGGTAGCAGAAAGGGTGACCTGGGTGCCGTGATCGTAGCTGCCGCTTCCGAGAACGGTGCCATAAGCGTTGTTGTTGGAGTTTGCGTTGAGGATGTAGCTGTTGATGGCGAATTGTGCTGTGAAGGTGGTGTCGGAAGAAGCGAGGAAGGTATAGGGGTTGTCGGTATTTCCGTTGTCCCACTGGGTGAAATGATAGCCGACGGCGGCTTCGGCGCTAAGGACAACGGTGTCGCCCTCGTTGTATGTGCCACCACCGCTGACGGTACCCATAGAAGGATCGCAGGCAACGCTGATAGTGTAGAGGGGGGATGTGTTGTCGGGAGTGCAACCGACGAGCTGGATGATATTGCGGTTGGCTTCAAACTTCTTTGTTCCGGTATAGGCGGCAAGATTGTTGGGATCGGGGTCTTTGCTGTCGCTGTAGTATGCGGCAGCGCGGTAGTTGGGAGCCGTGGAGGAGCAGGAGAAGAAGCTGCCGGAGTTGTTGTAGTAGGCTCCGGTATTGTCCTCTATGGCGATTACGAGGTTGTCGGTACCGTTATAGTCGAAAGGAGCGGTGAAAAGGAACTCGTTCCATCCGGGAGTGAAGGTCATGGGGCCTTCGTAGACTTTGGTGAGGGTGCTGCAGGCGATAGAGGCCGATGCGTTGGGGAACGTGCTCTGTGTGGTGTGGCCTACATAGATGGTGCAGTCGGTCTTGGTGTCAATGGTTTCGGTGTGTGAACTGTGGAAACGAACAGCACTAATCTCCATAGGAGTGCCGATTTCCTGGGCTGTGTATATCTGCTGTGAATGGCTGTATTTGTAGTAGGAGCTGATGGGGAAGTACTGTTTTGCGATAGGATTAGCAGTGTTGCCAATGGTGTCGGCCTCGGGGGTTGCGCAGAGGAGGGTGCGGAAATGCAAGGTGTCGGGGCACTGGACGCTGTCGGTGGCGCCGCAAAGTGCTGTGATGGTGCACTCGTAGCTGGTGGCGGGTTGTAAACCGGGGAGGGTACAGCGGGTGGAAGTGGCTCGATAGGAGCTCCACTGGCTGGTGCCTACGGGACGATAACGCAGTCTGTAAGCGCTGGCGCGACCACCCCAACTGATGGCAGCGGTGGTGTTGGTGACCTGGTTGCTGGTGAAGTCGAATGGTGCGGAGCAACCGCGGCCGTCGCTATAGGTGAAGGAGATGGTGTTGCCCGGTGTGGTGATATTGGTGATGCTGATGGTAGAGTCGACAACGTTTCCGGTGAGCCAGGAGTAGGGGTTGGTGTGCCAAGAGAAGGATGTGCGGGAGGTAGAACCGGAGAAATAGGCCTGGCTGGGATTTCCGTTGGTGGTGTCGTTGTTGCCACCGGGGCGATAGAGGTAGATCTCGTCAAAGACGGATGTTCCGTTGTAACCGGAGTTTCCAGAGAAGCGGTCGTCGATGCGATAGATGAGGAGGCCTTTGCCGGGAAGAGCAGTCTCGTAGTGCTCGCTGTTGTCGCGGTACTCAAGCACATACCACTGGTTGGGGTGGTCGGAACGGATTCTATAGGCGCGGATGGGATTTTCATCAAGATTCTGGTCGGCAAGGGACGACAAGGTGTAAGTGCCGGGCATGGTGATCTCGGGGATGCTGTCGAGCCAGTTCCCGTATTTGAGCTTGACATAAGCACTCATATGCTGGGGTGGGTTCGAGTTGGAACACATGAGATCCCAGTTGCTGACGGTGCTGACGGTGGTGTTGGTGTTGTAGTGGTAGAGGTCGGGAGCGCCGAGGGAGTGGTTCATCTCGTGGCAGAAGGTGCTGCATCCGAAATAGTGGATGCCGCTGCCGGCTAAGGCGAGGTTGAAGGTATAGACGCGCTTGCCGTTTATGTATCGCTGGCGGTCGTAAAGGGAGAATTTATGAGGCCACAGGAGGTCGTTCCAGTCTCCGACATTACCTTTGACGGCGAAGATAATGTTGTCAATGAGACCATCGTTGTTGAAGTCGAGGTTGATAGAGGAGTCGACATAGTGATTGTTGTTGATCCAAGCTACGCAGCTATCAAGGAGGTCGAATTCGCGTGCGTTACGTTCGCTCTCTTGATATCCAATAGGGTTGGTGGTGGCGTCGTAGGGCTCGTAGTAGGAGCGGGGATGGATGCTCTGGTAGGAAAGGAAGGTGCTGTTGGCGTCGGCAGGAGCAGGGATGAAATGGGTGACGACGCGTATTTTTCCGTAGGAGGCCTCTCTGAAGTACTGGAACATAGAGGTGGCGGTAGGTGTGGAGTCGTTGCACATGGCGTCCATCTGTCCGCGCGTAGTGGTGTGAGGAGTGTCGTCGGAGAAACGTATGAAGACGATAAGGTTGTTGAGGGTCCCATGGTTGCGGCCGCTGGTCTTGGGAGACTCGATACGGAACTGCTCAGGGACATCATATGCGTGGATGCGTTTGTTCCACTCGCTCTCGGAGATAGTAAGATTGGGTTTGATGCCAAGGGCGACAGGGTTGGCCTGCCCTACGATATGGTTGCTGGCGACAAGCTCACCGTCGGCAACAATGGCATAAGTGAAAAATCCGTTGGAGGGGTTGCGAAGAATAGTGTAACCCTGTTCGTCGTGCAGACGATGAAAATATTCGTCGCCACTGAGTAGCAGATGAATAGTGTCGCCGTTGGGCTGGACACGTGTCACGGGCACATTATTGACTATGCCTGCTTGTGCCAGAAGGGTAATGGCTATCAGACAAAGAAGAATAAATTGCTTTTTCATTGTGGTTGTATTACTTTGTTACTAAATTTTATATTTCGGTTTCGTTGTGTTCTTTTTGTTTCTGGATATCGTTCAGTTCTGCGCCTGACGGTAGATAGAACAGGGCGTCTTGCAGGCAAGAAGGATTCCTCGGAGGGAGAGATATATCATGAATGATGTCCATAGGAGGTTGTTCCAACAATGCTCGTCAAGAGGTGTGCTTCCTTGTTGGAGAATGGCTTTGCCACAGTAGTATACCAGGAAGAATGTTGATGAAGCGACGAACATGCTGTTTCGCATGGTTCTTGATGCTGTTGCCCCGACAAAGATGCCGTCGAATAGGAATGCCGCAAAACTGCATAGGGGAAGGATAAGAATCCAATAGAGGTAGTGTTGTGCTCCTGTGATGATAGTGTCGTCGTTGGTGAAGATTTTGAGAATGCTTTCTCCTCCGATGGCATAGAGGATGGAGAAGATCAAGGTCATCGCCAATCCCCAGAGAAGCAACAACCGCACTGAGAGTTTGAGCTGTCTTAGGTCGCGGGCTCCGATATAGCGGCCTACGAGTGCCTCTCCGGCGAAGGCAAATCCGTCCATGATATAGCTGAATAAGGTCAAGAACTGGAGAAGGAGAGCATCGATGGCTAGCACTTCGTCGCTGATCTTGCCAGATGCAGATGTGACAAATGTGAAGACGCAGGCGAGACAAACGGTGCGAAGAAAGATGTCGCCGTTGACACGGAAGAATCCTCTCATCTCGTTCCATCGAAGGCTGTTGCGGATTTCAAGATGCTTGAAGAGTATCTTCCCGTAATACTTGCGAGCGAAGAATAACCCCATGGCTAGACCGCTGTACTGGGCGATAACAGTACCGAGTGCGACTCCGGCGATGTCCCACTTGAGTACGAGGACAAAGAGTAGGCTGCAAGCGATGTTTACGAGGTTGATGAAAATAGCGATCCACATAGGGAGTTTGCTGTTCTGCATGCCTATATACCAGCCTTTGATGGCATAAAGTCCTAGTGTGGCGGGAGCAGCCCAGATGCGTACGAAGAAATAGATGAGGGCGAGGCGTATGACTTCCGGACTGCCGTTGAAGATGACTTTGGCAAGCTGGGATATAGGCCACTGTAGTAGCAGTAGGGCTATGGCGATAGCTAAGGCCAGGGTGAATGCTCGGACAAACACTCGTACGGCTTCATCAAGTCGATGGGCGCCATAGGCTTGGGCGGTGAAGCCGGAAGTACCCATGCGGAGGAATCCGAAATTCCAATAGATGAGGTTGAATATACTAGTACCTATGGTGATAGCCCCGATATGCGTTGCGCTGAGATGACCTACAATAGCCATATCAACCATTCCTAGTAGGGGAACGGTGATATTGGTTATGATATTTGGCAGAGCTAAGCCCAGGATTCGCTTGTTCAACTTTGTTTGATGTTAGGTGTTTGGAAAAGAATAGGATAAAGTTATGAGGTCTGTTAGCTATTGTCTGGCAATGGACAAACCTCATAAGGTGACCTCTAATGTTTATCGTTTTTCTAATCCTTAGAGGTCACCATAACATATCGGGTATTAATGCAGATGACACTCGGCGACGTTGAGAACCTCGCGGGTAGCAGCATTGGAGATGAAGGCTACAATCTTGCAGTTGGCGTTGACCCAGGCAGGGCTGACGGTGTAGCGCACGGAGGTCTTGTTGCAAGTTCCGGCACGGCGGTCGCTGTCGATAACGGTGCCCCAGACGTCGGTGATGACGTCGCGGAGGACATGACCGTGGACGTAATTGTTGTCCTTAGTCCCATCAGGCATCATCTGGGTGGCGGTGATGTTGTCCTCTATGATGAGAAGGGTCAAGGTGAGCTCGTTGTCAACATCTTGCAGGAACTCTATGTTGGTCGTAATCTTGGTGGTTCCGTTGGAGGTGGAAGAAGCTACCTCGATGGCAACCTTGGGCGTTTGTGCCAGTATGGCGTCGACTTTGGCAGAGATATTGGCTCCCTGGGTGGGGTCGATGAGCTCTGGTGTGCTTCCAACGAGGCTGCGATTGATGATAGATGTTGGGTAAGAGCCACCGGCAGCAACTCCGTAGAAGACGCTAAGGGTATTGCCGTCGTCGGTGCGGAAGTCGGGATTTCCATCGAAAGGACGAGTGAAAGCTCCGGAGTCGTGGATGGAGATGGCTACGAGGCGATCGCCATAGGCTGCCATCTGGGCGGCGATGGCTTCGTCGGCGGTAGGACAGTTGACGCAACGTACACCGGTATATTTCTCAAGGAATGCACGCTGGCTCTTGTCGGCAACGGGGGTGCCTTCTTCGTTTTCAACATAAACACCGGCAAACTCGTCGTAGAAACCATTGTTGGATTCAATTTTGTCGCAGCTCCAGGCAAATGCAAGGCTAGCGAGGATTGCGATGAAAATATTCTTTTTCATGATCGTGATTTTGTCTTAAGGATTAGAAACTGGTAGTTAGACTGAATGTGAGTCCGTTGCTGGCAGGTACCTGACGGCAGACACCACCGATGCAGACGATGCCTTCGCGCTGCTTACCATAGCCTACCTGGAGACGGGTGGCTCCTTTGGTGTAGCCCAGGTTGATGCTGGGATAGTTTCCTACGCCGTCGTTGTAAGCGTACTGGTCGGAGAGGGAGACAAAGAAGGCACTGGTGAAGTTGTATTCAACGAGACCCATGATCCAGTCGCCGGCACGTTTGTCGTCGACATTCTTGTCATACTGGCTGTCGCTGCCCATCCATTCGGCTTCAAAACGGATAACGTTCTTCTTGTTGATCTTATAGGTATAGTCGGCAACAACGACATTGTTGTGGTGCAGATGCCCGGCATGTCCTTCGGTAATAGGGTTGAAGACAACATAGCCGTAGGTGCAGGTGAGCTTGGACTGCTTGCTGAGCTTGCGGGCGATCTCTACGCTGACGTCACCATAGTAGAGGTCTCCGAGGGCACAGTAGGACGCCTCATAGCCGTTGGTGCCCATGCCACCGGTGATAGTGGTGTCGAGACCTGTGATGACTGCGCTATTGATATGGATATCGGTGCCATACTTGCCACCAAGGAGTGTCTCTTTCTTGAGTTTGAGCATAACGTCGCCCTGAAAACCCATCTCGCCAGTGGTCTGGGTGGCGTAAGGATACATGCTCAGGAAGGCGTATGTGTGCTGCTTGGTGATGGCAGGAACGTAGTTGATGTAGAGCATTTGCCCGGTCTTGTCGTTGGGGTTGCGCTCGGAGCGGAAGCCCATATTGTCGACGCGCTTGGCTTGTATGTTGGCGCTGAAGCCTTTCTGGCTATAAGATCCGGAGAGGAAGAGGGCTTCGCCAGGCTTGTAGATGTACTGGTTCATCTTGTTGGGGTCTTGGCTCTTGCGGGCATACTCGGCCTGCAGTCCCCAACCTCCATGGCTGAGGTCCATTCGTACGGAACCGGCGGCAACATTTGCAGGAAGAGCCAGTTTGTACTGGACGCCTTCCACATCGTCGACGCGGGAGATGATGGTGACGTTGTTGTCCTCGTATTTGCTGACAAAGCCGGCACCAAGGGTGATGCGGGTCTTGCTTTCGGCCATAGCCTTGATGACGTCGTTGAGTGAGACCTCACCGTCAATACCGCGAACGAGACCAGCGCCTTTCTCCCAATAGAAGCGTTGTTTGCCGAGCACACCTTTGAGGGTGACACCGGTGACGGGTCGATAGGCTACGTTGAATCCGAAGAGTGAGTTGTCGAGACCGAGATATCTGTCTTCGTAGGTTCGGAGGATAAGGCCGTTGCCAAACTGCTCGTAGTAGTTGCCGGCAGTAATGGAGAGACGTTCGCCTTGATAAGAAGCGAAGTAGTTTGCTATGCCTTGACCTTCATATTCGGGTGCGAATCCGAGCATGGGCTTCTGATAGGCCTCAAAACGGAGACCGGCGCTGAATGCACCGTTGGTGTAGAGAATGTCTGCACGTGCGTTAGAAAGCAGCTTGGAGGGAACGTCGCTTGAACCGATAACGCTGTCGGCGCGGGAAATCTGGCCATCGATCTGGATGTTACCGCTTACTTGTCCTCCACCCAGTACGCTCTGGGCGTTGGCAGTGATGGTAAGAACCGAAAGTGCCAACGTGAGAAGTAAAAATCTTGTCTTCATTTATGTATATGTTTTTTTATTCTTAGCAGAGTATGGATACGTAATAGAACTCCTCGGTGTGGAGGAGTCCTATAGGTTATATAAGTAGATCGTTTATTCGATAGGTTCGCCAGCGGCAACCTTCTTCACGATCTCGTACACTTCTTCTTCGCTGCCTTCAACAAAGGAGGTGTGTTCCCAAACGATCTCACCTTTACCGTTGATGATGAAGGTGTGGGGTACGTTAACCACATTCATGGCGCGTTTGAAGTCCTGATTTTGGTCGATGTAGACTTCGTATTCCCAACCGTTACCGTCAACGTGAGGCTTCACCTTAGCGGCAGAACGTGCATCGTCGATGGAGATAGCAACGAGTTTCACGCCGGTCTCTTCCTGCCATTCTTCGTAAACTTCCTTGATGGTGTTGAGCTCGCGGTTGCAAGGCTTGCACCATGTTGCCCAGAAGCTGAGGATAATGGGCTTTCCGTCATTTTGGATAGCGGAGGTCTGTACGGTGTGGCCGTCGAGAGCCTTGATGGTGATGTTCTCGGGAAGGGTTTTGATGTTCTGTGCAAAAGCACCTAATGCCATCACAGCAAATGCAAGAGTGAAAAGGATCTTTTTCATGTGTGTATGATTTTTTATTTTTGTCAATTGAGGGTTTCTTTCTAAATTAGTACAAGGAATGTCTATTTTCTTGTAAGCAAGGTTGCCAAATCTATCATGGCCTGCTTGTAGATGCTGTCGGGAAGTGGCTTGAGTGCATCAATTGCTGTGGAGACTTCGGTGTTGATTCGACTTTGAGTTTTCTCCATGGCGCCAGAGTGAGAGACCTCGGCGACAATCTGCATGGCGATGATCTCGTCGACGCCGTCGGCAATCTGCTTGAGGAGTATTTCCTTGCGGGAAGGGTCCGTCATTGCCAGATAGTTGAGGAGGGGAAGTGTCATCTTGCGTTCTTGGAGGTCGTTGCCGTAAGGCTTTCCTGTGTTGGCTTCTGGCATATAGTCAAGCATGTCGTCGCGCATCTGGAAGGCGAGCCCGAAATGGAGGCCAAACTGGCGAAGATTTTCGGTATAGTCGTTCTTTTTTCCTGCGAGACATCCAATCTCGCAACAGGCAGCGATGAGGGAAGCGGTCTTCTTCTCAATGGTGGCTATGTAGTTGCTTTCATCAAGGTTGAGAGAGTGGGCTGTCTGCTGCTGCAGGAGCTCCCCTTCGCTCATGGAAACGGCTGTTCCGTTGACAACTTCCATCTCTTCGGGACTGGCGTGACGGCAGAGGAGTGTCATGACCTTTGCCAGGTAAAAGTCTCCCGAAAGGACGGCGATTTTATTGCCCCATGTGTTGTTGACAGTTGGGATACCTCTGCGCAAAGAGGAGTCGTCAACAACATCGTCGTGGATGAGGCTGCTGTTGTGAAGCAGTTCCATGGCTACTGCCATCTTGATGCTGTGCTGGCTTATCTCTCCCTGGCAAGCGCCGGCAGAGATCAGGGTTAGTAGAGGACGCAGTTGCTTGCCTCGGCGTTTGTTGAGGTAATCGGTAATGGTATTCGCCAGCGTCACACTGCTTTTGAGCTGGTCGGCGTACTCTTTCTCGAAAGCCTCGATCTGAGGTGCAACAATATTGGTTATCTGGGCTAAATCAGTCATTGAGAGATTTATTGTTCAACGGCGTTGAATTCGGTGTAAAGAGTAGCAAGTTTGTTGTAAAGAGTCTTGGAGACTTTGCATAGCGGGAGACGAAGGTGGTTGGTGATAAGTCCCTGGGTCTCAAGAAGGGCTTTGATTCCGCCGGGGTTGCCTTCCTCGAAAATGGCGTGCATGAGAGGCAGCATGCGATAGTGGAGGGGAAGTGCTTTCTTGAGGTCTCCTTTCATCGCGTAGCTCACCATCTGCGACATCTCGGAAGGAAGGGCGTTGGCCATTACGGAGATGACGCCGGTAGCGCCCATGGCAATCATGGGGCATGTGAGGGCGTCGTCGCCGGAGAGGAGTTGGAAGCCCTGAGGTTTGTTACGCAGGATTTCCATCACTTGAGCCATATTGCCGGAGGCTTCTTTGACGCCTATGATGTTGCTGCACTCTTCGGCAAGCTGGAGTGTGGTCTCGGCAGTCATGTTGCAGCCTGTGCGACCGGGAACGTTGTAAAGCATCACGGGTACGGGAGACACTTCTGCGATGTTCTTGAAGTGCTGAACTAGACCGCGTTGCTGAGGCTTGTTGTAGTATGGGGTGACGGAGAGGATGCCGCTGATGCCGTCGAAGTTGAGGTGCTGAATGGTGTCGGTGACGGCAAGGGTGTTGTTGCCACCAATGCCGAGCATGATGGGAACTCGGCCGTTGACGAACTCAACGATATAGTTCTGTAATGCGGCTCGTTCGGTCTCAGTCATGGTGGCGGCTTCGCTGGTGGTGCCGAGGGCAACAATGAAGTTTACTCCGCCTTCGATAACATGGTCGATCATAGACTCAAGACGGGCGAAATCGATGTTGTCTTGTTTGCGGAATGGGGTTACGAGTGCTACTCCAGTTCCTGAAAAGATGGGCTTCTTATTTGTAGTCATTGGGCTATAATATCTTGATGTGTGATTATTTCTTTATCTGGTTGAGATAGTTTTCGATGTTGGAAAGGTATGTCTTGATGTCGATGGGCTTGTCTTCTCGAAAGATCATGTCGAATACTTTTTCGCTAAGGGAGCAGTCTTTTTCTGCGCTGTGAAGATAGGTGATGCGTAGGTCGGAAAGGGTCTTTGCTGCGGTATAAAGGGCGAAGAAGTTAGGTTGGACGGTAGTGTCGATGACAAGGTCGTAGCGATGTTTGATAAAATCGTCAAGTACGCCGGCCCGAGGAATACCAAAGAAGTCGAGGTCCTTCTTGTCGTGGCAGAGGGTGGTTTCTGTAGAGGCGATGATGTAGGAGTAGGACTCTTTGTCGTCTTGTATTCCTGCATAGCGGACGATCTTTCCTTTGGATTCCATCCGCTTGGCAAAGTCGCTGATTTGGTTCCACTCCTGCTCGCTGCCGCGGGTGAAGATGATGCCAATCTCTTTGATGTCGCTCAAGTTCTCGATGCGCTTGATTCGCAGAGGCTCGGTGAGGATTCGGATGACTTTGTTCTGATGGCGTTTCTTTAAGGATTCAAACATGGCTCGTTTCGGTTTATTTTCGTGATGGTGGCAAGTAGGTTCGTTCTAGAGTCGTATTAAGGTTGTATTAAGGTCGCATTAAGGTCGCATTAATGTCGTGTTAGGGTCGCTTTTTTAGGAGAGTGGTGTGTTGTTAGTGTAAGGTTGCTTACTCAAAGTCTAGGGTCAGTTGTTGCTTTTCAAGACGGAAGGACTTTCGATGCAACGGAGTGATGCCGTATTCTTCGATGGCTTTGTAGTGCTTGGCGGTTGGATAACCCATGTTTGAGTTCCAACCATAATGGGGATATTGCTCGTGCATTCTGCACATGAAGTCGTCGCGGTATGTCTTTGCCAGGATTGAAGCAGCGGCGATAGGGAGGAATTTGGCATCGCCTTTGACGATGCAGGTATAGGGGATGTCGCTTTCGGGATAGAATCGGTTGCCGTCGATGAGCAGGAACTCGGGCTTTGTGACGAGCTTTGCTACGGCAAGGTTCATGGCATGGAACGAAGCTTTGAGGATGTTCATCTTGTCGATTTCCTCGTTGGTCGCCTCTGCAACAGCCCAAGCGACAGCGTCCCGCTCGATCTGATCTCTCAAGGCATAGCGCTGTTTGGCGGTCAGCTGTTTTGAGTCGTTGAGTTGCTCGTTACTATAACCCTCGGGCAAGATAACGGCAGCAGCAAAGACAGGACCGGCAAGACATCCGCGTCCGGCTTCGTCGCATCCGGCTTCGATAGTGTTGGGGTTATAGTGTAGTTCAAGCATGTTTCTTGGGTCTTTAGAAGAGTGTCAGTATAACGAGAACGATAATGATAATGTCGCAGATCCAAGAGCGCTTCTTGATAGAGAAGAGCCTTTCTGTCACCCAGAAAGAGAGAGGAAGTGCTAGCACGGCTCCGTTGATAGGGAAGAACTGGTTGTAGAATTGCGATAAGACAAAGACAAAGAGCAAGGCAAAGAGGATGCCGGTATTGTGGCGGTAGGAGGCGGAGTGTTCGATATTGTGCATGATAGCTGTGGCGGCACAGACAACTGTGGCGACAAGCAGCAGATAGCTCTTTATATGGTCAAAGGCGCTGCAGGCTAGGATTGAGAAATGAATGTCGCTGAGGTCTGTCGTGAAGATATAGTAGTTGTAGTAGAGTCGGTCGGAGAGATAGTAGATTATCGCCAGCGCAATGTAGGGAACTGCGAAGCCGAATACAGGCATCACCCAATAACGCCAATGGTAGAGGCTGTGGACTGTGAGGGCGATGTAGACGAAAAGCAGCATAACAATGCATTGCTGGCAGAACATAGTCGCAATGGCACTATACAAAGCTGCATCGAGGATATTGGTGGCATTGGGGCTCACTTTCTCATACATCATCATCTTGTGGATGGTGAGGATGACAAAGGGCAATGCCATGATGATCGGGTTTAGTGTATGGTTCTCGGACGTGAGCCCCATAGTGATGAGGAAGATCAGAGCGGGAAGCAAGGTCTCCGTGGAGAAGAGTTTGTGTCGTGTAAGAACAATGCTAAAAGCAACACCTTCGCACAACACCAATAACCAAGCCAGAATGGTTGCCAAAAGAGGAAATGAACTCATCCAGTCGGTGCAAAGGGTATAGAGAGGAGCGATCTCGAAGGCTGTTGCCGGTGCTTGGGGGTGGAGGAACGACCCGAACCATATCACGAGGCTGAATAGCAGCACAAGGATTAGCTGGAGGATGATATTTTGTTTGAAGAATTTTATCATGGTCGGGTGTCGTTGCGAGATGTGTTGATTACACGAAGGTTTAGCGAACAACTAATTTTGAGGTGCGGATACCTGTTCTATCCTGTACTTTGACGATGTAGATTCCGGGAACCCATCCGTTAAGGTCGATCGTGGCTTCGGCTGTGATAGGCATCGATAAGACCTTCTGTCCGCTAATGGTGTAGATCTCTGTGTTAACGGTATTGTTTGTGCTAGTGAGGATGGTGACCTGGTTTGTGGCGGGGTTGGGGTAGAGGGCAATGGGTATGTTGAGCTTTGTTGCTTCTTCGATAGAGAGGTAGTCGAGTGCGCCGTTGACGGCTTTGTAAGCGTTGATCTTACCGTATCCCCAGCGAGGGCTTATGCTGTCGTTTGCAAGGATGTTGCCTGTGGTGTTGTCGTTGATAGCGGTAGTGAAGATGATGTCGCGGATTCTGTCAACAGTCAGTCGTGGATTTGCCTGAAGCATCAATGCTACGATTCCGGTAACAGCAGGACAGGACATAGAAGTTCCACTCATCGTTGCGTATTTGTAGATACGTCCATTAGCGTTGATGGTTCCCGAAACTTCACGTGGCTCCGGGTCATAGGAAGAGACAGAGGAGATGACTTGCACGCCAGGACCAGAGATCTCTGGTTTGTTTCTTCCTCCAAGTGCAGGTCCCCAACTGGAGAAGCTAGCAATGCCGCTGGGAGTGAAGGTGGAATCTGCGGACATCGTTCCTGAGGTATGGGCAGCAACTGTGATTGCTTTCTCAGAACAAGCAGGCTCACCGATACCATAGTAGTTGTCCCCAGCTGTGTAGTCGCTCTGTCCTGCGAAGAAAGCCATGCCGACGTTGCTTTCGTGCTCTTTCACGTAGTTCACGTTCCAGATGTGAACCTCTTCGCCTTGGGGAGCGGTGAGGAAGACATGGAGAACGTAGTTTCTGGTCTGGCATTTGTCAACCTTTACCAGAGCATGAGGACGCTGGCTGAAGGGGTTGCTGTTTTCGGTCATCACGCTAAAGTAGATGGTGTCATTGTTTGTTATGATATGACTTTCGTAAAGTGCGCGATCGGTGCTGGTGGAGAAGAACTGAGTGGGATACAGGTTTCCGTTGCCGTCCTGGAGCGCAACGCCAATCTCAAAAGGCTGGCCGTTAGGTGTTCCCCAGCAGATAATCATCTGGCCGCCATCACCAGGGTAATAGGTTGCCTTGGTGCGAAGTGTGTCGTTCTCGTCAAACGTATGGCCAATGTGGAATTTGTCGCTTCCGTTGTTTCCGCCACTAGTGACAAAGACGAGACCGCTGTCGCTATAGTTGTTGATGGCCTGGCTTAAGAGAGAGGTACCGTCGATGTCGCTAAAGGAGTACATGCCCCAGCTGCTGTTGATAACGAGGCGTTTCTGTTCCTGTTGTGCGACTCTCCACATCCAAGCGACTTGGTCAAGCCACGAGGCCTCGTCCAAGAGCCAACTGCCAAGCAGGTACTGCACTTTAGGAGCCATACCGATGAATTTGCTTGCGCTGTTACCTGCAGGTTTGGTGCCACGGCCGCCGATAATGCCGGCGACATGGGTGCCATGTGAGTTGTATTGGTATATGTTTGATGTGTCGGACCCTGCGGCAATCAGATCGTCAAATGTAGAAAACTCGGTACCATAGTCAAAACCGGCAGGAGCAGGGCCAGAGAGCTTAAAGTGGTCCCAAGCACGGAAGATGCGACGTTCTGCGCTACTGTTGATGTTGGGGTGACCATAGTCAAAGCCCCAGTCGGTTATGCCAACAAGGACACCTTCTCCATTGAAGCCTTGGGGAAGTCCGATACCTTTTTGTACGCTGTCGGCGCGAGTGTCGACTCGAGCTTTGTCAATGCAAGTTACGGCTTTATGGCCTATGGTATATTGGAGGACAGTAGCGTCGTTTTCAAGAATATGAATTTTCTCAATAGGGAGACGCATAGCAACGATGTCGGCAACCTGAGAGGTTACGGTAATTCCTCGCTTGCTCATGGATTGCTTGTCAAAGGAAGGGCTGACCTTTGCGACAATGCGAACGATGTCGCCCCAACGGGAGTCATGGCTGACGGCGAGCTGATCTTGAAGAATGGCAGGCAGTTCCTCGATGGATTTTACCTTACTGTACTCTTGTACCAGCGCTCGGGTTTCCATGGTGCTTTTCTGCTGTGCCATGGCGACAACAGAAGCAAAAAGGGCTACTATAATAAATAATTTCTTCATCGTTTAAGTATATTAGGAACTGCAAAGATACGAATATTTTTTTATATATATAAAATATATTCTATGCGTTTGTTCGTACGATAGAATAATCAACGATTTAGGAGTTTCGGATACTCTGGATTTTTGTCGGAAATTCCTCTCTTTAAGGGATGAAAAAGGAAACAAAATGCGAGTGCGCCAAAGCACACTCGCATTTGTGTATTATGCAAGTATTTTGATTATTTCTTGCGGTCGCGACCGAAAATAGATCCGATGAACTGGCGGTTCATACGGGCGATATTCTGGCGCTTGATCTGCTTAGGACATTCAGCCTCGCAAGCATAGGTGTTGGTGCAGGAACCGAAACCGAGTTCATCCATCTTGCATACCATATTCTTTACGCGGTCCTGAGCCTCAACCTGACCCTGAGGAAGGAGGGCAAGGTGGCTGATCTTAGCGGAAACGAAGAGCATAGCGGAAGCGTTTTTGCAAGCGGCAACACAAGCACCACAGCCAATACATTCAGCAGCGTCCATAGCCATGTCGGCTTTGATCTTGCTGATAGGAATTGCGTTTGCATCAGGTACTCCGCCGGTGTTTACGCTAACATATCCACCAGCCTGGATAATCTTATCAAAAGCAGTACGATCAACTACGAGGTCCTTGATTACGGGGAATGCTTTAGCACGCCAGGGTTCAATCCAGATCTCGTCGCCATCATTGAAATGACGCATGTGGAGCTGGCAGGTGGTTACGCCGTCGTCGTTGCCGTGGGGGCGACCGTTGATGTAAAGACCGCACATACCGCAGATACCTTCGCGGCAATCGTTGTCGAAGCAAACGGGGTGTGCGATATTGTCGTTGTTAAGCTGCTCGTTGAGGATGTCGAGCATCTCAAGGAAGGAGCAATCGGGGCTGATGTCCTTTACCTTATAGGTCTCGAAGCGACCTTTGGCTTTGGCGTTTTCCTGACGCCAGATATGAAGTGTTAAGTTCATTGTGTTCTTGAGTTTTAAGTGTTTAGTGTTTAGTTTCTTTATCGGTTTTCTACAGTCTATAAACTAAAGACTAAAGACTACTTGTAATTTCTCTTCTGGATCTTGATGTATTCGTATGCGAGATCTTCCTTGTGCATCTCTTCGGTCTGACGAGCGCCCTTGTATTCCCATGCGCCAACGAACATGAAGTTCTGGTCGTCACGGAGGGTTTCGCCATCCTCGGTCTGGTGCTCAATACGGAAGTGGCCACCGCAGGACTCTTCGCGCTGCATAGCATCGGTAGCAATAAGGCGACCGAGTTCGAAGTAGTCGGCAAGACGGAGAGCCTTCTCGAGTTCGGGGTTGAATTCTTCATTGGTTCCGGGAACCTTAACATCTTTCCAGAATTCCTCTTCGAGAGCGTTGATCTGTGCGAGACCTTCGGTGAGGCTTTCTTTAGAACGGCCCATACCGACATACTCCCACATGATGTGACCGAGCTTCTTGTGGTAGAAGTCAACGGTGTGGGTGCCCTTGATGGAGAAGAGTTTCTCGATGCGAGCCTTGACATTCTGCTCTGCAGTAGCGAACTCAGGCATGTCGGTCTTGACCTTAGCAACGTGTTCACCTTCGATGCCGGCGAACTCAGCCAGATAGTTCTGGATGGTGTAAGGAAGAACGAAATAACCGTCGGCGAGGCCCTGCATAAGAGCGGAAGCACCGAGGCGGTTTGCGCCGTGGTCGGAGAAGTTAGCCTCACCAGCAGCGAAAAGACCGGTGATGTTGGTCTGCAGTTCATAGTCAACCCAGAGACCACCCATGGTGTAGTGAACGGCGGGGTAGATCATCATAGGAGTTTCGTAAGGATTGTCGGCGGTAATCTTCTCGTACATGGTGAAGAGGTTGCCATAGCGAGCTTCAACAACATCCTTGCCGAGTCGCTGGATGGCTTCTGCGAAGTCGAGATATACAGCGAGGCCAGTGCCTACACCGTAACCAGCATCGCAACGCTCTTTGGCTGCGCGGGATGCAACGTCACGGGGAACGAGGTTACCGAATGCGGGATAACGGCGCTCGAGGTAGTAGTCGCGATCTTCTTCAGCAATATCGTTGGCTTTCTTTTCGCCACGACGGATAGCTTCAGCATC
Organism: Bacteroidales bacterium; assembly: GCA_024400495.1. Taxonomy (GTDB): domain Bacteria; phylum Bacteroidota; class Bacteroidia; order Bacteroidales; family P3; genus Colimorpha. The sequence continues at coordinate 32,523 of JAKSMR010000010.1, forward strand.
TTCTTTCTTTTTGGGAACCCAGATGCGGCCGTCGTTACGGAGGGACTCAGACATAAGGGTGAGCTTAGACTGGTAGTCGCCGTGAACGGGGATACAAGTGGGGTGGATCTGAACGTAGCAAGGATTAGCGAAGAGAGCTCCCTGTTTGTGGCAAGCCCATGCGCCGCTAACGTTGCTGCCCATAGCGTTGGTGGAGAGGAAATATACATTACCATAGCCACCGGTAGCCATTACAACGGCATCGCCTGCAAAGCGTTCGATTTCACCGGTAACGAGGTTACGGGTGATGATACCACGTGCGCGGGTCTTTCCGGTAACGGTGTTGCCGTTTTCGTCTTTGTAGTCGGCATCCTTAACCATTACGAGGTCAAGCATTTCGTGACGTTCGTGGAGTCTTACGTTGCCCTGGTGGATCTGGCGGCTGAGAGCGCTGTAAGCACCAAGAAGAAGCTGCTGACCCGTTTGACCGCGGGCGTAGAAGGTTCGGCTTACCTGAGTACCACCGAAGGAACGGTTGGCGAGGAGTCCGCCATACTCGCGAGCGAAAGGAACGCCCTGTGCTACGCACTGGTCGATGATGCTTCCGGATACTTCGGCAAGACGGTAAACGTTTGCCTCGCGTGCACGGTAGTCACCACCTTTGATAGTATCTTTGAAAAGACGGAGAACGGAGTCACCGTCGTTCTGATAGTTCTTGGCTGCGTTGATACCACCCTGAGCTGCGATGGAGTGAGCGCGACGGGGGCTATCCTGGATGCAGAAGATGTCAACGTTGAATCCGAGAGCACCGAGGGATGCTGCTGCGGAGGCACCAGCGAGACCGGTACCTACAACAATGATGTTGAGGTTTCTCTTGTTCTTGGGGTTTACCAAGCGCTGAGAAGCTTTATAGTTGGTCCATTTTTGGCTGAGAGGACCTTCTGGTATTTTGGAATCTAATTTCATTTTGATGATATTTTATTCTTTGGAAGTGGATGTTTCCCCATGCTAGTGGCACGGGGTCTCAATTCTGTTTAGAAGAAGAATACTGCGATGGGAACGATAGCGAAGCCCAGGCAGATGAGGCTAGCGTAGATCTGGCTGGCGATGATGATAGCCTTGTTGTACTTGTAGTTGTTCAGGCCGAGGGTCTGGAATGCGGACTCGAAAGCGTGGCGCATGTGGAACCAGAGGGCTACGAAGCAGAGGAGGTAGATTACCAGGTAGAGCACATTCTTGAAGAGGTCGCGGGCCATGTAGAAGAAGTCGGGCTCAACGTGGAGTTTGGGAAGGATGTTCTTGATGACCTTTTTGTCTTCGCGGGAGAGATTGGTGATGTATTTGCCGCCCTGCTCAACATTGCCCTGTGCGTTGTCGAGGACTTTCTGGAATTTGAGGAAGTTGATGACATCCATCTCATCAGCAGAGGGGTTGGACTTGTTGAGGAAAGCATCAAAGTCTTCTTCGCTACGGAATTCGGAGGCGATAACCTGGAGGTTTGCCATGGTGTTCTCCATCTGAGGAGTCATGTTGTTCTGAAGCTCGTTGAGCTCTTTGGAGAGGTTCTCGGTTTCTATGAGATAGGTGCCGGGAACGAGGTCGAACTTAGCAAAGTAGAAGTTGCAGAAATGGAGGCCGAGGAAGAGGAAGATAACGATACCGGTCCACATCATGAGTTTGGAACCAGTAGCAGTCTTGGTCTTGCTGGCATGTTTGTAGTTGATGGGGCGAGCGTGGGTCTTGTTGTAGATCCAGAGACTTACGGTGAGGATGATGTGGAAAAGGAGAGCAGCCATGAGCACAATCTCCATCACCTTGATGAAGGGATTGGTCATGAAATGGCAGAATGCTCTGTACCATTCGCCACCATCGTTGCGAAGGATGCAAAGGTTTGCAACCATGTGGAAGAGTAAGAAGAAGAGGAGGAATCCGCCTAAGAGGGCGACAACGATCTTCTTCGAAATCGAGCTGAGTTTTAGGATTTTTTGAGTTTCCATTGAAAATGGTTTTTAGTTAATTATTAATTTAATTTGATTTTATTTCCTTATAGATGTTGGTCTTGTCAAGGGAATAGGCGTTGTGCTCTATCGGCCCTGGGCATCGAAATGGAGCGTTTTACCATTGTCGAGTTCCACGGCATAGCCGTTTTCTTCTTTGTACATGTGTACGATTTTCTTCCCTTTGGCATTGGAGGATACATAGTTGCGTATGCCTGCGGGAATTGCGGTCTTGACAATCTCTTTTTCTGCAGATACCGACTGCCAGTTGCCGTCGCGGTTGAAATAGATGACGGTATTGTCAACCAGGGTCACTTCGTAATTGACGTCGATACCTTCGCTGATTTTGACAATCTTGGTGGGGGAGACGTTGTTCCAGTTCTTCTGCATGTATTTTACTGCCGACTTAGGGAGGGAGCTGCGTTTGATGCTTTGACGCATCTGAGCTTGGCTGCTGCCGCAGAGGAGAAGGATGCTGAGTGCGAGAAGGATGATTCTTTTCATGGTCGTTGTGTTTTTCTATTTTGGTATCAATAGTGTCAAAAACTTGTATAGTTCGTGCTGAATAGTTTCCTTATAGTTTAAATAGTAATTGTTTTCCTCTATAATTAAAGGAGTTGGGGATGTCGTTGACGTCGTATGCCAGTTCTCCATTGATAAAGGTCTTCTCGACTTGGGTGTGGAATACCTTTCCTTCTAGAGGAGACCACTGGCATTTGTACTGAAGATCGGCTTTCTTTACCTCTCTCTCCACTCCCGGACGTACCAAAACGAGGTCGGCAGCATAGCCTTCGCGGATGAAGCCGCGGTCTTTGATGCCGAAGAGTCTGGCGGGGTTGTGGCTCATCTTCTCTATGATGATGGGAAGCCATTCCTGGACGAGTGGCGAGAGTAGGGGGGTGTCGTTTCCTCCTTCTTCGCTTGCCGCAGGGCTGAAGAAGGTCTCCATCATCATGGGTAGCGTGTGCTGGATGGATGGGATTCCTCCGGGGGCATCGAAATAGTTCTTCTGTTTCGATGCCAGGGTATGAGGGGCGTGGTCGCTTCCTATGGTGTCGATGAGTCCGTCATAGAGGGCTGCCCAAAGCGCCAGCCGGTCGTCGTTGCTCTTGATGGCGGGGTTGCATTTGATGAGGTTGCCCAGTTCGGCATAATCGCGGTCGTCGAACCAGAGGTGGTTGGGCGTGACCTCTGCGGTTATGTGCTTGGTCTCGAACGGATCGCTGTGGAAGAGTCCGAGTTCTGTGGCTGTGGTGAGGTGCGCGATATGGAGGCGGGTGCCGTATTTCAACGCCCTCTCTATGGCGTGGTAGGTTGCGAGGTAGCAGGCCTGGGTGTTTCGTATGAGAGGATGAAGCTCGGCGAGGTTGGTGATGAGCTTGGGCTTGTTTGCCTGGGGGGTGTCGCTCTCCAGCTCTTCGCGTTCGGCCATCATGAGCTCGTATTCCTTCATCAGATGCTCGTTGTAGGCGGCCAGATCTTCGTTGTTGAACTTGCCGTATTGGGCTTTGTAGTTGGCCATGTTGGCATTGATGATGGCTTCGTTTTCGGCGTGGGCCACGATCAGTTTCTTGGAATCTTTGAAGAGGTGGTCGAGGGCATCCTTGTTGTCTACCAGCATGTTGCCTGTGGAGGAACCGAGGAAGAGTTTGATGGCTGCGTAGCGTGACGGGTCGATGCTCAGCAGGTAGTCGATGTTGTCGTTGGTCGCGCCCAGCATGAATCCGTAGTTCACTATGCTCTTTTCTGCTGCTATGCGTTCTTTCTCTTCGAGTTCGGCCAGCGAGGTGGTTTGGGGCTTGGTGTTGGGCATGTCCACGATGGAGGTCACTCCGCCTGCGGCGGCTGCGCGGCTCTCGGTGTGGAAGTCGGCTTTGTCGGTCAGTCCCGGCTCGCGGAAGTGAACGTGGGTGTCGATGACGCCGGGGAGCAGCAACATCCCTGTGGCGTCGATGGATGTGCGTGGTTGGATGGACGATAATTGATTGTCGTCGCCGGCAGGAATGATGCGGGCAATCTTCCCGTCCTCGATGAGGAGGGAACCTTGGAATATCTTGCCCTCATTTACTATTGTTGCGTTCTTGATCAGCATGTTGGTTGTCAATTATCGGTATTGTGCTTGTGGCGGATTCTGTTCCGCACAGTCGTGAGTGTCTTTTTTTCTTGTCGGGTGTTTTCCCGTGGCTCTAGTTGTCCGGTTGAAGGGGAGGCTGTTTTTGTCTAATGGCTATAATCCGGAACCTGATGAGCCGGGCATTAGAATTTCACCTTGCCGCTCCATTTGCGTCCGGCGTTTGAGGCTTCGGAGCTGGTGTTGTAGATGTTGGTCACAACAAAGCGTCCGGTGTGGTCGATGCAGCCCCATTTGCCGTCCATCTTGGCAGGCGCGGTGCGGTTGTTCCAGGTGTGGATGAATTCTTTGCCGTCTTCGAAAGTGGGCTGGATGACATATTGTCCTTTATAGTTGACCCAACCCCAGTAGCCGGTGCTCTGGTCCTTGATGGGATAGAGCCAGTGGCCGAGCTCCTGCTCGTTGTCCCACTCGTAGCCAGCACGTTCGGCCTCTCGGGAGACGTTGAAAACGTTCTGCGACAACCATTCTCCGTTGGCTGCGATGCTGCACCAGAAGCCGTCGGACTTGGCGGTGGCGAATTCTCCGGTGTCGTTCACAAAGTGGGAGGCTCCGTCGTAGATGGGCTCGATGCACCATTCTCCGGCGTAGTCGACCCATCCCCATTTGCCGGTCTCGATGTCGGTGACGGGATAGCGCCACTTCTCGATGTCGCGGCGATGTTCGAGCTGGCTTAACGCATAGTCGGCGATGTCCATGGATGGGAATATGGTAACGGAGACGACTTTGCCGTGGCGGTCGATGCTGCCCCAGCGGCCGTTCTTCTTCACTTGTGCGTAGATGTAGTTGTGGTCGCCGCCAAAGTAGTCGTAGTCCTCATATTCGGGCTGGACCATCCATCGTCCCAGGTAGTTGACGTAGCCCCAAAGTCCGTTTTCGATGCTCTGGGTAGGATAGCGCCAGGTGTCGTAGTGGAGGCCGTTGATCCATTGTTTGCCGGCGAGGTCGGCATGCTCCTGCTCCATGAAGACGGGTGCGATGACCATCACGCCCTTGCCGTCGATGCAGCCCCAGCGGTCGCCGAGCTTGACGGTGGCGTAGTTCATGGGTTCGGTGCCGAAGAAAGGTCTGGCATCCTGGAATTCGGGTTCAAATTTCCAGCGGCCGTAGTAGTCGATGAATCCCCACTTGTCGGTGGCGGGGTTCTGTGCGGGATAGATCCATTTTCCGGGCTCTTCGCCACTCTCCCAATGCTTGCCGGCGGACTCTGCCTCGTTGGCGGTATGGAAGAGGTTGCGGACAATCATCTGTCCTTTTACGTCGCAGCAGCCCCAGCGGCCGTCGAGTTTGACTACGGCAAAACGTTTGAAATGGCCCTGAAAAGAATGGGCGTCGGAAAACTGGGGAGCGATCTGCCAGCCTCCGTCGGCGTTCTTATAGCCGTAGAGACGGGTGAATTTGTCGCGGGTTAGCGTCTGTGCCGAGAGGGTTCCAAGCACGGCGAAAGTCAAGAGAATGAATATAGTGAGCTTTTTCATTGATGTATTATTTCTAATTAACTTGAAATGCAAAGATACGAAAAATATTTTTAATACAAAAAAAAGTTTTCAACAGCTGGAAGACTTTTGTGTTCATAATGTCGGTCCTGGCTTGCCGGAAGTGCGGTGAAATCTAGGATTGATGGCTGTTGGGCTGTTCGCTTCTGAAAGCTCTCGTCAGCGTCGCCCTTGTGCCGTATCTCTGTCCTACTTGGGTCTCGTTTCCTTCGCGAGAAAGCCGAATGCAAGCCGAACGCAAGCCGAACACAAGCCGAACGCAAGCCGAACGCAAGCCGAACACAAGCCGAACGCAAGCCGAACACAAAATGGGATTGGTAGGGGAGAGGAAGGGCATTGATTCCTGTTGGTTGCTTTTGTCAGATTGTGTCTATTGTTTGGTGCTGGTTCTTTGTTTTCCGGCAGAAACGATGCTTTTGAAGCCGGAGACTTGTGTTGCTGGAAAGAGAGGTCTTGCTATTGTGTTGGTTATTCGTTGTTTGTGTGTTGTTGAGAAAATATTTTTTAATAATTCGAAAAAAGTTGCTATCTTTGCAATCTCATTAATGAACAAATAATTATATAAAATATCTGTTATGCAAAGAGATACCCAAATTTTCGATCTCATCCAGAAGGAAAGAGAACGTCAGACCAAAGGAATCGAGCTCATCGCTTCCGAAAACTTTGTAAGTGATCAGGTAATGGAGGCTATGGGCTCCGTTATGACCAACAAATACGCCGAAGGCTATCCTGGAAAGCGTTACTATGGTGGCTGCCAGATTGTAGACCAGAGCGAAACCATCGCTATCGAGCGTGCTAAGAAGCTCTATGGTGCAGCATGGGCAAATGTACAGCCCCACTCCGGCGCACAGGCTAACATGGCCGTATTCATGGCTTGCCTCCAGGCTGGCGACACCTTCATGGGCATGAACCTCAACCACGGCGGTCACCTCAGCCACGGTAGCGCTGTTAACTTCTCCGGTCTTATGTTCAACGTTGTTGACTACAGCGTTCGCGAAGATACCGGTATGGTTGACTACGACGAGATGGAGAAGGTTGCTCTCGACAAGCGCCCCAAACTCATCATCGGTGGTGGTTCCGCTTACAGCCGCGACTGGGATTGGGCTCGCATGCGTGAGATCGCTGACAAGATCGGCGCTATCCTCATGGGCGACATCAGCCACCCCTCCGGCCTCATTGCTAAGGGCTACCTCAATAATGCAGTTAAATACTGCCACATCGTTACCACTACCACCCATAAGACTCTCCGCGGACCTCGTGGCGGTATGATCCTCATGGGCGAAGATTTCGACAATCCTTGGGGCAAGAAGACTCCTAAGGGCGAGATCAAGAAGATGTCTGCTCTCCTCGACAGCGCTGTATTCCCCGGCACCCAGGGCGGTCCTCTCGAGCACGTTATCGCTGCCAAGGCTGTTGCTTTCGGCGAGGCTCTGACCGACAGCTACGATCAGTACATCCAGCAGGTTATGAAGAACGCTAAGGTTATGTGCGAAGCTTTCGTTGAGAAAGGTTACAAGGTTATCTCCGACGGTACCGACAACCACCTTATGCTCATCGACCTCCGTCCTAAGTTCCCCGAGATGACTGGTAAGGTGGCTGAGAACGCTCTCGTAGCTGCTGACATCACCATCAACAAGAACATGGTTCCTTTCGACAGCCGTAGCGCATTCCAGACCTCTGGTCTCCGCGTGGGTACCCCCGCTATCACCACCCGTGGCGTGAAAGAAAACGAAATGAAGGATATCGTGAACCTCATCGATACCGTTCTCTGCAACCCCACCGACGAGGCTGTTATCGCTAAAGTACGCGGCACCGTTAACGAAATGATGCAGAACCGTCCTCTCTTCGCTTGGTAATCCCGAGTCCGAAAAAGAAGACTTACTGAATAAAAAAAAGAGTCCCATCCTGCAACGGGTGGGGCTCCTTTTTTTTGTTGTGTAAAGAGTGTTTTGAGTGTTAAAATTTAACATTCTTATTTGTTGTATTAAGAAGCATAAAACCGGGGATGAAAAGATTGATTTTTAACAATTGTCTGTTGATAACATCAATAATTTATCCTTCTGTAAGAATTTTCGCTTAGAGAAAAACGCTCTTTTATTATTTTTTATAATCTTGATTTTTAATATTTTTTAATATTTGTCAACAGGCTTGTGTGTATTTTTTAACAATGAGTTATTCATAATTTAAAAAATATGTTTATTTTTGGATTCCCAAAATATACAGTTATGGCAACAAAATTACGCAGATTTATCACTTACCTTGGATGTCTCGCATTGGCAGTATGCGGATTAACGAACAAAGGTATTTCTCAGGAGATTTCAACCCAGGGCACCGAGTTCTATACGGTGTACATGGCCAACTTCCCAGATTGGATGTTGAACACCAACGAGCGTGGTGTGTTGATTTCGGCCAAACGAACCTGTCGCGTAACAATCCAGAACATCCGAACTGGATTCTATCTTGCAGACAATGTTACCGTTCCTGCAGGACAGATCAAGCAATTTTGTGTCAAAGCCCAAAATCCCAATAACGAAGGTCAAGCCTACTTGACCGACTATACCGCCATTCCGCGTGATAAGAGTCTGCGTATTACTGCCACCGATACCATTACTGTATATTCCTACAACTACGAGTCTGCCTCGTTCGACGGTTCTGTCGTGTTGCCCACCCCGTCGCTTGGTGACTACTATATCATCCATACCTCCGACCCGGCCGACGACGGTCATTCGGTGTTCTCTGTCACAGCAGTAGAACCGGGAACAACAACCGTTGATGTATGGCCCAGCGCTATAGTGAAGAACAACGCAGGTACGAACTATGGCCCTGCCGGCGCCTCTTATGTAAGCGGCCAGCAATGGGTGTCCACAGGCTGGGGGCGCGGATATTGGAGAGACACCTATTCCACCATCACCCGCGACACCATGATTACCGTTGTCCTTCAGCAAGGACAGTCGTTCGAGCTTGGCTCGGTAAGTATGGAAGCCGACGGAAACCTCACCGGTACTCGAGTCATGTCCCGCGGAGGAAAGAAGATCGCGGTCAACAATGGTAACGACTGGACGGAGATTATCCATCCCTGGACTTGTTCCGACCATGTCTACGAACAGGCGTTCCCGGTTAGCACATGGGGTAAGAAGTTTGTCGTCACAGGTACCCAGCATCGTTGCGAGGATCTTCTCCGAATGACAGCCAGCGAAAACGGTACCTTGATCACTATCAATGGCGGAGCTCCCATTGCCCTTGACGCTTTCCAGACTCATCAGAGAACGTTCCGTTCGGATCAGGCCTATTACATCGAGTCGAATAAGCCCATCGCAGTTTATACCTATATCGCCAGTCTTACCTATGCGGCCAACGGTTGCCGGTCGAACAACTTTGGTGACCCTGCCATGGTGTGGATTGCTCCTCTGGAACAGCGCATCAACGAAATGCACTTCTCGACATTTATGCCTGTGCATAGTCTCGCCCGCGATGAGAACGCTCCAACAGAGCACTATGTGAACATCGTAACCCCTGCCGACGCAACAGTAACACTTGATGGTGTGAATATCACATCCCAGTTTACTACCGTTCCCAACAATACCGGTTATAAATACGTCCGCAAGCAGATCACGCACAACGACCATACGTTGACCAGTAGCAAGGGTCTTATCGCGCACTGCTATGGTATCGGTTACTATGTGTCCTATGCATACAACATCGGCTCTGCAATGAAGGACCTCACTGGTAACATCGTTATCAACAGGGATACCCTTACACAAAGTACAGTGAAGCATTACTGTCTTGGCGATACCGTAAAGGTAAGCTACTTCTTTGAAGGAGATGCCGATAGCGTGCAATGGAGCCTGAATGGAGAAACCTTCCGCCGCCATACTCCGGACGACACGCTCCGTTTCATCCCCAGGCGTGCTCATCTAGGTGAGAATACCATCTCCATGAAGGTCTATTATTCCCAGAATAGTGGCAGTATGCACCGCTCGTTCCAGGCTACAAATATCTTCTATATCCATGATACGGCTCATGTCGACACAACGGCAGCTAGTTGTGGGTCTTATGAGTGGCGAGGAACAAGCTATTCGGCATCGGGAGTATACCCCAAGCATTTTCTTACGGCATATGGCTGTGATAGCGTAAGGGCGCTTCATCTTACTATTAATCCCCATACACAAAAAACAATCTCGGTCGCAGAGTGCCAGGAATATTCGTGGAGTGTTACCGATCTTGGTGGCAATGTCCATAACTATGTGCCTAACCCCATATATGTTTCGGGCAACTATCAGATGACGATAGAGAACGCCAAGGGCTGCGACAGTACTATCACGTTGGCGCTTACGATAAAGCAAAACGAACAGGCTGTCGATACCCGTATTGGTTGCGAAACATTCACTTGGCTGGATGGCAATACCTATACATCGAACAATAGCGAGGCCAAATATTATGTTGATGGCGCTGCCACCAATGGCTGTGATAGCGTCTATACGCTCAATCTGACGATCCATCACAATACATCGGCCTCTATTTCCGACGAAGTCTGCCCCGGATATAACTGGAGTGTGACAGATATAGCAGAAGTTGTACATGATTACCCGTCGAATCCTATTTCTGTCTCCGGTGATTATCAGTTGGTGATCCCTAATGCCAAGGGTTGTGACAGTACAATTAATTTGAGCTTGACAGTCAAACCCAACGAGGAGGGTGTCCACACTCGTTCCGCATGCGAAAGCTATACCTGGATTGATGGCCAGACTTATACCGCTAGCACCAGTGGCGTGGTTTCCCACACTATTGCAGGAGTTGCCACCAACGGATGTGATAGTGTCGTTACTTTGGATCTTACTATCAACCATCCTACGGCGGAAACCATTTATGAATCGGCATGTAACAGCTATACTTGGAGCGTGACAGATCTCTTGGGTAACGTGATAGCCCATCCTGCAAATCCGTTAACGGCTTCTGGCGACTACCTGCTGGTGATCAAGAACGTCAAAGGCTGCGATAGTACCATCACCCTTCAATTGACGATAGAGCAAGACGAAACAGGAACACATGAAATTACTGCTTGTAACAGCTACCTCTGGATAGACGGCCAGACCTATACGGCAAGCACTAGTGGCGTTGAAACCTTTAGAAAGGTTGGTTCTGCGACCAATGGCTGTGACAGTATTGTGACGCTCGATCTTACTGTGATCCATAACGAGACAGGCACACACGAACGTGTCGCATGTGAGAGTTATACCTGGATTAATGGAGAAACGTATACGACAAGCACTAGCGGCGTAGTAACACACACTATTGTTGGTGCGGCTACTAATGGCTGCGACAGTGTTGTTACCCTAGACCTTACCATCAACCGGTCAACAAGCTCTCAGACCAGCATGGCTAGTTGTGATAGTTACGAATGGAGTGTGGTTGATCTTTCCGGCGTCACTCATAATCATGATGAAAATCCGTTGACCGCATCGGGTGATTATATGTTGACAATCGCCAATGCTAAAGGCTGCGATAGTACTATCACGCTGCATCTGACCATCAAGAATAGTAACACCGGCGTTCATCCCGCCAATGTTTGTGACAGCTACACCTGGGAAGGCAGCACCTATACCGAAAGCAACAATACCGATACCCACACCTATACCAACGCTGCTGGTTGCGATAGCGTCGTAACCTTAGAACTGACCATTAGAAACAGCAATACCGGTGTTCATGATGCAGATGTCTGCGATAGCTACATATGGGAAGGAAACACTTATACGTCAAGCAACACAACAGCCACCCATACTTATGTCAATGCCGCTGGTTGCGATAGTGTGGTTACTCTCAATCTGGTTGTGAGAAATAGTAGTGCAGGAGTTCATCCTGCTAATGTTTGTGACAGTTATGTTTGGGAAGGAACTACCTATACCGAAAGTAATAGTGTTGCAACGCATACCTATACCAATGCTGCCGGTTGCGACAGCGCCGTGACCCTTAATCTCACCATCAGACAAAGTAGCGCTGGCGTTCATCCCGCCAATGTCTGCGATAGCTATACTTGGGAAGGAGATGTTTACACAGAAAGCAATAGCACCGCAACTCATACCTATACCAACGCTGCCGGTTGTGATAGTGTTGTCACGCTTAACCTGACCATCAGAAACAGTAACACGGGTGTTCATTCCGCCAATGTTTGCGATAGCTATACCTGGGAAGGCAATACCTATACCGAAAGCAACAATACCGACACCTACACTTATACTAACGCCGCCGGTTGTGATAGTGTCGTAACCTTAGATCTGACCATTAGAAATAGTAGCACGGGCATTCATACCGAAAGTGCATGTGATAGCTATACGTGGGAAAGTGTCCTTTATACAGAAAGTAACACAACTGCAACACACACCTATACTAACGCAGTGGGTTGTGATAGCGTAGTTACACTTAACCTTACTATCAATCATACCGAGTATGGTGTACATGTTGCAGAGGCCTGTGACAGTTATGTATGGCATGGCGTCACCTATACCGAAAACAACAATACAGCGACTCATACCTATACGAATAGGTTCGGATGCGATAGTGTCGTTACTTTGAATCTCACTATCAGTGATAGCGCGGTTAGCCATAGCGTTCAGATCGCTTGTGATTCCTATACCTGGGATGGTTCGCTATATACGATTAGCGGCACTTACAGGAAAGCAGGCATGTCTGCTTCTAATGGTTGTGACAGTATAGCATACTTGAATCTGACCATCAAACATAGTAATACAGGCATCCATGAGGCCAATGCCTGCGACAGTTATACCTGGGAAGGAAATGCTTATACAGAAAGCAACAATACAGCAACCTATACCTATACCAACGTTGATGGTTGCGATAGTGTCGTAACCATCAACTTGGTTGTCAGACATAGTAATACGGGCGTTCACGAAGCCAGTGTCTGCGATAGCTACACATGGGAAGGGAATACCTACACGGTAAGCAATACAACGGCAACCCATACCTATACCAATGCTGTGGGTTGTGACAGTGTTGTTAGCCTTAACCTTGTTGTCAGATATAGCAACACGGGTATCCATTCCGCTAATGCTTGCGACAGCTACACGTGGGAGGGGACTTCATATACAGAGAATAATAGCACAGCAACGCATAGCTATACTAACGCTGCTGGATGTGATAGTGTTGTAACCTTAAATCTGATTATCAGAAATAGTAATACAGGTGTTCATCCTGCCGATGTTTGCGATAGTTACACTTGGGAAGGAACAACCTATACAGAAAGTAATAGTACCGCAACACATAGCTATACTAACGCTGCTGGATGTGATAGTGTTGTAACGCTAAACCTGATCATCAGAAATAGTAATACAGGCGTCCATGCGGCCAATGTTTGTGATAGCTATAGCTGGGAAGGGAACACCTATACAACAAGTAATAACACCGATACATATACATATACTAATGCTGCCGGGTGCGACAGTGTGGTGACACTCAATTTTATCGTTAGGAATAGCAATTCGGGTGTTCATGTCGCCGATGTATGTGACAGTTATACCTGGGAAGGTAGCCTATATACCGAAAGTAATAGCACAGAAACCCATACCTATACCAATGCGGCCGGATGTGATAGTGTCGTGACGCTTAACTTAACCATCAGAAACGGAAATACTGGTGTTCATGTGGTTGATGTCTGCGACAGCTATACCTGGGAAGGAAACACCTATACAATTAATAATAATACAGCAACTCATACCTATACAAATGCAGCAGGATGCGATAGCGTCGTTACTCTTAATCTGACAATCAGACATAGTAGTGTTGGCGTCCATGATGCTGATGTCTGCGACAGCTATGTATGGGAAGGTTTCTTATATACAGAAAGCAATACTACAGCTACCCATACCTATTCTAACGCGTCTGGGTGTGATAGTGTTGTAACCCTTAATCTTAATGTAAGAAAGAGTAATACGGGCGTTCATTCTGCCAATGTCTGCGATAGCTATGTCTGGGAAGGTAATACCTATACTGCTAGCAATAATACAGCAACCCATATCTATGTCAATACCGCAGGATGTGATAGCGTTGTCACTCTTAATCTTATTATAAGAAAGAGCAATACTGGCGTCCATGTGGCCAATGTTTGTGACAGTTATGTTTGGGAAGGGACTACCTATACGGAGAGCAATAGTACCGCAACGCATACCTATACCAACGCAGCCGGATGTGATAGTATCGTGACTCTAGGCCTGACAGTCAGACAAAGTGGCACGGGTGTTCATTCTGCCAATGTCTGCGATAGCTACATTTGGGAAGGGAATGTATTTACGGAGAGCAATAGTATTGCAACGCATACCTATACCAATGCGGCCGGATGCGATAGTGTCGTTACTCTCGACTTGACTATCCGTCACAGTAATACGGGTGTTCATGTTGCCGATGTATGCGATAGTTATCTGTGGGAAGGTTCTGAATATACGACAGACAATAACGATGCCACTTATACCTATACTAATATAGAAGGATGCGACAGTGTTGTTACGTTGCATCTTACCATTCGAAGATCATCAGAAGGAAGCCAAACACAGACTAGCTGTGAGAGCTACGATTGGACATATGCAAACTTTGATGGTTCGGGCTCTCATACGGAACATCTTGTTGGATCTGGTGCATATGAAAGGGCTGTTACCAATGCAGTCGGGTGTGACAGTAGCATAACACTCGTTCTGACTATCAACCATGGTAATACAGGAAATCATATCGTTGCCACCTGCGATAGTTACGATTGGGAAGGCGGTCATTATACCTCGAGTACCAACACACCCACTCACACCTATGTCAATCGATACGGATGTGACAGTGTTGTAACACTGAATCTAACAATCCACGATAGTGCGGTCACTCATATCTATCTGACATCTTGTTATGGAATCGAATATGAGGGTAATTCCTATAGTGGTACAGGTGTATATCATCAGGATGGCTTGCACACGGTCTCTGGTTGTGATAGTATTACCTATCTTCATTTTACTATCAACGACAGTACCCAGAGCCTTACTACGGTAACATATTGTGATAGTTATGAGTGGAATCATACCCGTTATAATACATCTGGCATTTATCAATACAGAACCTCCAATTCGGCAGGATGTGATAGTATCGCTACGCTGAGTCTTACCATTCGAGATAGTGCGGTCATTCACCTCTATCAAGTTGCGTGTGACAAATATACATGGAACGGACAGACACAGGATACACCTGGTGAATATGAGATGAAGGTTGTCGGTTCAGCTGTCAATGGGTGTGACAGTATCACTTATCTCCATCTGACATTGAATGATAGTACCCGAAGCGAGAGTACTTGGGATTGTTGTGACTCTTATCTATGGAACGGAAACACCTATACAACTTCTGGCACATATCGATATGCAACCACCAATGCTAAGGGGTGCGATTCGTCAGCTTATCTCCATCTGACTGTTCGTCGAAGCACTACGGGCGTTCATACTCTCAGCGCATGCGATAGCTATGAATGGGAGGGAGAGACCTATACTGCTAGTAACAATACGGCAACTCATACCTATGTTAATGCGGCAGGATGTGACAGTGTTGTGACATTGGATCTGACAATCAGAAACTCTTCGGCAAACAGTATTGAAAATACAAGCTGTGAGAGTTATGATTGGAGTTATGCTGATTATGATGGCGCCAACAATCAAACAGAGCGATTGACCAGTACAGGCGTTTATAGTAGAACTGTCACGAATGCTAGTGGTTGTGACAGTACGATTACATTGTCTCTTACAATCAATCATGGAAATACTGGCGTTCATATTGTCGAAACGTGCGATAGCTATGATTGGGAAGGAGGTCATTATACGTCAAGCACCAATATCCCGACTCACACCTATACCAACCGCTATGGTTGTGACAGCGTTGTCACGCTCCATCTTACCATCCATGACAGCGCGGTAACTCATATATATCTGACATCTTGCTATGGTATAGAATACGAAGGTCAGTCCTATATGGGAACAGGCGTATATCATCAGGATGGTTTGCATACTATTTCCGGTTGTGATAGTATTACTTATTTACATTTTACCATCAATGACAGTACAGAAAGCCAGACTCTTGTTAAGGCCTGCGACAGTTATGAGTGGAACCATACAACCTACAGCGCTTCTGGAACATATAAATATAGAACCTTCAATGCCAAAGGTTGCGATAGTGTTGCTGTATTGAATTTGGAGATCAGTGACAGTACAGTTATCAATCTTTATCACAATGCATGTTATGCTTACGACTGGAATGGACAGACAAGAAATAGTGTTGGAGAATTCCTCCTTCGCGATGTTCAGACTGCACAGAACGGATGTGACAGCATCACCTATCTCCATCTGACTATTAACGACAGCTCGTATAGTGATACGACGGCCAGCATATGTGATAGAATGATTTGGCATAGCGTCGAGTATTCTACGAGCGGTGTTTATCGTTATGGTACCACAAATCATAACGGATGCGATTCGTCGGTTTATCTGCATCTGACAATTCGCAATAGTAACACGGGAGTCCATAATGCCAACGAGTGTGACAGCTATAGTTGGGAGGGTGTTGAATATACAGAAAACGACAACTCTGCAACACACACCTACACAAATGTCGATGGCTGTGATAGTGTGGTGACACTTAACCTTCATATCAGAAAAAGCACTACAGGCATTCACGAGGCAAGTGCTTGCGATAGCTATAGTTGGGAAGGAAACGCCTACACCTCAGACAACAATACAGCAACCCATACCTATATAAATAGTGTTGGCTGTGATAGTGTGGTGACTCTTGCTCTTACCATCCGTAATAGCAACACAGGAACTCATATTGCCGATGTGTGCGATAGTTATGTATGGGAAGGTGTTACCTATACTAGTAGCAACACTGCTGCAACACACACATATGCCAATGCTGTCGGATGTGATAGTGTGGTGACTTTGGATCTTACTATACGTAACAGAAACACAGGAGTCGAAATCGTGACATCCTGTGATAGTCTGGTTTGGGAGGGAACGAGTTATTATGCCAATACCAACACGGCAACCCATACCTATACAAATGTGGCAGGTTGCGATAGTGTTGTGACATTGAACCTTACCATCAATCGAAGCAATACAGGCACCGAGGTGGCTAATGTTTGCGATAGATATGTGTGGGAAGGTGTTGAATACACAAGTAGTAACAATACCGCAACAAACACTCATACGAATGTGTCGGGCTGCGATAGTGTTGTGACGCTGAATCTTACTGTTCGAAACAGCTCAATAGGAGTTCACACCGTTAGTTCTTGCGACAGTTATACCTGGGAAGGCAATACTTATTTGAGTGATAACAACAGCGCTACGCATACATATATCAATTCGGTAGGCTGTGATAGCGTTGTTACCCTTGATCTCACGATAAACAACTCTAATGCGGGAGTCCATGAGGTTAGCGTATGTGATTCCTATGAGTGGGAAGGCACTCTGTTTACGAGCAGTAATAGTACCGCAACACACACCTATACCAATGTTGCAGGTTGTGATAGTGTGGTGACATTGAATCTGACCATTAAGCATAGCAACACGGGGATTCATCATGCAGTTGCTTGTGACAGTTATACGTGGGAAGGCGAAACTTATACGTCAAGCAATAACACGGCAACCCATACTTATACTAATGTGGCTGGTTGCGATAGTGTGGTTACTCTTGATTTGGTTGTTAACAGTCGCAATACCGGAATTCATACAGTAGAAGCTTGCGATAGTTATGTATGGGAGGGTAACACCTACTCGGCTAATAATAACAGCGCAACCCATACATACACCAACGTTGCAGGTTGCGATAGTGTAGTGACATTGAATCTTACCATCACTCATAGCAATACAGGAATCCATAATGCGGATGTCTGCGATAGCTATACTTGGGAAGGTGAAGATTATACATCAAACAACAATACGGCAACTCATACATACACAAATGAGGATGGTTGTGACAGTGTGGTGACATTAAACCTCATAGTCCGTCATTCTTCTGTGGGTGAGATCAGCCAAACCGGATGTGAATCGTACCAGTGGTCATATGCTGATTATGATGGTGCAAATAGCCAAACTGAAACCTTGACGGGTTCTGGAACGTATGTACGCACTCTAGTCAATGCTACTGGTTGTGACAGCTCGATCACTTTAAATCTGATCATTAACCATGGTAACACAGGGTCGCATGTTGTAAGCACCTGCGACAGCTACACTTGGGAAGGAACGGTTTATACGTCAAGTACTAATACGCCAACACACACCTATGTTAACAGGTACGGTTGCGACAGTGTTGTGACGTTGAACCTTACCATCAACGACAGTGCTGTTACCCATGTTTATCTTGAGTCGTGCTATGGTATAGAGTATGAGGGTCAATCGTTCAGTGGAACAGGTATTTATTCAAAGGGAGGCATGCATACCGTTTCTGGTTGCGACAGTATTACCTACCTCCATTTTACCATTTTTGATAGTACAGCCAGTGTTGCCAATATCAATACTTGTGATAGCTATGAATGGAATAATACCAAATATACTACCTCTGGAACTTATAATTATAGAACCGTCAATGCCAACGGTTGCGATAGTACAGCAACTTTGAATCTTATTATTCGTGATAGCATTGTCATCAATCTTGACCAAGAGGCATGTTATGAATACACCTGGAATGCTCAGACTCGAAGCGAGGTAGGATCATACACATTGCGTGATGTTCGTCCCTCTTCAATAGGATGCGATAGTATCACTTATCTCCATCTCACAGTTAACGATAGCTCCTCCAGTATCACCACTTCTGACAACTGTGACAGCTATTCATGGAACGAACAGGTTTATACAACATCAGGCACGTATAGCTATGCTACTACAAATGTCAAAGGATGTGATTCTGTTGCATACCTCCATCTCACGATTAGAAACGGTAGCACGGGCGTCCATAGGGTTAACGTGTGCGATAGTTATACCTGGGAAGGCACTACTTACACCACAAGTAATACAACAGCAACACACACCTATACTAATGCATCCGGCTGCGATAGCGTTGTCACCCTTGAGCTCACGATAAGAAATAGCAGTACGGGTGTTCATGCCGCAGTAGCATGCGACAGCTATGTGTGGGAAGGAACAACCTATACTTCGAACAACAACTATGCAACATACACCTATACCAACGCAGTAGGTTGCGATAGTGTTGTGACATTAGACTTGACCATAAACAATAGTAATAGCGGTGTTCATGTCGCTAATGTTTGTGACGCCTATACCTGGGAAGGTGTCACCTATACCGAAAGCAACAATACGGCAAGACACACCTATAGTAATATGTCCGGCTGCGATAGCGTTGTGACATTGAATCTGACCGTTCGTCATAGCAATAGTGGCGTCCATGTTGCAGATGTCTGCGATAGTTACATTTGGGAAGGTGTGACGTATACCGCAAGTAATACCACCGCAACCCATACTTATACCAATGTGTCGGGCTGCGATAGTGTGGTGACTTTGAATCTGGTGATTCGCAATAGCAATAGTGGTGTTCATACAGTAAGCTCCTGCGATAGTTATGTATGGGAAGGTGATACATATACAGAAAGCAATAACACGTCTACCCATACCTATACCAATGTGGCAGGATGCGATAGCGTAGTGACGTTGAATCTCTCCGTAAGAAATAGCAGTACCGGCACCCTCGTGGTTGACGAATGCGATAGCTATTATTGGGAGGGTACAACCTACAGTACAAGTAACCATAGCGCAACGCATACTTATACCAATTCCGTAGGTTGTGATAGTGTGGTGACTCTTGATCTGACTATACGTAACAGCAATTCAAGCACCCACGTCGCTAATGCCTGCGATAGCTATACTTGGGAGGGTGTCACCTATACCAGCAGCAATACTACCGCAACTCATACCTATACCAATGTGTCGGGTTGTGATAGTATAGTGACTCTAGCACTCACCATTCGCAATGCTAGTACGGGTGTTCATACAGCCAATGTCTGCGATAGTTATACTTGGGAAGGTGTCACCTATACCAGCAGTAATAATACCGCAACGCACACCTATACCAATACTGTTGGTTGCGACAGTGTGGTAACCTTAAACCTCGTCGTGCGAAATAGCAATACGGGAGTCCATGTCGCAAATTCTTGTGACAGTTATATATGGGAAGGAATCACATACACGTCAAACAACACTACGGCAACACATGTATATACTAATAGAGTAGGATGCGATAGTACAGTAACACTTAATCTGACAATTCGTAATAGTAATACAGGTGTTCATGTGGCAGATGTCTGCGATAGTTACATCTGGGAAGGAAACACCTATACATCCAGCAATAATGCCGCAACCCATACTTATACCAATGCGGCAGGTTGCGATAGTGTGGTAACCTTAAATCTGACAATCCGCAACAGCAATACAGGAATCCATTCCGTCAGTGCTTGCGGAAGCTATGTTTGGGAGGGAGACACATATGTATCTGATAATACTACCGCAACCCATACCTACAGCAATGCTGCTGGCTGTGATAGCGTAGTGACTCTGAATCTTACCATACTGAGTGCAAGTGTTGGCGTTCATGTGGCAGATGCTTGTGGCAGCTATGATTGGGAAGGAAACACTTACACTTCTAGCAATAGTACCGCAACCCATACCTATGCTAATGCTGCAGGTTGCGATAGTGTCGTTACCTTGAATCTCACTATAAAGAACAGCAACAGTGGCGTTCATGTGGCAGATGCTTGTGACAGCTACGAGTGGGAAGGAAACACCTACACCTCCAGCAATAGTACCGCAACCCATACATATACAAATGTGGCAGGTTGCGATAGCTTGGTGACATTGAACCTTACTGTTCGAAAAGAAACCTTCGATACGTTGTCTGTCGCAAGTTGCGAGTCCTACCTCTGGACCTATGCAGATGCCGACGGAACGAACACTCACACCGAGACATTGACGAGCTCGGGCGTATATGATCGTATTGTTGAGAATGCTGCTGGGTGCGATAGCAATATTACTCTGGTTCTGACAATCAACCATGGTAATACCGGTAGTCATGTTGTTACCACTTGCGATAGCTATCGTTGGGAAGGACAAACCTATTATGCAAGTACCAGCACACCCACTCACACCTATCTCAATCGCTATGGTTGCGATAGTGTAGTGACGCTTGATCTCACCATCAACGACAGCGCTGTTACGCATATCTATCTCACTTCGTGTTACACTCTCGTGTACGACGGACAATCGTATAGTGGAAGTGGTACTTATGCTCAGGGCGGCTTGCATACTACGGCCGGCTGTGACAGTGTTGCTTACCTCCACTTCACTATCAACGACAGCACCATGAGTGTTGAAGATATTTCTGCCTGCGATGCCTACTCGTGGAACAATACAACATACACAACATCGGGAACCTATCAGTATAGAACTAGCAATGTTAACGGATGTGATAGTATAGCAACGATGAATCTCTCGATTCAAGATAGCATTGTTATAAATATCGATCAGCAAGCTTGTTATTCTTATACTTGGAACGGACAAACCAGAAGTACTGTCGGTACTTATGTTCTTCGCGATGTAAGTGTGGCACAGAGTGGATGTGACAGTATCACTTATCTGCATCTTACCATCAACGACAGCACAACTAGTGAGATGGTAGAGTCTGTTTGCGACAGTTATGATTGGAACAACGCCACCTATAGTGTTGGTGGAGTCTACCGATATGCGGCAACAAATGCGAAAGGCTGCGACTCTCTTGCATATCTCCGTCTCACAGTTCGTAATAGCAGTTCTGGAACACATACGGCCGATGTATGCGACAGCTACACTTGGGAGGGTGTTGAGTATACTACTAGTAACAATACTGCAGTTCATACGTATACGAATGTTGCTGGTTGTGACAGTGTCGTGACATTAGACCTTACAATTCGTACAAGTGATGAATCTGTCCATTCTGCAGACGTTTGCGACAGCTATACATGGGAAGGCGTTACCTATACATCTAGCAATAGCACTGCTGCCCATACCTATACCAATGCCGCAGGATGCGACAGTGTTGTCACACTTGATCTTACTGTAAGAAGAAGTAGCACAGGTGTCCATTCAGCCAATGTGTGCGACAGCTATACTTGGGAAGGTGTCACCTATACCCATAGCAATAATACAGACAGTCACACATATGTCAATGCTGCTGGTTGTGATAGTGTGGTGACGTTGAACCTGATTGTTCGAAATAGCACAACGGGAACGCATACGGCCAGCGTCTGCGACAGCTACACATGGGAGAACACCACCTACACAACGAGTAACAATACCGACACATATACTTATACTAATGCTGTAGGTTGTGATAGCGTTGTCACCCTGGATCTCACCATTAGAAACAGTAACAGTGGCGTTCATATGGCTGACGAGTGCGACAGCTATTATTGGGAAGGTGTTGTCTATACAGCCAATAATACCACCGCAACCCATACCTATTATAACGCTGCAGGATGTGATAGTGTGGTGACCTTGAACCTCAACATCCGTAACAGTAATACGGGTGTGCTCTCGGTTAATGTCTGCGATAGCTACATCTGGGAAGGTTATAATTTCACCAGCAGCAATAATACCGCAACCCATACTTATATCAATGCTGCAGGATGCGATAGTGTTGTTACGCTGAACCTTATAGTCCGTAACAGCAGCACAGGAGTCCATGAGGCCGACGTCTGCGACAGTTATACCTGGGAGGGCGTAAACTATACGTCAAGTAACAACACCGCTACCCACACGTATACCAATGCCGTCGGTTGCGACAGTGTGGTCACCTTGAACCTCACCATTCGTAACGGAGCTACGGGTACTCATGTCGCTAACGTCTGCGACAGCTATACATGGGAAGGCAACACCTATACCAGTAGCAACAACATTGCTACTCACACCTATCCCAGTGCATCGGGTTGCGACAGCATTGTCACACTCGATCTCACAATAAGAAACAGCTCCACAGGAGTCCATATCGCCAACGTCTGCGATAGTTACACTTGGGAAGGCGACACCTATACAAGCGACAACAATACAGTAACACACACCTATACCAATGCCGTTGGTTGCGATAGTGTTGTCACCCTCAACCTTACTATCAGAGATGGCTATTCCGGCACTCATGTCGCTAACGTTTGCGATAGTTATGTTTGGGAAGGAACCACCTATACTTCCAGCAATAATACCGCTACCCATTCGTATACGAATAGTGCTGGATGCGACAGCGTCGTTACACTCAACCTTACGATACGAAACAGCAGCAGCGGCACTCATGTGGCAGATGTGTGCGGTAGCTATACCTGGGAAGGTGTCACCTATACCAGTAGCAACAATAGTGCTACACATACCTATATGAACGCAGTAGGTTGTGATAGTATTGTCACTCTCGATCTGACTGTCCGTCGTGAGAACAGCGGAATCCATCTTGCTACCGCTTGCGATAGTTACACCTGGGAAGGAAATACTTATTCCTCGAGCAACAATACGGCAACCCACACCTATACCAATAGGGCCGGTTGCGACAGTGTGGTTACCCTGAGCCTTACGATCCTGCATTCGTCATCAAGTGTGCTTCTTGCTAACGAGTGCGAAAGTTATGTCTGGGAAGGAACGACCTATACCACAAGTAACAATACCGCAACCCATACTTATACCAATGCTGCAGGATGTGATAGCGTCGTCACATTGAACCTCACTATCCGCCATTCGTCGAGTGGGTCGATAGATCGGTCGGGTTGTGAGACATACGTGTGGAGCTATTCCGATTTCGATGGTATCAATGTCACAAGCGAGACTCTTGTAGCCTCCGGTTCATATGAAAGAACAGTCTTCAATAAGATGGGTTGCGATAGCACCATCACATTGAATCTGACAATCAATCACGGAAACACCAGCACCCAGATCGTCACCACTTGCGACAGTTACACTTGGGACGGACTGACCTATACTTCTTCTACTAACACCCCGACCCGCACCTATACCAATCGTTATGGCTGCGACAGTGTGGTGACACTCGATCTTACGATTCACGACAGTGCAGTGTCCCATATCTATCTGGAGTCCTGCTATGGAATAGAGTGGGAGGGCGTCTCCTACAACTCATCCACGGTCTACCAGCAGGGTGGCTTGCACACCTCTAACGGATGCGACAGTGTGGCATATCTCCATTTCACCATCAACGACAGCACAACTAGCGTCGCCGAAGTCACCAGCTGCGATAGCTACGAATGGAACAATACCACATACACCACTAGCGGAACATACCGCTATCGTACCAATAACATCCATGGCTGCGATAGCATCGCTACGCTGGATCTCACGATCATGGATAGCGCGGTTGTGAATATCTCTCACGAGGAGTGCTACACATACACTTGGGAGAGCCAGACGGTAAGCACTCCCGGAGTCCACGTGTTGCGTAATCTGGGCGTTGCGGTAAGCGGATGTGATAGCATCACCTATCTCCATCTTGTTATTAACGACAGCACCCATAGCGACAGCACGGGAACATACTGCGACCATTATACTTGGCATGGTGTCGACTATACCAATAGCGGCGATTATCGTTATCTCATTCCTAATGGAAACATCCATGGCTGCGACTCTGTTGCCGTCCTGCACCTGACCATCAACCATAGTTCAGCCAGCGATTCTACGGGGGCTTATTGTGAGAGCTACGTGTGGAAGGGTATGCGGTATACAGCCTCGGGAGACTATGTATATAATACCACCAATGCCCAAGGCTGCGACAGCATCCGCACACTCCATCTCACCATCTACGACCGCGAGTCCACAACGGTGGACGAGCAGGCCTGCGACTCCTATGTGTGGAACGGAGTCACTTATACCGATGATGCGGTAGTGACCCATACCTATACTAATAGAAACGGATGTGATAGTGTTGTCACGCTCAACCTCACGGTAAATGATAGCGCAGTCTCCCATACTGTCCAGTCGGCCTGCTACTCTTATGTATGGAATGGACTCACCTATACCTCGTCGGGCGTCTATAGCAAGACCGGCCTCCACACCATCCACGGTTGCGACAGTGTAGCATATCTGCATCTCACCATCAACGACAGCACCCGTTCCGATACGGTTGCGGTAGTGTGCGATAATATCCGCTGGAATGGAGCAACCTACACCACTTCCGGAGTCAAGACCTTCCATGCTACCAATAGCAACGGATGCGACAGTACAGCCTACCTGCATCTGTCGGTCAACGAGACCACACATAGCGTATCTGTGGAGAACGTGTGCGATAGTATCAGATGGAACGGTTCCAAGTATCTGTTGCCGGGATCGTATTACTACTATACTACCAACAGCAACGGATGCGACAGTGTTGCCGAACTGCAGCTCTCCGTCCGTCATAGCAACAGAGGCACCCATGTGGCCGACGTCTGCGACAGCTATCTCTGGGAAGGAAACACCTACACCTCCAACAACAACACCGCAACGCATACCTACACCAACATGGATGGTTGCGACAGCTTGGTGACCCTCGACCTTACTATCCGTCACAGCAATACCGGCGGCACACACTATGCTAACGTCTGCGACGTCTACGAGTGGGACGGTGTCACCTATACCTCGAGCAACAACACCGCGAAGATGATCTTCACCAATGCCGCTGGATGCGATAGTGTGATAGCCCTCCACCTCACCGTCCGTCACTCCTCCACGGCTCATCCTGTGGTCTCCTCTTGCGAATCTTACGACTGGACCATCGCCAACTTCAACGGCTCCAGCTCTCAGACCTCGCATCTCACCGAAACCGGCACCTATGTAGAGACCAAGGCCAATGCCTTCGGTTGCGACAGTGTTATCACGCTTGATCTCACCATCAACCACGGTAATACCAGCACCCATATGCTTGGCACCTGCGACTACTACGAGTGGGAAGGCACCACCTATACGGCAAGCAACAACACCGCCACCCATACCTATCCCAACCGCTTCGGTTGCGACAGTGTGGTGACCCTCGATCTCACCATCTGGGATAGTGCCATCTCTCACATCTATCTCGAGTCCTGTTACGGAATAGAGTGGGAGGGACTTCCCTATAGTGCAAGCGACACCTATCGTCAGTCTGGCCTTCATACCTCCAACGGCTGCGACAGTGTCACCTACCTGCATTTCACCATCTACGACAGCACCGTCACCATGCTCTCCGATATAGCCTGCGACAGCTACAACTGGAACGCTAACACCTATACAACAAGCGGCACCTATCGTTATGTGACCATGAACTATCACGGCTGCGACAGTATCGCCATCCTCAACCTCACCGTCAAGGATAGTGTAGTAGAGAACCTTGTTGCAGAAGAGTGCTACTCCTACTCGTGGAATGGTCAGAGCAAGAATGTTCCTGGAACCTATCTGTTGCGTGATGTCCGTCTGGCCAGCAACGGATGCGACAGTATCACCTATCTCAACCTCACCATCAAGGACAGCTCTCGTACCGACACCACGGTAGTGGCTTGCGACAGATACACTTGGAACAACACCATGTGTACCGCAGCGGGCGATTATTACGTACATCGCACAGCCACCAATGGTTGCGATAGTATCTCTTATCTGCATCTGGCCGTAAACCATTCCTCAACCGCCTCCTTCGCTGATACCGCCTGCGACGGCTATCCTTGGACGGTATACGATTATGTCCCCAACCCCAACACGGTCCAGACTCAGTATAACATCAGCACCGGCGACTACACGGCAACCGTGCGCAACCGCGCTGGATGCGACTCCGTCATCTCGCTACGACTGGTAGTCTTCTATAGCACCTCCAGCCACGAGAGCCAGGTGGCTTGCGATTCGTATCAGTGGCATGGAAACTGCTACAACACCACCGGCTCCTATTCCTACGACACCCTCAACACCCGTGGTTGCGACAGCACCATCAGCCTCGATCTCACGATCAACCGCAGCCACAGAGACATCATCGAAGAGGTTACCGCTTGCGACACCTTCACCTGGAACGGAAACACCTATGCCAACACCACCAACGCACCCACCCACACCTATACCAACCAGGCTGGATGCGATAGTGTGGTCAACCTCCACCTCGTGCTGAACCATAGCACCGACAGCATCGACACCCAGGTAGCCTGCGACAGTCTGTTGTGGAACGGACAGCGTTTCTACACCAGCACACGGGCAAGCTACCACACCACCAATGCTGCGGGTTGCGACAGTGTTGTAACGTTGCAGCTTACCATGCATTACAACACCAGCACGCAGACCACGCTCACAGTCTGCGACTCTACCATCTGGAACGGCACCAGCTATTCCCTCTCGGGCGACTACCTCTATGCCTACACCACCGACGACGGTTGTCCTAGTGTCGACACCCTGAACCTCACGGTGGACTACAACACCAGCCACGGAGTCGATTCCTCCGTCTGCGACACTATGCGCTGGAACGGAGTCCTTTACAGCACTACGGGCCAGTATACCTACGGCTACAACACCGCCGAAGGCTGCGCTAGTGTCGACACCCTGCGTCTGGTCGTTTATCCCGTCACCAGCAGCGATACCGTCGCCCGCGCCTGCGACAGCCTCCGTTGGAACAACACCCTCTACACAGCCACCGACATCTATCATTACAGCTATGTGAACATCTATGGCTGTCCCAGCACCGATACGCTCCATCTCACTGTCGACAGCAATAGCAGTACCGCATACCATGCCGATGTGTGCGACACCTACACCTGGGGTCGTAGCAACGAGACCTATACGCTCACCTGCGACACCACCTATTCCTATGCTGCTGCCAACGGATGTGCCAGCGTCGACACCCTCTATCTTGTCGTCCGTCATAGAACCGAGCACCACGACACCGTCGAGCCTTGCTACCACTACCAGTGGAACGGCACCGATCTCACGGTCAGTGGCGATTATCAGTATGCGACGACGAATAGTGTGAACTGCGACAGCACCGCCTTCCTCCATCTCGTCATCCGCGACAGCTCCGTTGTCGTCCTTCCCGACAGCAACGTCTGCTATGCGCTGCTATGGAACCACCAGTCGCTCACCGATCCCGGAACCTACAACCTCGTCCATCATCAGGACAACCGCTACGGTTGCGACAGTATCACCTACCTCACCGTCAACGTCCACGACCGCGACAGCTCCTGGGCCGAGGTGTTCTCCTGCTACTCCTACCAGTGGAACCAGACCGCCTACACCGAGAGCGGTGTCTACGAGCAGCGTTTCGTGAGCACCACCACCGGTTGCGACAGCATCGCCACCTTTACCATCACCATAGGCGACAGCTCTGTCATCTACCGCTCTGCTACTACGGCATGCTACGAATACACCTGGGGCGGTAACCATATCGACGTTCCCGGCAGCTACACCTTGCGCGAGGTCAGCGTCGCCGCCAACGGTTGCGACAGCATCACCTACCTGCCTGTCACCTTGTACGACACCACCGTCGTCACCCTGCCTGCCGAAGAGTACTGCTACGAGCACACCTGGAACGGCCACACCTACAATTTCGTAGGCACGCGCAACGTGCGCTACAGCGTCCGCGGCGCTCATGGCTGCGACAGTGTCACCTATCTGCCGCTCACGCTCCACGACAGCTCCGTGGTCCGTCTGGCCGACACCGTAGGCTGCGACCATTTCGAGTGGAACGGTCACTATTACGATGTGGCAGGCAGCTATGCTATGGTCTCCCGTGGAACCGACCGCAACGGTTGCGACAGCATCACCCATCTCAACCTCATCCTCTACGACACCACCCACATCATCGACAAGGTCGACGGCTGCGATAGCTACACCTGGATCGACGGAAACACCTACACCGAGAGCACCACGGCAGCCTTCGTCCACCATTCCGACCGTCATGGTTGCGATAGTGTCTACTCCCTCCACCTGACCATCCATGGGCTCCCCATCGTGCGTATCGACAACGATGGCATCGACTGCGAGAACGGCTTCTACCGTCTCGTTGCGGTAGTCCGCGATGGCTGCGACCTCCTCAACTGGAGCGCCAATCCCTCCGACTACAGCCTTGAAGGTCAGGAGCACAACGACACGATCTATGTCTCGCCCGAGTCAACGACAGTCTTCACCCTTGCCGGCGAGATGACACAGTGGGGCTGCACCAACAGCGACCAGATCGCCCTCAGCCGCATACCTCATCTCCACGCCAACATCGGTGTGCTGCCCGAGTTCGCCTCCGCAGAGAACCCCGAGCTCTTCATCGTCGACCGTAGCTCCGGCGACATCGACGACCGCGTGTGGATTCTCCCCGACGGCGACGAGAGTGCTGCCGAGAGCTTTACCTATATGTATCCCGTCGAGTACGACTCCATCAACATCCAGCTGGTCATCTACAATTTCGCCACCGGATGTACCGACACCGCCAACAAGGTCGTTCCGTTGCTCGACCAGATCATCTGGGCTCCCAATGTCTTCACTCCCGGGCTGGTCATCAACAACCGCTTCAACGTCCTCATCAAGAACGTGCTCGATTTCGAGCTCTTCATCTACACCCGTGGCGGCGTCCTGCTCTATCGCACCAAGGACATCAACGCCGGTTGGGACGGTAAGTACAAGGGACGCATCTGCAAGCAAGACAGCTATGTCTATCGTGTAGTCTACACCACCAAGGCCGATCCCTACACCAAGAAGGACAAGAAAGGCACCGTGACGCTTCTGCGCTAACCCCTTTCGCCATATAGCGACAAGAGGTGTTGCCCACCCGGGCGACACCTCTTCGTTTTTTTGGGGATGTCCCCACGGCGGTAGCCATCGACAGTCCTTAAGAATCGGGGCTTGCACCCCAAATCCCGGCTCGCTCGACGAGGGGGGTACGGCCACAGGGATGATGCGCCCTTCCTTTCCCCAGGGCGAAGCCTATCCACTCGGGGGAACTGCCATTTTGTCATATTTTCTCCACCTTGAAGCAGAGAAAACTGCCAATTTGTCATATGCCGGCCGTTTGGCACGAATCTTGATGTTGGTTGGATGTTGAAACAAAGGGAAAGAGGCTCCCGAAGGGCTCCCTCAAAAAGAAACCAGTCAGCCCCCTTGAAGTCGCCCGAAGCAAAATAGCAAATACCTAAACTGAATAGTCATATGAACCTAAACAATTTCACCATCAAATCGCAGCAGGCTGTGCAGAAAGCGCAGGAGATCGCCCTCGCCAAAGAGCATCCGAGCATCGACACCTGCCACATCCTCAAAGGTATCCTCAGCGAGGATGAGAACGTCACCCCCTATCTTCTCAAGAAGCTCGACGTCAATGTCCCCCGGCTCACGCAAGCCCTCGACGCCATCGTCGCCTCGCTCCCCCGTGTCAGCGGCGGCAGCCGGTATCTCAGCAACGAGGCCAACCGTGCCTTGGTCAAAGCCTCGCAGCTCGCCACCGAGATGAACGACGACTTCGTCTCCGTCGAGCACCTCCTGCTGGGCCTCCTCTCCGGCAGCGACACCACCGCGCGCCTCCTCAAAGACAACGGCATCACCGACAAGCAGCTGCGTGCCGCCATCGCCGACCTCCGCAAAGGCTCCAAGGTAGGCAGCCAGAGCCAGGAGGACACCTACAACGCCCTCGGCAAATATGCCAAGAACCTCAACCAGCTCGCCCAGTCCGGCAAGCTTGACCCCGTCGTTGGCCGCGACGACGAGATCCGCCGTGTGCTCCAGATCCTCAGCCGTCGCACCAAGAACAACCCCATCCTCATCGGCGAACCCGGCGTAGGTAAGACCGCCATCGCCGAAGGTCTCGCCCATCGTATCATCAGCGGCGACGTCCCCGAGAACCTCAAAACCAAGACCATCTTCTCCCTCGACATGGGAGCCCTCATCGCCGGCGCCAAATACAAAGGCGAGTTCGAGGAGCGCCTCAAGAGCGTCATCCGCGAGATCAACGAGGCCGACGGCGAGATCATCCTCTTCATCGACGAGATCCACACCCTCGTCGGCGCCGGTGGTGGCGAAGGGGCCATGGATGCCGCCAACATCCTCAAGCCCGCCCTGGCCCGTGGCGAGCTGCGTGCCATCGGCGCCACCACGCTGGCCGAGTATCAGAAATATTTCGAGAAAGACAAAGCCCTCGAGCGCCGTTTCCAGAGCGTGCTCATCGACGAGCCCTCGGTGCCCGACACCATCTCCATCCTCCGTGGACTCAAGGAGCGTTACGAGGTCCATCACAAGGTGCGTATCAAAGACGAAGCCATCATCGCCGCCGCCGAGCTCTCCAACCGCTACATCTCCTCGCGCTTCCTCCCCGACAAGGCCATCGACCTCATCGACGAGGCTGCCGCCAAGCTCCGTCTCGAGATCGACTCCGTTCCCGAGGAGCTCGACGAGATAGAGCACAAGATGCGCCAGCTTGAGATCGAGCGCGAAGCCATCAAGCGCGAGAACGACGTCGACAAGCTCGCCACCCTCAACGCGCAGCTCTCCGCCCTCAAGGAGCAGCACACCCAGATGAAAGCCCGTTGGCAGAACGAGAAGAGCCTCGTTGAAGCCATCCAGGGCGAAGTCAAGAACATCGAAAGCTACAAGTTCGAAGCCGAGCAGGCCGAGCGTAGTGGCGACTACGGCAAGGTCGCCGAGCTGCGCTACGGCCGCATCAAGGAGTCCGAGCGCAAGGTCCTCGACCTCAAGGAGCAGCTCAAAGCCATGCAGGCAGACAGCGCTATGATCAACGAAGAAGTCGACGCCGAGCAGATCGCCGAAGTCGTCAGCAAGTGGACCGGCATCCCCGTCACCCGTATGATGCAGAGCGAGCGCGAGCGTCTGCTCCATCTCGAAGACGAGCTCCACAAACGTGTCGTAGGCCAGGACGAAGCCATCACCACCATCGCCGACGCCATCCGCCGCAGCCGCACCGGCTTGGCCGACTCCAAGCGTCCCGTCGGCAGCTTCCTCTTCCTCGGCTCCACCGGCGTCGGTAAGACCGAGCTCGCCAAAGCCCTCGCCGACGTCCTCTTCGACGACGAGGAGATGATGGTCCGTATCGATATGACCGAGTACCAGGAGCGCCACTCCGTCAGCCGTCTCATCGGAGCGCCTCCGGGCTATGTAGGCTACGACGAGAGCGGCCAGCTCACCGAAGCCGTGCGCCGCAAGCCCTACAGCATCGTCCTCTTCGACGAGATCGAGAAAGCCCATCCCGACGTCTTCAACATCCTGCTCCAGGTGCTCGACGACGGCCGTCTCACCGACAACAAAGGACGCACCGTCGACTTCAAGAACACCATCATCATCATGACCTCCAACATGGGCAGCCACATCATCCAGGAGCGTCTGGCCGACATCAGCAAGATCCAGAGCCAGTTCCTCCTCGACGAGGTGAAGAACGACGTCCTCAACCTCCTCAAGCAGCAGGTGCGTCCCGAGTTCATCAACCGTATCGACGAGATCGTCATGTTCCGCCCCCTCACCCAGAGCCAGATCTGCGACGTCGTCAAGATACAGCTCGCCGCCGTCAGCAAGATGCTCGAGAAGAACGAGGTCCTGATCTCCGCCACCGACGACGCTGTGCGCCATCTCGCCGAGATAGGCTACGACCCCGCCATGGGCGCCCGCCCCGTCAAGCGCGTCATCCAGCGCGAGGTCCTCAACGAGATGAGCCGACAGATCCTCCAAGGCAAGATCTCCTCCTCCGACAACATCATCATCGACGTCATCGACGGCCACTTCTGCTTCTACAACCCCAAGTAGAGGCGCCGATGACCGGCCGGCCAAAAGAAAGCACCGTCTGAGGCCACCGTCAAAGAAAAAAGCTCCGAACCCACACGGTCCGGAGCTTTTTTTTTTGAAAAGTTGATTGCAGAAGCAGTCTTCAAGTCGGCAGATACACATACTTGCAGAAGCCCCCGTTAGCTCACGACGAAAAAAACAAGCGGCTCCCCCGCATGGAAAAAGTCGCTTGCAAACGAAAAACACCTGGATACTTGGATACCTTTTCGGGGGTATACTTGCAGAAGCCCCCGTTGGCTCACGACGAAAAACAAGCGGCTCTCCCGCATGGAAAGTCGCTTTGCATTGCAGTTGACAAGTTGACAAGTTGACAATTACACATACTTGCTGAAGCTCCCGTTAGCTCACGACGAAAAAACAAGCGGCTCCCCCGCATGGAAAGTCGCTTGCAAATGAAAAACACCTGGATACTTGGATACCTTTTTGGGGGTATACTTGCAGAAGCCCCCGTTAGCTCACGACGAAAAAAACAAGCGGCTCCCCCGCATGGAAAAAGTCGCTTGCAAACGAAAAACACCTGGATACTTGGATACCTTTTCGGGGGTATACTTGCAGAAGCCCCCGTTGGCTCACGACGAAAAACAAGCGGCTCTCCCGCATGGAAAGTCGCTTTGCATTGCAGTTGACAAGTTGACAAGTTGACAATTACACATACTTGCTGAAGCTCCCGTTAGCTCACGACGAAAAAACAAGCGGCTCCCCCGCATGGAAAGTCGCTTGCAAATGAAAAACACCTGGATACTTGGATACCTTTGTCCTCAATGCGCAAAGGCCGCGTTTTTATCTTCGACAACGAAATACCCTGCTCTGTATAAGGAATGCGGCGTTGGATATTCTTTCCCGAAGTTCATAGGCTGAGTTTATATGTTGTCCAGGAGCCAGCATGCAGCTAGTTTATTCTGCTCATCCTTCTGCTGCGGCTCCATTTGATGGCTAATATGGCGGTGAGGAAGTAGACGCCTGCTTGTACCCACAATCCAACGAGCAGGGGTCTGATCTGTGCCAAGGTGGCGCCCATAGTGTTTATGCTCACATATCCTTTGATGGCGAAGGTGCTGGGAAAGATGTATCCTACCCATTGCCAGAAGAGGGGGACATTGCTCTGAGGCCAGGCGAATCCGCTGATGAAGAGTAGGATGACCGTGAGAGGGGCGAGATAGATGACGCCGGTCTCGCGGTTGCGGATGAAGTTGCCGATGGTGAGAGCGAAGAAGGTGGTCGCAAGCAGGAAGGGGAGGGCGAAGTAGAAGAGGGTCGTAACCGACGCCATCTGTGGCAGATGGAAGAGGTGGGGGATGAGTATCATCCCATAGGCGGCGAGGCCGGCGTAGATGACGAGATAGGCGGTTGATCGGCCCAATACCACCCGATGGACACCGCGGTGGCGCAACCTTTTGGGTAAGAAATGTTTGCCTTCCTCGTAGGCCGTCCCGCAGAGCATGGCAACGCCGATGACGAGGGTCTGGTGGAGGATGAGGATGAGGATGGCGGGAAGGAGGAAACTGCTGAACCCCTGGCTCGAAAGGAAGAGGTCGACCCCTTCGTAGGGGAGAGCTTCGACGAGCTTGGCGGCATCTTCGCCGTTCATGCCCTTGAGGTTGTATCGTTTGATGCCGATGCTCTTCATCTCATCGAGCATCACAAAGTTGGTACCCATGTAGACACTACGATAGTAGAGGAAGCTGCTCATGTCGCAGTAGAGCGACATATAAGCCTGCTCGAGGTTGGCGAGCTTGCTGCTGTAGTCGTTAGGGAAATAGATGACACCGTGTACTTTGTGTTGTCTGAAGAGCTTCTCGGCTTCGCTCATGGTCACACAGTGGTATGCTACCTTCACGTCTGGTGTAGCGTCAAGTTTGTTGATGAACCGACGGCTGTCGGCGCTATCGTCTTCGTCGACGACGGCAACTGGCACATCCTCCAGGTTGTTATTGTGGTATATCGAGCTGTATAGGAGCGGGTAGAGGAGTCCGGCAGCGAAGAAGATCACCAGTACACCGGTGTCGCTGAAGATGCGATGGAGCTCAAGACAGAAGGTATACCAGATATCCTTCAGGTAGGTATATAGTCTTTTCATGGCTTATTTCTGGGTGTAGTTTTGGTAGATGAGGGCGCCCTTGAGCCTGCTCCAGATGGTGCAGGGGAGGAGTATGAAGAGCATCATGATGACGACACGCATCCATGTCTCAGCAAAGCCCGATCCCAATAGGGCCACGTCGGTGCCTAAGAGGAAGAGCTGGCGTATGGGGAAGATCCAGCTGAGAGCCTGGAGGGCTGGGTACATGGCGTCGACGGGGTAAGTGAATCCGGACATGGTGATGGCGAGGATGCCGTAGAGGGTGGCGTAGCAGACTGCATAGCGGCAGACGGGTGCCAGACCGACGATGAAGACGCCGACAGCCTGCATGCTGACGATGTAGAGGAGGACGGCCAGGATGTAGTAGGCGAGGCTGCCGTTCATGGGGAACCCCAGTATGAGGTACATTGTCGCAATGCCGGCCAGTTCAAGAAAGAAATAGAGTATCGTGTAGGGTAGCAGTTTGCCTATCAGTGCGATACCTAGAGAGTGGTCTGCTGCTTTGAGCCACCCGTGCGAGGTCTTCTTCTTCATCTCCACACCAATGGAATAGGTGGTGAGCAGGAGGATGATGACGCCGAGCATTCCCGGGAATATGGTAGTGAGGAGGTAGACGGGGTAGTTGGTCTCGGGATTGCCGATGTAGTGGGTGTCGACAACGATGGGCTGTATAAGGCCCATGATGGCTTCGTCGTTGAACCCTTTGGCTCTCAGCAGTTCACGCTGCACGGCAGGAGAGGCTAGGTTGGCGAGGGTGAGCATCGATTTCATGCTCAGCGATCCTCCCAGGAGGTAGCCTTGGTTGATATAATAGGAGATGGTGGGCCGTTTGAAGGCGAGGATGTCGGAGTAGCAGTTTTCGGGCACAAGGAAGAAAGCATATATCTTGCCGCGTTGCATGGCGTCGCGGGCTTCGGCGAAGGAGCTGTACTTTGCGACGACCTGCACGTTCTGTGTGGCGTCGAGTTCGCGGGCGAGGCGGCGCGAGATAGACGAGTTGTCCATATCCACCACGCCGACAGGCAGTTGCTGGGGCAAGCCTTCGTGCATGAAGGTGAGGAAGAACACGTAGATGAGCGTCATCGTGCCTATGCTGGCCACGAGGTAGACCGGCCGGGAGACGATGCGTCTGATCTCGCGTGATAACACCTGCTTGATGGTCTGTAGCATTTTCTTTTGCAGTTTGTGTCGGGGTGGGTTACTTTTCGTTGATCAGCACCACAGTCATTCCGGGGCGCATGTTCGCTACAACCTCGTTGGGGCGGGCCTTCACCGCGAAGGTCTTTGCGTCAAACTGGCCGTTGGTCTTGGTAGCACGCCAGGTGGCATAGCTCATCATGGCCTTCATATGGGTCACCTTAGCGGTGTGCACCTCTTCGCCCAAGGCAGGCACCATGTATCTGATCTCTTTGCCCATGGCGATCTCTTTGAGCATATCCTCGCGGATGTTGAAGGTGAGCCACATGTCGCTAAGGTCGACGACAGCCATCACGGGCGATCCTGTCCCTATGAGTTCGCCCACCTTGGGGAAACGCTCGCTCACCTCGCCGTCGATAGGGGAGCGCAGATAGATCTCGTCGAGATACGACTCAGCCTCCTGCACGGCACCGTTGGCGCGTGAGACAAGGGCTTGGGCGGCAAGGATGTCCTCCTTCTGGGCGCCGTTCTTGGCCATATCATACTGGGTCTTGGCGGCTTTGGCGGTGGCAACGGCGGCTTTGTACTGTGCCTCCACCTCGTCGCGTTTCTGTGCCGAGACGACGTGCTTGTCGTAGAGGTTCTGTACTCGGTCGAGCGACTTCTTGGTGATGTCCACGCCTACTTCTGCCTTCTGCCACATCTCGTAGGCGCCGGCAATCTGTTCTTCTCTGGCGCCAGCGTGAGCTTTGGCGTTCTGGGCTTGGGCGGCGCTGCGGGCGCCTTTGGCCTGCTCTATCTTGGCTCGTATCTCGGGGCTGTCGATAAAGACTACGGTGTCGCCCTTGCGCACCTGGTCGCCTTCCTCAAAGTAGAACTCGGCCACGCGGCCGGGCAGCTTCCCTGAGATGCGATATTCGGAGGCTTCCACCTCGCCCATGATAGGCTCGGGCTTGGGACGGGCGGCAAAGATGCCGATCAGGAGGATGATGATGATCACTATAACGAAGGCGATGAGGCCGCCCCAAAGATTTGCTTTTCTCTTTTTCATGGTATGAAAGGGTTTGATATGGTGTGAGTTGTTGAAATCGTTTTTTTTTCTCTCTCTCTTTTTTTTTTCTTAGGATAGGTGATGTTCTGAAAAGGTCGGTATGGTTTTTTCTCGGTCATCACTTATGGTGACCTCTAATAATTAGATTGAGATGGATTGCTCAAGCTAATGTTACTCATTTTTTCTAATTTTTAGAGGTTACCTTATTTCATGCCTTTGGCGCTGTTGAGGTAGAGGGTGCACATCTTCATCTCTATCTCAGCGTCGAGCATCTCGCTTTTAGCCTGCATCCATGCTGTCTGAGCCCCGAGGAGGTCGCTGGCGCTGGCCATGCCGGCGGCGAACCCCTCGCTGGCCAGTTTCATGTTTTCCTCAGCCAGGCTCATGCCGCTGGCGGCTTGTGCGTAGTGGAGGTAGGCCTCCCAACGTTTCTGGTCGAGCTGGGTGATCTGCAGGTTGATCATCTCCTGGGCTTCCTCTCTCTGCATCTGCACCTCACGGGCTTTGGATTTAGCGAGGTTGATGGCGTGGAAGCTCTCCGTGTGGCAGATAGGCACGTTGACGACGATGGCGCCGTAGAACATACCTCCGAAGGTTTTGTCGAACCCGTTGAAAAGGTTGGGGTTCGACATCATATATCCTCCGTTGGCCACCACGTTGGGCAGTAGGCAGGAGACGGCCGCTTTCTTTTCTGCTTTTGCGAGAAGGGCGGCTTGGTCGAGCATCTTCATCTCGGTGCGGTTGGCCCACACCTCGTTCATGTCGACCTCCTCAGGGGCCTGCTGCAGTGGGTTGGAGAGGGGGCGGCGGTCGGAGAGCACGATGGGGCTGTGGAGGGGGAGGCCGCAGAGCTGGGCCAGGGCCATGCGGCTCAGCACGGCGCCGTTCTGGGCTTTGGCGAGGGTCATCTGGGCCTCGTTCTTCTTCACCTGCACCTTCAGCAGGTCGCCCATGGTAGCAACCCCTTCCTCTACCATGAGCGCCACGTTGTTGGTCAGGGTGTCGAGGAGGTTGTAGTATTCCTGGGCCAGCTCCAGCTTCTGGTCTACCGACACCACGCGCCAGTAGGCCTCGTCCACCTTGAGTTTCATCTCCTCGGTCGCTTTGTCGTATTTGAGTGCCGACACCGTTTCGTTGGCTTTGGCGATCTGGTAGAGGGCGCGCAGCTTGCCGCCGAGGTATACAGGTTGGGTGGCTCCGAACATGATGGCGTACATCTGGCGGGTGTCGGTCTTGAGGCCGTCGGTGATGTTCTGGCCGGCCTCGTTTCCGTGGGTGGCGATATTCTGCATCATGTTCGAGTTGGCGATAGCGTTAACGATGGGGCTCCCTACGATGGGGATGCTCCCTAAGGTGCTGTTTTGCAGGTCGGTGGCTACGTCCTGCACGATTTCGTCGCCGATGTGGTTGATTCTGTTCTGCTTCTCGTCGCTGATGAGGTTGATTTCCTTTTCGGCGAAGAGGGCGACGGCATTGGCGCTGACCTTGGGGAGGAACTGGTCGGCGGCCGACTTGCGGAGCTGCTCTGCCTGATATACCTTCTCGTTGGCGATCTGGAGCGACTTGTTGTTCTCCAGAGCCATCCTGCGGCATTGTTCCAGCGAGAGGGTGTCTTGGGCCATCAGATGGACCGGGAGCAGCGTGGCGAGCAATAGG
Source organism: Bacteroidales bacterium (assembly GCA_024400495.1). Taxonomy (GTDB): domain Bacteria; phylum Bacteroidota; class Bacteroidia; order Bacteroidales; family P3; genus Colimorpha. The sequence goes on from JAKSMR010000010.1 coordinate 70,851, forward strand.
AGTGCTGGTATCTTTTTCATAGTCAAAAAAAATGGTGGTGTTGGGTTTGGCGGTCGGCAGGGTGCGCTAGGCAACGGTCAGTCGGCGGCGTATAAGGTCGATGTTCTCTTGACGGCGGTTCTGGAGGAAAGTCTTCTTGTTCTCGTCCAGCAGACGCTTCGCGATGGGGGCGGCAAAGGGGAGGATCATGAATGCCGCGAGGTTCAGCGCCAGTATGTCCCACATGAGGTCGATGAGACGTATCTGGGCTATTTCGCCCCTCTTGATAGCCGTGTCGACCATCTCCTGCATCGGCTCGAGGTGTTCCTGGGTGAACTCGATGATCTTCGTGCGGAACATCTCGGCTCTCTTCTCGTTGGCGATGATCTCGTTGAGGATGAACATCGGCAGCTGAGGGGTCTCGCAGAGGGCGTCGAACTGGGTGCCTACGGCAGAGACGATCTTCGAGACGATGTCGGTCTCCCCGTTCTTGAACGAGTTGTTGAAGACGTTGAAGAAATGGTTCATCTTGTCGGTGCAGATACGCTCGAAGAGCTGCTCCTTGGTGCGGAAGTAGTAGTGGAAGGTGGCGTGCGACACGTTCGCGCGTTTGGCCACATTCACCATGCTTGCACGCTCGAAACCCTTCTCCAAAAACTCTTTTTTAGCCTCTAAAAGTAGTTTTTCTTCTGTCGAAATATTGCTTTTCATTATTGTGTATATCGTTTGTTTCCATGTTCTTGCGTTTGACAAGTATGACTGACACCAGTGTCAAACACGGCTGCAAATATACAACTTTTCTTCTTACTGTCGGATAAAATGTTAAAATTTAAGATTTTTTTAGATACTTTGACAGTCTTGCGACAAACGATTTCGCTTTTGCGGGCTCCTCGTAGACGAAATACGAAAGGCTTTCAAAAAAAACGCTTGCAAACGAAAAACACCTGGATACTTGGATACCTTTTTGAACCATGACGTAAAAACAAGCGGCCTTTCTTACGAAAAACCGCTTTGCAAATGAAAAGTGCAATGTGCAATGTGCAATTACACATACTTGCTGAAGCTCAGGCGGCGGTTGCCGGACTGGCAGTAGCTGACGTGTATCCACTTGATCTCTCCCGTGTTCTTGCTCCTGTAGGCTATCAGCTGGTCGTAGGGTAGCCTTTTGAGGGTGGAGAGCAGCTTGATGTTGTCGCCGTTGTGGGCTACGATGTCGGCTGCCTGCCCCATGCAGTGTTGCGAGAGTCTTGCGCCTCCTATCGCTTTGTTGAGTTCGGCACAGCGGTAGCCGCTGGTGACGATGATGGGCGACACCATCATCTCCCTCGCGGGGTCGAGTACGTTCTGCACCAGCTGGGCTACGTTGATGCATACCGAGCCGGGAAGCTTGTTGTCGATGCCCCTTCTCAGGGCCGTTTCGGAGCGTTCAAACTCCAATAAGGAAAAGTATTTCATGACTTTTTGACTTCTGACTTTTGACTTTTTGGCTTGCGCCCAAGACGAAAACTAAACGAAGACGTTGCTGCATTCCGTCATTGCGGGCCTGCCCCGCAATCTATTGCGACTGGTTTGCGACTCGTGGTATTTACCTCAAACTGCAAGTCCACAACAACTGCGGGCTGACCGGAGAGGTCGTAGGTCTGGCAGAAATCGCTTTCGTTGTCCCAGGCACGCACGATGATGCTGTCCTTCTCTT
>JAKSMR010000100.1 GCA_024400495.1 Bacteroidales bacterium
AGGAGACCCTCAACGACTGTCGTAAGCTTGTTGACAAGACTACACTCGGGGAACGTGTTGTCGGATTCGTCAAACGGGCAAGGGAACGGATATTCAAGGAGGATTAGAATGTACACAATCAAGGGCTCGTTTGCACCGGCGCTCATCACAATTGACGACCTCGATGCGGATGCGGTGACGCAGCTTTACGGGTTGCTCAATGCACGGGCGGCAGAGGGGTCGAAAGTTGCAATCATGCCGGATGGACATCCGGGCAAGGATTGCCTCGTCGGGTTCACGCAGCGTTTCGGCGAGGATGCGGAGGTGCGGCTTGTGCCCAATTTCGTTGGAGGGGACATCGCCTGTGGAATCTTCGCCTGGCCGATTGGAAAGACGGTTCCGAATCTGAACGCGCTGGACGCGTTCATCAAGGAGCGCATCCCCCACGGGTCGCGTGGCTATGCCGAGAGCGTGAATCGATTTGCCACGGACGAGGACAAAGAAGTGTTCAACATGGCGGACGAGCGTCTGGGCAAGGTCGAGCGTCGTGTCTTCGGCGACGAACAGGAACGACTACCGGCAATCACACAGCTTTGTTCGCTTGGCGCGGGCAACCATTTCATCAGTTTGGAACGGTCAGAACAGACAGGGGAGATTTATCTGATCATCCATACGGGGTCTCGCCAGTTCGGCAAATCGGTTTGCCGTCTTTACCAGAAGATGGCGAAGATCGCACACCCGACCGGGAGCGCGAAGGGCTTGGAGTACCTTTCGCCGTGGGATGACGGATTTGACGGCTACCTCGACTTCATGGACATCGGGATTCACTTCGCTCGTCGGAACAAGGAGATCATGGCGCAGGAGATCATGGACTTCCTGAAAGCCGAGGAGAAGGACGGCGCGATCAAGACCAACCACAACTACTACGACCGCGAAGAGCGCGTGATTCGCAAGGGGTCTGTGTCTGCTCAGAAGGGCGAGAAGTTCCTCTGCCCGATCAACATGCGGGACGGCACGTTCATTTGTCTGGGGAAGGGCAATGCCGACTGGAATTGCTCTGCGCCGCATGGCGCGGGGCGATTGTTGTCGCGGAGCGACGCCAAACAGCTCCTCGACATTGAGTCTGTTCGGGCAACGTTGGGGAATCTCTTCACGACAACTGTTGACACGTCCATAGATGAGGCCCCCGATGCCTATAAGGGCATCGACTTCATCCGTGAGCATATCGAGCCGACAGCAGAAGTGATTGACCATCTCGTTCCCATTTACAACTTCAAAGGTTAAGGTCGAGAGCCGGAGGGAGAAACTTGTGGAAAAGATGCCAGAGGCGATTCTCTTAGGTCGATTCGACGTCAAGGTCGACAAGAGGGGGTGCGTGTGCATTCCGAGTGAATGGCGCAAGGCAATGGGCAGCCCGTCTCAGGCGTATTTGGTTAAGGATGTTCACGAACAGTGCCTTGATTTGATTCCGAAGGGGCAATTCGACGAGTATGCATCATCTGACATAGCCGATCCTGCTGAATCGGCGATTCGAGATCGAATTAAGCAAGAGGCGCAACTGGTCTCCATCGGGGACAGGGGAAGAATGCGCCTTGATGAGAATCTTCGGCTTGAGGTAGCCATCCATGACACCGTGGCGATGGTGGGAGAGATGCGTTATATCAAATTGTGGAATCCCGACATGTTGGCGCGGGAGAGCGAATTGTCAGCAGAGGAATTAAACCGTCTGTTGGAAGTGCTTGATGGAGGCGTTGAGAAATGAAGAAGGGGATGTACAGGGTCGTTAGTGCAGATTTTTCCCGCTTGCGTCGGAAGGTTTCGACGGCGCTCTTGCTCGTGTTTTGTCCGCTGTTGAAAGGGCGTGAGGGCTGACAGTCTCTGCCGCGCCGTTGCTGACGTGGCGCAGGACGGATAGCAGCTACGGGCGCGGGAGGCGCGAGAAGGGCTGTGCGCCCTTGAAGGCGCGGGGCGGAACTGGCCGCAGGAGCGGGAGAACGCCGACAGCGGGTAACGTCATCACTCATGCGCCGAACGGGGACGAGGGGGGCGCAGGTTGGCGATTTGACATCGTCTAGGTCGTCATTAACATAAGTATCAGTGTGAGTCGCATGGATTGTTGTTTGGGGTATATGGCGCATTGTATTTAGTCAAGAATTAGTGTATACTAATGATTGACAAATCTGGAAAGAAGATGGAAGATGAAGTCAGAGCTTACTTAACCGCC
>JAKSMR010000101.1 GCA_024400495.1 Bacteroidales bacterium
TCTGCCTTTATGCCATAAAGGTTTTCTGTCAGGTCGAGAAGTCTTTCGGGTGAAATCAGAGTCATCATGTTCTTTTATTTTTTTGAGTTAAACTGTTAATTGACAACCTTTAATTTGTTTGCTCATATATAGTCGTTTGTCTGCCTCGCGGTATAGTTGTTCGAAGCTGGAGTCCGTCCTCCCATCATAATAGGTGGCCCCCAGACTGACCGAGATTTTCAGTTCGGGCCACTCGGGCAGATTAATGGCGCGAATAGCCTCAAAGAAAGCCTCTATGTGTTGCTTATATTCCTCAAGGCTTGAGGTGTGTGGGAAATAGGTGCAGAATTCGTCTCCACCCATTCGTATCGTCGTTTGTTGAGGCAGGAGGCTGAAACAGCGAGCCACCGCCTGAAGCATCTTATCTCCCACGTCGTGGCCGTAGGTGTCATTGATCTTCTTAAAATTATCTACATCCAGAATGCTGAGATATCCCGGTACGTGGTGTCTCAGCATTTTTATTATCGGACGTTTGCCGCCATGCCGGTTCAGTAGGCCCGTAAGTTCGTCGTGGTCGGCTATGAAGGAGATTTCCTCAAGGTGTCTTTTCTTCCGCAGGGCCTCGAGCTGTGCCTTCTTCATGTTGCTGTGCAGGATGTAGAATACAAAGCCGATGATCAGCAGAATGCACATCGAGCCGAAGACGAACATAGCGGTTCGGGCCTGCCTGAGGCGTTTCTCTTCTGTCTGATAGGCGCTGTCGATGATCGGGAAGATGTCGGTTGACTCCAGCATGCGAAGGTTGGAATGGCAGATGCTGGCATCTTCGAGCGAACAGATCAGGTACTGATAGGCTCGCTTCGTCTGCCCCTGTTCCAGACAGCGTTCAGCCAGGACCTGCAGTGCCATGTATTCGGTCACACCCTCTTCGATGTCGTGAATGGAGGTGGTGGCCAGATAATGGATGGCTGCGTCCGTTTGCCCCATCTTGTCGTAGGCCTGTGCCATGATGGCATTGAGATAGACTGCCGACCCCTGATCGCACCTGCTCTCGGTGATCAGCAGTGTGTCGATGCATTGTTGATAGCGGCCTTGTTCCAGCAGCATGGTGGTATATACCAGCGTGTTACTGATTTCGTCGGGCTCCAGCTCATAGACTTTCTCAAGGTACGACGAGGATTGCCTGAACAGACTATCCGTAAGATGGGGTGCAGATTTGCGAGTGAAATCGACCATCCATCCGGTTACGGCATGGACAGTGTTGTAATAGTGCAACTGCTGGTCTGGGTCAAGGTCGGCCGGATCGTATCGGCGGATGATGTCCGACGAAAGGTTATAGAGCCCCATTACTCCGTAGTTGCGTGCCTCGCAGAGGTCTGTCCACACTTGGAGCGAAGAGTCGGTGGCATAGTCAGATGTCGCCTTTATCTCGTTGAGGATGCTGAATACGGAATCTGAAAGGAAGCGGGAATAGGTGTCGTAGGCCTCTTTGAGCACGCTGACGCGTTCGGTTCCCCTCTTCTGTCGGGCCAAAGCGCGCAGACTGTCGGCCCTGACGAGCCTGCGGTGCTGGTATTCGGCCTTACGCTCTATAGCCCTGTCCAACTGCTGCAGGAGCACCTCATTGTCATTGATGCAGTCAACCTCTGCAGCCTGTGCACAGGCTACAGAGGTGAGAAAAACAAATAGGCTTATAAATTGATGGAACTTCATCTTGTGCTTCTCCTATTGCTTATCGGTTGACGATGGCTTAGCGGTTGGCGATGACCAGAGGCGGAAGTGGTCCTGATACCATGAGGAATCAACGATGTCCACATTCTCCGCGCTCGGCTCGTCGGAGCGGTCGGTGGCGATGATGTAGGGCACCATGCCGGGTTTTTCGGGGAAGGTCGATTTCCAGACTTTCGAGCCGCCATCGATGGATGTGGCATTCTGCAGTGTAGTAGCCTTCGAACCATCCCAGCAGACGTAGATTGAGATGTTGTTGGCATCGGGATCCCAATCGTGGATGGTTACCCAATCGCCCTCGCCCATTGGGCAATAGCCTGAGGTAGTGCCTGTGCCGCTGAACCAGGTGCCTTCGCTGTAGGTGCTTTCGCTGCTGTGCAGCTGAGCTATTGACTGCTCCTTGTCTGAAGGGTTGGTGATCAATGGGAACATGTGGTCTCCCACCTGGGCGGTGAGGGGCACGGTGCCGCAGAGCCATGACACCTTAGCC
>JAKSMR010000102.1 GCA_024400495.1 Bacteroidales bacterium
CGATGTCAAAGCGTCTTGCGCTCGTCGTCATATCCGATTTGATCGACAATCTTCCGCCCAGGCAGGAAACGTTGAGATCCGCGCTTGCCGTCGCGGCACGCGCAATCGAGCGTTCGATCAAGTCGACGAAAGCGGCCAAGAGATCCTTTGTCGCAAAGAGAAGGGAGGCGAAGCATGTCGCCTGACATCGAACGCCACATCGACGTCCATGTGAGGAGGCTTGCTTCGGCCCGTCCGGAAGGATTTCCCGCCGGCATTCTGAATTCCGACGACGCGGTGGCGTGGAAGGACTTCGCGGAAGACCGCCGGTTCGAGACGACGCTCAACGACTCCGCCGAGAACACGATCTGCGCGTCGCTGGCATCCGCTTTCGAGAAGATCGCGTCGAAAGACTACTCCCATGCGAGATACCACCTATACGACGCCATCGCGGCGATTCTGCATGTCGACGGAATGGTCACTCATGGCAAATAGCGTTTGGACACAACATCTTGCCGACATTGTAACGAGCCCTGAACAACACGAGGGCGCGGATCCTAGGGCCGCGGTGCCGCATGGCACGTCTCGTGGACTTTGTGGCTTCGGTCAGCATTGTTCGGCTTCAACTTTCCTCCGGACGGGTGTTCGGAGGGGCGCACGGACGGGATTTTTTCGGGCTACAATTTTGTACCGTCCGCGCGTCTAACATCTTCCGGACGGGTGTCCGGTTGGCTCCTCCCCGCTTACGTGGTTCTGATGGTGAGGGGGAGGGGCTGGTTCTTATATGAAGGGGAAAGACTATGAAAAACTCAAACCAGATCGACGGAACAAGCTACTACATGCTTCCGTGCGGACGGCAGATCGAGGACTTCATCTGGTACCGCGAACTCAATTTCCAGATGGGGTCTGCTCTGAAATACCGCTACCGGATGGGGAAAAAGGACGGCGAACCGATGGAAAAGGACGGACGCAAGATCGGACACTACACGGTCTACATGGCGTCCCACACCGTCGAGGACGTCGCATTCTTCGACGAGGAAGTCGAGCGGCTCCACGACGAGGCGATGGCCTGGGACGGAGACGAGAAGAAGCTCCGTTCGTACGTGATGCCGAAAAGAGTCTGAAAGAAAGGATCTGGAAAATGCGCATGATAACATGCAAGAAACTCATCGACTGGGATGTCGTCTACACGGCCGCCCTCGCCACGGAACGAAAGGTCGTTCTCGGCAAGCATCCGCCTGTCGAATGGAAGCGGAAAATGCTCCGTTCGCCCCATTCTCCGATCCGAGCCATGAAATATCTCGTCCAGTTCGAGTGCGAGTATTTCGTCCAGAATCACCTGGTGCGCCACCACGAGGGTGTCCAGTGGTTTGTCGGATCGCAGCGGAACGACCGTCAGTCCGACTACGACCGCCGTGCTGCCCGCCAGGACACGCCGGTCATGGTTACTTGCATCATCAACGGTGACGCGCTGAAATTCATCTCTCGCCGCCGCCTGTGCGGAAAGGCAAGTCCCGAAACTCGCGAAGTATGGAAGGGCATCGTTGACGCCGTGTGCGAAATCGATCCCATACTCCGTGACTATCTTGTTCCAGAGTGCGTGTGTTCAGGCTTCTGCCCCGAGTTCAAGTCTTGTGGTTTCGTCGACACGCCGAAGTTCAAGGAGATGCTGGAGAAGTACAGGAGCGGAGCGAAATGACGTCCGTCGGGGTCGATCTCTACAACGCGTCTCTGACGGGTGGAGTCTCGAAGACGCTCAACAGCGCGGCGACCGACTCCGACCACATCCCCGTCGTCATCGTCCGCCACGTGCGCTCGACGGGGTTCAAGGCTGGACAGTCTCCAAGGGGAGGTCTTGGCGTCGAGGTCGAATGCGCACAGACGCTCCAGTCCAGGATGAGCGCTATTGAACCGACCGTGCTGGTGGAGACCACCAATGGGCGTCCGGCTTCCTCTCGATCAATAAGACTGAAAATCCCGACATTTGGAGTCAAGACGTGCATCTCCAGATAATCTCAAGACGGGCTCTTGCGTACAGCCGGTGGCTCAGATCCCACACGCACAGTTTCGGTTCCGTGCAGCAGTTCCGCGACGAGGTGGAGATTTCGCTCGGCAGTCTTTCATCGCCGTGGCCCGACATGAACGATTCCGTATGGGATTCTCTCTTTGCGGATTAAGAGTTTTGCCCATATGAAGTCCGG
>JAKSMR010000103.1 GCA_024400495.1 Bacteroidales bacterium
TAGGACCGTTATAGTTACGGCCGCCGTTTACCGGGGCTTCAATTCAATGCTTCCCTTGCGGTGACATCTCCTCTTAACCTTCCGGCACCGGGCAGGTGTCAGGCTGTATACATCATCTCTCGATTTAGCACAGCCCTGTGTTTTTGTTAAACAGTTGCCTGGACCTATTCTCTGCGCCTCGCTCATCACGAGGACCCCTTATCCCGAAGTTACGGGGTCAGTTTGCCTAGTTCCTTAACCATGAATCTCTCGAGCGCCTTGGTATACTCTACCCGACCACCTGTGTCGGTTTACGGTACGGGTGCCCGCTGCCTGGAGCTTAGAAGTTTTTCTCGGGAGCATGATTACCTCCGCTCACCTCCGCCGGAGCTTCGGTGTACTTTCGGATTTCGGCTCACCGGCGGATTTGCCTACCGGATCAACGCCTACCTTCCTTAAACGCGCTATTCCGTCAGCGCGCGGGAGTTCCACTTCTCCGTCCCTCCTTCGCAGCAGCGGCCAGTAGCGGAATATTAACCGCTTCTTCCATCGCCTGTGCCTCGCGGCTGCGGCTTAGGCCCCGACTGACCCTGATCCGATTAGCGTTGATCAGGAAACCTTGGTCTTACGGCGAGGGGGTTTCCCGCCCCCTTTATCGTTACTTATACCTACATTTGCTTTTCCAGGAGCTCCACAATGCCTCGGGGCACTGCTTCGGCGCCACTGGAATGCTCCCCTACCGATTGCGCATACGCGCAATCCCACGGCTTCGGTACCGGGCTTATGCCCGATTATTATCCACGCACGACCGCTCGACCGGTGAGCTGTTACGCACTCTTTGAATGAATGGCTGCTTCCAAGCCAACATCCCGGCTGTCGCTGCGGTCACACTTCGTTATTGGCTTCAACTCGGCCCGGATTTCGGGACCTTAGCCGGTGGTCTGAGTTGTTCCTCTCTCGGACACGGACGTTAGCACCCGCGCCCTTACTCCCGCTGAGCATGTGGCGGCATTCGGAGTTCGGCAGGACTTGACAGGCGGTGAAGCCCTCGCATCCTATCGGTCGCTCTACCTCCGTCACACTCCAGCGAGGCTGCACCTAAATACATTTCGGGGAGTACGAGCTATCTCCAAGTTTGATTGGCCTTTCACTCCTACCCTCAGCTCATCCGTAAGCTTTTCAACGCTTACCGGTGCGGACCTCCAGACGGAGTCACCCGTCCTTCATCCTGGCCAAGGGTAGATCACTTGGTTTCGCGTCTGCCTCCGCTGACTGTGCGCCCTGTTCGGACTCGCTTTCGCTTCGGCTGCGGGCCTCATGGCCCTTAACCTTGCCGGCGACGGCAACTCGTAGGTTCATTATGCAAAAGGCACGCCGTCACCCCACGAAGGGGCTCCGACCGCTTGTAGGCGCATGGTTTCAGGGTCTGTTTCACTCCTCTGTTCGAGGTTCTTTTCACCTTTCCCTCACGGTACTTGTTCGCTATCGGTCTCTCGGTAGTATTTAGCCTTACGAGATGGTCCTCGCAGATTCCCGCAGAATTCCTCGTGCTCCGCGGTACTCAGGTGCCGCCTCGGATTCGGTTTTGATTTCGCGTACGGGGCTGTCACCCGCTGTGGCCAAGTTTTCCACCTTGTTCCGCTATCTCCGCTTCATCCTTTGCTGGCGGTCCTACAACCCCACGCTGTGCCTTGACACACGTGGTTTGGGCTCTTGCGCGTTCGCTCGCCACTACTGGCGCAATCGTTGTTTACTTTCTCTTCCTGCGGGTAATGAGATGTTTCAGTTCCCCGCGTTCGCTCAACGCCGTGCGTTGTAATGGGATCGCTCCCATTGGGTTTCCCCATTCGGAAATCCGCGCGTCACAGGGTATTTGCCCCTTCACGCGGCTTATCGCAGCTTATCACGTCCTTCGTCGCCTCCGAGAGCCACAGGCATCCCCCATGCGCCCTTCTTCGCTTTCCTTATGTCTTTCGCCTTTGATGTAAAACCTTACTGTCAGTGTCTACTGTTTCGCTCGATTCTCGATTAATCTCGCTTTGTATTGTTGACGTAATCTCCTTCTCCTTCCGGATTGGAGACTAAGTGTTACTTTTGCGTTCCCAGCATGTCAATGATCTCAATT
>JAKSMR010000104.1 GCA_024400495.1 Bacteroidales bacterium
GAAGCAGCCATTCATTTAAAGAGTGCGTAACAGCTCACTAGTCGAGCGGTCGGGTGTGGATGATGAGCGGGCATGAAGCGTCCCACCGAAGCCGTGGGATAGAGATATCGGTAGGGGAGCATTCCGGACTGCGCGGAAGGCGGGCCGCGAGACCCGCTGGAGCGTCCGGAAAGGCAAATGTAGGCATAAGTAACGACAATGCGGGCGTGAAACCCGCACACCGGAAGTCCAAGGGTTCCTGATCAACGCTAATCGGATCAGGGTCAGCCGGGTCCTAAGGCGCACCCGCTGCAGAGGCGGGGCAGCCGATGGGTGACGGTTCAACATTACCGTGCCGGCGCATATTGCGACGCGGGGACGGAGGGGCGAGGCGCCCGCCTGCCGACGGAATGGCAGGTTGAAGCCCGGAGGCGAAGTCGCGCGAGCGAAGTGCCGCGCGTCCGCGGAGGGGCGACAGTACGCCGAGGCTTCGGCCGGGGCGACAGAGGCGCGGGGCGACTCCCGAGAAAAGCCGCTAAGCTTCAGGTATGCGCCGCCCGTACCGGAAACCGACACAGGTGGACGAGGAGAGTATCCAAAGGTGCTCGAGTGAGTCATGGCCAAGGAATTAGGCAAATCAACCCTGTAACTTCGGGAGAAAGGGTCCTCACGCAGGTGAGGCGCAGAGAAATGGCCCAGGCGACTGTTTAGCAAAAACACAAGGCTTTGCGAAACCGAAAGGTGAAGTATAAGGCCTGACACCTGCCCGGTGCCGGAAGGTTAAGAGGAGACGTCACGCAAGGAAGCGTTGAATCGAAGCCCCGGTAAACGGCGGCCGTAACTATAACGGTCCTAAGGTAGCGAAATTCCTTGTCGGGTAAGTTCCGACCTGCACGAATGGTGTAACGATCTGGGCGCTGTCTCAGCCATGAGCTCGGTGAAATTGTAGAAGCGGTGAAGATGCCGCTTACCCGCAATGGGACGAAAAGACCCCGTGAACCTTCACTACAGCTTAGCATTGGCGCTGGTCGCGCGATGTGTAGGATAGGCGGGAGGCTTTGATCCGTCGGCGCAAGCCGCCGGGGAGCCGGCGTTGAAATACCGCCCTTTGCGCGTCTGGCGTCTAACGCGCTGTTTGCGCGGACAATGCTTGGCGGGTAGTTTGACTGGGGTGGTCGCCTCCAAAAGAGTAACGGAGGCTCCCAAAGGTGCCCTCAGCGCTGTTGGCAACGGCGCGGTGAGTGCATTGGCACAAGGGCGCTCGACTGCGAGGCGTACATGCCGAACAGGTGCGAAAGCAGGGCAAAGTGATCCGGCGGTTCCGCATGGAAGGGCCGTCGCTCAAAGGATAAAAGGTACTCCGGGGATAACAGGCTGATCACCCCCAAGAGCTCACATCGACGGGGTGGTTTGGCACCTCGATGTCGGCCCGTCACATCCTGGGGCTGGAGAAGGTCCCAAGGGTTCGGCTGTTCGCCGATTAAAGTGGCACGCGAGCTGGGTTCAGAACGTCGCGAGACAGTTCGGTCTCTATCTATTGCGGGCGCTGGAGACTTGAGAGGCGCTGCCCTTAGTACGAGAGGACCGGGGCGGACGAACCTCCTGTGCACCGGTTGTGGCGCCAGCCGCACCGCCGGGTAGCAGCGTTCGGACGGGATAAGCGCTGAAGGCATCTAAGCGCGAAGCCCGCCTCAAGATTAGGTCTTCTGTAAGGGTCGTGCGAGACGAGCACGTCGATAGGGCGCAGGTGCAAGCGTGGCGACACGTTCAGCCGAGCGCTACTAATGGCCCGAAGGCTTCGCGGATCCGGCATGAGGGTCGGTCCGCACGGCACGCGAGAGCGGACGTCATCCGGCGCCGCGCGTCGCTCGGCTCTTTGAAAGGCCCGTCCTCCTTCCGGCCACGTCAGGGCAGGAGCCCTGGAGACACACATGGCGGCTACAGCGCGGAGGTCCACCTCTTCCCATTCCGAACAGAGAAGTTAAGCCCCGCCGCGCCGATGATACTGCGGGGGACCGCGGGAAAGCAGGTCGCCGCCACCCCAT
>JAKSMR010000105.1 GCA_024400495.1 Bacteroidales bacterium
AGGCCCTTCCTTCAAAAGTGTGGGTGGCCCGTTCCGCCCTGTCGTAAAGGTCGTGGCGCCCATTGCCGCCTGAAGCGCATTCCAATGGCCCTGTAATCGTGCGCCCGATCTTCTTTCTGTGGCGATTGTGCAGCCATTGGCTCCGACGTCTGGCCCGAAGGCTCGCCCGACCCGCACACTCCGGGAGTCGCAACCGTCGCCGCGCCTCAGTCTACAAGGCGTGACGAGACATTCCCCTCGGCATAATGCGTCTCAGCAAGCGGAACCACCGAGGCGACGGGCGATCCCTACGTGATGCTCTCGTGCGACCTTCGGCTCCAGCCGTCTCCGCAAACCCCAGCCTCATCGTGGCAATTAAGGATTGCGCTTGAAATTGCGCATCAGCCGCATCAAATGGCAATGCGTCCCGGGTTCTGTTGGCTTCGGGGTTGACGAAAAGTGCGTCATGTCGGACAATTCCGTCATCTGAACTACAGAAAGGATCCGACATGACGCAAGATGAGGTTATCAAACTCGTGCAGGGAAATCAACTGCCTCAGTACGACATCCGCGACGCCGAGGCCGACGAGGGGGATGTGTTCATCGACCTCGAGCGCAGGGACGGGACGCCTTACACGTGCGTGTACTGCGGGCAGTCCTGCCTCTTCGCCTACGATGCGATGCCGAGGAGGTGCGTCGAGGACATCCCGCTCGGGCCGTACCGCCTCTTCTGGCGCTTCGCGCCGATGCGCATCCGCTGTCCGCACTGCGGGAAGGTGCACGTCGAGAAGATCGCGGGGCTGACGCCGCATTCGCGGCAGACCGACAGGTTCAGGGCCTATCTCGCCGCGAAATGCGACGACGCGAGCGTCTCCGCCGTGGCCCGCGACTACGGGCTGAACGACGAGACCGTGCGCCGCATCGACAAGGAGTTCCTCGCCAAGCGCGAGCTGCTCACCCCGAACCGGACCTGCGAGGTCCTCGGCATTGACGAGATCGCGATCCGCAAGGGTCACGTCTACGCGACCGTCCTCTACGACCACACGCGCAAAAGCGTGATCCACATGCTCCAGGGCCGGGACAGGAAGTCCGTCTATGCGTTCTTCAAGGCGCAGGGGAAGGAGTGGTGCGAAAGCGTGAAGGTCGTCACGTGCGACCTCTGGCGCGTCTACAAGAGCGCGGTCCGGAAGTTCCTTCCGAACGCCACCGTCGTCACGGACAAGTTCCACGTGTTCAAGTACGCCGGTGACGCGCTGGAGGAGCTGAGGCGTTCGGAATACAACCGACAGGCCGACAAGGTGATGGACTTCGACCTGAAGCGCGGCAGGTTCCTTCTGCTCAAGTCCAACGTCCACCTCGACGACAGGGGCAGGGCGTGGATCGCCCGACTCAAGGAGACGAACGACGACGTGTATACAGCGTACCTCCTGAAGGAGCAGGTAATCGCCTTCTACGAGCAGAAGTCGAAGGGAGAAGCCGAGGACTACCTGAAGAAATGGGCGTCCGCCTGCATCGCCTCGGGACTGAAGCCGTTCGTGCAGCTCGGCAAACGCCTCCTGAGGCACGCCAAGTCAATCCTCGAGTATTTCATTCACAGGGTGTCTAACGGATTCGCCGAAGGAATCAACAACAAGATCAAGGTGATCAAGCGCATGGCGTTCGGCTTCCATGACTTCGAGTACTTCCGGCTGAAGATCCTGTCCGTCACGGGATACCTCAGGCCGTACCCCCGCGTCCTGGCGTTCTGAGGCAATCAGGGCCATTGGAGATCGCGGAGCGCGGTGTGGCGTCGGAGCCGACAGTCGCACGAGAGGAGCGGAGGGATCGCCCACCGCCCCGGTGGTTTCGCTTGCAGAGACGCATCATGCCGAGGGGAATGGCTCGTCACGTCTCGTTGACTGAAGCGTGGCGGTGGTTGCGATTCCCGGAGCGACGGGTCGGGCGAGCTGTCGGGCCGACGCCACACAATGCAGAAGATTGCCTACGCCGCAAGCAACCGGCCACCCACACTTTTGAAGGAAGAACC
>JAKSMR010000106.1 GCA_024400495.1 Bacteroidales bacterium
GCGGCAGACCTTCGGTCTGGAGGATATCCAGCCGCCCTGTGTCGCGCCCGAGCCGACTGTCGCGCCGACGGTAGCCCTGCCCGCTCCACGCGCACCGCGCATAGCGCCCCCTGCGGGGCAGCCTTCGGCTGGCGGATACCCTGCCGCGCCTGTGACGCAATCTGGCGCAAAGGGGCGCAAGCTGACACTTGTGCAGACGGAGTTTTGGGGGTGAGGCGGCATTGGCGGGGGATAAGTGAACTATCTTGGTAAGTTTGCATATCCTCTTTTGGGAGGAGAATGACATGAGGCCAGGACCTTGGCAGGTTCTGATTTTCGGTGTGGTTGTTGCGTTGCGGGTTATGCTTGCCGTGGTGGATGTATGGACATCAGAAGTCCGGCTAAAGTCAGAAATGCTATTGGCAGGAGGATGGCCGTTTCACGCATGAGACGGACGAATGGAATGGCCAGTGCTGACCCTGTTAGGAACACGCCGATTACGCCTGCGTAATAGAACGACTGCTGCCGTGCTTCGGCTTGTCCTGTGCGCTTCCAAGCGATCCAGGCAACGGTGGCCGACCGAAGGTTCCCCGTACACATTGTCGATGCGTAGGACGTTCCGCGAACTTTGCGAAATGCCTGAACTTGAAAGGCACAGGCGATTGACACGAGCAAGTTGGCCAGCATGTCTTGCGCTGTTCCGTGGAGGAAGAAGCATCCACTGAGAAGTGCGACTTCGACCAAAATGACAGATTGCCTCCAGTGCATTCTCGCGAATGACCAGTGATTGCGCACCCATTCGACTGAGCATACGCCAAGCGCAAACGAGATCACAGGCGTGGCGTATTTCAAGGCGCGAATCCAATCCGCTTCGGCAATTGCCATTCCGCATAGCGCGATGTTGCCGGTCTGAGCGTTGGCGAAGACGTGCCCGTGCAAAAGGAATGTGTAAGTTTCAAGGAATCCCCCGACGAGTGCGAGGGCGGCGGCCGTCCGAAATGACTCGGACATCTGTGTTTTTCCAGTCATAGTATTTCCCTTCGAGCGAGGGTGGTACTTCTTTGGACGACTCGTATTCCGACTGTGACGGTTGCGCGACAGAGCCTGATTTCCACAGGACTTTCCGACTTTCGTCCAGATGTGTATTATAACATTTTGAGGTCTGTCTGACCGTTCCGTGCTATCTTGGCGAGTTCCTGCGCGGTTGTCTGCGGTTTGAAAATGTAAGTTTGGTTTTTGGGTAAGGTCACTTCTTCAAACAGGGGTGGATTTGCTGGATGTTGGTCGATGTTGACGCTAAAACATCCTCCATATCATCCCCCGGGGGATGACCGAAGTTTAGTTTTACAAATGCCTTCTTCGCCGCATAGCCACAAACGTATTCATCAGCCGAATGCTCACTTGCACTGCCACGTCACTTTTCAGAACTCCAGACAACATGGCTATGCCCTGCTCGGTAAAGGCATAGGGCAACGCGGGCGAGAACCTCAATCGGTCAGGGTTATCACAATTTGTGATAACCTCCTCAAGCTCGGATTTTGTCAGCTGAAATCTGAAGTTTTCCGGGAAACGTTCCTCATTACGCTTGACCGCCTGGTTGAAAACACTCGTCGAGACCTGATAGATATCAGCAAGATCATGTGCCAGCATGACATGAACGCCGCGTATCGAATAGATTCGCGAGCGAACTGACAACTCTGTAATCGGCTCTACAACCATTGTCGTCTCTTCCATTGCAACCTTTCTCGTCTAAGGTTACAATTGTGACCTTAAACACACGACCAGCGCCAATGAATATTATACTAAATAACCCGATGCATCTCGGAAAAACCGGCTCTTCGGAGTTTCTAATGGAAGACTCCGACTTTGGCCCATTGGGTAACACAGAACGGCTTCGCCGAGGGCGGGGAGTGTGCTGGGAGGTTTGCTTCGCGGCATGAAGCAATTTTCAGCCCTCAACCCGAGGTCGCGCGTCTCAGTATTTCGCTTGCGACGTATGACTCAAGGACCATGTGTATCTTG
>JAKSMR010000107.1 GCA_024400495.1 Bacteroidales bacterium
TAATATTTTTTAATATCCTTTATCATTACGTTGAATTTTTAGAGGTTACCTTTATCTATCCTACGTACAATCTTCTCACCTATCTTCTCCACCCTGTAGTCGGGGCGCAGGCATCTGAGGTCCAGGGGGCCGCAGCAGGTCACGCTGGCATGCAACACACAAACGCCCCATGCCGGCAGCTCTTTCCACATCGAGAACTCGGGGTACTGCTTCTCCAGCGCAGGCAATTCGTTCCATTTCTCCTTGGGGTAGTAGGCATAGGCAGAGTCGCCGCCACCGGGATGGACCACCCGGATGTTCCTCAACACCACCCCACCAATAGGCCTCTCGGGCAATCCCACTATGATGATAGCCGGCGAGATATTGCGGGGCAGATCCTCTATAGGGCCCTCGTAGCGATAGCCCTTGTCGGGCTTGTCGGCTGCGATGGTACAATCTATATTGCTGATAGAGACGTTCTCCATCCTGGCTCTGCTCAGGTCGCCCCTGCGGTTGCCTATGCGCAGGAAGATGGCGTTGCCCACATTCTCGGCCTTGATATCGGATATGTCGACGTTCTCCACAAAGCCGCCGTCCACCGACGCCAGCGTGATCGCCGACCGGTAGGTGTCATACACCCTGATGTCGCGGATAACGATGTTCCTGAAGCCGCCCAGCGACATGGTGCCGAACTTGATGCCGTTGGCCGACGAGCGGGCTACACAATGTTCTATGAAGATCGAGTCGCAGCAGTAGTCCTTGGCGTGGCTCTTGAGGCAGATGGCGTCGTCGCTCGAATTGATGATGCAATGTCTCACGAGCACCCTCCGGCAGTCCACGATGTCGAGGCCGTCGTTGTTCCAGTAGCAGCAGGCGTCCACCTTTATCCCCTCGATGCTGAGGTCCTCGCAGCGGTCGTAGGTCTGGCACCAGCAGCCCGGATTCCTGAGGGTGACATCTCTGACCGCCACATCCCTGCAGTTGCGGAAGTAGATGTTCCCCGGGCGGTTGGTCTCGTTGGGGCGGTCGTATTTCAGCGCGTCCTTCACCAGCCCCTTGTGGATGTAGTCCACCATCGTGTTCGCCACCGCGAAGCCCTGTCCGTCGATGGTGCCCTTGCCCGTGATGGCGATATGCGCCACCCCCACAGCGTGGATGAGGGCATGCCAGCGTGTCACCGGATCTCGCTGGTAGTCGAACACGTTAGTGCTGCCCAGCAGCACGGCGCCGCGTCGCAGATGCAGCTCCACGCCCTCCTTCAGGTACAGGCCGCCGGAGAGGAACGTGCCCTTGGGCACCACCACCCTGCCGCCACCCTGGCTGGAGGCGTAGTCGATAGCATGCTGTATCGCCGAGGTGCAGAGCATCGTGCCGTCGCCCCGGGCGCCGAAGTCCACGACAGAGAAGTCACGTGCACCCGCCATCAGCGGCACGGCGAGCAGAAGGAGTAGGAGTAGGTGTTTCATATCATAGCCATTTGGAGATGCAAAGATACGAATTTATTTCAAAACAGCCAATTTCTTAACAATTCACACCCCGGAAGACACCACAAAGCCCACCGCCCCAGACAGCACACAAGCGACCCCTCCCACACTTGGAAAAAGTCGCTTTTTACAAAAAAAAGAGAGTTTTTTTCGAAAATGAAGGCCTTGCAGACTCCCAATAATCCATGAGCAGAAATACACCTGGAGACGGGTAGCATCTCACTAGCATCTCAAATTTGAGATGCTACCCCCCGAAAATGCGATGCTAGTGAGATGCTACATATATATTAATATATAATTTCCGAGCAAAAAAAGTATCGCCACGACGAAGGGTGTGAGGTTACGAAAATACAAAATGCCAAAAGAAAACTCTGCCAACTGAAAGAGGGGTGAACTGGTGAACTGGTGATTTTTTAGTGCACGGCAAAAAAATAAATAAATATATAATATATATAATATTATTATACATTAGTATTTTACATTTTTTTGCA
>JAKSMR010000108.1 GCA_024400495.1 Bacteroidales bacterium
AGTAGAGTAGAGCGAACCACCCCTCGTCGGGTGTGGTCGCCCCCTCGCCAAACCGTACGTGCAGATTTCCCGCATACGGCTTTCCGTGCGAAGCTTGTCATTGCCGGTACCTCCCCCTCGTCAACTGTATCAGCCCATAGTGCCGCAGTTCCCCGCTGTAGGTGGCCGCATACCTCAGACGATACTTCCTTTGGCTCCTGCGCCGCAGGAAACTGTACAGCCGCCTGTTCACGTACCAGTTCACTTTCGCAAACATACGCGACGGGTACCCGTACCGATAGTATCTTCCCCACCCGTCTATCACGAGGTTCACTTTCTTCACCACGTCCGCGATCGGAACGGACTTCATCCGCCTTGACGTGATCTCCTTCACCTTCTTGCAGACTTTCTTGACCGACTTCATCGCAGGACACGTCTCGATGTACGTACCCCCCGTCCCGAAATGCCTGTCCTTGACACGCCGGAACTCATAGCCGAGGAACGTCAGCGAGGCATTGCAGACGCCCATGTCAACGACCCTCGTCTTCTCGCGATTGACCGTCAGCCCGAACCGTCCTTCAAGTTCGGCTTCAATCCGTGCGAGAAAGTCCTCTTTCAGACGTTTCCCGAGTATGATGAAGTCATCGGCGTACCGCACAACGGACATGGCCTGCGACGTGGCCTTGGCCACGATTGCCGCACACGTCTCGAACCAATGCAGGTACACGTTTGACAACAAGGGCGAAATCACCCCTCCCTGCGGCGTTCCCTTTCCCTTCGTTCTAATCCTGACCCCGCTTGCCTCCTGTATGTTCGCCTTCAGCCATTGGCGGATGAGTCCGAGGACGCTGCCGTCCGTGATCCTCTTGCGCAATGCAAGCATCAGCTTGTCATGCGGAATCGTGTCAAAGTAGGATGAGAGATCGGCGTCATACACCTCGCGCTCCCCCGCCCTGATCTTCTCCGCAATCCTCGCGATCGCCTGTTGTGCGCACCGCTTCGGCCGAAACCCATACGAGCAGTCATGAAAGTCCGCCTCGAATATCGGCTCAACGACAAGCTTGACCGCCGTCTGCACCACCCTGTCCTTGACGGTGGGGATGCCGAGCGGCCTCAGCTTGCCGTTCGCCTTTTCGATATACGTCCTCCTCACAGGGCTTGCCCTGTAGGTCTTTGCGTGAAGTTCGCCGACGATCCCCTTGAGGAAACCTTCGACTCCCCCTTCCGACCGCTCGATGTCCTCTATCGTCACGCCGTCAACGCCAGAGCCTCCGCTGTTCGCCTTGACCTGGCGCCACGCGCATCGGATGGTGTCCTCGCGTACAACGTGCCTGTAGAGGTTGAAGAACGCGAACCGAGGCTCGCTCTTCGCCTTTGCCGACAGTCTTTCCCTCATGAGCGCGAGTTTCGGGAACCCGACGAGATCTTGCCGCAGGGCAATCTCGTGGATCTCCTCTTCCGTAAGGGGCCTTTCGGCCATTCGGCTCTTCGCTCTTTCGTTCAAGACGCTTCCTTTTCCACTTCGAGACCCTTCGCTCCGCGGTCGTTGCCCGTTTCCGCTACTACGGTCTCTTCCGACTCCTCGCTTCGCTTTCGCTACCGCGAGGTCTCCCAAGTTCCTGTCGCAGAACTGTCCGGACACGCCGCCCACTTTGCCCCGCCGCATTTCCGCGCCACAAATCGAGTCTGACGCTTCCTTTCGGCTTCATGTGTAATGAGACACTGGCCATGCGGAGTTGATTTTAACGAGACGTAATGTAGTTGGTTCACTTGCGTTGCGGCTTATCCGTTTGTCTGTCGGGGCTTCTGCACGTCAGTCACCCTCCGCACAGCCCGACTTCCTATCAACATGTCGATTTCTTTGTTGAGTAAACACCTTTCAGTTTACGAGTTCTGCCAAGCTTGCCTTGGCGCACCA
>JAKSMR010000109.1 GCA_024400495.1 Bacteroidales bacterium
CCTGTGATAGGATGACACTTTCCTAAAATGGAAAGAAGTCGAATATGTCACAGAGAATCAATCAGCGACGATACACCGAAGCGTTTAAGCAAAAGGTGCTTGAAGAATATCGGCAGGGCAAATGGGCGACTCCCTATGAAATCGCCAAGGCCTATGGCATGAGCCAGGTGACGGCAGTCGCCTGGATTGATGCGGCAGGACTGGAGCATCTGAGGAATAGGAGAGTCCTCGTTCACACACTTGGTGAAGTCTCCGAACTTCAGAGGCTGCGAATTGAGAACAAGCAAATACGAACGATGCTCGTTGATGAGATGATCAAACGGCATGATGTCATGCGTATGCTAGAGGCCGCCGTCTCGCGACTCGGCATGAAGGTCTCCGAGTTCAAGGCCGAATTCGCCAAGACGGATTGCACAAGTGATGCGGATTTGTGTAAACTAGACGAGTCCGTGCGGAATTGAACTGTAGCAAGATGGAGGTAGTTCAGTGAAGAATCCCCAAGAGCAGGAGATCGCCGAATTGCGTAGGCAGATCCGAGAGCTGAAGAAAGAGAACTTCAACCTGAAGTTGAACAGCAGTATAAACCTCGCGACCGCAATGGTCATGTCCGAGGAATTCGGCTGCGACCTTGAGGTTTATAAAAAAAAAGCCGTTGGTATGACATCGCACACGCCGTGACGGAGAAGCTCCCAGAATCGATGCGCATGAAGGTCGTGCCCGTTTGCCGGGCTCTCGGTCATTCGCGCCAGTCCTATTACAAGGAACGCAAGGTTCGCCAGCGCAAGGCTGTCGACGAGGCCCTGATCGTAGAGTTCGTCGTGTCTGCACGGATCGATCATCCCCGTTGCGGCGTGCGCAAGCTGTGCGTGTACATCCGCGAGGACCTGAAGCGGGCCGGGATCAAAGTCGGGAGAGATCGGCTCTTCGAGATCCTGCGCATCCACGACATGCTTGTCGAGAGACGCAAGGCGTTCGTGCCGCACACGACGCACTGGGACCGCTCCTTGCCCGTCTCGCGGAATCTGCTCGCGGATCGCATCGTGGACGGGCCGAATCAGGTTTTCGTGGCCGACATCACGTACATCCGCCTCGCGGACAGATTCGTCTACCTGAGCCTGGTGTCGGACTACTTCAGCAAGGACATCGTAGGCTGGTTTCTTGCCGACGATCTCGGTCATGACGGACCGGTGAAAGCACTGGAGATGGCCCGCGGGATTGTCCCGGAAGGAGTTGTCGTCATACACCACTCCGACCGCGGATGCCAGTATGCGTGTGGCGAGTTCCTGTCGAGGCTGAAGGCATTCGGAATGCTCTCGAGCATGACGGAGGAGCTTCACTGCTACGAGAACTCGGTTGCCGAACGCATCAACGGCATCCTCAAGGACGAGTACTACCTCAATGTCGAGTTCAAGGACAAGGACGAGGCTCTCAAGGCCGTCGCCCGTGCCATCGAAGTCTACAACGGGAAGCGAGTGCACGAGTCTCTGGGATACCGCACGCCAGCCTACGCGAGGGCGAATCCCGATACGGTGCGTGAAGGCCTGGTGGCGATCCAGCTAGCCGCGCAGGAACGTCGCAGAAAGTTCGCGGAGGATCGTGCAAAGCGCGAAGCGAAGACTGTAGAGGCGGCATGACGGAAGAACTTCAGAAGTGTATTTCCGGTCGGACGGAAGAGAGTTTCCTGGCGGGGGAGCCGGCTCGCGGACTCGGCGCTTCGCGCCGCCCCTCCGGGGACGTCCGCTTCACCGGCTCCCCCGCCAGGTACGGTGCCCGCACCTTCGGAAGATGCTTTGCATCCACACTACACCATCGGAAGAATATCGCAGTACAATCATATACGAAAGTGTCTACTTTAAATCAGGACTTGACA
>JAKSMR010000011.1 GCA_024400495.1 Bacteroidales bacterium
AGAGCACGACCTTGCCAAGGTCGGGGTCGCGAGTTCGAGTCTCGTTTTCCGCTCACGGTTGCTCTGGTGGTGGAATGGTAGACACGAGGGACTTAAAATCCCTTGTCCGCAAGGACGTGTGGGTTCAAGTCCCACCCGGAGTACTAACTAGAGATATTTGAAAAGCTGTCTTGGTAGCTCAGTTGGTAGAGCAGCTGACTCTTAATCAGCGGGTCCAGGGTTCGAGTCCCTGCCAGGACACCAAGCCGAGACGCTACTGTGTGGCGTCTCTTTTAGTAAGAAACCTCGGCAAAAGACAAAACGTTTATTATATATTAAAATAATAAACACCTCTGACGAAGGAATCTGCTAATAACGGGGTGTAGCGCAGTTGGTTAGCGCGCCACGTTCGGGACGTGGAGGCCGGAAGTTCGAGTCTTCTCACCCCGACCACTATACTTCCCGCGCGGGCAACCGCTCCCAATTAACAATACTTACACCGCAACCGCATTGCCACTTTAGCTCAGTTGGTAGAGCAACGCATTCGTAATGCGTAGGTCTGCGGTTCGAGTCCGCAAAGTGGCTCCAAAGTCCTAAGGCTTACCCAAGCCTAGGACCAATAAACAAAATTAATAATTAACTAACAATTTCAAAGTAATGGTAAACCAATACGAAACCGTTTTCATTGCAACTCCCGTTTTGTCTGAAGAACAGATGAAGGAAACGGTAAAGAAGTACACCGACTTCTTACAGAACAATGGTGCAGAAATTGTCTACACCAACAATTGGGGCATGCGCAAGCTCGCTTATCCCATCAAAAAGAAAACCACTGGTTTTTATTATCTCATTGAGTTCAAAGCTGAAGGTAGCCTCATCGCACAGCTCGAAACCGCTTACAAACGCGACGAGCGTCTGCTCCGCTTCCTTACCGTTTCCCTCGACAAGCACGCCGTTGCTTACAATGAGAAGAAGCGCAACGCAAAAAAGGCAGCTGAAGCTCCTGTAGCTGAATAAGTAGTTCAAAAACTAACAATTAAAACCAGAAATTATCATGGCTAACGAAACCGAAATTAAATATTTAACCCCTATCGCTGTAGACACTCAGCGTAAGAAATACTGCCGCTTCAAAAAGCTCGGTATCAAATACATCGACTACAAGGATGCTGACTTCCTCTTGAAGTTCGTTAACGAACAGGGCAAGATCCTTCCCCGTCGTATTACCGGTACCTCCAACAAGTACCAGAAAAAAGTTTCCCAGGCAATCAAGCGCGCTCGTCACATCGCTCTTATGCCTTATGTAGCTGACTGTTTAAAATAATAAAGGAGGAAAGATAGATGGAAATTATACTCAAACAAGACGTACAGAACTTAGGTTATAAGGATGAGATCGTAACTGTTAAGAACGGTTATGCAAACAACTACCTCCTCCCCATGGGTTATGCTATCATCGCTACCCCTACCAACAAGAAAATCCACGCTGAGAACCTCAAGCAGCAGGCTCAGAAAGAGGCTAAGATCCGTAAGGATGCTGAAAACCTCCAGTCTGTCCTCAATGGCAAGAGCGTTCGCATCGCTACCAAAGTTGGCGAGCAGGGTCAGCTCTTTGGCGCTGTAAACAACATCCAGGTTGCTGAGGCTCTCATGGCACAGCACAATCAGGACATCGATCGCAAACGTATCGTTGTTGATGGCTCCAAGATTAAAGAAGTTGGTAACTATACCGCTATCATCAACATCTACAAGGATGTTAAAGCTGAGATCAACCTCGAAGTTGTAGCTGAATAAGCTCTTTCGAATTAAAGATACTCTATTTAAGCCCCGACTGATTAGTCGGGGCTTTCTTTATCTCCGGGGTTTGATACTCCTCTTTTTGTCAGGGAGTATATATACTTGTTGCTGTAAATAATTCAATTTTGATCGAAACATAGAAGTTCTATCTCACTTGAAAGTGCGCTAAAAATGGGAGAAGACATAGTTTTGGAGGTATTAAAAGGTCAAATAAGGTTCGTTTTGGGGCGTTCTAGGCACTTTTTGAAGGCAGTAAAGGCGGGATATTTATGTTATGTGATATCGTATCTTGTTGGTTTGTTGCTTTTTAGAGAGTTGGATTGTTCCGTTTGGTAACAGTAACAGTTGTAACAATTAATTTTTGAGAGGTGCACATAGTACCTTTCTATTATATATATACTTAATAATTAATTAGTTATATAGTATAAAGAGGAGATGTGTGTGCTGATTTTTTAATTGTTACTATTGTTACTGTTACCATTTTATTCCTTGTTGAAACTTTAATGGGCTGTCCTGTAGGTGGTTAAAGGGTCAGTGTCTCTACAAGGCCCATAGTTTCCCTGTTTTTTGTTCACAGACTTCTTGGCGAGTTGTTTCCCAAAGGAGAGGTCGGAGAGGGATATATTGGCGTTGATGGAATCCTTCCTGTAGTGGTATAGCGTTGCGGGTGGCAGGCGTCTGCGAGGCATCTGCGTAGGACTTGATAGTAGCTGGGACCGCGCTTGATGGTCTAAGCAGCTACGCTTGTGGCTCTGTGGGCTTAGCCTTGTCCTCAGACGGCAGAGTGTCGTAGCGAAGGAAGCGGCGCAAGAACGTTTTGCCCATTATGCCATTAAGGTCGACAAAATGGTTTTGGTTGATTTCCCCACAATAGAATAAGGGCTTGCCCTTCTTGTTGCCAGAAGTTGGATAAGATATGTTGGTTGTCTTATAAAGAGGCAAGAGCTTCGTGATATGAGCGTAGGGTTGTGCTTTTTGTAAGCTTCTTAAAACTTTTCTTTGGCAGAAGAGACTCCTGATACTCCCAAAAGGCGCGCATCCGGTTTAGAATCTGTGTTTCTCCCTGGAGCGTGCTCTGTGCATAGATGAAGAGTTCATTATGCATGATGAGCGTTGTCTTGAGAATATCTTCGTTTGAAAGAACGATGTTGTCTCTATATTCTTTTGCGATGGTTGGGCGGGATAGTAGTCCTCGGCCTATCATGATGCCTTTTAGGTTGGGGAAGCGCATCCTTACTTCTTTGATCTGCGCAACCGAAGTGATATCCCCGTTGTAAACGATGGGCCTGGTGCACTCTTCGTAAAACCGTAGGAATTGGTTGTCGTCTACCGTCCCTTTGTACTGACTGATGCCGAGTCGGGGATGGAGGGTGATGTGGCAGAGATGGCTTTCGTTAAGAATAGGGCACAGTCGAAAAACTTCTTCTGGGTTGTTCCATCCAAGTCTCATCTTGGCAGAAAAGGTCACCTCTTTGCGGATTTTGATTTCATTGAAGATTTCTGCTACGTCTTGTTCGTGAGACAATAGCCCCGCACCTCTGCCGGAGTGTACCTGCATTGGAAACGGGCAGCCCATGTTGAGGTCAATCCTTTTCCAACCCATTTGTTGAAGTGTGTCGCAAAGGTTAGCAAATTCATCACGGTTTTTCGCTATAACCTGGGGGATGATATTCCCCGTCGTGTTGTTCGCGGGATCAACATCGCGCAGGTCTTTGTTCCGTATTCCACCATGTTCCCAGCGTATAAATGGCGTGTAGTACTCATCTACGCCTCCAACTGTTCGTGCATGAATATTACGGTAGATGTGGTCTGTATAGCCCTGTAATGGCGCAAATGCAATCATACTTTATAGCATCCTGCGGATGGAGTGGAGATGGTGTGTGTATTGTTGGGTCTGGTGATTGAATATCCCTTTCTCGTCTATTGTGTCGATTCTGACCTGGCCCGATGCATGGATGATTGTATCTTTCCCGAATTTGATTCCGACATGGATGATTCGCCCTTCTGGGTTTGAGAAAAAAAGTAGATCGCCACGTTCGCTCTCGGAGATGTGATGGATCTCAGCTCCTTGTGTGGCTTGCTGCGATGCGTCTCGCAGCAGTCTTATCCCGTAGGTTCGAAAAACAGTTTGGGTGAAACCGGAACAGTCAATACCCATGTTTGTCTTCCCTCCCCAAAGATAGGGGGCGTTGAGCAACTTAAAAGCTCTGCTAAAGGTGATGAAGGGAAGATCTTCGTTGATAATGCTATGCTCGATGGAGAAGCCTGCGATTTTAACCCTATGCTGAGTTGGCAGAGTGCTTCCCATGGGAATATGCATTGGAATGAGTTCGGTGGTTCCGTTAGGGCCGAAATTTGAACTGATGGAGATTGAGACTGATGGTTCGGAAACGATAACGTTCCAATGCTTTGCTTCTTCCTCCTCTTCTGCTGTAAGCTGATGATATTGTTTGTTGTCGATCCACCCTTCGTAGTCGTCATAAAGACAACGCACAAAAGACCATTTTCCCTCGCACTTGAGCACCTCTATGATATCCCCAAAAAGAAGCTGGTTTACCATTTCGGCTCGATCGGAGTTTTGTGCCCTCATCGGAACTGATGGAAGAAGAATTATTGCTGTCATAGATAGCGGAACAGGTTTTGTGTTGTTTGTTAGAGGTTACCTAGAGTTTACCCGCTTCAATCATCAGGCAGATGCGGTTGATGAGGTCGTCTTTCTTGTTGTTCTTTGGATCAAATTCTTCTTTGAGGTTGTATCCGAAGACTTTCGCGAAGGTCTGGTAGAATCCGGCACGCAATTTTCCTCGCAAGTCTTTCACAATGACATACGAGGTTTTTGAAGTCTCTCGATCCACAAGTTTCAACAATACTAGACCTTGCGACGTGGTGAAGTTCTTCAGTTCGTCTGTATATTGTGCCAACATCTCTTTTTCGGTCTTCTTAATGAGTTCTTTGCGTTTCTTGCTGGGAAGATTCTGGCATTCCCGTTCCAGTTTGTCAAGTTCCTTGCGTGCCAGCTGGGCGTAAGGAAGCATCTTCTTCACGTTGCGGATAAGGCGTTGGTTCTGTTTTATCTCCTTGGCAGAGAGCAGGCAGGAGGATGCGGATATCTGGATCTCTTTGAGGGTATAAAAAGGTATGGTGTCGCCATCGACGATAACAGCACGGGCGAACATACGGTTCATCTGTCCGTGAGCAGTTCCTATGCTCCCGATAAAAAGGATGATGGTGATGATTAGGCAAAGTGTTGTGTTGCGCATAATTCTATCCGATTTATTATTATAGTAGTATAGTCTTTGTTTCTCTTTGGGTGTTGTTGTCTATTCTCCGCGAGCAGAAGGGAGTATCTCTTGAAGCTGCTTGATCTCGTCGCGATATTTTGCGGCACCAAGGAAGTCCATCTCTTTTGCTGCTATCTGCATCTTGCGTTGCAACTCCTTGATCTCCTTGCGCAGTTGGGCTTTGGTCCGAGAATCAACCTTGGGTTGTTTCTGGCCATACGATGCGTCTTCCTCCTCCGCAATGTCGGTTTTGGATGTTGTGTGTTCGCTGTTGGATTTTCTTCCATTAGTCGCGGGGGTGTTGAGCGCATAGGGTGAGGCGGCGATGTTGACCATATCACCTTTGGCGACGAGACTTGCTACCTCGGGGTTAAGAGTGTTGGAGTAGTCCTCGCGTTGTTCGGCAGCAAGTTCTATGACAGAGGTCTGCTTCAGAATGTTTTGGGCGGTCTTTTCTATCTGTTTCGGAACAATATTGTGTTCAAGGTTGTATTTGATTTGTTTTTCTCGATGGCGGTTTGTCTCGTCTATGGCGCGTTGCATAGATCCTGTTATTGTGTCGCCATAGAGGATTGCCTTGCCGTGAACATTACGTGCGGCACGTCCAATGGTCTGGATCATGGCACGGTCGCTACGGAGAAATCCCTCTTTGTCTGCATCCAAGATGGCGACGAGAGAAACTTTCGGGAGGTCTAATCCTTCTCTCAAGAGGTTCACTCCCACCAAAACGTCATAGACGCCCATTTGGAGGTCGCGTAGGATTTCCACTCGTTCCAAGGTGTCAACGTCGCTATGTATGTATGCGGTCTTTATTCCTAGGTTGATGAGATAGCTGCTCAGCTCTTCTGCCATGCGTTTTGTGAGGGTGGTGACAATTACGCGCTCCCCACGGTCTATGGTGTCTTCTATCTCGTCCAGCAGGTCGTCGACCTGGTTGCTGGCTCCGCGTACTTCAACTACAGGATCGAGGAGTCCGGTAGGACGGATAACCTGCTCTACCACCACCCCTTCGCTCTCCTGCAGCTCGTAATCTGCTGGAGTGGCAGAGATATAGATGGTTTGACCGGTAATATCATAGAATTCGTCGTAAGTGAGCGGGCGGTTGTCGAGAGCCGACGGCAGGCGGAACCCATACTCTACAAGCGATTTCTTTCGGCTCCTGTCTCCACCATACATGGCTCGGATCTGAGGAACGGTCACGTGGCTCTCGTCGACGACAAGGAGGAAGTCGTCGGGGAAGTAGTCAAGCAGACAGAAGGGGCGTGTCCCGGGCTCTCTCCCGTCAAAATAGCGGGAGTAGTTCTCTATACCGCTGCAGTAGCCAAGCTCCTGGATCATCTCAAGGTCGTAGTTGACTCGCTCTTCAAGGCGTTTACCTTCGAGAGTCTTGTCGATAGAGTAGAAGTAGTCGCGTTGCTCAAACATGTCGCTCTGTATCTTGCGCAGAGCTTCGGCTATGGTGTCCTTGCTGGTCAGGAAGTTGCTGGCAGGGTAGATTGTGGTTTCGTCAAAACGTTCTATTCGTTGGCCGCTGATAGGCTCGAATGACTCGATGCTCTCTATCTCGTCGTCCCAGAAGCATATGCGATAGCAGAAATCGGCAAAAGAGGGGAAGATATCGACGGTATCGCCTTTGACTCGGAAACGGCCATTGATGAATTCAATCTCGTTACGTGTGTATTGTGCATCGAGAAGTCTCATCAGCAGTTGGTCTCGATCCATCTTTTCTCCGACCTTGATATGGATAGTGCCACGCTTGAATTCTTCGGGGTTTCCAATGCCGTAGATGCAACTGACAGAGCAGACTACAATGACGTCTCTTCTTCCAGAGAGCAGCGCCGAAGAGGCTCGTAGACGAAGCTTGTCAAGTTCGTCGTTGATATTAAGGTCCTTCTCAATGTAGGTGTTGGTCGCGGGAATGTAAGCCTCGGGCTGGTAGTAGTCGTAATAGGAGACGAAATACTCCACAGCATTGTCGGGAAAGAACTGCTTGAACTCCCCATAAAGCTGTGCGGCCAGGGTCTTGTTATGGGACATCACAATTGTCGGACGGTTCAGCTGAGCAATAACATTGGCCACGGTAAATGTCTTTCCCGATCCGGTAACGCCGAGAAGTACTTGTGCCCGTTGTCCGTCATTGACGCCCTTCACCAGCTGCTCGATAGCAGCAGGCTGGTCTCCCATAGGCGCAAAATCCGATTTTAATTTGAAGTCCACTTGTGTATTGTGTTATCGATGGTTTTTCTGTTGGCTCTTGATGTCTTATTCCTTCCCATAGATGGCGTTTACGGCATTGATTCCATCCAACGCGCTGCTCACGATGCCTCCTGCGTATCCGGCTCCTTCGCCACAGGGGTAGAGTCCGTTGAGCTGGGTGTGTTGATAGTCCTCCTTGCGGGGAATTCTTATTGGTGAGGATGTGCGGCTCTCGACTGCCAGGAGGGAGGCTTCTTTCGTGATAAAACCGTGCATCTTGCGGTCAAAATCGACAAATCCTTGTTGCAGACTCTTTGCTACAAACGAGGGGAGGAGCTCTTGCAAAGGAGCAGAAGAGCAGGAACCGAGGTAGTTGCTCTTGTTAAGTTTGGAAGAGGCCTTGCCGTCGATGAAATCAACAAGACGTTGTGATGGTGCAGACCCATTGGCAAAATCAAACATCTTCTGTTCCACGTCTTGCTGGAATCGAAGTAAAGCCATCTCCCCGTAGTGGTGATATTCAGGAATGTCGTCCCATCCTATCGTAACGGCGATGCCGCTATTCGCAAAAGCGCTATTGCGTTGAGAATTGCTCATTCCGTTGACAACCTGCTGTCTCTCGGCTGTGGCGGCAGGAACGATGACTCCCCCCGGACACATACAGAATGAAAACACACCATGCCCGTTGGCTTGAGTGGTGAGGGTATAGGAGGCGGGGGGGAGATAGGATGAGTAGTTCTTGGAGTGATATTGTATCGTGTTGATGAGTTCTTGTGGGTGCTCGACACGTACGCCTAAGGCGAATGGCTTTGCTTCGAGAGCCCAGCCTTTGTGATGGAAGAGTTCGTAGATGTCTCTTGCCGAATGACCGGTGGCGAGGATGACGGCGCGCCCCTTGTGGCTGTTGCCGTCGGAGGTGACGACGCCTTGCACGATGCCGTCCTTCACGATGAGGTCGGTCATCGAACAGCCGAAATGATATTCCCCGCCATAGTGCACGATGGTCTCTCTCATCTTGGCTATGATGGGGCTGAGCTTGTCGGTGCCGATGTGGGCGTGAGCGTCGATCATGATGCTTGGATCGGCGCCATGCTCAACAAATTTGCGCAGCACCTCTCCGACGTTGCCACGTTTTGTGGAGCGGGTGTAGAGCTTGCCGTCGCTGAAAGTGCCTGCGCCACCTTCCCCGAAACACCAGTTGCTGTCGGGATTCACGACGCCTTCTCGGCCCAGGAGTGCGATGTCTCTCTTTCTTTCTTCCACGGGCTTGCCTCGTTCGAGAATAATGGGCTTCATCCCATATTCAAGAGCCTTGAGTGCGGCAAAAAGTCCTGCAGGACCTGCGCCGACAATGATAATCGGCTCTTGGGGAGAGGCTTCTTTATAGGGCGAGGAGAAATCCTCTGGAATATATTCCTCGTTGGTGTTGTATACTTGTATAGTGGCGGAGTATTTCACCTGTCCGCGTCGCGAGTCAAGGCTCCGTTTTACTATCTGCAGATGCCCGACTTGCTCCTTCCTTAGGCGCAGTTTGCGCGCAACAGCCATGCGCAGCTCTTCGGGCACATGGTATTGTTCGGGGGTGAGGTCTATGTTCAGTATCTGCATAATGGGTTGTCGTTTTATCCTTCGAAGGTGAATCCCAGCATGAAAGTGCGGGAGTTGAGTTTGTTTGTGGAGCGGGAGTAGAGGTCGTCGTCGGGGATGACGAGGTTGGAAGTGCCGAACGACATCTTCAGCTCAATGGCGAATTTCACATAGTGCAGGAAGAAATCGAAGCCGATTCCTGTCGTATAGCGGAAGTCGCTGGTGTTGAGTCTTACGATGGATTCGTCGTTGTTGTTCTTGTTGTTGCGGAGCGAGGCAAAGTCGAAGCCATAGCTGCAGCCTCCTGTGAGATAGGGCTGGAAGTTCCTCCAGCGCATGGCGCGGAATTTGAGGTCGAGCGGTATCTCTCCATAGACCGACTCCACGGAACGTTTCTTGTCCAAAGCGGGGTAGGAGGCGAGGTAACCTTCTTCCCAATAGTAGTGGAGACTGCGGTTGATCAGAGTCAGGCCGGGTGCCGAGCGGAGGCTTACATAAGGGCACAACGCCAGATCGGCAATGACGGCAATGTGGAAGCCTGCGGAATAGTAGGAGTTCACCCCTTGCAAGAGTTGGTGCAGACTCTCGTCGTCGGAGAAGCCAACATCAAATTTCGACTGGGTATAGCCCACCTGGATGCCGTAGTGCATCAGGTCGTGGTCGAAATCGGTCAGATTGGTCATCTGGCCGTGAGCTGCCACGGAAAGGAGAAGGGCTATGATGGTACAGAGTCGTTTCATTGGGGTGTTTATTTCTCGGCTTTCAGTTCGTTGAGGAGTCGTTCTTTGTCGATAGGTACTACGCCGACTTGCTCGCAAACGATTCCGCCAGCCATATTGGCATAGTCTACGGCGGATTCGATGTCCAATCCACAGGCAAGTGCAAGTGCTGCCACGCTTATCACGGTGTCTCCGGCGCCGCTCACGTCGCAGATAGTGCGCAGATGGGCGGGGATGATGAAGGAGTTGGGTGTTCCTTTTCTGAAGTCGCACACATAGACGCCTTTTGCCGAGAGGGTGATGAAGACGATGGCGATATTCTGTCTCTCGTGCAGCATCTTGGCGGCGGCATCGAGGTCGCGTTTCATGGTGTCGGGGGTGCTCTCGTCGATGTCGATGTTCAGCCCTTCTTTCAGCTCCTTGAGGTTGGGTTTGAAGAGCGTGACATTGTGGAAGTTGGCGAAGTTCCTATGCTTGGGGTCGACCATGGTGAGGGCGTTCTTGCGGTTGGCGACGGCGGTAATCTCTTCTATCACACGTGGCGTCAGGCAGCCTTTGTCGTAGTCCTGGAAGATGACGGCGTTGATGGGAAGTGTCTTGAAGATGCGTTTCACACGGTCGATGAGCTCGTCTTCTTCGCTGGTCCGCAGAGGATTGGTGATCTCTTCGTCGACGCGGAGCATCTGCATTCCGTTGCCTATTATGCGCGTCTTTACGGTCGTGATGCGGCTGTCGGAGCTGATGATGCCTCGTTTGTCCATATCATGGTCGTACATAATCTGCTGGAAGTTCTTGCCTTCGTCGTCGTTGCCCAGGACGGAGCAGATGATAGGGTTGGCTCCCATCGCGCGGATGTTAAGTGCCACGTTGGCGGCTCCCCCCAAGCGACTTTCTCTGTGGGTGATGGCGCAGATGGGCACGGGCGCTTCGGGCGAGATACGTGTCACGTCGCCCCACATATATGAGTCGACCATAACGTCTCCTACAATGAGGATACGTTGCTGGGAGAGTCCTTGTTCGAAGATTTCTATGTTGTTCATATCTGGGTTGTTTCGGTTATTCTGTCAGTTCTCCGCGCAATGATTTTGCGAAAAGTTCCTTCACCATCTGCTTGTTGTCCCCGTAGTTGCCCAGCAGGTACATCAGCTTGGTGACGGCAGCCTCGATGGTGATGTCGGCGCCGCCGATGATGCCGATTCTGTCGAGGTCGAAGCTCGTGGCGTATTGGCACAGCTTCACGGCGCCGGCCTTGCATTGGGTCACGTCGACAATCAGGAGTCCGCGTTCAACACCTTCGTTGAGGGCGTCGATGAACCATTTCTCGGTAGGAGCGTTGCCCGAGCCGAAGGTCTCGATGATTACGGCGTGGAGGCCGGGGGTGGTCACCATGGAGCGCACAACTTCGGGCGAGATGCCGGGGAAGAGCTTGAGCACAGCCACGTGGTTGTCGAAGGCCTTGCGGACGATGAGCGGTTCGCTGGGCATGGGCATCATCAGGTGTTCGCGGAAGGTGATGTCGATGCCGGCCTTGGCCAACGAGGGGTAGTTGAAGGTCTCGAAGGCGTCGAAATTCTCCGCGCTGACTTTGGTGGAGCGGTTTCCGCGATAGAGATGGCTCTCGAAGAAGATGCACACTTCGGGAATCCTCACCTTGGTGCAGGCTGCTATCTCAAGGGCGCAGATGAGGTTCTCTCGTCCATCGCTGCGCAACATGCCGATAGGCAGCTGCGAGCCGGTGAGTACGATAGGTTTGCTCAGGTTTTCGAACATAAAACTTAGTGCCGATGCGGTATAGGCCATGGTGTCGGTACCGTGGAGGACAACAAAGCCGTCGTAGTTGTCGTATTCGCGCTCGATGATGTTTGCGGTATCTACCCAGAAAGAGGGGGTCATGTTCGACGAGTCGATGATGTCGTCAAGCTGGCAGGAGTCGATCTGGTACGAGGTGCGATGAAGCTGCGGGACGGCCTCAAAGATACGTTCCAGTTCAAAAGGATGGAGAGATCCGTTCTCGTCCTGCACCATACCGATAGTGCCGCCGGTATAGACAACGAGGACTTTGTTTTTGCGTTCGGGAGTATTCATGGTTTCGTGTTCTTCAATAGGATTTGTCGCGTGTGCATCGCGCCGTATGGGCGTAGGTGTCCGCGCGCATATTATATAACGTCGCAAAAGTGCTTTTTATTGTGTCGATAAGCGAAAAATATTTTCCGCAACGAAGAAATCCTTGGCAGGCAGGACGATAGCTCTTTGTCAGATTTCTTCCTCTGGACTCTTTCGGACCAAATCCGAATCAAGTTCGGGAATTTGCGACAGTAGTGCGACGCTAATGCGAGAGTGATGCGACAGTAGTGGCTCTCTAGGCGGGTTTGAAACGAAAGACCTAGAGCAAAAACCCCCGCATCTTTCGATGCAGGGGTCTGTATTCTGTTCTAAGCGTTTGACTTAGAATCTGTAGCGGATGCCGAGAGCGATGTCACCCCAGTGGAAATCGGTGTTGGGGAGAAGCCAGAATTTAGGACGGATGTCGAGGGAGAGCTGGATAGGAACAGCGTTGAAGTTGTATTCAAGACCAGCCTGGCCAGCGATAGCGATAGCGATGTCGCTGTCAACGTCCTTTACGCTCCAGTAACCGAGGGATGCGCCAACACCAGCGTACCAACCGAGACCTTTGGCGATGTCGCCAGTCCACTGGTAGATACCAGTAAGGTTGAAGTGGGTGTAGTTGTCACCACTGTTGATGCCAAGGTCAAACTCGCAACGGCTGCCGAGAAGACCGGTCTGGAAAGAAAGTTCTGCACCATAACCCTGGCCGCCACCGAGGCGTACACCGAGAGCGTTCTGTGCGTTCATGCTGAAGCCAAAAGCAACGAGCATAACGATTGCTAATAAAGCTTTTTTCATTGTGATTAATTTTTATAGGTTAATAAAAGTTCTAAGTTAATGTGTTTGTTTATAGAGTGTTCTTTGTAGAAAGGAGATCCCTTTCTGGACATTCTAACTTTGCAAAAGTAATAATATTTTTTTTAATAGCAAACAAAAGATATTAACAATGTTAATAATTTTCACTTTTGGGCACCTGTGATGAGTATGATCTGGGCTAGGGCTTCTCGGATGGATGACACTTTGTCGCACACCAGCGAGAGTCGTTCCGGGGTCTCTTTCAGACGAGATGTGCGGCTGTGCTCCTGCGCATAGCGTATGACCTTCATGAAGTTGCCCGATTTGTAGAACGGATTGTCTTGATTTGTGGCAAAATGGCATACGAGTTTCTCCTGTTTGAGAATGATTTTCTCTATACCAAATTCCTTGGCCAGGCGTCGTAGCGTGATGGTGAGAATCAGCTCCTGGGTGGGAACGGGGATAGGGCCGAAACGGTCGATGAGGCGTTCTCTGTATCTGTCCAGTTCTTCTTCTGTCGAGAGCCCGTTGAGCTCCTTGTACAGAAGCAGTCGTTCGCTGATGGAAGTGACGTAGTTGTCGGGGAGCAGCACTTCGAGATCGGTCTCGATTTGACATTCCTTGACATATTCTTTGCGTTGTTCGATCTCTTGCTGGAACAGCTCTCTGAAATCGGTTTCTTTCAACTCTTCGATGGCTTCGTTGAGGATTTTGTGGTACATATCGTAGCCGATCTCGCTGATGAATCCGCTTTGCTCGGCACCAAGGATATTTCCTGCCCCTCGGATGTCTAAGTCTCTCATGGCAAGGTTGAATCCGCTGCCGATAGTGCTGAATTCCTCGATGGCTCGGAGCCGTTTCTGTGCATCGTCGGTAAGTACCGAAAACGATGGGACCATCATGTAGCAGAAAGCCTTTCGGTTGCTTCTTCCTACGCGGCCGCGCATCTGGTGGAGGTCTGAGAGGCCGAACTGCTGGGCGTTGATGATGATCATCGTGTTTGCGTTGGGGATGTCAAGTCCGTTCTCTATGATGGATGTGGCGACAAGCACGTCCACCTCTCCCTCGATAAAGCTCAGGAGGGTCTTTTCGACCTCCTTGCCGTCCATCTGTCCGTGGGCGATGGCAACGGTAGCGTCGGGCACAAGGCGTCCGACGAGTCCGGCCACCTCTTTCAGATTCTCTACGCGGTTGCTGACAAAGAACACCTGTCCGCCACGACTCATCTCATATCGGATGGCGTCACGGATGATTTCTTCGTCAAACTCGCAGAGCTCTGTCTGTGTGGGCTGTCGGTTGGGTGGAGGAGTCTGTATGACAGAGAGGTCTCTGGCGCCCATCAACGAGAACTGCAGAGTGCGGGGGATGGGGGTTGCTGTGAGTGTCAGGCAGTCCACGTTCACCTTCATCTGGCGCAGCTTCTCTTTGGCTGCGACGCCAAACTTCTGCTCTTCGTCGATGATAAGAAGTCCGAGGTCTTTGAATTTCACATCTTTGCCGGTGATGGCATGTGTTCCGATAAGAATATCGATCTGTCCCGATTCCAGCCTTTTCAACAGCTCCCGCTTCTCTTTTGCGCTGCGGAACCGGTTGAGGTAGTCGATGTTGACGGGCAGACCTTTCAGTCGCTCAACGAAGGTGTTGTAGTGTTGGAAGGCGAGGATGGTTGAAGGCACCAACACGGCTACTTGCTTGCTGTCGCAAACGGCTTTGAAGGCAGCACGCATGGCCACCTCGGTCTTTCCGAATCCAACGTCGCCACAAACCAGTCTGTCCATCGGGGCTCGGCTCTCCATGTCTCCTTTCACGTCGATGGTGGCCTTGAGCTGGTCAGGTGTGTCTTCGTAGATGAACGAGGCTTCCAACTCGTTCTGAAGGTAGGTGTCGGCACTAAAGGCAAACCCTTGGCTGGCTTTGCGCTTGGCATAAAGGGCGATAAGGTCCTTGGCAATGTCCTTGACCTGTTTCTTGGTCTTCTGTTTGAGGACTTGCCAGGTATTGCTTCCCAGTCGATGTAGGGTGGGGGCCGTGCCTTCCTGACCTACGTAGCGGCTGATCTTGTGGAGGCCGTGGATTGATATGTATAGTGTGTCGTTGTTCTTGTATGTCAGGCGGATAACCTCCTGCTGCTTGCCGTTGGTCTCTATCTTTTCAAGTCCGCTGAACCGGCCGACACCATAGTCGATATGAGTCACATAGTCGCCGGGCTTGAGCTCAAACAGCTCTTTTAGGGTGAGGGCCTCGCGGTTGTTCTGCATGTCGCGGACCGTGTATTTGTGGTAGCGCTCGAAGATCTCGTGGTCGGTAAAGCAGACCAAGCGTTGCTCGTGGTCGACAAAGCCGCGATGGAGCGAGAGCTCGATGGTTTCGGGGAGGGGCTGTTTGGTGTCGATCTTAAATGTGTTGAAGATACGTTCAAGTCTTTTCCTCTGCTGCTCGTTGCTGGTGCAGACCAGCAGTTTGTAGTTGAGTTCGGCATATTTGTTCAGCGTCTGCTCGAGCATGTCGAACTGTTTGTTGAAGACGGGCTGGGGCTCGCTTTTCAGCTCGATGATCGGGGCTTTGTTGAAGAAGGTGGCGTTGCCGCTCTCTATCACCTTGCATTCGAGCAGGTGCTTGAGGAATTCGTTGGCGGAGGAATAGAGTCTCTCGGGCTTTACGTGGGCGATGGGCGACTTCGTCAGTTTCTGGTATTCGGTTTTTGCGTTGGCGAAGGATTTCTCGATGGTCTCGCTGACGAACATCAAACCCTGAACCCAGATGATGTCGTTGCCAGAGAAGTAGTGCAGCAGATTCACTTTCTCGGGCTCTTCTTCTTTCGTATCCGAAGGGCTGCGACGCCGGTCGAGGTTTGGTATGATGGTGATCTGGTCGTGCTGTCGGATGGAGAGCTGTGTTACCGGGTCGAAAGTGCGGAGTGAGTCGATCTCTTCGTCGAAGAATTCGATGCGGAACGGATGTTCGTTCGCGAACGAGAAGACGTCGATGATGCCGCCACGCACAGCATATTGTCCGGGCTCTACAACGAAGTCTACGCGTTCAAAATCGTAGTCCTGCAGAACGTCCATCACAAAGTCCTCGGTAAGTCGGGTGCCTTTGTCGATGGAGAAGGTATTCTTGATCAGCGTCTTGCCTGAAACGACCTTCTCGGAGAGTGCTTCGGGATAGGAGACGATAATCAGTTTCTTGCCGGCTCCCAGCTGTTTGACCACCTCGCTACGTTGAAGAACATTGGCGTTGTCGGTCTCCTCGACCTGATAGGGCTTACGATAGGTGGTTGGGAAAAGGAGCACTCTTTTCTGTTCGATGTCGGCAGTCTGTTCTTCAAGGATAGTCTCGATATCGTTGAGCAGGTAATAGGCCTCCTCTTTGTTTCCGGCAATGAAAAGATGGTGGCTCTCTGGTGTCTTTTTCCCTACGACGGCGCCGATCAACGAGGGTAGAGACCCTGTCAATCCGTTGAGGTGCAGTCTTGCTTGCGATGCCTTCAGTCCATCCAATATGGATGTAACTATCTGACTTTTCGCATATATATCGGTTAGGAGCATGACAATATCAGGTCGTTTTTGAAGTTGCAAAGGTACATCATTTTTTTGAAATAGTATAATATTTATTATATTTTTAGGTTGCCTTTTTATCAGTCAGGTTTTCTGGGGTGCTTTGTGCTGCTCATCAGTTGGTATATAGAAGAGAAGAGGCGGACCGATAAAGTCTGCCTCTTCTTTTATGGCTGCTCTTTTTGGGGAGCGTTTTATTTGAGGATGATGTCGGCTTTGATGCCGGTAGTGATCTCGCTGCGGCCGAGGGCTACGAAGACGATCACTTCGATGTCTTTCAGAACGACTTTTTCGTCGCTGATCTTTTCGGGAATCTGATAGGTGTAGCGTTTCTCAAAAGTATCGCCACGTTTGGTGGTGGTGATTTCGTCGCCCCATTGGTCGGTTATAAGGTCGCGGAGCATGTGCATGTGGCGGTATTTGGAACCAACATGGTCGGCGGCATTGTAGTTGTTGGGGTCGCTCTGGGGGCCGAGGATGCTGTCCTGAAGCAGGGCGATGTTGAGCATGTTGGTGGCCGAGTCGCTCTTGGCGGTATAGCGTCCTTTGACGCAGATCTGCATCTCGCGGGAGGTGGTGTCGACAACACAACGGGCGGCAAGGTTCACGCAGGAGGTTCGGTTGGTGATGTAGTTGACTCTTTGTGCCCAGTAGCCACGGTTCTGGCTCATAGAACCGCTGAAAACATGGCGGTTAATGGTGCCGGAAGGGTAGCTGTCGATGCCAGCCTGGTTGGCCAAAGCGTTGCCCCATTGGGTGGTGTATTTGTTGGCGAAGGAACCCTGGTGGATGTTGATGGCGAAATAGCGGCCTTCGTATTGCTGGGCAAGGTCGCGGGAGATGCGGTGGCCATCGGGACAGTAGCCGCAGTTGACGCCTGTGTATTCTTCGAGAATAGCGTGGCGGTTCTCGGTCTCTGTGCTGGGCTCGAGATCGGCGAAATAGTCAACGCCGGAAGGATTCTCTTCGGGTGTGTTATTTTCTTCTTCCTTCTGGCAGGAAACAAAACAAAGGCTTGCTGCTAGAGCAAAAGCTGCGAAAATGTATTGGATTTTTTTCATGTTGGGGTAATGTTATTCTATGTGTAAATTATTGAATTACTATGCTTTGAGGTGTGCTGTTGTAGGTTTCGGATGAAACGATAGCCGATGCAAATATACAATTTTTTATGAAATGTTATATTAAAGATTCCCAATAGGCTCTTTTTTCTCTCCTTCTCAGCTTGCTCTAAACCAATACTTTCGTCGGTATGTGTTCGGCTTGTGTTCGGCTTGTGTTCGGCTTTCGTTCGGCTTGTGTTCGGCTTGTGTTCGGCTTGCATTCGGCTTGTGTTCGGCTTGCATTCGGCTTGCATTCGGCTTGCGTTCGCTAAAAAGAGATGCTGGCCCCTTGCTGCATACTGTCTGAATGGGGGCTGCATGCTGCCTGGTGCGAAGATTTTTTTGTGCGACAACGATAAAAATCGTATCTTTGCAAAAATTATCTCCCTCCTTATGAACTACATTGCTACTATTGCTGAGGCATTGCATCTTGGTGTGCGCCAAGTAGAAAAGACCATCGAACTGCTTGAGTCGGGTGCCACAGTCCCTTTCATCTCCCGTTACCGAAAAGAGGCTACCGGTAACCTTAACGAGGTTCAGATTGCCGCCATCCGCGACCTTTTGGCCAAACTGAAGGAGGTCGACCGCCGCAGGGAGTCCATCCTGCAGAGCATCGGAGAGCAAGGGAAGCTTATGCCAGAACTGGAGAAGGCGATCCTCGAGGCCCGTAGCATCACCGAACTGGAGGATCTCTATCTGCCCTACAAGCCTAAGCGCAAAACGCGCGCCAGCGCCGCCATCGAGCGTGGTTTGGAACCGTTGGCAGACGAGATTCTCAAGCAGCAGAACAACAATGTGGAGAAGCTGGCCGAGCGCTTTGTCAACCCCGAGAACGAGGTTCACAACACAGACCAGGCGTTGGCTGGAGCTCGCGACATCATTGCCGAACGTGTGGCCGAAGACATCACGGCTCGCAACAAGGTCCGCAATATTTTCCGTCGCAGCGCTATGCTTGTCTCCAAGGTGGCGAAAGGCAAGGAGGAGGAAGGCGGCAAGTTCCAGTCGTGGTTCGATTGGAGCGAGCCTGCCACCAAGGCGCCCTCGCATCGTGTGCTGGCAATGTTCCGAGGAGAGGAAGAGGGAGTGCTTCGTGTTAAGATAGCTCCTGCCGACGATGAACCTACTTTTGAAGCTCTCGACCGTCAGTTCCTGCATGGCAACAACGAGGCAACTCAGCAGGTGTCGCTCGCTGTGCGAGATGGTTACAAGCGCCTGCTGGCCCCTTCTATCGAGACCGAGTTCTACAATCAGCTCAAAGAGAAAGCCGACAAGGAGGCGATAAAGGTTTTTGCCGAAAACCTGCGCCAGCTCCTTCTGGCCTCGCCCTTGGGACAGAAACGCATCCTTGCTATCGACCCCGGATTCCGAACGGGATGCAAGTGCGTGTGCCTCGATGCTCAGGGCAATCTGCTTCATAATGAGACGATCTATCCGTTCTCCTCGGTTCGCGACGAGCGCGAGTCA
Organism: Bacteroidales bacterium; assembly: GCA_024400495.1. Classification (GTDB taxonomy): domain Bacteria; phylum Bacteroidota; class Bacteroidia; order Bacteroidales; family P3; genus Colimorpha. The sequence continues at coordinate 18,573 of JAKSMR010000011.1, forward strand.
ATAAAGAAACTCGAGAACCTTGTGGAGGCTTTCAAGATTGAAGCCATCGCCATCGGAAACGGGACGGCAGGACGTGAGACAGAAGAGGTCGTAGGCAAATGCCAGTTCAACACCCATGGTGGCAAGCTTATCGCCGTGATGGTGAGCGAGAACGGGGCTTCGGTCTATTCGGCTTCCGACGTGGCTCGTGAGGAGTTTCCCGAATATGATGTTACGGTTCGTGGAGCCGTCAGCATCGGCCGCCGACTGATGGATCCGTTGTCGGAGCTGGTGAAGATCGACCCCAAGAGCATCGGTGTGGGCCAGTATCAGCACGATGTCGACCAAACGCTTCTGAAGGACAGCCTTAACGACGTGGTGGTCAGTTGTGTGAATAGTGTTGGCGTTGAGCTGAATACGGCTTCCAAAGAACTGCTTTCCTACGTTAGTGGAATCGGTCCTGCGTTGGCCGCCAATATCGTGGATTATCGTTTTGCCGAGGGGGCTTTCACGAGCAGAAAAGAACTGCTGAAAGTGCCTCGATTGGGCGAGAAGGCTTTTGAACAATGTGCCGGTTTCCTCCGCGTAAGGGAAAGCAAGAATCCCCTGGACCATAGCGCCGTACATCCTGAGCGCTATGCGCTTGTGGAGAAGATGGCCAAAGCTGTCGGAACTACAGTTGAAGGACTTATGGCCGACAAATCGTTGCGTGACAAGATCGATATCAACCAGTTCGTAACCCCCGATTGCGGTCTTCCTACCTTGCAGGATATTATGAAGGAGCTGGATAAGCCTGGCCTCGATCCTCGTACCAAGTTCGAAGTCTTTGAGTTTGACAAAAATGTTACCCGCATTGAAGACCTGCAGGAGGGAATGGTTCTGCCCGGAATCGTAACCAATATCACGGCTTTCGGGGCTTTTGTCGATATCGGAGTTCATCAGGACGGCCTGGTTCATATCTCCCAGCTGGCCAACCGCCGCGTGAACGACCCCAACGAGGTGGTAAAACTCCACCAGCACGTAAGGGTAAAAGTGACCGAGGTTGACTTTAAACGTCGTCGCATCTCGCTCTCGATGAAGAATGTAGATTGAGGTGTTAACCAATAACCTATGAAGAAGATTGTCAACAAGTGGCACAGGTTTCTATGCCATGTGCTTTATGCCTTCTGCGATAATGCGAAGCCTCCTTTCTCTACTACTGAGGATAGGGTGCTGGTTGTCAAGGACAAGGATAGGAATGGAAAACCCATGGAGAGGGTTGTCCATCGTTATAGGATGGTGGGATTCATGGCTTCCATCTTGATGGGTAACATTGTCTTCCAGATTGTCGTTGCCTCAATCTATCTTACGCGGAATCTGCCTTATGATTTATCTATGCTTCTTGTCGTTTCCTTGGTGGCGATAACGGTTGTTTGTTCGTGCAGACTCAGATGGCGGGAGACGTTCGACGAGTTTTCGAGCCAGCCCGATTATCCAAGGACAAAATGGGCTATCGTTTCCCTTGCGATTTATGTTCTTCTGATAGTGCTTTTTGTTGTGGAAGTGATCTATATCAGCAATCCTTTGATTGACTAGTCTATAGTTTCGAAGGAAGGGCTCTATTGTTTGCTTCTCAGAATGATGAACGGAATCAACACCTCTTCCATCGACAGTCCTCCGTGCTGGAAGGTCTCCATGTAGTAGGTGGTGAACTGGTTCTGGTTGTTGGGATAGACGAAGAAGTCGCCGCTACGGGCGAAGATATAGGGCGAAGTGATGTGGCGCTTGGGTAGGAAGATCTTGGTGGGGTCTTTTACCTCGTAGACCTGCTTGGGGTTGTAGTCGAGTAGGCGGCCCTGCTTGTAGCGTAGGTTCACGCTCACTTCCTTGTCGCCTTTCACACGTACGGGATTATCCACTCGGGTGGAGCCGTGGTCTGTTGTGATGATCACATTCACGTCGCGTTCGGAGAGCTCTTTTATCATCTCGAGCAGAGGCGAATGCTCGAACCACGAGAGCGTTACGGAACGATAGGCTTGCTCGTCGGCAGCCAGCTCGCGAACGATGTTGGAGTCGGTTCGGGCGTGGGAGAGCATATCGATGAAGTTGTAGATGATGACGTTGAGCCGGTTCTGCATCATGTTCGGTACGCTATCGATGAGCTTGTGTCCGAACTGGGCGTTGAGCACTTTGTTGTATGAGTGTTTGATGTTGTAGCCGTGGCGGCGGAGGTTCTCGTCGAGCAGTTGGTCCTCAAACTGGTTCTTGTGCCCATCCTCGTCTTCGTTGACCCAGTATTGCGGATATTTCTTCTCGATCTCGCCAGGCATGAGTCCGCTGAACATGGCGTTGCGGGCGAAGAGGGTAGTGGTGGGAAGGATGCTGAAGAAGAGGTTGTCCTGTTCGGTACGCAGATATTGCTCGATGGTGGGCTGGAGGAATTTCCATTGGTCGTAGCGGAAGTTGTCGATGACGAGCAGGAAGGTGGGTTTCTCGTTTTCGAGCAGCGGGAACATCTTTTCTCTCAGCACGGTAGGCGACATGAGCGGTTTCTCCTTCTTGCCCGAGAGCCAATCTTCGTAGTTCTTCTCGTAGAAACGGCAGAAGAGCTGGTTGGCCTCGGTTTTCTGCGACTTGAAGATGTCGTGGATATTGTCGTCGTCGGTATTGCTCAGCTCTATATCCCAATAGACCAGACGTTTGTAGAGCTCGGCCCATTCCTCGGCTGTTCGCACGTCCATGAGCTGCATGCTGATTTCGCGGAACTGCTGCTGATACTGCATCGTGCTCTTCTCGCTCACCAGGCGGCGGGCTTCGGTATGTTTCTTTACCGAGAGGAGGATCTGGTTGGGGTTGACGGGCTTGATGAGGTAGTCGGAGATCTTGCCGCCAAGAGCCTCGTCCATAATGTGCTCCTCTTCGCTCTTGGTGATCATGATCACGGGGACCTGCGGGTATTTCTCCTTGATGATGGACAAGGTCGCCAGACCATTGAGGCCGGGCATGTTCTCGTCGAGGAAGACGAGGTCGACATGCTGCTCCTCCAGCTCATCGATGGCTTCGTTGCCCGAAGTGACGGGGATGACGTTGTAGCCTTTGTCTTCGAGGAAAAGGATGTGAGGTTTGAGGAGGTCGATCTCGTCGTCGGCCCAAAGGATAGTAATCTGGTCCATAAGGGTGAAGTTATGTTTTGTCTCTATAGAATAACGCCCAAAATCTCCGTTTATTGTGTCTGGAAAGAAAAAGAAATCGTCGTTTTCCCCTCGACCAGCGCCTATCTAGCGCCCACTTAGCGCCCACTTAACGCCCATTTGGCGCCTATCTAGCGCCTATGTTGGGCTGTCGGCCGACGATAGTGATTGGAGGGAACACTAAGTCTGATAAATGAGAGACCAGAGGCTATGCAAAAGGAAGCCTCCAGGAAGGTTGAAATTGGATTTTTTTTTTGCTGTTTTTAACAAAAAAAGACAAGTCCCGATTTCGGAATGATAAAAAAATCGCAAAGAAGATAAAAAACAATTCTGTTTTTATTTTGCATAGAATAAGTATGTTATAAATATCTTTATCAATAGCGTGCAACAAAAACCATTCTCGGAACGTCATTATGATTGTGTAGTTCATTTTTTTTTGATATCTTTGCACCCGATTATTGTGAAAAATAAATTAATCAATTAATAAATTCATTCAACATGAAAAAACTTTTACTTTCTTTAGTAGTTCTCTGCATGGCTTTTGCTGCATCTGCTCAGCAGCCTGTATTCTACGAGAATTTTGACAATGTGAACACCGACAATGGTGGCATTGGTACTCTTCCTACCGGTTGGACCTCCATCAAAAACGATGCTCTTGCCAACTACTCCAACATCAACTATTTTAGCGATGCTTGGACTGTAGTAAACTTCAGCGGAAGCGGCAGATGCGCAGCTTGTATCACCAAGACCACTACCGGCGGTGCCGTTGACCGCTGGCTCATCACCCCCGCTATTACTGTTGCCGACACCAACAACATCGTTGAATTTATGGCTGCAGGTGGTGGCGCTACCAACCCCGAGATTCTCTCCATCTATGTTTCTACCACCGGTACCAACATGGCTGACTTTACCGACACTCTCCTCTTCCGCCATCAGTTTGGTGTAGGTACCTCCGAGTACAGCTGGATCAACGCCAGCCTCGCAGCTTATGCAGGCCAGACCATCCACCTCGCCCTCGTAGCCAATACCGCTGACGAGTGGATCATGCGCATTGACGAGTTCCGCGTCTATTCTCCCGTTCCCAACGAGATCCAGCTTGCCTCTATCTCCATCCCCAGCATGTTCCCCATCAACACCAACGCTAACGTTACCGGCACCATCGTCAACAATGGCGGCCAGCCTCTCACCAGCTTCGACATGCAGTATACCGTAAACGGCGGCACCCCCGTTGTTCAGACCGTAACCGGTATCAATGTTCCCTCCCGTGGCTCTTATGACTTCACCTTCTCCACTCCCCTTAACATGGCTGCTCCCGGTGCTGTCAATGTTGTTGTAACCATCTCCAATCCTAACGGCGAGGCTGATTTCGACGCTTCCGACAACCAGGCTTCCGCCAGCGGTGTCGCTTACGATGCCAGCGCAGCTGTTCCCCGCACCTCTCTCCTTGAACACTTCACTACCACAAAGTGCCCCAACTGCCCTGGTGGCCATGACCGCGTCCATGCAGCTCTCGCTACCCGTCCTAACGTAATCTGGATGTGCCACCACGCTGGTTACTACACCGATGTTATGACTACCCAGGATGACGAAGCCCTCTGCTGGTTCTACAACTCTGGTGTAAACGGCGGCACCTATGCTCCCGCTATCATGCTCGACCGCACCCACTTCAGCTTCAGCGACGAGCAGAGCCCCATATTCTTCCCCGACGCTAACGTTGGAACTTGCATCGACGAGGCCCTCAACGTTCCTGCTTTCGTTTCCTGCAACATCACTAACGTGAACTTTGACGAAGCATCCCGCACCCTCACCGCTACCGTTTCCGGTACCTTCGGCCTTGAACTGCCCGGTGCTCGCGTATCTCTCTACCTCGTTGAAGACAGCATCATCGCTTCCCAGAGCGGCGGTTCTTCCCGCTACCAGCACGACAACGTTTACCGTGCTGCCCTCAGCGCTCTCTATGGCGACGCTATCGCCTCCACCAACGCTGGCGACAACTACACCAAGACCTACACCTGGACCATGCCTGCTAGCTTCAAGGCTTGGCGCACCCGCCTCGTTGCCTTCGTAAGCAACTACAACGCCAGCGATCCTACCGACTGCTTGGTCTACAACGCAGATCAGTCCCAGAATATCGTAGCTTCCTATGTAGGCATCAACGAAGTTGGTTCCAACATGACCTGCAACGTATTCCCCAACCCCGCTACCACCGTTGCCAACATCGTTGCTGACGCTGCTATCGAGGAGGTTGTCGTTGTCAACATGATGGGTCAGGTTGTTTACAAGAACAACAACGTAAACGCAGAAAGCCTCACCATCAACACCGAGAAGATGGCTGCCGGCATGTACACCGTTACCGTTAAGTCTGCTAACGGCGTAGCTACCCAGCGCCTCACCGTTGTTAAATAATTGCTGAAAAGCAAATTGTGCAACCCTCAAGGTTGCTCGCATCAAGCGCCCCGGCGTTTGAATATAAACAGAGAAGAACACTCTCCCTCGCAGAGAGTGTTCTCTCTTTCATAAAGAGATTCTTCGCCCACGAGATTATTTTTTTTATAACACACAATAAATAAAATAGTCTTTCGTTATACTAAATAATAGAACTGATAATAATACGAACAAGATAATGAAAAAGATTCTTCTTGCCCTCGCCCTCGTAGCCACCCTCTCTGTGGGTTACGCCCAGCAGGTAAGCTCCCGCGCCAAAGCCATGCGCATGATGACCTATGCCAAATCCGAATATATGGTGAAGGACGTGAAGGTTTATACCGACACCATGACCGTCTATTCGCTCTCTGAATATGTCATCTACCCCTTCGGCAAATGGGAGACCGTAGAGGACTACATCACCGACTGCCAGCTGCAATGGTATCGTGAGATCGGCTACAAGAAATATTTCGATTCCATGGAGGTCTCCGTGAACACGCTCCGTCGTCTCGACGGCTCTTTCATCGACCTCTACCGTGCCATCTGGACCGGACGGGTTGAAGTGCTGCAAGGAAAAATCTCCGACAAGGAGGTCGTCCTGGCCAACGGCGTTCATGTGGGTATGACCAAAGAAGAAGTCTTCGGAGTCCTCTTCCACAAGTTCCCCCTCTCGTATGTGTCCGACATCAGCGTGCTTAAAGTTGTGTCGGGAGCAAACGAAGTCGGTCAGATCTACACCTTCAAAGGCAACCGCCTCCGCCATGTAGGCATTATCTCGAACTACAAGTATTATTGATCTCTGATTCTTGAAAAGTCGAAGAAACAATACACCATCGGCTCACCAATAATCATTGTTGGCGAGCCGATTTCATAATCAAAAGGAATGAAACGCATCGGTCTCTATTTCGGTTCTTACAACCCAATCCACATAGGGCATCTGATAATTGCCAACGCTATGTTGGAGTATACGCCTCTGGAAGAAGTCTGGTTTGTGGTCTCGCCTCAGAACCCATTTAAGGTGAACCAGTCTCTCCTGGCCGATAACGAACGGTTGGAGATGGTGAGGCTTGCTGTCCGTAGCAACCTACGATTGAAAGCCTGTGATGTGGAGCTGGGCCTTCCCAAGCCCTCCTATACTGTAGCCACATTGGCAAAGCTAAAGGAGATGTTTCCTGAGGAAGAGTTCTCGATAATCATGGGCTCAGACAATCTTGAACGTTTCGACAAGTGGAAGAACTATGAGGAAATCCTCAGCAGCCATCATCTCTATGTCTATCCTCGCCCCAACCACGCAGATTGCCCGCTCCTGGGTCACGAAAACATAACCCTCCTGGAGGATCTGCCTAATATGGAAATCTCCTCAACCTATATCAGAGAGGAGATCGCAAAGAGTAATAGTGTCCGTTACCTGGTGCCCGACGAGGCTCTGCGGTATATAAAAGAGAAGGGATTCTATTTGTAGGGATTTGGGGAGAAGACATCTCCGTCAAACCTCTCCACGCTCTTGGTGGAATCTTCTCCAACGGTAAACTGGATTCCGATAAGATCCTGGTCTTTTGAAGAAGTTCCAACAAGAATCTCAAATCGGGCTCCTCTCTTGGGTGAATCCAGCTCTTGGGTCGCTTCGTTGAACTGACGGAACATATCATCCTCGATTCTGATTGAGAAAGCCCCATTTTCCTCAATGCTAAGATGGTCGAATGCCACAAGGGTTTTCTTGGGCGACATCGGATCGTCAAGGTCTCGAAGATAGACTTGGATGATAGCAGAACCGGCGCCTTCTCCTTTGAAGGTTCCAGAGACTGTCCGGGATTGAGTGTTGAAGGAGACATGATTGATATAGATACCTCCATAGTTCAAACCGAAACCGAAGGGGAAGAGTGGCTGTTCTGTCAGATAGCGATAGGTACGTCCCTGCATAGAATAATCCTCAAAGGCGGGCAACTGTTGAGTGTTCTTGTAGAAGGTGACGGGAAGACGTCCGAAAGAGTGATTCTTGTTGGTGAGAGCGTCAACAACGGCATTGCCGATCTCCTGGCCTCCATACCAGCCAATCAGAATCGCGTCAACATCGTCAACAACATCTTCTAGGCCAAGAGCACTTCCGGTATAGAGCACCAATACAATAGGCTTGCCTGTGCGACGCTTGAGTTCTTTGATAAGGTTGACCTGCGAGGAGGGAAGTTCTATCTGGGTTCGGTCGCCACGATGGAATCCGGGTAATTCGACTTGAAGCTCTTCGCCCTCTAGCTCGGGAGAGAGACCTCCGACAAAGACAATAACGTCTTTCTTCTCTATCTCGTCCCAGAAACGTCGTGAGGGTTTGTATCGCTCATCGACGAGATTGCAGCCTTTGTCGTAGAAGAGGTTGAACCCTCTCTTTCTCATGGCCTTCCTGACGGTAGATACGTAACGTGGTGTTCCGTTATAGTTGCCTACAGCTACGGCAGAATCGGCAGCATTAGGTCCAATGAGCGCTATAGATGGCCTGTGGAAAGGCAGCACGCCGTTGTTCTTTAGCATCACAATGCTCTGGCAGGCGGTCTGGTAGGCTAATCCATAGTCGCCGTGCCATACAGAAGGAGCGTTCTGGAGTTCGGGATCGTCGACGCCCACTTTCAGTCGGCAACGGAGAATGCGGCGGACATGATTGTTTATCGTCTCTTCGGAAATATAGCCCGAATCGATGGCCGTGCGAAGGGCGGGTAGTCCGCTCCCACACTCTAAGTCAACCTCGCTGCCAAAGGCGTCCTGCGCGGCAAGAGCAGCTGTGGCGTGAGTCTTGTGTCTAGGAATGATGGTGTCTCTCTCCCAGCAGTCGTTCAAAGCCCAGCAGTCGGTAACTAGCAGTCCGTCATAGTGCCATTTGTTCCGAAGAATATCGACCAGAAGATCCTTGTTCGTGCAGCATGGAACCCCATTCAGCCGGTTATATCCACACATCACCTGTTGGACGTTGGATCGTTTTACGATATATTCAAAAGCAGGAAGATAGGTGCACCAAAGATCCCGAGGAGAGGCCTTTGAGTCAAATTCGTGGCGCACACCTTCTGGTCCGCTATGCACGGCTAGATGCTTGATGCAGGCTGTTGTGTATAGGCTTGAAGTATCTCTTCCTTGCAGCCCACGCACTACAGCCAGTCCCATGCGAGCTGTGAGATAAGGGTCTTCTCCAAAGGTTTCCATACCGCGTCCCCAGCGAGGATCTCGGAAGATGTTGATGTTGGGGGAGAAGAAGGTCAGTCCGGTATTGTCGCCATAGGAGTTCTCTTTCTGCGACATAACGAACTTGTCGTGAGCCTCTCGTGCAATATTGTCAAAGGTAGTCTCGACCAGTTCGGGGTTGAAGGTTGCGGCCAGAGCTACAGGCATGGGATATACGGTAGCGTATCCGTTGCGGGCCACCCCATGTAACGCTTCATTCCACCAACTGTAGGGTTTCAATCCCAAGCGAGGAATGGCGGGATTGGAATGAACCATCAGCGAGAGCTTTTCGTCCAAAGTAAGCCGCCCTAGCAGATCCTCGACTCTCTGGTTGATGGGCAGAGTGGTGTTCTGAAAAGGATAGTTCTGTGCGAACGATGTGGAGAAGATTGCTGCAAAAAGTAGGAAAAGGATGCGTTTCATGAGTGGGTTGATAAAGGGCGGCGACTTGTGCCACCGCCCCTATGCTGGAAAGGATGTTTCTTGAGCGTTTTGTAAAGTCTATTATATGATAGGACTTCACAATCCAAACTGCTGACTTATTGTTCGATCAGTTTGTTGTCGGATCCGAGCACGTTCTTGATCTTGTGGATGTACATCTGCTTCATGCTCTCGCGAGCGGGCTTGAGGTACTGACGAGGATCGAAGTGAGAAGGATTCTCGGCAAGATGCTTGCGAACAGCTGCGGTCATAGCGAGACGGCTGTCGGAGTCGATGTTGATCTTGCAAACGGCGCTCTTGCTGGCTTTGCGGAGCTGCTCTTCGGGAATGCCTACAGCAGCCTTGAGTGCGCCACCATTGGTGTTGATGGTTTCAACATGTTCCTGAGGAACGGAGCTGGAGCCGTGGAGAACGATGGGGAATCCGGGAAGTTTCTTCTCGATGGCTTCGAGGACGTCGAAAGCGAGGGGAGGAGGAACGAGGCGGCCGGTCTCGGGGTCGATGGTGCATTGTTCGGGGGTGAACTTATAGGCGCCGTGGCTGGTACCGATGGAGATAGCAAGGCTGTCAACGCCGGTCTTGGTTACGAAATCGATAACCTCTTCGGGTTTGGTGTAGTGGCTCTCGGCAGAAGAAACCTCGTCTTCTACGCCGGCAAGCACGCCGAGTTCGCCTTCTACGGTTACGTCGAACTGGTGAGCGTATTCAACAACCTTCTTGGTCATGGCTACGTTCTCGTCGTAGGGGAGGGAGGATCCGTCGATCATTACGCTAGAGAAGCCCATGTCGATGCAGCTCTTGCAGGTCTCGAAGCTGTCGCCGTGGTCGAGGTGGAGCACGATCTCGGGATGTTTGCAGCCAAGCTCTTTAGCGTACTCTACAGCACCTTCGGCCATATAACGGAGAAGGGTCTGGTTGGCGTAATCGCGAGCGCCGCGGCTAACCTGCATGATAACAGGGGATTTGGTCTCTACTGCAGCCATGATGATAGCCTGCATCTGTTCCATATTGTTAAAGTTGAAAGCAGGTATTGCGTAACCGCCATCTACGGCCTTGGCGAACATTTTGCGGGTGTTCACAAGCCCGATCTTCTTATAATCTACCATGATGATGTTTTGTTATTGTTCTTATTGATTGATATACTGATAAGTATGTGCCCATTCCTTTGGGGAATTGGGTTTGCAAATATAGTAATTTATTTTAATCTGACAGAATAATAGATTTCTGGAATGAAAATATTCTTACAATCCAGATTGTTTCTTGGCAGATGTTTCCCTTGCCCTTGCGTCGTGGCTCTCTCCTCTCAGGTAGCCGATTTCGCGACGTTGATGCGACGTTGATGCGACGTTAATGCGACGCTAATGCGACACAAGTGCGACGCTAGTGCGAGGAAGGGGGCGGGCTACTTCTTCTTGTATCCTACGGCGACGCCTTCGCAACCGGGGATTCTCTCGCCTGCTTCAAGGCAGACCTGATAGCGGTTGTCGAGAGAACGGCAGGCTTTTTCTTCGCCTACGTAGGTTTCTTCTTCCTCAATGACTTGTCCGTGGGAGACGCAGCAGTAGCATTGTTTGAGATCGCAGGAGGCGAGTGTTGCCAGCGAGAGAAGCATGGCGCTGGCGAGAAGTGCTTTTTTCATAATCCGTGTGTTTTTAATGTTTGTGATGGGAGTGTTTGTTATTATGTTAATGGGGTTTCTCCGCTTTCGGAGATCTTGATTTCGTCGATGAAGAGCCAAGCCTGCTGGCCGGCGCTGATGTGCCAGGAAGGCAGTTTTCCGTAGTTGGTTACCTTGATCTTGAGATAGCGGGCTGTGGCGTTGCCCGAAACTTCGAAGCTCTTCTGGCGCGAGTCTTCTTTGTAGTTCCAGGTGGGGTCGCTCATGGCGGTCTTCGCTAAGTCGTTAACTTTGTTGAAGATGGCGTAGTTGTGGCCGTCTTCTGAGTACTCGACTTCTATTCCGGCGGGGAAGAAGACCCAGGAGCGGCAGTCGCTCAAACAATCGACGGATACGAGGTTTATCTGTTTGGTGTGGAGGAGGTCGACGACAACTTCCATGTCGCTCTGCCAGCCTTGCCATCCGCCGATGCGGTAGTTTGTTGTTCCGTAGAGGCGGTCGATGAGCCCTTCTTCGCCGCTGTCGCGATACTGTTTGTCGGGCTCTGTGATGTAGGTGAGTTTCTTGTCGGCTACGAAACGGGTAAGGTGCTGTTCGACTACGTTGCTATAGCCTTTTTCGGGAGAATAGGCAACGGCTTTGATCGTAATATCGCTATTGATGGGAATGGCTGTGGTGTAGCGGAATGCATTGGTGTCGGGAGTGGTTCCGTCAAGTGTGTAGTAGATTGTGCAGTCTTCGGTTGCGTTGGTGAAGATCTGGAGCGAAATGCTGTCGTTGAAACGTTGTTCCCAACGGCTGAAATAGGGTGTGGCAATAATGTAGCGATCTTCAATTCCGGTAAGATAGGTGTTGAAATGTTCGGCGCCGAAGCTCGTGTTGGGACTGCTGCTCATGTTGAAATCGAGAACGCAGCCTTCGCGCAAATCTCTTCCGAGTACGAAAGCGTTGCCAACCAGACCTTGTCCGTCAAGTCCGTCGATGAGGAGTCCGGCAACATATTTGTTCCTATGGCTTGTGTTGTTTGCTAGGATCTCTATTGTCTTGCCGTTCTCCAGACGGATAGTTGCTTTCTTGAAGAGAGGGCTTCCGATGGCGTAGTGGTCGCTTCCGGGGCAGACGGGATAGAATCCGAGGGCGCTGAAGACGTACCAGGCGGCCATCTGTCCGCAGTCGTCGTTGCCAATCTCGCCGTCGGGCTTGGAGGTATAGAGCTCTGTGCAGATCTGGCGGACGAGCTCGGCGGTCTTCCATTGTCTGCCAAGATAGTTGTAGAGGTAGGCGGCATGGTGAGAGGGCTCGTTGCCGTGGGCATATTGGCCGATAAGGCCGTCGATGTCGCTCTGGTCGCGTCCTTCAAGCTTGGCTGTGGTGTGGAAGAGGGAGTCGAGGAACTGCTCGGCTCTGTCGTTGCCGCCCAGCATATTGAAGTAGTTCTTCAGGTCGTGTGGAACGTAAGTGGAATATTGCCAGGAGTTGGCTTCTGTGAAGTGGTTGTTGACTTCTGTGGGAGAGAATGGCGACACGAATCCTCCGTTGCGACGGGCGTGCATGAACCCGTTTTCGTCCATGATGTTCTTCCACGACTGGGCTCTTCGGATATAGATGCGATAGATGCTGTCTCCTGCGCCTATAGCCTTGGCGTATTGGGCGATACACCAGTCGTCGAAAGCGTATTCGAGGGTCTTGGAGACGGACTCGTTGTCGGTCTCGCTACTCAGATAGCCCATTCTTGCGTAGGAGCGATGGGCTTCGGTACGATTGGAGGTTGCGACCATCGCGTTGAGGAGATTCTTGCGGAAGGAGTCGTCGAACTGGTCGAGGATTCCGGCCTTCTGGGCGTCGAGGATTACGGGAACGGCATGGTAGCCGATCATGCAATGGGTCTCGTGGCTGGAGAGTTCCCACATGGGCAGCTCTCTGCCGGTTTCCCAGCATTTTTCGAAGGTGTACATAAAGTCGGCTGTGCGTTCTCTGTCGATGAGCGTGAGCAGAGGATGGAGCGCGCGATAGGTGTCCCAAAGGGAGAAGACGGTATAGATGCGACGGCCTTTGTCGCAGGTGTAGATGCTGTCGTTCTGGCCTCTATAGCGTCCGTCAATGTCGCTATAGAGGTAAGGCGCTGTGAAACAATGGTAAAGCGAAGTGTAGAAGTTCCGTCTATCCTCCTTGGTTCCGCCTTCGACCTTGATTTTGGAGAGCTCCTTCTCCCAGGTCTGATGGGCTTGAGCCCTTACCTCGTTGAACGAGAAGGGGTGGATGCCGCCGTTGTCTTTGCGAGGATGCGAGGGGTTTAGCGATTCTGCGAGGTTTTTCAATGCGCCATCTTCATCGACGGCGGAGATGGCTATGCGTAGTTCCACATCCTTCACCTCTTCGGGGAAATAGAGTACGGCATAGGCAGTCTCGCTTTCGTCGACAACTATGCCTTTGGGGGCTTTGATATAGGATATGCTGTCGAACTCCACGTTGGCGGCCATCGCAAAATAGCAATATTGGTTGGGGCTCCAGGAGGAGGAGTGTCGGTAGCCGACGATGGCATCTTCGTATGGATCGTAGTGCAGTTCGCAATCTAGGGTCTTGTCTCGGCTGGTAAGGTCTACTACGATGCCTTTGGGACCTTTGGAGGGGAATGTGTAGCGGTGGACGGCAAAGCGTTCGGCGACAGTCAGCTCGGCCAGCACGCGCGAGTTGTCGAGGATCACGCTATAGTATCCCGGTTCGGCACGTTCGCTCTTATGGGAGAAATGGCTCTTGTATTTTTTCTGTGCCATCCAGTCCTGATCGATGTCCTGCTCGCCGGAGAAGGGCATCACGAGGATGTCGCCATAGTCCTCGCAGCCTGTACCGCTTAGGTGGGTGTGGGAAAAGCCGTAGATGGTGTCGTCGGAATAGTGGTATACGCTACATCCGTCCCAACCTTCGAGGCGGGTGTCGGGGCTAGGCTGGATCATTCCGAAGGGCACGATGGCGCCGGGAAAAGTGTGGCCGTGCAGATCGGTACCCACAAAGGGGTTCACGTAGTCGGTTAGCTCGCGCTGGCATGAAGCCAGAACGATGATGGCGGCGAGAAGAGTAAGGAGTCGTTTCATTCTGATGCGCTATTGGCGATGCGGGGTTTGTTGTCGGATAAGGTGGCTTGTTGTCCTAGTCTAACGTATGGGTTGCCTATCTCTTGCCATATATCAATTCCGTACTTAGTTCGGAATTGATTCGGAATTGGTACGGAATTGATTCGGAATTGATGGCTGTTAAGTCCTTGCTTACAATAGGTTAGATAGGACGTTTCCAGGCTCTTTTATTTCTTCATCTTGATAAGTGCGGCAGCTCCAAGGATGGCTACTTCGTTGGCAGCCAGCTGACTGATGTGGATGTCGCAGCTTCCCTCGTAGATGTTGAGCAGATGTTTCTTGAAGCTTTCGCGGAGTGGTTTCAGGAGCGGTTCGCCCACTTTGGCGGGGCCACCCATGAGGAAGATGGCTTCGGGAGCCGAGAAGGTGACGCTGTTGGCCATAGCAATACCAAGCAGATAGCCGGTCTTCTCGTAGGTCTTGAGAGCTACGGGGTCGCCAGCATTGGCGGCGTCGCCAATCATCTTGGAGGTTACATCCTTGTCTTCTACGCCTTGGAGCGATTGGGTGTCGTCCATCTCTTTGCGGGTTTCGCAATAAGTCTGAACGATGCCGCGGGCGGAGGTATAGGTCTCGAGACAGCCCTTGCGACCGCAGGAGCATTGGCGTCCTTCGGGGATGAGGATGTTGTGGCCCAACTCGCCAGCTCCGCCTGTAGAGCCGTGGACGAGCTTGCCGTCAACCACGATGCCGCTGCCCACGCCGGTTCCGAGAGTGAACATGATGAAATGCTGCATCCCTTTGGCACCTCCGTAAACCAGCTCGCCAAAAGCGGCTGCGTTGGCGTCGTTGCTCAGCACAACGGGAACATCCATATATTCGTGCATCTCTTTCTGGAAATCCAGCACGCCCTTGATGGTGAGATTGGGAGCGTTGTCGACACATCCGGTATAGAAATTGCCGTTGGGCGCGCCGATGCCGATGCCTTCGATTTCGGCCACGTCGTTGGCCTTCATCATCTCCGAGATGGAAGCCATGATGTCCTTGATGTAAGGTTTCAGTTCGGTATATCGGTTGGTGGGAAGATTGCGATGGTCGACGATTTTTCCGTCGTTGCGAACGAGGCCCATATCTGTGTTTGTGCCTCCAATATCAATGCCGATAGCGTAGCTGGTATTCATGGTTTTATATATTTGATTCATTAATATTTTGAGAATGCAAAGATAGGAAAAAATATCCATATTGAAAAATATTTGTAATTTTGCACCCAATTAATACTACGATAAACGACCGCAATGGAAGATAAACCACTAGAAAAGATATTCTCGCTCGAAGAGATTGACTATGCTCGTTTTTGGGGGACCAACGACAAATTGTTGGATTTTGTTCGCATCCTTTTCCCCAAATTGAAACTTATTGTGCGCGGAGAGATGCTCAAAGCTATCGGCAGCTCGGAGGAGATAGAATTCTTCGAAGGCAAACTGGCCGCCATGATGACTTATTACGAAAAATTCGGACGCATCAACGAGAACGCCATTATGCAGATTATGGAGAACGGAGGCTCCACTCCCGATGCCGAAACCAACGACGAAATCCTTGTCCATGGCCGCGACGGACTTCTTGTCAAAGCCCGCACGCCTAACCAGAAACGGCTTATAGAGGCTGTAAAGAAAAACGATATGGTTTTCGCTATCGGTCCTGCCGGAACGGGAAAGACCTATACGGCCGTTGCTCTTGCTGTGAGAGCGTTGAAAAACAAGGAGATCCGCCGCATAATCCTTACCCGTCCTGCTGTCGAGGCTGGCGAAAATCTCGGTTTCCTTCCTGGCGATCTGAGAGACAAGCTGGACCCCTATCTGCAGCCTTTGTATGACGCACTTCGTGACATGATTCCCCAGCAGAAGCTGCTTGGATATTGGGAAGATAATACTATCGAGATCGCTCCGTTGGCCTTCATGCGAGGCCGCACTCTGGACAACGCTTTCGTCATTCTCGACGAAGCCCAGAACGCAACAGCCTCCCAGCTTAAGATGTTCCTTACCCGTATGGGCAAGAATGCCAAGTTCGTCATCACGGGCGACATAACACAAATCGACCTTCCCCGCCACCAGACATCGGGCCTGGTTCAGGCAACCAAGATTCTCAAAGGTATTGATGGTATTGAGGTTATTGAGCTGGATAACAGCGATGTGGTCCGTCATCGTCTTGTCACAAAGATCATCCGGGCCTACGACCGTCTAGGTGACGAGCTGGCAGCCCAAAAGCCGGAAGAGCGCATAAAAGAAACAGAGGAGGACAAGGAATGAAGGTCTTTCCAAACTGCAAGATAAACCTCGGGCTTTCTGTCGTAGAGCGTCGTCCCGACGGCTATCACAATCTCGAGACGCTCTTTCTCCCCGTGCCGTTGTGCGACGAACTCACCTTGGAGCCTGCCGAAAAGTTCTCCTTCGAGCAGAACGGAATCCTGTTGGACAATTCCCCGCTCGACAACCTCGTGGTAAAAGCCCATCATCTTCTTTCTGAGAGATATCCGCAAGTAGAGAAGGTCTCCATTTCGCTAAAGAAGAACATTCCTTTTGGCGCCGGCTTGGGAGGCGGTTCCTCCGATGCAGCCTTCACTCTAACAGCCCTCAACGCCCTCTTTGACCTTGGCTGCTCCTTTGATGAGCTAGAGGGTTATGCGGCAAAGATCGGGGCCGATTGCGCCTTCTTTGTGCAGAACCGTGCCGCCTATGCTACTGGCATCGGCGATATTCTCGAACCAGTTGATTTCGATCTCTCAGACTATCATTTCGTCCTTCTCAAACCCTCTGATCACGTCTCTACCAAAGAGGCCTATTCCGGCATCAAGCCCACGCCAAGCAAAGTGGATTTGCGTGAAGCCGTAAAGCAGCCTATAGAGAAATGGAAAGACTTGATAGTGAATGATTTTGAATTATCTGTATTCCCCAACCATCCTCGTATCGAATTTTTGAAAAACCACCTTTATGAAAAAGGAGCTCTCTATGCCTCTATGACAGGAAGCGGAGCTGCTGTCTTTGGCCTGTTTGAGAAAGGTAAAGTGGTGGACCTGAGTTTGGTACAGGAAGAAGAGATAATTCTGAGATAAAACAGTTTGTCAAACAATTACAGAAAAAATCATAAAATGAATCTTACAGGACGAAGAACAAGCAAGAATGTAGAAGATCGACGCGGAATGTCGGCAGGAAAGATTGGTGGAGGTCTCAGCCTTGGAGCGATAGTAGTTGCTGCAATAATTTACTTCACCACAGGCGACCTGAACCAGGCGGCTAGCGTTTTGGGTAACCAAACAACTACGGAACAGGTGGCTGACTATCAGCCTACTGCAGAAGAAGAGGCTCTGGCGACTTTTGCCTCTCAGATCCTGGCTGGAACAGAGGATGTGTGGACGGCAGTCTTCAAGCAGAACGGTCTCACCTACGAACCTCCTAAACTGGTGCTTTTCTCCGGTTCCGTAAAGTCGGCTTGTGGCAACGCTACCTCTCAGTCTGGTCCATTCTATTGCTCTGCTGATCAGGCCGTTTATATCGACCTTTCGTTCTTCTCGTCTATGCGGCAGCAGTTTGGAACGGCAGGCGATTTCGCTTATGCTTATGTTATCGCTCATGAGGTGGGTCATCACGTTCAGTATCTGCTCGGTACGCTCGGTCAGGCTCATCAGAAGATGCAGCAGGTGAGCGAGAAGGAATCGAACAAAATTAGTGTCCGCCTGGAGCTGCAAGCCGATTTCTATGCCGGAGTATGGGCTCATAATGATAATAAGATGTTCGGCAGTCTTGAAGAAGGAGATATTGACGAAGGTCTTGCTATTGCAGCTCGCATCGGAGATGATTATCTTCAGAAAAAGGCCTACGGAAAGGCTATGCCCGAGACTTTCAACCACGGAACTTCCGACCAGCGAAGCCGTTGGCTTAAGAAAGGGATCCAGACTGGCGACATACGCCAGGGAAATACCTTTGATATAGACTACAGCAGACTTTAACATTCATCTTTGTCATAATTCCTTTCTTGTATGAGAACCACAATCGAGAGCGCTTTCCTTCGTGTGTCGGTAGAGAGCTTTGGTGCAGAAATGATGTCGGTCGAGGATAAGCGAACCGGCCGGGAGTATTTGTGGCATGGAGATGCCGAATGGTGGAAACGTCGTTCGCCTGTTCTGTTCCCTTGTGTTGGCTCGTTGTGGAACAAGGTCACTCGCATAAAGGGCAAAGAGTATTCGATGGGGCAGCATGGCTTTGCTCGTGATATGGAGTTTGAACGTGTGGCATATTCGGATAACAGACTCGTCTACAGTTTGAAGAGCAACAAAGAGAGTCTGGCGCACTATCCTTGCTGCTTTGAACTCCAAATCGGCTACACGCTTCAAGAGAACACTCTTTCTGTTGATTATCTTGTTTGCAATCAAGGCGAAGAAGAGATGCCGTTCCAGATAGGAGCGCACCCGGCTTTCGTTATGCCTGAGTGGGATGAGGATCATAACGTTCTAGGCTATGCCAGACTGAAAGGAACGGCACCTTTTGTCGTTTCTCGGGTGGGGGAGAAAGGTTGTATCTCCCGAAGTGTCGGCTCGTTAGATGCTCAAGAGATAGCAATCACACGACAAACTTTTGATTCCGATGCCATAGTCTTTGAGTCTCCCGCTCCAGAAGAGGTTGTGTTGACCGACTTCGCTAACAACCCACTATTGCGCCTGTCTGCCAATTGTCCGTCTTTGGGAATATGGAGCCCGGGAAAGGGCAGGTATTCTCCATTTGTGTGTATAGAACCTTGGTGGGGACGTGCAGACTGGGAGAACTATGAAGGCGAGTTTTGTGATAGAGACTATGTGAATATTCTTCGGCCCGGAGAATCCAAACGTTTCTGTTGGAAACTGGAGATCATGGGCTAGGCTATCTGACTTTCACAAGTGAAGTCTGTTCTCCTATGTAGAGCAGGTATCCTTCCACGTTCTTATACCCCATAGAGGCAAGAGCGGTACAATAGCGTTGGACTTGTAAGGTGTAAGAGAGGTTCTCTTGTCCGTCGAAGTGTCCTGTTTTATAATCTATGATGGAGACGCCATCTTTCCCAAACACGATTCGGTCTGGGCGAAGTTCCTGGCCTTGATAGATTAATGGGGTTTCGCAAAGGGCTTTGTCCTCGGGGCTGAAGAATCGGGTGGTTTCGTCTCCATAAACGACCGACTTGATTTCTTCAAGCAGATGGGCTTTCTCTTCGTCCGACAGCCCATTATGAAGCGCGTATTTTTCTAGCGCCTGGGTTTCGCATCCGCGACAAGGTATCATGGCGAGAATCTGATGAATGATGTTGCCTCTGCGGATAGGCTCTTTTTCAAGCTCGTTGAATAGATCTTCCGAGTGACTGGCGATGACGAGTCTGTCTTCCCATCTTGGGTAGGAGAGGTTGTCGATAGAAACGGCTTTTGTTGTCTTTGTCTCTTGTCTCTCGCCAGGCTTGCTCTTGTCCTCGTTCAAAGCTTCCTGTTCTTTCTTGGTTAGATATTTGCCAATCCAGTAGCGCTCTACGACGGGAGTTGTTTCCTCAATCTCGCCCTCTTTGTTCATCTCGGTTCGGGGCTGAAGTTCATCATAAGAATTGGAGAAATGATGTTCGGCTTGGCTGGCGTAGAGGTGGATCTGTTCGTTGAAGCTGCTTGATTTTTCCTTGGCGGTCTTGGCGTTTTCTTTGTATTCTGTCAGAACGAAGAGCTTGTCCTTGGGACGAGTGAGGGCGACATAGAGTCTGTTGACGTCGTCCATCTCCTTTCTTCTTTCCTCCTGATCTCGCAGGCTGTCGAACTCGGTATGGCTCTTCTGACTTAACTCTACGTGGCTGATGGGCAGGAAAGCATCGAGGGCTCCCTCGGTCTCCTTAAGATCTATCCACAGTTGGCTGGCGTGCGTTTTGGGCTTGGGCAATACATAGATGACTACAGGTGCTTCCAACCCTTTGGCGGAGTGAACTGTCATCAGGCGGATGGCGTCTGTTGACGAATCTGTTCCGGCATAGAGCTTGTCGATGTTGTCGTCAAACCATTCGCAGAATTCGGAGATGTCCTGTCGATGAAGCTTGCTGTAATGGTGTGCTTTGTTGAGAAAAGCAGCCATATAGTGATTCTCCATTCCCTCGAGATGGAATAGACGGACAAGGGTTTCGATGCAGTCGATCAAGGGTAAGGATACCAGCATGTCGGAGCTGAAAACGATGTGGTTGCGTTCAAAGATCTTGTGCAACGAGGGCATGGTCGGCTGCAGCATCAGCTCGTAGTAGTTCTCTTTCAGCAGTCCGAGGTCGCTCCATCTTTGAAGGACGGAAGAAACGGTCATCTTGTCTTCTCCGTCGATAAGATATTGCATCAAAGCGCGGACAAACATCACGGTCTTGCTGTTCTTCAGCAGAAACGACTCGTTTGAAACCACATTCACGGGCTTGCCTCCAACGGTTTGCTCGCTAAGGAATTGTGCCATGTTGGAGAGGGTTCCGTTCTTGTCGGCCAGAAGTGTGATGTCTCTCAGCTGATAACCTTTCTCCTCTACTAAGGTTGTGATGGTTTTGAGTAAGGCTTCGGGAAATTCGGAGTTCTTCTGGGTGAAAAGTAACTCTACATAACCGCCCTTCTTCTTGGGGATTTGCTCGCCTCCTTCGTAGATGTTCTGGAGATCGGGATTGTGATCGTACTGGTGCTGCATCTGCCATTGGAAGAAGTCGTTGTTGAAACGTACTACGGTTTCTGCGGTACGGAAGTTGCTCTCCAAGGGAACGATTTCGCTCATCCCGGGTTGGGTGAAGATAGCTCCGTGCTGGGGGCTGTCGACTTTGGGAAGGTTGATAAACTGCTTTACGTCGCCTTGTCGGAAACGATAGATGGCTTGTTTTCCGTCTCCCACCACAAGGGAAAGGTTCTGTTCTGCAACCCCGTTTTCAAGAAGGGGAAGCAGATTGCCCCATTGGAGGCGCGAGGTGTCCTGGAATTCGTCGATCAGATAGTTGCTATAGCGGCTTCCGAGACGTTCGAAGACAAAGGGCATAGGCTCGTTGTCGACGACTTCGCCGATACGTTTGTTGAATTCGGAGATATGGACCAACTCGTTCTCTCTTGCATATTCCAACACGTATTGGTTCATTCTGTTGAGGAGCGCCATCTCGAATATTTTGGCATCAAGAAGTCGCAACGTGTTGTATTTCGATGTGGCCTGATCCATCTCTTCAAAGGCCGAGGCCATGAACTCGTTCATTTCAACCTTTGCAGCATCTTTTTCGTAGCCTTTCTTGAAAACCACTCCGCTACGAAGTGTCTTGTTGTCGCCGCCTAAAGGAGAGAAGTCTTTCTCGGAGACTTTCTGGAACAGTGCGTAGGTTCCTGTCTTGAAGTCGCTCTGATCTAACCCTAACGACTTGGCCTTGGCGATGACTTTGCCGGCATTGGAGATATAGGAGTCTTCAATCTCTTTGATAGCGGCTCCTAATCTTTTGTGGATCTCGATGAACTGTTTGAAACTGATGTTCTTCAGTTTGGAGAGATAGGAAGGTGCTTCTTCAGAGAAGAGTTGTGTGGCGGCCTGTTTCAGACTTTCTTCGATGGTATTGAAGCTCTTCCCGGTTTCCATTCTGCTCAAGGCGAATTCTTTCAAAACCTCGGTCAGCTCTTTCCCCTCTTCGGTTCCTGCCTGGAGCAAGAGGCGGTCTACTGAGTTTTGGATCAGCTCTTTCTCTTCGATCTGCACGTTGAAATTCATGGGCAGATCGAGGTCATGGGCGAAGGTTCGGACCACACGATACATGAAGCTGTCGATGGTGCAGACCGAGAAGTCGCTATAGTTGTGGATGATAGCGGTATGGAGCGATTTTGCTTTTATCTGCAGCTCGACCAAGCTGATGCCCATCTCCTTGCACAGGTCGCTAGCCATTCCGCTTTCCTCTCCTTTGTCAACAATCTCGTCAAGATATTTCAAGATGCGCTCCTTCATCTCGTTGGCGGCTTTGTTGGTGAATGTGATGGCCAGGATGTGGCGGAAACGCTCTTTGGGCTGTTGGCCGTTGTGCTCGTCGAAAGCCAGTTTGAGGTAGTGCTTTACGAGGGTGTAGGTTTTGCCTGCTCCGGCAGAGGCACGATAGACGAGGAATGAAGGGTTTTCGTTTGTCATATTCTTCTTTGTTTTAGTCGTTTTGTATTGCGGTTTGTCGGTATTGTTTATTCTTTGTTTTCTAATGTTTTATAGGTTGTAGCGTCGCAGTTGGCTCGCATCAGGCAAGCAAAATTGCGAGCTTGATGCGAGGCTGGAGCCTGTTTGGCTTTTGTTATTTGTTGGGTACAACGATAACGCAGTTGGAGACAGCTCGCTCTCCGTAGTGGTCGAACTTGCCGTTGTCGGATGGGAAGTTGACGATTCCGTTAGCATCGAGGTTCTTGATGTTGCGGTTCTCTTTCATCCAGAGGGTTGTCGATCCGCCTCCGTCAAGGTTGAGGGCTTCTCTGCATCCCATCCAACGCATAATCTTGCAGAGTTCGGGGATCGACATTCCGGCAGCAAACTGGCTTCTTCCGTCAACAACAAGAAGGATTGTCGTCCCGTCGGCCTTCGTTCCGATGGCTGTCCTGTTGTGGCGTTGGGTGATGAAGGTCCTGTCGTCGCGTTGGGCCACTTCCTTGCTGCGCATCACAAGCAGAGGACCGGCGGTCATGATATTCTCGGTTTCAAGACTCTTTTCGGCGTTGCGGGCGCTGTCGGTCTTGAAGATGGAGGGACGGCCGTTGTTGAGGAACATAGATCCGTATTGGTAATATTTGCGATGGTCGGGGTCGCTCCCGGCTGTGTTCTCGCCAAGGTCGCGGCCGTCGATTCTCAGATAGCAGATGGGATTGTGTCGGTCCATGTCGAAGAACGAGCCGTTGATGGCAGCCACAGCACCACGTTTGCGGGCCTGGACGCTGGTCTTGGTGCGTTGCCACTCGTGGGAGAATTCCACATGATAAGGTGCGTTTCGTGGGATTTCCAGCACGGCTATGAACTGGTTGGAACGGAACAGTTGCTTGTTCTTGAAGTGGAATCGTTTGAGTATCATTCCGTTCACGGTATCGCAGCTCCATCTGGCGTCAACTAGGGCGATAGAGTCGCGGTCGGGTTTAGGGGTGGCCTGCGCTTTTGCCTGAGGCTTCGTTTGAGCAACGACGGCAGTTGTGAGGGCGAGAAGAACGGAAAATATCAGTCTTTTCATAGGATGATGGGTGTTTTTTATTCTGTAGGGTTGTTTTTGTTCAATCTGTTGATGGTCTGCGAAATCTTGTCCCAATCGTGGTCGGCAAGGCATTTCATATGGCCTTTAGGGCATTTCTTTCTTCCCATGCGGGTGCACGGACGGCAGGGAAGATCGATAGCGAAGTCGTAGCTCTCGGTCATATAGGGGACGAATCCCAGAGGGGCTGCTGTGCATCCCCAGACCATCACGATGCGCTTGTGGAAAGCGGCAGCAATGTGCATCATTCCTGTGTCGGGTGCTACTACTACGCTGGCGTCCTTGATGATAGCAGCCGATTGGCCAAGCGTGGTCTCTCCGCAAAGATTCACGACGTTCTCGGGTAGTGCTATTCCCGAAGCAGCCAATCTTTCTTTGTCTCCTTTCCCTCCTAATAGTATAACGGCAGAATTTATCTTTTGTGACAGATAGGCGATTTTTTCTAGAGGAATGGCCTTGGTGATATGGTTGGCTCCTACCGCGATGACGGTATAGGGGCTGTGAGGCATCTTCTCTGGCAGAGGCTCGTCGGGAAAGAAGTAGTCGAGCCCTTTCCCGTCGTTGGTGACGTGGAGTTTCGTCACAGCCCCGAAATAGCGGTCGACCGCGTGTCTGCCCGACATCACATTCCATTTTGTGGCGATATAGATTATCTTGTTGAAATTCTCCTTGTTGTATACGGAATAGGGAACATGGAGGTTCCATCGGATGTATCGTGAGCGATGGTTCCTGTGAAGGTCGACGACATAGTCGTAGTGTTCCTGTTGGAGGGTCTTCACCATCGCCTTTCCGTCCCCGGAATAGGGAATGACTTTGTCTACATAGGGATTGCTCTCCATGATGGAAACATTGGCGGGTTTGGTGAGATAATGAATCTCGGCATCGTTCACCTGTTGCTTGAGGCAACGTACTACGGGCGAGGTGAGAACGATGTCGCCAATGCTGCTGAGACGTATGATGAGGATCTTCATGTTATCGGTTCTTTTTCTTTTTGAACAGATCGCGCCAGCGGTCGAAATCCTTGGTGAATTTCAGGCCAAGACCTTGTTTGTAGGGTAGGTCGGCGCGGGTGTAGTCGTTAGTGTTGCTGCGGTTGAAGACGAAAAGGTGCAGCTGTGGATTCATCTTGTAGCCCACCAGCACGTCTCCGGTAAAACCGTTGTCGTTTCCATCTATCTTGCGCTCGTCGGTTCCGAAACCAAGGGTAGATTCAAAATAGAATTTGTCCCACGAACGGGAGATGTCGACATTATATTGCTCGTTCTGTAGTCCGTTGGCAGACTTGTAGTTGAAGTTGACGTCAACAAACTGAACCATGTTCGTTACTACCGAACCTAGCGAGTTTGCCAATACGCTATACCCGGCTGAGAGTCCGTTGGCGGTTGCTCCTGCCGCGCTACTAGTTGTGTTGTTGTAGAACTGGTTCATGATGAGAAGAGAGAGCGTTTGGTTGAGCATGTCAAGCTCGTTGCTGCGGTCGATATAGGAGAATACTTCCTCTTCCACGCTAGGATCGACATTGGGCAGGCGGATGTCGAAGTTGATAGAGGGGTTGCTGATGTTGCCGCTAAGGATGATGACGTCCTGTACGGGAATATTCTTCGAACCAATCTCCGACGACACATCGGCTCCGGTAAGTGTTGCCATATTCACGCGTTGCTGATAGATAGCTTCCACGTTGAAGGTTGCGTCGCTGATAGATCCTGGGAAGTTGATGGAGCTGCCTTCGGAGATGGAGAAGTCTTTGTTGATGAGACCCAGCAGGCTCAGGCCCATTGTTCCGCTAGCTATCTCGCAGTCGCCGGTAAGCGTCGTTCGTGTGGCGCTTCCTGTCTCAAAATGCAGGTCTCCGTTGGCCACGGCAGCAGCATCGGCATACATCTGGCCGAAGTCCATGGGGACGGTAAGTCTGAGGTCGGGCGTGATGACAATGTCGGCCGTGATCTTGTAGTTCATGCCCGATTCCTTGAGGGCAGAATTGTTGCGTTCGCGTTCTTCGCGTTCTTCGTTGGCTTCAAAGTCTTCGAACATGATGTATCCCAGCTCTTTCACCTGCTTTTTGTTGTCTACGGCAAAGGTGAGGGAACTTCCTGGACGTGTCTGGGCGTTGACTTTGATGTCCAAGGCGTTCAAAGTTCCCGTGATGGTTCCTTCTGCGGCGCCGAAGATTCTGCCATAGTAGTTGGCATTCTGTGCCGTGGTGTTCATCATCATAATGTGGCGGGTATTGAGCGCGAGGTCGATCTGGAAGTCTTTCCAATGGGAGTGGCGGATTTTGCCGTTGAGCAGAGCCTGGTTTTTCTGCGGGTCGAGGATGGTGATATTGTCGAACAGGATCTCGTTGTTGGTGAACGAAATCGTGTCGTCGATGGTGTAGGTCACGCCGGTCGCGTCAACCAAGAGGGATGCCTTCTCGATGTAGGCGTCGCCGCGCAGCTGGGGCATCTTGGCACTTCCCGAAACGACGAAGTTGCCATGCAGGTTGCCTTCGAGTTGGGATGAGAACGACTGGAGGAGTGGGGCGATGGACCGTAGCGAGAATCCGTCAAAGTCGATGTTGAATTCCAAGTCCTTATCGGGAGTCCCCAGGTCGACATATCCTAGCGCGACAAGCGGCTGTTGCTCGAGGGTGTCGGTCTGGAGCAAGGTGGTGAATTCCAAATTGAGGCGCTGTAGCTCGGCGTCCCATTGGCTCTGGATGTTTGCGTCGCCGAGCGGTTGTTCGTTTATCATGCAGTCGTCAACGGTAGTCTTGATGTCAACATAAGGGGTTTCGGAGATGTTGGTCATCATGACTGTGCCGTTCACAAGTCCGTCGAGGTTGAATCCTGTGCTGCCGAGGAGGAAATTGATCTGGTTGAGGGCAAAATTGTGGATGTCGAGGCCTATGCTGTCGTTGGGTTGCTGCATGATGCAGGCGGAGGCTTTGATCTCCTGCCCCTGGCTCGAGATGGAGAGTCCTCCCATGTGCAGATGTTTCTTGGCGAGGGTGATAGGTTCGGAGAAAGCGACGTCCCATGGGTTGCCTTTGATCAGGATGTTGTTGCTGAGCAGAGAGACTCTGTTGCCCGAAGTGTCGCTTTCCATAAGCATGGCCAGCGAGCCTTTGGAGATGGGGTCGGAGTGGTCGTTCCAGTTGAGGTTCAGCCCTACCTCGCTTGAATGAGCCGTGATGCCGATAGTGGCGTTGGAGAGCAGCTCGGTAGCTCCCATGGCGATAGCATCGGCTTCGATGTCGGCTTTATAGCGTTCGCCAATCGAATGGCCGTTGACGGCTAGGCCGGCTATGGCTAGTCCTCCGACCTTGAGGGAGTCGGAGCGGGCGATGAGTTTTAGCGATTCGGCGTTGTTGTAGGCGCCCATCAGGCGGGTTCCGGGTGCTATCCGGATGTTGGGGAGAATGGGTGCCAGCTTGTCTCGGCGGTCTTTCCATTCGGCCGAGAAGGAGAGTGTTGCGTCGGCTATGGAGGCCAGCTCCTCATCGGAGAGGGCTTTGGCGTTGGGATTGTAATAGGTGGGGCAGTAGTTGTTGATGAATTGCCGTACGATCAGTCCGAAATCGGAGAAGTCGAAATAGCCTTCGGCGTCAACCTTTGCCACATCGCTTCCTACGTGGATGATCCTCATCCCATCGTCGAGGTCCATGGCAATATTCACGCTATCGAGACTGACTTCGCGTTCGCCGACGGAATAGCGCAACGCGCTTACTTCCACGGTGCCGGTCGCCTCTTCGATGTTCTTGCTCTCGGGCAGGGCCATAGCGATGTCGATGTTTGACCGCACCTGTGGTGTTGTTCCGTTTGCGTTGGGTTTCATGCCGACCATGGCGAGGTCGAGGTTCTTGATGTTCAGGGCTACCAAGGCGCTGTCGTTGCGCAGTCTGCATCGGAGGTTGAGGTTATTCTGCTCGTCGTTGATATTGGCGTTGGCAACAATCTGGCCGTTCTTTATCTCTGCTTCGAGCATCGTGTTGTCGACCGTTCCTCCGGCAAGAATGGTGTTGTTCAGCCCGATGGTGGCGGAGGCGTTCATCTCGTTGGGGTTGAAACCCGAGCCTTCGGCATGAACGTTAAGCCCGCTCTGGTAGAGGACCTTGTTGGGAAGAAGTCGGGCTATGTCGATGTGCTCCGAGGATGCGTCGGCTGTGTAGGTGTAGGTCTTGCGTGTCTCGTTGTATAGCATCGAGCCTTCCACGTTGATCTGGCCGACGGCGCTGTTGAGTGTTGCTGTGGCGTCGAAGTCTTTGATGCGTCCCAGCATCGAGGCCTGGAGGTTGAACGAGCCCAGGTTCTTCAGCAGGGAAGGCAGCTGGAGCGCTTTGGCTCGGGTTGGGAGTTTTACGGAGCAGATGTCGCTATAGTTGGTGGTGAACTGATGTATTACGCCGTCGAAATAGGTGGAGTCGATGTAGGGAAGTCCGATTACCGAGCCGTCCACATGCAGCTCTGTGCCTCGTCCGAAGCGCACGAGCATATTCTCGGCATACATGGCGGCTACGGGTCCGTGGACGTCGCCTTCGATAAGCACTCGCTCGTCCATGCCCCAAAGGGTGGGAGCCCAATAGGCTGCGTCGACGAAGCAGCCGACGCTTCCGGGGTGGAATTTCACGGTCATGTCTACGCTATCGACATAGTGGCTCATCGTTTTCCAGCTGCGATAGTTGAGCAGGGCGTCGATCGTGAGGTCTGTGCTGTCGGTGGCTACATGGAAGTTGGTGGCGCTGATGCCGTGGTTGGAGACGTAGGCGTTGCCGCAGATTTTGTTGAACTTGAAGCCACTACGTTCCTCTCCCGAGAAGGACTCTATCTTGCAGGTGATGTGGTCGTTGCAGACGCGGATGTTGCGTATGACGGCGTTGAGGTGGCTGAACTCCATGCGTTGCACGTCGACGCCGTTCTCGTAGCGGAACACGTGGGGCTTGTCAACACGCAGGTCCATCTTATAATGCACCTCTCGCATACGCAGCCGTCTTACCTTGACGGTAAACGGCTCGTGGGTTTCGCTCGAGGGCTTGTCGCTTTTGAAATAGTCGGTTATGTACTTGAGGTTGATGCCGTTGGAGTCGGTGACCAGATGGAAGTAGACGTCTCTCAGCCCTACCCGGTCCAGGTCAAGGACGCCGTCTTTGTAGGGCAGCTTGTTGAAGGAGACGCTGATGCGTCCTGCGTCGGCGATGGTGTCGCCTTGAGGGTCGATCAGCAGGATGTCGTGCAGCACTACGTGGTCGAAGATGTTGGCGCTGATGGAGCCTATCTTCGCCTTCCCGCCCCATTCTTTGGAGAAATAGGAGCTGGCTGCCGAGCCGGCAAGGCTCTGCACCACGCTATAGTTCAGCAAGGCAACCACCACGTAGAGCAGCAGGGCCATCCAGCCGAAAAAGCGTCCTGTTATCTTCCAAAAGCGTTTCACGTTATTTATTATATGTTCTTACTTTAATAACGTGCCGTTTGTTCGATTATTGTGTGGGAATGTAAAATTTATTTTTTTTGCTTTCTGAGGTGGAAAGATGTGTCGTGGATATGATGCAGAAAAAGAATGTTTTATTCGGTATGCGTTCGGCCTGTGTTCGGCCTGCGTTCGGCTTTCGTTCGGCTTTCGTTCGGCTTGTGTTCGGCCTGCATTCGGCTTTCGTTCGGCTTTTTGCCTGAGTGATGGGACGCTAGGGCGAGGCAAAGGGTACGCTAGAGGGAGGCAAGCGTAAGGAGAATAGGGGAGGGAAAAGATTTTTTTTGCCATGTGAGAAAAAGTGCGTACCTTTGCAGTCGATTTTTGAACTACCGAAACGGCAGAATAACACACCCGAACATCACGGCAGCGATTAAGAATCAAGCGGATATGGCGTAATGGTAGCCGCGCCAGACTTAGGATCTGGTTCCTCACGGAGTGGGAGTTCGAGTCTCCCTATCCGCACTAAAAATAGAGTCGCTCACCTGCGGCTCTTAATTTTTTTTTATTGGAATGAAAACCCTCAGACGAACCATAACGCTCCTTCTCCTTCTTTCGTTGGCTTTGAAGGCTTCTGCAACCTATCTCCTCATCCCTATGGACGATAGCCAGAAGAACCATCTGAAGGCCTACGGCGTCGCCTACTGGGCTCTGGAACGGGAGGTGGAAGTGACGTGGCTGCTGAACTATCGGGGCGGCACGTTCATGATGAAACATGCCGACAGGCTGGAGCGCGAATGCCGTCTGCGTGGCGTTTCGTGCGAGGCTATAGCCGACGGACAGTCTTCGGCAATCCTCTCGCAGATTGCTGATCCTTCGGTGAATATGGATGCTGTCAAGCTGCAGAAAGCCCCCAAGATTGCTGTCTATTCACCTAAAAGCAAACTCCCTTGGGACGATGCCGTGACGCTTGTGATGTCCTATGCCGAGATACCTTACGACGTGGTTTATGACGAGGAGCTGATTTCTGGCGTCCTTCCCACGTACGACTGGCTGCATCTTCACCACGAGGATTTTACGGGGCAGTATGGCAAATTCTGGGCCAATTATCGCAACCAGCAATGGTACATAGAAGATGTTCGCAATCAGGAGGCTATGGCTCACAAACTGGGCTACGCCAAGGTGTCGGAGCTCAAGCTTGCTGTGGCCAAGAAGATCCGTGATTTCGTGGCAGGCGGAGGGTTTCTCTTTGCTATGTGCTCGGCGCCCGACAGCTACGACGTCGCTCTGGCTTCGGAGAACGTCGATATATGTGATGTGATGTTCGATGGCGACCCGATGCATCCTAACGCACAAGCCCAGCTCGACTATAGCAAGTGCTTTGCTTTCAAAGACTTCCGTATCAGTACCAATCCTTCTGAATACGAGATCTCTTCGATCGATATCGACCAACGCTCGCGTATGAAGGTCGTCAACGAGAAGAACGATTTCTTCACCCTCTTCGAGTTCTCGGCCAAATGGGATTGGGTCCCTACCATGCTTACCCAGAACCACACCCGTATCATCCACGGTTTCATGGGGCAGACGACGGCTTTCAGGAAACAGTACGTAAAGAGCGGAGCCGTAATTCTTGCCGAGAACAAGGAACTAGGCGAAGTGCGCTATCTGCATGGCGATTACGGCAAAGGCACTTGGACGTTCCTCGGCGGGCACGATCCCGAGGACTACAGCCACTTCGTGGGCGATCCGCCGACCGATCTCTCGCTCTATCCCAATTCGCCGGGATATCGCTTGATATTGAATAATATACTCTTCCCTGCGGCAAAGAAAGAGAAGCATAAAACTTGATTCTTTTCGTAATAAAATCCCTTCTTCAGATACTAATTATTTGTAATGAGATATAAAAAGCTTTTCCTATTCCTCGTCCTGATGCCTTTCCTCGCA
The DNA here is from genome assembly GCA_024400495.1 of Bacteroidales bacterium. GTDB lineage: Bacteria > Bacteroidota > Bacteroidia > Bacteroidales > P3 > Colimorpha. The sequence goes on from JAKSMR010000011.1 coordinate 49,064, forward strand.
AAGGCCCAGTTGTGGCAGACCTACGATATGTCCAACTCGGAGATTAGCGGCAACACCATCCTCGCGATCACTACCGACAAGAAGGACGCAAAATGGGTCGGAACCAACCTCGGACTCTGCCGGCTGCAGAGCAAGACGTGGACCGACTATGCCGATTTCAACGACAAACTCAAGGACCAGTTCGTCAACTGCCTTACGGTAGACAATCGTGGCGTCCTTTGGATCGGTACCGACGACTATGGCGTGATTGAGTTCAACGGCAGCACTTTCAATGAGCATACGGCTGAGGTGAAGCGGTTGGGAATGAAGTTTATCCGCGCCATTGCTGTCGACAAGAACGATGTGAAATGGATTGGCGTCACCCTTGGCGGCCTGGTGAAATACAACGGCAAGACGTGGGACAAATATACGCAGGACAATTCGGGTCTGCTCTCCGACTTCATCCTCTGCGTAGCCATTGACCGTCAGAACAATAAGTGGATCGGGACCAATGACGGACTCTGCGTCTTCGACGATGCACATTGGACCAACTTCACGACAAAAAACTCGGGCCTTCCCCACAATATCGTTCCCTCTATCGTGATTGACAAGGCCGGCAACAAATGGCTGGGAACCCTCGGCGGTCTGTGCAAGTTCGACGGCACCAATTGGAAGGTCTTCAACACACAGAACAGCCCCATACCTAGCGATCAGGTAAACTGGCTCACGCTCGACGCCAACGGAACGATCTGGATAGCTACCAATAACGGAGTGGCCTGCTTCGACGGTAAGAGCAACTGGCGTGTCTATCCCGCCCGCAAAGGCGAGCTGGCGACAAAAACTGTCCATAATGTCGTGGTCGATGCCCAAGGGCACAAATGGTTCGGGACCGACTTCAAAGGCCTCTGCCGTTATTCGGGTCAGGTGATTTCTGGAATGGTGAGAGACGATAAAGGCAAGCCCAAGAGCGGAATTACGGTCGAATTTGCCGGAAAGACTGCTGTTACCGACGAGCAAGGGAAGTATTCCTTCGAGGTGGCAAGCGGAACTTCGGGCGTCCTGAAGCCGCAGCTCGAGGGCTATGAATGTACCCCTGCCCAAATGGAGATAAACGCCATCAAGGCTTTCTCCTTCAATAGAGACTTCATCGTTTCTGGCGGAATGATGGCAAAAGGCAATTCTACGGAGAAGGTGATGGTTACCCCCTATCTTGCCGAAGGTTACATAACCGTTTCGATGGAAAGCCCTGTTGCCGAAGTAGAGTTTGTTGATGCTCAAGGAAATACGGTCCGTACCATACCTCAATATAAGAACGGGGCGAAAATCACTATCACCAAGATGCCTCGCATCAACTATACTATGTACATACGTACAGCAAAGGGAGAAAAGAGTCTTAAATTTAACTTGAAATAAGGAATATGAACGAACGCGTGATATATCTGGCTGGCGGTTGCTATTGGGGAACCGAGCATTTTATGAAGCAGATCGATGGTGTGATCGACACAACTGTAGGTTTTGCCAACGGAAACTGCGAGAATCCGACCTACGAACAGGTCTGCCAACACACCACAGGCTTTGCTGAAACGGTAAAGGTTGTCTATGATGCCGACAAGGTTTCTCTGCCCTTCCTTCTTGACCTGTATTACAAGATCATCGATCCTACGGCTGTCAACCATCAGGGCGAGGATTTTGGCGACCAATATCGTACTGGTGTCTACTATACCGATGAGGCAGAACGTCCCGTCATCGAGGCTTCTATCAAGGACTTGTCCCAGTATTATGAGGCTCCTATCGCCATAGAGGTCCTCCCTCTTCGTAACTACTATCCCGCCCACGAGGCTCATCAGGATTATCTCGACAAGAATCCGAAGGGTTATTGCCACGTGAGTCTCGAGCTGTTCGCTATGGCTCGCAAGGCAAAGGAGAAATAATATCCGACAAATATCGTTTGACAGAAAAGGTCGGGACTGAGCGTCTCGACCTTTATTGTCTGTCTTTATATTTCTATCTGCTCTATAGATGCAGACGGATTCCGAAGGTGGTGGGGATCTCGAAGCCGATGGCTTTGGAAGCGCCAGGACGGATGTCGAACTGGATGTCGACCTTGTTGGCGATAGAGAGTTCGATGCCGGCGAGCGCGTTAATGCCCAGCTTGCCTTTGCCGGATGTGCAGTCAATACCTAACGAGAGTCCGCCGCCGGCAAGCCAGCTCAGACGCAGTTTCCCGCTTTCGCTGATAATGTCCTGATAGGCGACGTTGCCTGCGAGTTCGATCACGTTATGACGGATTTTCTGGTTGTAGTTCTCGCTAGTGCTGTCGGTTTCTTTGATGCTCTTTCTCATCAGTCCGAGATCGGCCATAAGGGCGAGGTGGTTGCATTGGCGTTTTGCTGTTGCTCCCCAGATTCCCTGGCCGAGGCCGAGGTTGATGCCGTAGCTGTTTTGGCAGCCTTGGAGGAAAGCGCTTTGTGTGCGTTCTTTCTTTTCGGTTTTCTTGGGCTCGTCTTTTGTTGCGGATTCGTTATCGTCGCAGTTCAGCACCCAACGGACTTTTCCTTGGTAACCCATGGGGATGTAGCAGTAGATGTTCTGCCAGCGACGGATGAGCTGAGCGGAGAGATTGGTGAAGAGGTCGTTGATTTCCTTGATGTTGCCTTCGATGAAGTGACGATTGTCGTTGGTGGCCAGCAGTTTGAGTTGGTCGAATTCCTGCTGCGACACTTCGTCGCCTTTGACGGCAATAACGTAGCTTTCGAGTTTTACGTCTTTGATGGTTTTGCCGTCGACGTAGTTCTTTTTCACGAAGTTGAAATAGTCTTGAGGACCGCCGATGTTGCGATCCATCGAGGCGTTGTCGTAGCCGTCGGTAAAGGAGACCATGAATGCTCCTCCAAGGGCGTCTTTCATGGTGGAAGCGTAGTTGTCGATCATCTCACCTCCGCGATGCATAGCCATATAGAGGCGGGTGATGTCGTCCATGGTGAGGTTGTTGATGAAGGATGTGAGCTTGTCTTCGTTCTCGGTAGTGAGGGGAACGATGTCGAAAGGATTCATCCGGGAGTTGAAACCTACGATACCAACGTAGATGTTGCCCTTGTAGGCTGAAGCCTGAGCGAGGTTCTGTATGAAGGAGATGGCGCTCTTCTTCACTCGTGCGAAGTCGGAGCCGAGGGAGCTGCTGCAGTCGAGGACGAGCATGACTACCATGGAGCGGTCCTGGGAGAATCCCTGTTCTCCGTTGCGCACTTCGGTACGTCTCACCCATCGTCCGTCGCTTTCGCTATAGGTGAAGAAATTGAGTCCTTTGCTGAAGTTTGCGGGGCAGGTGGTGGTGGCGTCGGTAAAGGTGAACACTACCGATCCGTTGTCTTCGGTTCCTTGATGGGTCTTCCCCTCGTTGGCGAAATGGATTCCCGATCCGCGTGGGTTGTTCAGCGAGAAAGTCCAGTTCTTTGCATTGGGAACATAGGTTCCTTCGATGTAGTAGCTTGCCTCGTTGATGTCGTTCTGAGCGAAAGCCCAGGTGGCGCAGAAAAGCGCTGCAAGCGTGAGAATTAGCTTTTTCATGATGTTATTTCAGATATGTATTTTTTCGGTTTGCTCTAAATATATAACGCAGAAATAAGGGAAATAGTATGGGATGGTTGAAAAAATCCTTGTGCTTACATCCATACTATCTCCTAGGCTCCCATCAAGGTCGCTCTAGCCAGAGTCTAGCGTCGTCGCAGCCGGCAGAAAAAGGGAGTCTGCCTGCTAGCTAGACTCTGGTTGGACGGGAGCGGATAGGTGGCTTTACCCTCTTATGGCTCTGCTATTTGATTCGGCAGGTGAGGAGCTGACGGCCTTCAAGGAATCCTTCGAGCGTATCGCCGATCTGAACAGGACCAACGCCGGCGGGAGTTCCGGTATAGATGAGGTCCCCGGTCTTGAGGGTCATGAACTTGGAGATGTTCGAGATCAGATGGTTGATGTTGAAGACCAGCTTGTTGGTATTCCCGTGCTGCACTTCTACTCCGTTCTTGAGAAGATAGAAGTCGAGGTTGTTGGCGTCTTTCCCGAGCTCTTCGAGAGGAACGAAGTCGCTTAGTACTGCCGATCCGTCGAAGCCTTTGCTCACAGCCCAGGGCTGTCCGGCAGCTTTGGCTTTGGCCTGGAGGTCGCGGGCTGTGAAGTCGATACCGAGGGCTACGGAGGTGTAGTATTTGGGAGCGAAGCGCTCTTCGATGCTCTTGCCGAGCTTTTCGATACGTACCACTACCTCGATCTCGTGGTGGATCTCGGTACTGAAATCAGGATAGAAGAAAGGCATATTCTTCTGCAGCATGGCACTGTCGGGTTTGAGGAAGAATACGGGTTCCGAAGGAGGTTTGGCTGCGCCCATTTCGATGGCGTGGTCAACATAATTCTTTGCTACACAGAGTATTTTCATGATTTTAGATTATTTTTTTCGATTATTTCATCAAACTGTATTCAAGGAAGATGGTTTGTGTGATGTTCTCTCCTCTCACGCGTAGCGTCACGGGGAGGATCACTCTCGAGGCGGGAGCAGCGTCGCGGTTGTCGATGGAGAGATAGAGCACCAGGTCCTCGTTGGGGACAAGACTGCTGTATCCCAGTACTTTGGCGTTTGGAAATCCCAGGCTGATGAAGTCCAGCTGCTTTTCTGTAGCGGAGGAGTGGGGGAGGTGGACCTCCATCTCCGAGACTTCGCCCGAGAAGTAGGTGCCCATGTGGATAATCCAGCCGGGAGGAACGAGGCAGCTGTTTCCTGCTTCGTCTCCTTCGTAGGCATAGTCCACGATTTCGATTCTGCGTTCCTTTGCTGCGTCGATGCTGTAGACGGAGAGGGCTTGGTTGTGTCGGTCGTTTGAGACGTATTTTGCCGCTTTGCTGCTTCCATAGGCTACCTCGTTGATTTTGAGCATTCCGCGTCCGTTGGTGCCCATGTGGCGTGCTATGGAGCCGTTGTCGAAAGCCATCAGCTGGTTGATGATGGAAGAGATGCGTCGCTTGGAGAGGTTGAAGTTGTAGTCTCCCGAATGGAGCGGACTTGCATAGCCGGCAACGGTTATCTGCACGCTACGTCCGGCGGCGAGGTCGTCGCGCAACGTGCGCATAAACTGTTCAAACTTCTGGCAGTTGTCGTAGATGTCGTGCGAGAAGAACTGGTCGATCTCCCCTTGTAGCGAATCCAGTCTCGCCCCCGTGGCCAGCTGTCTCTGCGCCTCCTTGTATTCGCGGCGCATGAACATATATCGGTTGTAGGTCTGGTAGTAGGTGAGCGTCGTGGTGTTGGCGTTGCAGTTGGGGTCGGGCTCGTCGTTGTGGAAGTAGAGCGCGATGGGGAGCAGCTTGGTGGCTCTCTGCTTGTTGGAAGCGACGGGAGGTGGTGGGGTTGCGATCTTGGGTCTCTCGGGGACGCGGAATGTCGTGGTGTCAATCTTCTCTATGCTCCAACGGTAGATGTCGTTGCAGCAGGTGTTTCCGTGCTGGTAGAACGAACCGCTACGGTTGGAGGTGAGGTAGCCTTCCGACGAAGCGTGTTTTGAGCCGCGGTTGACGGAGAAGAAGATGTCGTTGGCCGGGGAGTTGAGAGAGCTGCCAAGGTTCTCCGGCTTCTTCCATCCGTCGCGTTGGCCTTGGGAAGAAAAGACGTCGTAGCCGCCGTAGCCGTAGTGCCAGTCGGAGGAGAAGAAGAGTGTCTGGGTGTTGTTGTCGTAGAAAGGGGTGATCTCGTTGCCGGGGCTGTTGACGGGAGCTCCCAGGTTGACGCAAGGGGAGGTGCAGCTGCAGTCGGGCTTGATGATCGAATACCAGATGTCCATTCCTCCCATTCCTCCAGGTCGGTTGGAGGAGAAATAGAGGATCACGTTGCCGTCGGGCAGATAGCCTACGGAAGGCTGGGTGCTGGAGTAGCCGTCGAGGTTGATGTCGCCACCCAGGGGCTTGGGCTTGCTCCATTTGCCGTTGGAATATTTGGAGAAATAGATGTCGCAGGGGATGTCGGAGAAGGTGTTGTCCTCCGGGCAGCGGTTGAAATAGAGGGTTTGGTTCCTGTCGTCATAGGCCACGTTGCCGGTATGCATCGACTTGCTGTTCAGTCCCCATCTGTTCAACTCGAAGGGCGTGGCGTTGCCGTAGCGGTCGAACGACGATTCGTAGATCTGCATCAGCACCAGGTCGCTGTTGATGCTGTTGCGCGTGCCGGGGCGGCTCATCTCCTGGATGGAGGAGAAAAGCATCAGGGAGTCGGCGATCTTGATGGCGCCCGATTCGCTATTGGCGGTATTGACGTTCTTGGTCTCGTGACGCACCACATAGCGGAACGCTTTGCTCGGGTGCCGGGTGCTGTCCATAATCCATTGGCAGGCGGCTATCTCCTGTTGGGTGCGGGCTTCGCGCAGGCTGTCCTTGGGGTTGACGACGAGGTAGCGCTTGAAGTAGAATAGCGCCGAGTCGGGGCTGCCGTTGCATTTGTGCATCATGCCCAGATAGAAGAGGCTCTGCGGGAATTCGGCTATGGCGGCGCTCTCGGCAAGGGTTTTGTAGTAGGTGATGGCTTCGGCGTAGCCGTTCGACAGGCGGCAGGCTTCCCCCTTCTTGAACGTCAGCAGGGGCGAGTGGTCGAGAGGCTCGGCCTGCTTGTAGAGGTCGAGGGCCTGCTTGTAGAGTCCGGCCTCGAAAGCTTCGTCGCCTTCGTTTTGGAAGGCGCTCTGCCCCCATGCCGCCGAGGTGATGAGCAGCAGTAGCGTGAGCAGGAGGTTCCGTGTCGCGTTTCTTGTCATACTGGCTACATTATCGGGCAGGGCATGGCCTTGCGTTTTATAGGTTGGTTCTTGTTGATTCTATAGACGATTCCCAGCTCGAAGGCGCCCAGACTTTTCGAGGCGGGGGTAAGCTTGGAGAGGTTGGCGTCGTAGTCGAGGAAGAAGATGAAGGCGTTGTGTTCCAGCGCAAACTCGGTATATAGGGCGTCGACCAGGCGGTAGCGTATTCCTGCCGAGAAGGCTGTTGTTCCCGAGCTGGTTTCGTTCAGATACCACTTGGCGTCGCAGCCGGCGATAACCTCGGTGTTGTTTTTCTGGAACTGGCAGGCCAGCAGGGGGAGGATCGACAGGCTCGGCCATCCTCGGTATTCCATCCTCAGGTAGGCGTTGAACTTGGGCTCGAGATAGGTGTCGTCGAGGCCGAGATAGGAGATGTTGGGGCGGTTGAGGTTGCGTCCCGAGAGCCCCAGTTTGAGGTAGAGCATATCGTGGGGCTGGTAGAAGAAAGCCACGCCGGCACCTAGGGTGGGATAGGTCGAGGTGGTCTTCTCGAATCCTTCGGAAGGGTCGGAGAGCGAGATGTCTTCGGTGTGGAATCCCGACTGTCCGAATCCGGCCTCCATTCCTGCGGAGACGTAGATGTCGTTCTGTCCCAGGGCGTGGAAGTAGGAGAGGACGGCGTTGCCTGCCGTGGTGCCGTAGCCGAGCGTGCCTGCGCGGTCGTTGAAGAGGAAGAGGCCCACGTTGAAGCCGTCGCGCTGGTATTTGCGTCGCTTGAGCGAGAATTCGGCTGTGGCGGCTACGGTCTGGAAGGGGACGCTGACGCTGGCCCATTGGTTGCGGTAGATGACGCCGAAACGGCCCGTTCCGTCAAAGAATCCGGCATAGGCGGGGTTGAACAGGAGCGGGTTGATGTCGATCTGCGAGAAATGGATGTCCTGGGCCTTGGCCGAGAAGGAGATCAGGCACAGCAGAGCTACGACGATGCTGCGGCATCGTCGGGAGAGTGGCGGGTGATTGTGCTTGATGTTCATGGTGTTGGCTTGGGTGTGTGGGTGCCGTTCGAGCGGGGTTAGTCGCGGGTGTAGGGAGGAAGGCTGATGTCGGCAAACTCGCCTTTGAGGAATTTGTAGTACCCGGCGATGCCCACCATGGCTGCGTTGTCGGTACAGAACTGGAACTTGGGCACAAAGACCTTCCAATGGTGCTTGTCGCCTATGCGCTGGAGCTCGCTGCGCAGGTAGGAGTTGGCGCTCACGCCGCCAGCGATGGCAACCTGGTTGATGCCTTTCTGCAGGGCTGCCTTCTCGAATTTCTTGAGCAGGAAGCCTACGATGCATTTCTGTATCGAGGCGCAGAGGTCGGGCTTGTTCTTCTCGATGAAGTCGGGGTCTTCGGCCAGGCGGTCGCGGAGGAAGTAGAGGAACGAGGTCTTGATGCCGCTGAAGCTGTAGTCGTAGTTGGGGATATGAGGAGTGGCGAACTGGAAGGCGTCGGGGTTGCCCTCCTTGGCGAACTTGTCGATGATAGGTCCTCCGGGATAGCCCAGCTCCATGATCTTGGCGGCCTTGTCGATGCATTCGCCGGCGGCGTCGTCGATGGTCTGGCCCAGTATCTCCATCTCAAAATGGCTCTTGAGGAGGATGATTTGGGTGTGTCCTCCGCTCACCAGCAGGCAGAGGAAGGGGAATCGGGGCACCTGGCTGTCGTCGTTCTCTTTGATGAAATGGGAGAGCACGTGTCCCTGGAGGTGGTTCACCTCGATGAGGGGGATGTCGAGCGCCTGGGCGAAGCTTTTGGCGAAGGAGACGCCTACGAGCAGCGACCCCAGCAGTCCCGGACCGCGGGTGAAGGCTACGGCGTCGATCTGGCTCTTCTCGATGCCGGCGTTCTTGATGGCGGCATCGACCACAGGGACGATGTTCTGCTGATGGGCGCGCGACGCCAGCTCGGGCACCACGCCGCCATATTGTTCATGCACCTTCTGCGAGGCGATGACGTTGGAGAGGATACGGTCGTCGCGCAGCACGGCAGCCGATGTGTCGTCGCACGAGGATTCGATGGCGAGTATGATAGACATGATATGTGTCGTCTTGTTATTTATCTAAGTTCTTATTTCTCAGCCTATAGTATGTTGATGGCACACTATGGCAACTTTGCAAAGATACACTTTTTTATTGATACGATTGTAAAAAAGTTCGATTTCCTACCTTTTTCTCTCTTTCCAGCCATATATTAGCCATACGCTAGCCATGCATTAGCCATACACTTGCGCCTAGTTGGCGTATGGTTTCTGCCGATAAAGAAGGCAATTTCCCCGAACGCAAGCCGAACGCAAGCCGAACGCAAGCCGAACGCAAGCCGAACACAAGCCGAACGCAAGCCGAACGCAAGCCGAACACAAGCCGAACACAAGCCGAACGCAAGCCGAACGCAAGCCGAACGCAAGCCGAACACATAGCCTGCCAGAAAGGGGTGAATCGGGGGCTTGGGGCAGGGTAGGGAGGTAGAGGGTTCCTTGTGGTAATTTATCACCATGTAACAGCCTTGATATCTGTTGGTTGTCCGTTATTAACAGCCCATCTGTTGATACTTTGTCAAAAAGCCTTGCGCGGGACGCGATATATTTTGTATCTTTGCATGGTGAAATGTTGTGGCTGCTTGCGCGCAAGTGGCTGATTTCCTTATACTGAAATATAAAGCACTCTATATAAATATGGCAGAATTAGACGAGCAAGAACAAATCAGACAGGGCATCGAGCAATACGGAGATGACGCTATCGTGCATCTCGAAGATATGGAGCACATCCGTCGCCGTCCCGGTATGTATATCGGCAAGCTGGGCGACGGTTCCTCTCACGACGACGGTATCTATGTGCTTATCAAAGAGGTTATCGACAACGCTATCGACGAGTTCACGTCGGGCTTCGGCAAAAAGATCTCCGTCAACGTGAACTTTGTCGAAAAGAAAGTCTCCATCCGCGACTTCGGCCGCGGTATCCCCCTTGGCAAGCTGGTCGAAGCCGTCTCCAAGCTCAACACCGGCGGCAAATACGACAGCAAGGTCTTCCAGAAGTCCGTCGGCCTCAACGGCGTCGGTACCAAAGCCGTCAACGCCCTCTCAAGCTACTTCAAGGTCCAGTCCACCCGCGAGGGACAGACCCGCATCGCCGAGTTCTGCGAAGGCAAGCTCACCAGCGATAGCGGCATCATCGCCGGCAGCGACGACAACGGAACCCTCGTCGAGTTCGTCCCCGACGGCAAGCTCTTCGGCAACTACCATTTCGTCAACGAGTATGTGGAGCAGCGCATCTGGAACTACGCCTACCTCAACCGCGGCCTCACGCTCTACTACAACGACAAGCGCTACTACTCCAAGAACGGCCTCCTCGACCTCCTCGACCGCAATATCGACGGCGAGCCCCTCTATCCCATCATCCACATCAAGGAAGACGATTTCGAGGCTGCCTTCACCCACATCAACGGCCAGAGCAGCGACTACTACTACTCCTTTGTCAACGGACAGCACACCACCGAGGGCGGAACCCACCAGAGTGCCTTCCGCGAGGCTTATGCCCGTGTGGTGAAGGATTTCTTCAAGAAAGACTGCGAAGCCGCAGACACCCGTCAGGGACTGGTCTGCGCCATGTGTGTGCGCATCCAGGAGCCCGTCTTCGAGGCTCAGACCAAGACCAAACTCGGCTCCACACACCTTGCCCCCAACAACGCCGACGGCACCAACGACAGCCCTGTGCTGAAGACTTACGTGCTCGACATCCTCAAGCGCCACCTCGACGACTACCTCCACATGAACGCCGCCACCGCCGAGGCCCTGCTCGCCAAAATCAACCGTAACGAGCGCGAACGCAAAGAGATCGCCGGCATCAAGAAACTCGTGCGCGAGTCCACCAAAAAAGCCAGCCTCAACAACGAGAAGCTGCGCGACTGCCACGTCCACTACAACACCAACCACGCCCGCCGTCTCGAGACCTCCGTCTTCATCACCGAGGGCAACTCCGCTAGCGGCAGCATCACCAAGAGCCGCGACGCCCAGACCCAGGCCGTCTTCTCCCTCCGCGGAAAGCCCATGAACACCTATGCCAGCGACCTCGCTGCCATGTATAAGAACACCGAGCTCAACCTCCTCCACAGCGCCCTCGATATCGACGACGGCATCGAGAACCTCCGCTACAACAACGTCATCATCGCCACCGATGCCGATGTCGACGGCATGCACATCCGTCTCCTCCTCCTCACCTTCTTCCTCCGCTACTACCCCGAGCTCATCCGCACAGGCCACGTCTACATCCTCCAGACACCCCTCTTCCGCGTCCGCAACAAGCAGAAGACCCGCTACTGCTATAGCGACGAGGAGCGCGTTGAAGCTCTTAAGGAACTTGGCAAGAACAACGCCAAGACCGAGATCACCCGATTCAAAGGTCTCGGCGAAATCTCGCCCGACGAGTTCAAGGACTTTATCGGCAGAGATATGCGTCTTGACCCCGTTCTGCTCCACAAGGATTTCGACATCAAGCAGACCCTCGGCTTCTACATGGGCGAGAACACCAAAGAACGTCGCCAGTTTATCATGAAAAACCTCCGCGTAGAAGACGACGAGACGGTCATGGTGCCCTAGTCCTCCGACACACTCTCCGGCCGCTCCAAGGCGCCTATTTTGGGTTAAAACAAAAATAAATTTTGCTGTTTCGGAAAAAGTGTGTATTTTTGCAATCACGTTGCGAGGCTCAAAAGTGAGCGGATAACGTCGCAAGATGTTATACTTTAGAGGGTTAAGCAAAATCTCGCCGAGAGCCGAAAAGCAACAGATTGTCCAATGGTGTAATGGTAGCACTCCAGATTTTGGTTCTGTCAGTCTTGGTTCGAATCCAGGTTGGACAACAAAAAGGCGATCAATAACGGTCGCCTATTTTGTTGGTATCCAAAAACGACATCGTTTGTGCCGGCTGGTATATATCCTCTTTGAAAAAGAGTTCCGTTTCTTCTTGAAAATCCTATAGCAAGGAAGGTACGGGTGAAGCATGTCCAAACGGGAAGGAAAAAGAGGTGTGAAGATAAGCCCAGGTTGCGTGGTCTCGTAAAAGCCCTCTCTCGCGACTTTCGACCGATGGATATAGATTGCCTTCGGCCAGTCGGTCTTCGCGGCAAGGGAGGCTTGTGTCGCTACCAAGGGGGCGTTCTGTCAACGGTACCCACCCCAAAGGCTGTCGCAAAACATAGAAAGGACATCTGCCTCGTAGATGTACGGGCCCTTCAATGGGTCTCTTCTCTACTCTCTTAAAGGTTTGGCAGGATAGGTAAAAGGTGATAGGTAGCAATGAAAAAAATGCGTCGACAATCCCTGTATATTACATTTAACTAATTATTTATTAGATATATATGTAATCCAAAGGTTCTGTGTGTACCATTCAAAAATCCATTGTCACCTGTCACCAAATCACTCGGTTTGATTTCTTTGAAAGACAACAAACCAATGCGATATGATGTTTTAAACTGCATTCTCTTACTATGGTTGTCCCCGAGAAAGGGAAAAATGCCTTGATTAACCCCTCCGGTAGCTCTCAAAAGAGATGAATATCCCCTTTGCATCATGTGGTTTTTTCTTTCTCGACGCACTTTTGACCGTAACAGACTTTCCTTGGTTGGGGAAGAAATCGAATAGATGAGTGGGAATTTGTCCAAACGTAAGGAGGAATGTGGGGGGAGAAGAGAGTGGATTATACGATCTGGAGAACGCCCGCTCCCTCTTGCCATCCAATCGCATGAGCACAAGAATGTCTTCGGTCGGTCTGCATGGTGAGGAAGGCCTGAATCGCCGTCCTTCATGGGAGGGTCTATATGGTGTTAGGCCAAGAGTCAGTCTGCCCTTATATCTAGGGGGCTGGAATTGTAGGCGCCAGATAGGCATAAATAGGGGCTATCCAGGTGTAATAAGGTGCTGCTGGAAGGCTAGCTCGACGCAAGAGCGAGGCTGAGGTGTGGCTTCGCACTTCTTCCGTTTACGCGTAGATGTCTTTGCTGCCTTTGTATTTGTCTTCGCGAAATTCGAAAAAACATATATCGCCACCATAGTTTTCTCTGACTGTATACTAAATTGCCTTTTTCTTCGTTATAATATATAAATTGCCTTTTAGAAGTCTCCATAAGAAACAAGAATCCTTCTTGATGGTCATTAACGCTAGAAGGAAAATTCTCCACAACTATGAAGAATTATTTGATATTAGTCGTGATGCTTTTGGCTTTCAGTATGCGAGCAATGTCGCAAAGCGATAGCATTTACATCCCTAAGGACATCAAGGACTGCATCCGGGTGCTCGACTCTATAGTGCCCGACTCCACAAAAGCCCAGTATGTGGCAATTGATGAGCCTGCGTTTATCGGTGCCAGCCATTTCGGCATGGGCTTGACAATCCGCAACACCTGGGGCCTATGGCGGGGCTCAAGGCTCAGCGAGTATTTCGTCAAAAAGGGAGTGCATCACCTCGACGACATGTCGGGCATCATACTCCGTTGCTATCATCGCCACCTCACTGGCAAGCCGATGCGGGTGCACGAACTGATTCGTCACACCCGTCACGCTTGGCGCAAGGAATATGGCCGGGTGAAGACGAGAACGATAAAAGGTGGCAACAACAAAAGTTTCGAAGAGAACGCTGCCTTCCTCAACCTGCCTAGAATTGATAGCGTTACGGGAGCCTATATGGACAATCATGGCAGGAAATTGACGGCGCAGGACTCTGCCTATCTGCAACGCCACAGCGGCAGGTTCCACGGAGTGGCTAGGATAGACACTTGTGGGCACAAAGGCAATGTGAAATCAGTCACGGCCGATTACCGAAGAGGCAAAAATCGGACAACTGCATACTATGAGTTCGACGAGCAACGAAGAGTGACAAATTGCTATAGAAAAACCTTTAGGAAAGGAGATGACGCAGTCAATTACGAGGATTGCTACCGCTACCACTACGACTCGGTTGGGCTGCTGCGCGAAAAGACCGAGTACGACAGTCAATTTGAGCATGTCATATATAGATATCGATACGACTACGACTCCAACGGTTACACCATCACGGAATACGACATTGTCAACTGCTACCACCTGGCTGACGGACGGCGGGACTGGACCTATAATGACGACACGATAGCGGGAATCCTCGATTCCTCCTATCTGGAAATCTATAATGTGGACACAGTACTGCTCGACGAGAATGGCCGCGTGATAGCAGAATTGAAGGGGGACGTGCACTTCTACCAATACGATAGCCTCGGCCGCCTAGTGGTATGGCTGACGGCTTGGCACAACTCAGAAACGGGCTGGTATGTACCTCTGGGTGGCGTCTTCCTCTACGACGAGGGCGATGGCAGGAACTACTATCTCAATTTCAGAAACAACAATGTGACGGTGCTGTATACCGACAAGTACGGAAACGAGATCCGCAACTGCTACCAAGACTACAAAGGCAAGCGAGCACCGAGATGCTCCCGCATCCGCTACGACCGCCACGGCAACCCAAAACGAATCAAGAACCTGCGCGACGGTTCATCCATTAAGTATCATTTTCGATATTATTGATTCTGATAAATGGTGGCTGGCCCTCGCGCAGACTATTGCCGACAATCGCCTCGAAGAAAAAGACACCGTCATCAAACAAGTAGTAAACCTCGCTAATCAAAACAATCAATAAAAAAGGAATATATAAAATAATCTATTGGCAATAAAATATTTGACAAGAGAAAGTCAGCAATAGTATCTAAATAAGGAAAAGTTTGTATCTTTGCATTTTTATTTTAGGTGCGTAACGGCTAAACTAGGCTCTCCGTCGAACACCCACGAACAAAGAATTGATTTTTTAGAACCTGTCTGAAATATTATATGAAATCAAAGGAACAAGAAATCACGCCCGACGAATCTGAAAAGTTTGGCTGTTGTTTGCAAAAAACAGTCATGCGATTGGCCCTTATGCTGATTGTATTCATGGTTATTCTGATGTTGTCCTCATGCATGAAGTCGGAAGGGGGTATTCCTTTGGCTGGTAATGAGTATGTTGGTACTTTGGGAGTGGAGAATGTCCGTTTCTCTTTTGAGAACGCTTCGAATGTGGAGGCCACCATCACTTCAAGCGAATTTGTTGGACGCTTCAAGGATGTTCTTAGAGGAACTTATACTTATGATTCGTCAATAACCGTAATCCATTGGACGGCTGTGGACGAGGATAATGATGTATATACGACGATTCCTCCATATGATGACACGATTACTGTAGATGCGTCCAAATCAGTGATAATACTTCATACGAAAGGCAACGAACACGAACTGAAGGAATACCGCCTTTGGGGTGTGAGAAATGCCTTTAGGAACGCAGATGGTTTTGGAGATATTGTCGTAACCATTGTACTCTGTATCATTCTAACTTTGGCTTATACAATTGAGCATTGGTATATAACGCTTCCGATACTGATCATTGTACTTGCCTCTCTCAAACATCTATCAAATAGAAAAAAGGAAAAGATATGGAACAAGAAATAGCACTTAATGCCCATAACAAGCAGGAATATCCGCCGATGTACACAGTTCGTTGCAAGATTGAGCAAGACAACATCCTAGATTTTCAGAAATTGATAACCAAGGAGAGTCTTCGGCATCCGAAGGCATATATGGTGCCCATTGCCGGTCTGCTGTTTTGCATGTCAGTACTGTCGAATAGTGGCCTTGCTATGTGGTACCTATATATTATTCCCTATTTTATCGCGTTTCCTATTGGGGTTCCGCTTATATGGAGAAAGAATGCGAAAAAGGCATTCAACCGGATTAAAGAAATGGGACAATTAGAGTATGAAATCAGTTTTTATGACACATATTTCGTAACAACTACGGCTGCAGGCTGGCAAAAGACGGAATATGAACAGCTGAACAAAATCTGTGTCTCGGACAATGCCCTATTCCTCATGCCTTCACCATCTTCGGCAATCATTGTCCCCAAAGATTCATTGACAGATGAAATATTAGATTTCCTGATTTCTATACAAACAGCTTCGCCAAACAAAAATGCTGCGAAGAAAAAATAAAATGGAGAATGGAACAAGAAGTCACACTTAACGCTCATAATAAAACTGAATTCCCGCCAAGTCATACTGGAGGAATGAACGCACCCTTAATAATAAAGATGCAAGCCTTGTTTTTCGGACTGCTTGTGTTGTGCATTTTGCTGGCAGTCGCGCACTAAATCACACTTTTCTCCGTTATCATAACAAGAAACATGAAGTTCATCTATGTCCAAGAACAATCTTATCATAATAATTGCATGTGTGGCCATATTGATTTTTAGCAGTTGCACAGCCTCACTTAGATTGGAGGAGACAAGGGGCTTCGTTAATATGGCTGACGGAAGGACATGTACGTATCATGAATGGGCTAATCTGTACGGGTGTTATTCTAGTATTGTACTGCGATATAGACCAGAAATCATTTATGGGAAATGGTGTGAACCTGCTCGTTGCAATAATTTTGGAATCAGTGGCTATATCCGTCAACATATTAGCTGCAGAGATGCGGCTATGATGCACTATCGGCAGACAACACTCCATAGTATTGTCATAGTTATTGATGACAAGGATACCTTGCCTTGGGTTATGGATGAGTTTCGGGCAAGGATTTACGATTCTTTGGTTCGTAACTATCCCTACCATAGAGATTCTGCCGAATATTACAATTACACTAATGACTCTCTGCCCCTACAAGTTGTCACAAGTGGGCTGGATCGAGATTGGGAGCTGACCTTTGAAGGAATGACGATTCCTTTTGACATACAGAAAGTACGGAAATTGAGAGTCGAAATCAAAATGCAGGTGGATGACTATATGTTTACCCGCATAATGAAAGCAAGACGACGTTTCCTAATATGGTTTGAACCTCGGCAAGGTTTCAAGTGGCGTGGTCCAGAATCAGCAGAAATATGGTTCGTGCGTCTGTAACGAATCGCGAGAATAACCAATCCTACAAGGGTAAACATCAAAAAAACGCAGATATGGAACAGGATATTCAATCGAAAATCAAAGCCGCCGCTGCATATTGGTCATCCGATTTCTTGGTCAAGAAGTTGGAAGAAATCTTGGTCAAGGAAGATGTTGTCGATATGCTGAGCACGAGGCTGGGTGATGAACTTTTGGAAGAATTGGAAAAGGCTTGTCCTGATCTGAAAGATGACGGGCTGTTGCATGGGGAGTTGAATTCGAGGGCTCTGTTGAAGCAGGCTCAAGATGTCATCAAAGCCAACGAGGCTGCTTTGGTGGCACATGACTATCTGCTGTATGAGGAATTATTGGAGGCCGTGAAGACTATCCGAGAAGACTTGGTTTGGGCGCATTCAATAGCGGGGAAAGGGGTTCTGGAGATAGACCGATGGATTAGAATGTTCCGGCCGAGACTGGTCTCGCAATGGCCGGAATCCGTTATCCTGGTGGGGAGGAATATTATGGATGACGATCCGTGCAACATCATTATTGGTGGCGATTTAAAAGGGGCCAAGGAAGAGGATGTGGTAGGATTTGTCAAAGACAACAATCCTCCCGTGGAGCCGTTCTTTCTTTTTTCAACCGAGCATTAGTCACCATTCTTCGTCAACAATGGCATGATTAGAACCTATACATATTCGGAACCAGACCGCCGACTGGTCATCAAACATGACCTTGCGATCTTTGGCAAGACTGTCTTTTGGATTGCGGTTTCTGTTGCAGGTCTTTCACTATTTTGTGAAGACCGACTTACCTTTCTATGCTACTCGCTACTGGGTCTATCTTTATGTGCATTACCAGATATGATTGGTTACTTTAGGATGATAAATACATCGGTGCACATAATTAACATTGACGATAATAGCCTGACAGTAACCTATTTCAAATATCTTCTCCGAACAAAGAAGATCGTCATCCCCGTTGACCAGCTTTCCTTCTCCGTAAGAGTTACATTGCTTAGAGGTACAACCACGGATGTAATACTCTATGCCAATCACAAGAGGGTTGTCACCATTGTCCCATATAGTGCAGAGCAAGAAGCTCTCAATTTCGGACTAATCTGGGACCTTCTGCAATTAAAAAACAATAAGATGGAACGTCGACTGAGGTGTTACCCTCTGTCGAGAACCTATGCCAGGTCTGTCCATCTTGCTGATACAAATTTGGAAAGACGTTTGCGAAAAGTTAGCGATGAGATGACGTCAGGAAGAAAGAAAACGTGATTACAGAATAGTAACATGCACACTGTTTTGTACCAAAAGATAGAAGAGTCCATGCGACAATCCATCCCGCCATCCGTGCACTAAATCACACTTTTCTCCGTTACTGTAATATGGAACAAAAAACCTCACTTATCGCTCATAACAAGCAGAATCACCCGCCAATTCATATAGGAGAATCCAACACATCCTCTATTGTACTCTATACTGCCGAGGACAACAGCATACACCTAGATGTGAAGCTGGAGAACGAGACGGTGTGGCTGAGCCAACAGCAGATGGCAATGCTGTTTGGCACAGATAGAACCTCCATACTCCGACATATTAACAATATCTACAAGAGCGAAGAATTGGACGAGGTGGCAACTTGTGCAAAAATTGCACAGGTTCGATTAGAGGGCAAACGCCAAGTTGAGCGTACTATCCCCTTTTATAATCTTGACATGATAATTTGTGTCGGATATCGAGTGAATTCAAAGAGTGCCACTAGATTTCGCAGATGGGCAACTTCAATCCTAAAAGACTACCTCGTCAAAGGCTATGCCGTCAACCAAAAGATTACCATGCAACGCTACGAGGAACTGAAAGATGTGGTGCGGCTGATGTCCAGAACTTATCAACTACAGGATTCGGTGACCTCGGAGGAGGCCGACGGTCTGCTGACCATGATTGGCGACTATGTCTATGCCCTCGACACCCTTGACCACTACGATTTCCAGCAGCTTACGCTCGACAAGACCACCACCGGAGAGCCCTTCCATGCCACCTACGAGAATGCCATGGAGGCCATTAACCGACTGAAGCCCAAGTTCGGCGGTAGCGCCCTCTTTGCCAACGAGAAGGACGATTCGTTCAAGAGCAGCATCGGGCAGATTTACCAGACTTTTGGCGGCGAAGAACTCTATCCTTCGGTTGAAGAAAAAGCCGCCACACTACTCTATCTGGTGGTGAAAAACCATTCCTTCAGCGATGGCAACAAGCGCATAGCTGCCATGCTGTTCCTTTGGTTCATGGATCGCAACAGGGTGCTCTATGCCGCCGACGGCCACAAACGCATCGCCGACAACACCCTGGTGGCCCTTACACTGATGATAGCCGAGAGTCGCCCCGAAGAGAAAGACATCATCATCAAGTTGGTAGTAAACCTGATTAACCAGAACAATCAATGATACCATGGAACAAGAAATCATACTGAATGAACAACGGCCAATCCTCTCTCGCCCTTTTGCGATAGTCTTCATGGTGTTGGGCTTCTTGATGAGCACATCGTGTGCCTGCATAGAAATGGTGACTAATGGCAATGACTGGCTGATAGGCACCATAGATACTATCCTTACGACTCAAATAACCAGCCTATCATCCTCCATGGAGATGTAGATGGTCCAGAATGGATTCCATTCTTTTCGACGGCTGAAAGAATCTGGGCGTTCTTTGAGAAGACTCCACAAAAACGATATGTGAATAACCATTATGAATATTCACTCTTCATCCATTCCGACAGCACCGAGGCCATAACACTTGAGTCTGTAAGAGTGCAGAACGGAAGGGGTAAGGATATCCCATTCCATGTGGTGGATTGGGTGCCTCGGGGATGGGACGGCTGCCCGATAGACACGACCATCCCTAATGGTATGGATACTCTTTCGCTGTTGCCATGCACCGTCAATACGAAATATGGTATCTACAATAAGAATTCAAAAGCACTGATACTCCGCATTATTGTGGATAGACATCGGTGGTTGGTCAACAGACTTGATTTCAACTTCTGCCTTTCAGTCAGGGGGCAACAAAAACGTTATCAAACCCATCATAGAAAGAAGCTTCAGATATCACTCTTCCCCCATCCATAATGGATATCAAGATGAATGCCGTGGATTTGAAGAATTAACGAGATAAAACCCTCCTACAAATATAAAACATTTAGTGTTGCTAAATAAAAGAAAGATATTATGGAACAGGAAATCATACTGAACGAACATAACAAGCAGGAATGTCCGCCGAAGCATACTGTTCGTTGCAAGGTTGAGCAAGATGACATCCTTGATTTTCAGAAATTAATAACCAAGGAGAGTTTTCGGCATCCGAA
>JAKSMR010000110.1 GCA_024400495.1 Bacteroidales bacterium
TACAGATTCCGGAGCATACCCACCCAGTTATAGCCATTAATTCCGGAGCATATCCGTTCATCCGATTCGACGAATTTGGATGAAAAATGACAGAAAAGAGCCCTAAAACAACAGTTTTAGCCCAAGAAACACCCCAAAGTGACCGCCTTGGCCGGAATTTTCCGGAGCATATCCGGTCACTCATCTATTCAGCGACAACTGGATGGTGGGCGAAGACTCCTTTTCCGGAGCATACCCGTTCACTTGCAGGAGCGCTAAGGAGACAGTTTTTCAATCTTTTCCGGAGCATACCCGTTCACTTTTCCTCCATCCGTCGTTACCTTTGCAAGAAAGAATCAAATAGCAAAGGTAATATGGCAGGAAAAGTAACAAGCATGAGCAAGATCAAGCAGGTGCTTCTCCTTCACGAGGAAGGGCACAGCAATCGACAGATTGCAAAGGAACTGGGAATTGACAAGGGTACGGTAAACGCTTATATGGCTTTTGTCAGGAGTAACAATCTGAGTGTGAGCACTCTTCTGGAAAAGGATGATCCGGAACTGGACAAGGTGTTCCATGCCGGCAATCCTGCCTACACAGACCATCGCATGGACACCTTTCTCGCAGAGCTGCCCTTGTTCCGTGAGCAGCTCGACACTCCACATGTCACACGCTTCCTTGTGTGGCAGGAGTACAAGCAACGGCATCCTGACGGCTATGGCAAGAGCCAGTTCTTCTTCCATCTGAAGCAGAACCTGATAGCAGAGAAGGCCAGTACGACAGCCATCCTCCATGGCACCTATGTGCCTGGCCAGAAGCTCTTCGTGGACTTTGCCGGCAAGAAGCTCTCCTACCTGGATGAGGAGACCGGCGAGCTGGTGCAGGTGGAAGTGTTTGTTGCCTCAATGCCTTATTCCGACTACGGTTTCGTGCTGTGCGTACCCTCCCAGAAGAAGGAGGACTTTGTCTATGCCATCCGTCGCTGCATGGAGTACATGGGTGGCGTGCCGGCCATCGTGGTGCCCGACAATCTGAAGTCGGCCGTCAGGAAGTCGCACAAGTACGAGCCCGAGCTGAACCGTGCCATCGAGGACATGGGTAACCACTACGGCTTTGCCGTGATTCCTTGCCAGCCTCACGAGCCGACACAGAAGGCGCTTGTGGAGAACCATGTGAAGCTTGCCTACCGCCACATCTATGCCAAGATGCACGGCCGTATCTTCTTCTCCCTGCAGGAGCTGAACGAGGAGGTCCTGCGCCTGCTGGAGGAACACAACCGTACGCGCATGCAGAAGCGTCCGTACAGCCGTGAGGAGAACTTCTTTGCCAACGAGAAGCCCAACCTCAAGCCTCTTCCAGAAGTGGAGTATGAGATAAAGGAGTATGCAACGCTCACTGTGCAGCAGAACTGCTGCGTGGAGCTGAGAAGGGACAGCGTAACCCACTTCTACTCAGTGCCCTATGTGTATGTGGGACGCAAGGCAGAGGTGGTATTCACCCGTAGCACGGTCGTCATCTACGTGGATGGCCAGCGTGTCGCCACTCATCCCCGCTCCTTCCACTATGGCTACACTCAAAAGGACGAGCACATGGCCTCCAACAATCTCATACAGATGAGGAAGAGTGCCGCCACATACATCGACCGCGCAGCGCATATATCTGATGATTTCAAGACTTATGTGGAACGCATCTTCGACAAGGAGAGGACCCGCCAGCCCGAGGAGGTCTTCTACAAGACGGTGGACATGCTCATGGGCATCCGCAGGCGCTACGAACCGGACCGATTCAATGCTGCGTGCCGTATCTGCACGGAGAACAGCATCTTCACGGGCAAGCGCTTCGAGGACGTCATCAGGAACACGCTGCTCATACC
>JAKSMR010000111.1 GCA_024400495.1 Bacteroidales bacterium
AGCCCCTTCGACTAGCCCCTGACTAGCCCCTTTGACTAGCCCCTGACTAGCCCCTGCCATTCCAACAACTCTACCCTGTGACTCTACCCCGACTCTACCCCGACGCAGATTCCTCGGCCCATACCCGGACCTCCAGATGACCGTGCGGAACGTACCGGCGGCTGGGTCGAACTCAGGCGCAGCTAAGCCATGTGCAGCACACTTTGCCAGAATCTCGCCTGTTCCGCTGCCGCTCTTCTCCACATAGCTCGTCCAACTCATCGCCCGCGCGATCAATTGATTGCGCGGATTCGACTCATGCGCCCGATAAAGGTCATCCACCGACATGCCAGGCGGAAGAGATCCGGGATTGTGAATCTCAAGTCGATCACGGAAAAGCATCACCTGAACACAGGCATGTGACCGGTAGTCCCTATGGCAGACGGCATTGACAATCGCCTCCTGAATCGCATCACGTGGAAACTCCGGTTTCGTCGGCGCGGCAGCTGTCGCACCGCCCCGCTCGCCGATTGCAAAGTCCACGCGACTCATCACAAAGTCAAGAGCCTGATCAACAAGCTCAAACACCGTCCCGGTGTAAGTATGGAGAGACGGGATGGGCTTAACGGTCTTGATGCCATAGTACTGGAGGCACCGCACCTCCCAGGACATCATGAACTCTTCGGGCCGCCGGGCAAACAGCGGAATCGCTCCATTGGCAATCTTCCGCGTCCCACGCTTCAGCGCGCCCAATCGGAGAAGAATCTCCTCATCTGAAATCTTCGCCGGTAAAGTCACCTTCCCAGCATCCCGCACAAGTTGCAAGTAGGACTGGAACTTCTCATGGTCCAGATCCGATATCTTCACATGCCGTGAGAACGACTGGTCGAATGGCTTATTGGAAATCTCGTCATTCTCCTTCAGCAGGACGACAAGTGACTTGTAAACGGCCGCTTTCAGCTCGTCAAAATTCGCAAACGGATTACGGCTCAGGTCAATGTCAACCTTGGTCCGAACAAACACATCCTCCCGTCTCTCACGCTTGACGCCGGTTCTGACAAATCCAAGCATCGTCTTGCCAAGCTTCTTCGCAAGATCGTATTCGCGTTCCGTTGGCGAGACAGCCGACACCTTCCCTCCGGAATACTTCGCGCCAAACAGCCCCAAATAAACGTCGCACTTCTCGACTTCGCCGAGGAATACCGATTGCGCCGAGCGGCTTCGCGCAGGCTGTTCCTCGAACAGAAACACGTCGAAGAAATCCGCCAGCAGCGCATCACTGCGGATGTACTCCGCCAGCCGTCTGCGCTCCTCGGCAAATTCCGTCTGCACGCTCGATACGAATATCCTCAAACTCATATGCCGGTATTATATCATTATGTTGGGCCCAACATAAATAACAAATCCCTACTACTGTGCGGCGGACAAAGCTTGCTCGGCGCAGACTCATTCCTTACTCGTCGTGGCAGCGGCCACCGGTGTAGCCCATGTGCGGGGTGAGGAAACCGACCTGTTCGCGCATGAAGTAGTCGTATTCGCCGTTCGGTTCATACCACTTCGCCTCGCCGCCGCGCTTCCAGTCCTTGTCGATGTGCAGAAGCACCATCGGGAAGTAGCCCGGACTCGTCTCGGTCGCATCCTCGAAGATGCCGTTGATGACCCGCTCGCCTGTACGCGAGTTGATGAGCGCGTTCTTGCTCGCAAGGAGAAACTTCTTCCCTTCGCACATGGCAAAGCCCTGCCGAGGGCTGATGACCGTCTTCGCAACTGCTGCCGTCATGATGTGTTCCTTTCAAATGTTCATCGTCAAGGAAAAACACACCACGGTGCGCGAGGGAACCCTCCCCCGGCACCGGGTGTGCCCGC
>JAKSMR010000112.1 GCA_024400495.1 Bacteroidales bacterium
GTAGAGCGCGAAACTAAACGCACCAGTGCATGAGTAAACACACCCGATTGTGGCAGGATTGCCGGTTGGCGAGGGCTGGGAGATCGAACCGATCTTCGCGCCCTGCGAAGCCGCATTCGGAAAGTCGACGGATTCGGGCTTTTCACGCATTTTTGCTGTCTGGCTCGGGGAGCTGGGTGCAGTGCTCCCGCGTTCCGCACCGGGTTCTGTTTTTGGCAAACCCCCAGCTGCGGATTCACAAATCGACTCTCGGGGAAACCTTACTCGGCGTCGGGTGCAGCGTTCTTCGGCTTGCTGACCCCGTTCTTCTTGAAGATCACCATGTCAGCCCTGCGCTTGAACTTCGCGCCGAGAAGCATGGGGTCAAGCGTGACCTCGTTGCCGGGAATCCTGACGATGCCCAGCTTGTCGAGGAACGCCTTGCCGTCCGCGCCGAACTTCTCCACGAAGGTGTCGTAGGGCGTCCGGTTGTCGAGGACGCCACGCGTGTAGCTGGCGACGTGCGAGCAGACGAGGTTGATGTCGTCCTGGGTGAGCGTGTCGAACGAGACGCCGTGCGTGAGGATCCTGCGTTCCTCGCGGTGTTCGCGCTCGACGTGCGGCTTCTGCGAGGAGCAGTAGGCGTCGCAGTAGAACAGGTGGATGCCCCGAGGCGCGATCTTCGTCGGGTTGTGTTCGGGATCGGGCCGGAAGTTCTCGATCATCTCCGCGTCGCTGAACTCCGTGCCGTTGTCCGTGAGGATGACGAAGAAGAGCTTCTGGAACAGATCAGGGCCTGCGAGCTTCCACAGTTCGTTGAAGAGGCGCGTGCAGGTCGTCGTATTCTTCTTCTCGCGGAGGAATGCGATCATGATGTTTCCCGGCAGGAACATTGTGAAGAGGACCTTCCCTCCGACCTTGCCGATGACGGTGTCGAGTTCGGTCCATTCCGTCACGTTGTTGGCGCGGCAGAACTCGATGAAGGTCTTGTAGTCGCGTCCGACGCGGCACTTGGCCTTGCTCTTGGTCTCCTTCCTCTTCCTGCGCTGCCTGCGCCCGCAGGCCTCGGGAAGGTCTCCGCGCTTCGCGTCGAAGAGCCCGCCCGCGATGTAGTCGTACACGGTGCGCTCGGAGATGCCCTTGAACTTGTCGGGATTGTTCACAATCACGTTCCGCACGGACTGCCCCTTGAGGATGCAGGGCGAAAGCACCTCGTTCATCGACTTGATGTCAGCGTCCGAGGGGTGGATGCCCGTGCGCGAGTCGTGCAACAGGCTCTCGCGGTTGGCCTGCGCTCCCTCGGCGACGTAGATGCGCTTCATGAGCGGGCAGGTCTTGAACTTCTCGCACCCGTTGCAGACGTGCGACTTCACCGCGAGGTAGTCGCAGGTCGCCTCCCTGTGTTCGGGGCAGTCCTTGAAGCACCTCGGCGTGTTTTTCCGCAGGACGAGTTCCTTGTTCCTGTTGAGGAACCGCAGGGTGCAGGTGTCGTAGTACGCGCAGATGCGGTTGGAGCATCCGAGTCCCTTGGTGCAGAGGACGGAGCGGTTGATGATCTCGTTGAGGATCGTGGACTTGTTGCGTCCGAGGTCGTTCGCGATCTGCGTCGGAGTCCATCCGGCTTGGAGCAGGAAGTCGATGCGCTTCCTGCTGTCGATTGTCATTTGAGCCATTTCAGTATTCCTTGTTGTCTTGTCCCGACCATACGCACGGACACGCGCCCGAGTCGCACGGTCAAGGTCGGACAGAATACTGAAACTCGGCGCGTCCGCGAAAGTAAACGCACCTTTCTCCCCCGGGGGAGATACAACTATGAGAAAAACCTCACTCTACCGACAACCCCTTGGAAATCC
>JAKSMR010000113.1 GCA_024400495.1 Bacteroidales bacterium
TCACTCCTACGCTTGCAGCCGCGGTCTTCCTCACTCGCAGGACTCCCCGCCTCTTTTATGAGAACAATTGTCAATAGCCTATCGCGAGAGCGATCTCCTCTGCCCTTGTCGAAGCCGTGATGTCTCACTTTTATCCGTGCTCTGGTCTTTAGACCTGCACATGTTGCAATCCGTACTCGGGTGTGCAATCTCCGCAACGCACTCTGAGGTGCCAGGGGCGGGCCGCACTCTCCCGGGACGGGACATCGTTCGCTTTCGTCAAAGGAGCTTTGTCGCTCCTGTCCTTTCTTATGCTTGCCGCCCGTGCGGCTTGAAATCAACTCCGACGGCAGGCAGAATGGCCTCGACTACCGTTTCGGCTTGGCTTCGCATACATTTGCCGTTTTAAGACCGTTCCTCATGCGGCAGGGACCGACTGCTCGGCCGAGAGTCGCTCGAGAATCCTTTGGTTCGAGTCCGAGAGCGGCTTGTATTCGCGCTCGGGATGCTTGAGGAGCGCCATCATCGTCACGGCCAGCCCCCGCACGATGGCGGTGACCGCTCGTTTCCTCGAGTTCGCGGACTTCTTGCCCGCGATGCGCAGCCCCTTGAGCTTGAGGTCCGTCATCTTCGCGTTGTCCTTCAGGACGACCTGTGCGCACTCCGTAAGCAAGTTGCGCAGCATGGTCGATCCGGCCTTCGTTATGGAGAGTTGCTTGTCGATGTCGCCAGACTGGTCTTGCCTTGGCACGAGACCGAGATATGGGCCGACATCACGAGCCTTGGCGAACCGCCCGTAGTTTCCCCCGAGGAATGCGACGTAAGCGACCGAGCAGAAGAACCCGATGCCGAAGACCTGCCGGACGCGCTCGACGTCTGCCTTGAACTCGTCCGTTTCCGCAAGCTCGTGCATCTGCTTTTCAAGCGCCTTGATCTTCACGGCGACGGTCTCGAGGATGTCCATAAGGGGCCAGCAGAGGCTTTCGAGTTCCTTCGGCCACGTGCTTCGGTCGAGATGGTGAAAGTAAGCGGCAACACGCTTCGGGATGCGGAATCCGATGGACTTGGCGAATCCCCTTATTTCGTTGATGAGCTTTGTGCGGGTCCCGATCAGCACGCTTCGCGCCTCGAGCAGGCGAATCATCTGCTGGTAGGGCTCGGCGCGCAGGAACACGGGATGAAGTATCTCCACGTCGGCCAGTGTGTAGCGAGCGAGTTCCCGCGCGTCGTTCGTGTCGTTCTTCGTGTTCGACTCGGTGAGCTGCTTGAGCTTGGCGGGATTCGCCACGTGGACCGTGAAGCCCAGGCCCCTGATGTGGCTCGCCATCCACCGGCAGTGGACGCCCGTCTCGAACGTCACCGGCCAGGCGCGGCTCTTGTCCGCGAGATACTCCGAGAATCCCTCCTTCGTCGTCGCGACCGTCGTCTCCTCGACGATCCGGCGGGATCCCCCGATTTTCGTCATGACGCAGATTTTCGAAGTTCTGTCGCTCACGTCGATCCCGATTGCGGTATAATACTCCATGTCAGTTCCTTTCTGATTTGCGTTTTCGTTTTTGCACCTCCGCAAGGAAGAGTGCGTATTCAATTCGAATTATAGCAAGCCGAGGGGAACTGACTTTGTCTTTTTGAAAAGACTTGTGAACAGGTCGTCGTGCGCGGCGCCTCAACGCAAGCGCACGACGATCCTGTTTGCAAGTCGGACTTTCGGTTGTCAAAGAACAATTCCGCTCTTCGAGTCTCCTATGACTCAGAAGAAATTGTTCTCATTGTATCTTCGCTCGACCTCTGGCTATCCGACGCCGAGATACGACAGCTCGTCCCATCCC
>JAKSMR010000114.1 GCA_024400495.1 Bacteroidales bacterium
CAACACCGTTCATCTCTGCCTTCTCGCCTGATGTACCAGAAGCCTCGAGAGGACGTGTTGGAGTGTTCATCCAGATATCAACACCTGAAACGAGACGACGAGCAAGACGCTGGTCGTAGTCCTCAAGGAAGATGATCTTGCCGAGGAACTCAGGACGCTGAGAAATCTCGTAGATCTTCTTGATCAAGCCCTGACCAGCACCATCAGCTGGGTGAGCCTTACCTGCGAAGAGGAATGTAACAGGGTAGAGTGGGTTGTTGACGATCTTAGCAAGACGCTCAAGGTCTGTGAAGAGGAGGTGAGCACGCTTGTAAGTAGCGAAACGACGGCAGAAACCGATAGTAAGACCGTTAGGGTTGATCTTCTCAAGGAGAGAAACAACGCGTGAAGGGTCGCCCTGGTTCTTGAGCCATGTCTCACGGAACTTAACCTTGATATAGTCAGCGAGCTTAACCTTAAGAGCCATACGAGTAGCCCAAAGCTCATCGTCTGGACAGTTGTAGATGCCCTGCCAGAGTTCTGCGTTTGACTGGTCGTTATAGTAGTTAGCGTCGAGATACTTAGCGTAGATCTTGCGCATTTCAGTAGCACACCATGTTGGGAAGTGAACACCGTTAGTAACATAACCTACAGCATTCTCTTCTGGGAGGTAGCCGTTCCAGATGCCAGCGAACATCTTCTGTGATACCCAGCCGTGGAGCTTAGATACACCGTTTACGCCCTGGCAAGTGTTGATAGCGAATGTTGACATAGAGAACTTCTCGCCCTTGTCGTCTGGGTTTGTACGACCCATGCCGATGAACTCGTCCCAAGAGATGCCGAGGAGCTGTGCGTAGCCACCCATGTACTTGCCGAAGAGAGCCTCGTCGAAGTAGTCGTGACCAGCAGGAACTGGAGTGTGGCAAGTGTAAAGACCAGAAACACGAACGAGTTCCATAGCCTGGTTGAAAGAGTAACCTTCCTTGATGTAGTCAACGAGACGCTGAACGTTAGCGAGAGCAGCGTGACCTTCGTTACAGTGGTAGATATCCTTCTTGATGCCGAGAGCCTTGAGAGTGAGAACACCACCGATACCGAGGAGAATCTCCTGCTTGAGACGGTTCTCCCAGTCACCACCATAGAGAGCGTGAGTGATAGGACGGTCGTACTCAGAGTTGAGCTCGTTGTCTGTATCGAGGAGGTAGAGAGAGATACGGCCAACGTTAGCACGCCATACGTATGCGTGAACAGTGTAGTTCATGTAAGGAACATCAACTACGAGTGGGTTGCCGTTCTGGTCAAGCTGACGCTCGATAGGGAGAGTGTTGAAGTCCTGTGCATCGTAAACGGCAATCTGCTGGCCATCCATAGAGAGGCTCTGCTTGAAGTAACCGAAACGATAGAGGAAACCAACGGCACACATATCAACGTTAGAGTCAGAAGCCTCCTTGAGGTAGTCACCAGCAAGCATACCGAGACCACCAGAGTAGATCTTGAGTACCTGTGAGATACCGTACTCCATACAGAGGTAAGCTACTGAAGGACGAGTTGCGTCTGGCTTAACATCCATATACTCACGGAAGAGCTTGTAGAGGTCGTTAACCTGCTTCATGAGCTTCTTGTCCTGAGTGATTTCCTCGAGGCGCTGGTAAGAAAGGCGCTGGAGGAGGAGTACTGGGTTGTGTTCAACCTCTTCGTAGAGGTCTTCGTCGAGAGCACGCCAAAGGTCACGAGCTTCATAGTTCCAAACCCACCAGAGGTTGTGAGCGATTTCGTCGAGACACTTCAATGGTTCAGGGAGATTAGACTT
>JAKSMR010000115.1 GCA_024400495.1 Bacteroidales bacterium
CTAGTTAGTATTGCGTCAAGGGGTAAAGTGAAAAAACTTTGCTTGGAAGTGCTTACGTTTGCAAAGCGGTAGCTACGCGAACGTATGTTCGCGTCTCCTTTCGAGGCTTCTTATCTTGCGCTTCGGTCGATTGAACAGCGGCGGGGTGCCCAGGCGGCCGGCGGGCCCTCAAATCAGCCCGCCGGTATTAGCCTGGGTCGCCGCGTTGTTCATTTCCATGCTTTCGCAGAGTCCGTCGGCGGCAGGCCGGCATATATCCTCTGAACATGGACTTCGGCAAAGTCATCGTATTTCTTATATCCAAGCTCCTTGACTCGTTCCTTCCCGAGAGTCCCGCAGAACCGAATCAGCTTTCGTCGGTAGAACTTCTCGGCTTCGCGGTTTGGGGTTGGATC
The DNA here is from genome assembly GCA_024400495.1 of Bacteroidales bacterium. Lineage (GTDB taxonomy): Bacteria > Bacteroidota > Bacteroidia > Bacteroidales > P3 > Colimorpha. The sequence continues at coordinate 396 of JAKSMR010000115.1, forward strand.
GCCTCTGAGAATGTGGTATGCATACGTTAGGAGTTTTCTTGCTACGGCACAAGCGGCCTCGTGCTTCGCTTTCCCCCGGTTGTAGAGATGCCAGCCCCACTTGCCAAGAGGTGTCTCTGCGCACGTATTTAGGACCGTTTCCCCGGCTTCGCTGTAAAAGTATTTCAAATCGCGGCGACCATCGTTATCCAGAGGCTTCCCCGTTCCGCCTTTTCTCGCAGCACGTTGCTCCTCTTCTCCGCTCGTATTTAGGGATGGAGCGTACCCTCCATAAGCCGCAAGCTTAGAGGCCTTGCTGAACCGATGAACGTCCCCAACGGCTGCAACCGTAACGAATGCCGTTTTGTAAAAGACTCCCGGCAATTGCATAAGTGCGAGCATGGCATCGTTGCCAAACACGAATTCCGCCATTATCACCTCAAGCTCGTTACGCCGTTTCACATTCAATTCGTATTCTTCGACCAGCATCTCGAGCCTCTTTGCGATAATTCCGGTGATGTTCATGGACTTGATGGTCTCACGGATCGTCTTCACCGATGTCTTCCCGGCGGCGATTTCAATTTTATATCCCTTGCGATTGCAAATCGCCCAGATTTTGTTTGAGGCACGGACGAACTCCCTTTCCGCATCTCGGTAGGCAAAGACGATGTCTCTGTATTCCGAACATTCGTCATTAGGAGTCCAGACAAACTCCTTGATGTCGCCTTTCATGTAGGCGTCTGCCAGACTCCTGGCGTCTTGAATGTCGCAGACCTTCCTCTTTTTCTCCCGACCGGAGATTGCATCCGAAGGAACGACTTCGGCACGATATCCGGCCTCAATCAACATCTCCTTTAGATGCGTGGAGTTGTTTGATGCTTCGATGAGCGTCAAAGACTCGAGCGGAACATGTCGTTCGTAGGTCTTCACCATTGCGTCAATGTCGAAGCATCGAATCTCGACATGCTTGGTTGGATTCCATGGATCCGACCATTCCCATACGGAAATCGCGAGCTTTCGCGAATGCGCATCCATTCCGACAACGTACTTCGGACGGTTCTCAATTGAACCTACCGAAGTCGATGTCGCTTGCCTTTCATCATTCATTTTGTTATCCTTCTACATTGCTGATACGTACTGGAGCAGGCGGTTGCTGCAAGGTTGCATACAAGTTATCGGGGTCTGTTCGCCCCAAGCAGGTGGTTTCCGCCGGCGCTCAAACACAGAATCGAGTGTGGGCCTTACGGCTTGACTCAGTTAATACTTCGAGCGTCTCCCATGCGCACAGCAGATGGTTACCAGCCACCCGCTGTTCCGTATCATACTCCAGTACGTATCAGACTTTCAACCCCATA
>JAKSMR010000116.1 GCA_024400495.1 Bacteroidales bacterium
ACCCGCTGAAGTGAAACATCTCAGTAAGCGGAGGAAAAGAAAGAGAAATCGATACCGTAAGTAGTGGCGAGCGAAAGCGGTAGAGCCCAAACCGGAAGTACTCTTCCGGGGTTGTAGGACCCGGTCGTGAATGCCGTCAATTATAGGTTAATTACCTGGAAAGGTAAGTCAGAGAGCGTGAAAGCCGCGTGACCGAAATTTTTGATGGATTCTACGGGTATCCTGAGTAGCACATCACACGTGGAACGATGTGCGAATCCGCGCGGACCACCGCGCAAGGCTAAATACTAGTCGGCGACCGATAGTGAACAAGTACCGCGAGGGAAAGGTGAAAAGAACCGCTGTGAGCGGAGTGAAATAGAACCTGAAACCGTAAGTCTACAAAGTGTCAGAGCAGTTTCGGCTGCGATGGCGTGCCTTTTGTTTAATGAGTCTGCGAGTCGGTGTTCGTGGCAAGGCTAAGCCCTTCCGGGGCGCAGCCGTAGCGAAAGCAAGTCCGAATAGGGCGTCAAGTCGCGGGTACCGGACCCGAAGCGGAGGTGACCTACCCTTGGCCAGGTTGAAGCATGGGTAAAACCATGTGGAGGACCGAACGGGTGAACGTTGAAAAGTTCTCCGATGAGCTGAGGGTAGGAGTGAAAGGCTAATCAAACCCCGTGATAGCTGGTTCTCTCCGAAATGCATTTAGGTGCAGCGTCACATGCTGATGAGCGGGGGTAAAGCACTGACAAGGCAAGGGGGCACACCCGCCTACCGACCCTTATCAAACTCTGAATACCGTTCAATGGAGTGTGGCAGTGAGACGGCGGGGGATAAGCTTCGTCGTCAAAAGGGAAACAGCCCAGACCGTCAGCTAAGGTGCCTCAATCATGCTAAGTGGAAAGGATGTGGGATGACATGGACAGTGAGGATGTTGGCTTAGAAGCAGCCACCATTTAAAAAATGCGTAATAGCTTACTCATCGAGTTGTCCTGCGCCGAAAATGATTGGCGATTAAGCATGATACCGAAGCTACGGACTTTTCGTAAGAAGAGTGGTAGGAGAGCGTCGTTTGTACATCGAAGGGGGATGGCGACTGAACCTGGAGCGCAAACGAGTGAGTATGCAGACATGAGTAACGTAAAGATACGTTAAATACGTATCCGCCGTAAACCCAAGGTTTCCAGGGCAACGATGTACGTCCCTGGGTTAGCCGGGACCTAAGGCGAGGCCGAGAGGCGTAGCCGATGGACATACGGTTAATAATCCGTAGCTTCCGAACCTTAAAGAGGGAGGACGCATCGAGAAAGGTACACAGCTTATTGAATTGCGAGCAGAGGCTTCGGCCGAAGCGCAGTACCGGACAAGGTGCCGAGAAAAGCCCCTCCGTATGCTAAGGAACCCGTACCGCAAACCGACACAGGTGGGTGGGTAGAATATACCAAGGCGCAAGAGTGAACCCCGGTTAAGGAACTCGGCAAATTATCCCCGTAACTTCGGAAAAAGGGGAGCCTGAGAGATCAGGCCGCAGAGAAATGGCCCAACCGACTGTTTATCAAAAACACAGCACTCTGCAAAGACGCAAGTCGACGTATAGGGTGTGACACGTGACCAATGCCGAAAGATTAAGGCAAGCGGTTAGCCGCAAGGCGAAGCTGTGAACCCAAGTCCCGGTGAATGTCGGCCGTAACTATAACGGTCCTAAGGTAGCGAAATTCCTTGTCGGG
>JAKSMR010000117.1 GCA_024400495.1 Bacteroidales bacterium
TGCGCGTAGGGGCGGTGCCTTGTGCCCGCCCTGGTGATGGTCCCGACGATTTTCGCATTATCCGTTCGGCATTGCGCCCCCTATCCCCTCCATTCCCGCAGCGTTGGCAGCATCAGCGGGATGGCGAGCAAGAACGACAGCGCGTCGGCCAAAGCCTGGCACATTTCGACCCCCTTTAGCCCAAACAAGTAGGGGAGGGTCAGGATGAGCGGGATGAAGAAGAGTCCCTGTCGGGCTGCGGCGAGCGTAATGGCGCGTGCCGGTTGTCGTATGGTCTGTAGCGTCATGTTGCACGATACCGTCCAAGCACTTAACGAGATAGGTAGCACTTGCCAGCGTAGCGCTTCCGCTCCGATGGCGATCACCTCCGGGTCGTCGGCCCGAAACCAACTGACGATGTCCGTTGCGAAGATGTAACTCAGGATAGCCATGCAGCACAAGAAGATGGCCTCGCTGCGGACGCAGAACCAGAACCCTTTCCTGACCCGTGCGAAGAGTTTCGCCCCGTAGTTGAATCCGCAGACGGGTTGGTATCCCTGCCCAAAGCCAACGATGCACGAGTTGATGAAGAGGCAGATGCGCGTCACGATGGACATGCCCGCGATGGCGGCGTCGCCGTAACGTCCGGCCGCCGTGTTGAGCAGGATGGTGGCGATGCTCGACAGACCCTGACGGCATAGCGACGGACTGCCCCCGTATGCAATCTCTTTGACCAGTTCCCACGTCGGTTTGAAATTCCGTGCCTCGATGCGTATGTTACCGCCCCGCCTTGTCATGAAGAGCAGAATGCTGAAACTGCACATCTGGCTGATGACCGTCGATAGGCCGGCCCCCGCCACGCCCATGTCGAATGTGAATATGAGGATCGGGTCCAGCAGGATGTTGAGCAAGGCGCCCGACGCGATGCCTACCATGGCATAGGCCGCATTGGCTTGGAAGCGCATCTGGTTGTTCATCGTCAGCGAGGCCGCCATGAACGGTGCACCCCAGAGCACGGTTCCCAAGTAGCGAAGCGAATAGGGGAGAATGGTGGGGGTGGAGCCAAGCCCCAGGCAGATAGGCTCAAGGAACAGTTCGCCCACCAGCCAAATGAATATACCGAACCCGAACGAGAGGAAGAAGCCCGTGGCGGCCATCCGCCCAGCCGTCTCGTACTCTTGTGCCCCTAATTTGCGTGCGATGTAGTTGCCCGAACCGTGACCGAAAAAGAAGCCGAACGCCTGCACGATGGACATCACGGAGAACGATACGCCCACCGCCGCCGTCGATTGCGTGTCTATCTGCCCCACGAAATAGGTGTCCGCCATCACATATAGAGACGTGATCAGCATACTGATGATGGTCGGGATGGCCAGTTGGCATATCAGCTTTGGCACCGCCTCCGTCGTCAGTTTCTGGAATTTGTTTTCTTGCAGTTGGTCACCCATGTCGTTAATTACGAATGAAGAATTATAAAATAGAAACGATGTCACGTTTCCCACAAGCAAAGGTACGAAAAAACGTTGAAGGGTTTATCGATAGAGGTAATAAAGAATTAAGAGTTAAGCCGTCGTCGTAGAGGCGTGGCACTGCCCCGACTTGGCGCTTAATGAGTTAAGAATTAAATTGGTGGAAGACGAAAAAAAAGGGTGACTTCTCGCCACCCTTGTCAGTTACCTTAGATTTTCGATTTCCTCTTTGCTTAA
>JAKSMR010000118.1 GCA_024400495.1 Bacteroidales bacterium
AAATTGCAAAAACGGTTATGGCCAATGAATAGTCGAGCGGGTATCCATAAAATCATGAGCATGGGCAAAGAGGCGAAGTTCGTACTCCTTGCCAGCGTGGTCTTGCTGTCGGCAATGCTCCTGCCGCTCACGGAAGTGTACTGGTATGGTGTTGCGCTGTCCGTGTCGGCTGTTGTCGCGATGGTGATGGCCTTGTATGAGGTTCGGCTTTGGGTGCGGTTGCTGGCGATGCCCGTTGTGCTGGTTGTCGCGCTTGTTGCAACGGTAGCCATATGTGGAACAGACACCGGATCGGGCGATGCTGACATTGACGCGCAGATTTTCAGCTCGAGTTTGTTGATGCGTTGTCCGCTAATAGGCCCCATTACCCAAACCGAAGAAGGTCGCAAAGCAAAGGCCGAGTTCGAGAGGGATGGCGATCAGCTTGATGACATGAGGATACTGCCCTGGCGGTCATATTCGGATCGGCATCGGCGTTGCGAAATACTTGCTCGGTTTGGGGCAGAGTTCGGGCTGATTGTCCCGTTGATGATTATTGGACTTCATATTTTGATTGCCGTTTGGGGCATTAAGATCACATGGAAGCTCAAGAGGGGAGTGTATCGGACGGCGGCTTGGTGGGTGCTGGCGATTCTGATTTTGCCGTGGATTAACACGTTAATTGGGTCGGGGCCTAAGGACCCTAACGAAGATCCACTATTCGTCGTGCCTGATTATTTGCCGTTTATCAATGAGATGCCGGAACTGTTGCTTGCGTCGGTCGTTCAGCTCGGCGTGTTTGTGGCGGCGGTCCGTCGCGGTCGGTGTCGACAGGAAAGAGTGACGGATGCTTTGGTATAATTCGCGTCATGAAAGGTTCAGTCTGACACATGTCGTGGATCGGCGATTGAAAGGAAACGTGAGGATGAAGTCTATTTTGAGAAACCCGACCCGGAAGGAGAAGCGTAACGCGCACAAGAGAGCATGTGCGGCGGCTGGAATGCCAGCCGAGGATCGGGAAGCTTGGGGTTCTGGCGATCCCGCCGAGCGCGAGGAGGCGATGTTGAGCGAGGAAATCGAGGGGAACGACAATGCCGAGAAGGAACGTCTGACGGCAGATTTCATCGCAGAGCTTTCCGTTGTCAGCCGCATGGAGCGGCTGGCGCGGATATGGCATGAGGGTACATATCGTTCGGGCAGACTCTCGGACGTTCCGTATGTCGAGCATCCTGCGGATGTCGTAGCCATGCTGAAGAGCTGGGGCTACAACGAGAAGGAAGACGCCGTCACGCTGGCGGTCGCATGGGGACATGACCTGTTGGAGGACACGGCCATCGGAGAGGCGCGAATCTACGCCGTGCTTGGAGAAGGCGAAGTTCCGCGCCGGATTGTCGAGGGAATCAAGATGCTGACGTTTCGTCCTTCGGTTGGGACTGACGATCCCGAATACGGTCAGCAGAAGGCCGCGTACATTTCGCATGTCGCCCGCGAGGCAACGCCGGAGATCCTGCCGGTCAAAATGGCGGATCGCATCTGCAACACCCTTGATTTCCACAAATGCGAGGAGATTCAGCGGGCTCGGGCGTATCTGGGTTATGCCGATGAGGTTTTTGAAATGATCGGCGTTACGAAATACTCGGCCAAGATTGAGGAGACCCTCAACGACTGTCGTAAGCTTGTTGACAAGACTACACTCGGGGAACG
>JAKSMR010000119.1 GCA_024400495.1 Bacteroidales bacterium
TCGCTTTCAAGCCTTACCAGGACTTGTGGATGAGATTGTTCTTTGATAACTGAGAGTGTAACAGGATACGACTTGCAAACAGGATTGCCGTGCGTTTGGCGTTGAGGCGCCACGCACGGCAACCTGTTCACAAGTCTCCACACCAAAGGCAAAGTGCAATCCCTCCTCGGGTCTGCTATAATGGATTTGTAGTAACAACGCACTCTTCCACAAGGGAGGTGCAAAAGCCAAACAACATAACCCAAGGAGGGATCGCAATGGAATATGATACCACAATCGGGGTCGACGTGAGCGACCGGACTTCGAAAATTTGCGTGATGCGTAAGATTCCCGGAGGCGAGCGCAAGATTCTCGTCGAGACGACCTGCGCGACGACGGCGGAAGGATTTGCGGAGGCGTTCGCGAGATTCGACCGCAGCTGGCCGGTCGTGTTCGAGACGGGGACGCACTGCAGATGGATGGACACGTGCTTCAGGAAGCTCGGGTTCAAGGACATCATCGCGAACCCCGGGAAGGTCCCCTCGATCACGAAGTCCAACACGAAGAACGACCGCAACGACGCCCGCGAGCTGGCGCGGCTGGCGATCGCCGACCCGGAGATGCTGCATCCGGTCAAGCTCCGGGACGAGATCTTCCAGCAGATGCTCCGCTACCATCACGCGCGCAACGTGCTGGTCTCGCAGCGGACGCAGATCGTCAGCCAGATTCGCGGATTCGCGAAGTCGATGGGCTTTCGGATCGAAAGCGTGGCGGCTGAGAGCTTTCACCGGCTGAACCGAGCGGAATGGCCGGTCGAACTTGAGGATAGCGCGTGGCCGCTGTTGGGCGTTCTGAAGGTTCTCAGCGTCAAGATCAAAGCGTACGACAGTCTCATTGCGAGGATGGCCGAGAGGCCGGAGTTCAAGGAGATGGTTGACCGCGCCAGATGCGTGTACGGAATCGGCATCATCGGCTCGACCGTGATTGTCGCGGCGATCGGGGGCGATCCGGACAAGTTCAAGCACTCCCGCGACATTGGTCCGTATCTCGGACTGACGCCGAAGCAGGACCAGTCTGGCGACGTCGACAAGCAGCTTCACATAACCAAGGCCGGCGCAGACATTGTGCGCAAGGCCCTGACCGAGTGCGCGAATGTGGCGATGAAGTCCGACGCCAAGGACACAGATGTCAAACTGAAAGGATTGAGAGTCGCCATGGGCGGCGGTCCGATTGCGAGGAAGAAGGCGAAGATCGCGGTTGCCCGCTCCCTGGCGGTGACTGTGATTGCGCTGCTGAAGGATCCGAAGGCAGAATACATTCCGCTTTCGGAGAGGGGCAAGGAGGGTTTTGAGCGGTACCGCAACGAGATGGAGTTCCTGGCGATGAAGAAGCGCACGGGTCGATCTTCGAAGACCGCAAAAGCCGCGTGACGGCATAAGGGATTTCGGGCAAGGCCGGACAAGTGCAACCAAGGCCGACGGCCCGGTTTCAATGGAAGCTAAGATGTCTCGTTTCAGGTGAGTGCGTTGGTTACTCTGCACCAAAGTGCGTCTGATAGATTGCACCCCTGACAACGAATTATAGGATGCACGTGCGGCGAGGGCTGCACAGTGCGAATAAAAGAGCGACATCACTGGCTTGTTATTGATCCGAACCGGACAGGCAGAAAGGTAACGATGGACTGAACGAC
>JAKSMR010000012.1 GCA_024400495.1 Bacteroidales bacterium
CCATAGCACTATGCCATCTTTAGGTCAAAAAATGAATTTATAGAACCCGCCTTAAAGAAATCTCAAAAAAATAACACATGAAAAACGTAAGAATAAAATCGATTTTTATAATTATCGCCTTAATAGTGTTACCATCTATTTCCAGTTGTGAAAAGGATATTAGTGCCATTACTATTAATAGAGGTAAATACGTCGTTCTGGAAAAGCCCTATACACATCCTGTTGACTCTACAATAACAGTTTCTGCTGTTATTATTGTCGAAGGTGAACCAATGGATAACTTTCCAGATGTGCCGCTAACTGCGTACTACCTGTCGGGAAATATTCCAACAGGTTTCTCTGTTGGAGATACCACAATAGTACGGGCTACAATAAAGGAAATATACCCATTAGGTGGCACAAATACAATGGCGGGCAATATAAATGTATATCAAACAATTAAAATAGAAAGGATATATTGATGAAAAAAAACTTTGCAACCGAAATCACTCCTCGAAACCTATTCGATAAATGAGGCTGTAAAAGAAGTTAAATCACCTAAAAGGTGGAACAAAGGGTTAGCTCCACTTCGGTCGCTGGCCATAGCACTATACCATCTTTAGGTCAAAAAATGAATTTATAGAACCCACCATTATAGAATAAAATCTAACGAATGATGAGAGTATATTGGACAAATATTGAATATCAGCATGTGGATGTAGATGAAAACAACAACCACAATAAAGGAATGGTATATGTTTTCGTACAATCCAGAGATGCCATATCCGCCTTAAACAAAATTATTAAGTCTAATCAATTCAAAGACAAAAAAATCACGAAATGCGAGTTTATTTGCCCATATAACGTTGATATGGAGGAATGGGATGAGAGTGTTGAATTTGGATCTCCAGAAGAAACGACCAATCATTACAAAAAATTATATAAATTCGCAATGCAAAGTAGAAATCCAGTATTTGACTATTTTTGGGAATACAAGAAATAATTGATAAAGAATTAATAAAAAACAATAAAAAATGGTACAGAACAAATCCGTAGGAGCCGGTATTTGCTCCTCAGGCAAGGTTGACCTCCAGGAATACGTCCACACCAAGTTATGCACTTATTTTTTTGCTGTTCGGTAAATAATGACTATCTTTGCAATGTTGTCAGGAAGTAGAGAATATGCGGTATGTGGCTGATACATATTTGTCTGTATGTTCTTTCTCTTGAGGACGAAAAGAAAAAAAACGTAGATGATGAAAATGAAAAAAATAGTTTTGCTTGTGCTGGGCCTGATTATGGCTACGGTAGCGTATGCCCAGAATGCTTTTTATGCCGTATCGCCCAGTGGTCATCAGCTGATGTATGAGAATTCGCTATTTGTAGATAGCAGTGAACGTAAATATTTGAAAAATCTCCCTGTCACTTATGAGGGATTTGGCAAAACTGTCTGCGATAGCATTTTCGATAATTCATTGAATATGTACGTAAAATTTTACACGGCCTTGGATTTTAGTTTTAATAATCATCGATATTATCTTCCGATGGTAGATTCAATTAAATGTGTCAAGTTTCAGGATAAGCATTTCGGGGATACGTTGTTTGTCAATATGGTTCTTTTAGACGCAACTTCCTGTGATTCGAATTGCCTGTTCATAGATGGCAATTGTGCATATATCACCCAAATCTCTGATAAAAAAAAATAGGATAATCTACAACAACGTTTCTATTCGATCAAACTTACATTTGACCCTGCTGTTGGATGGTTCGCCGATTAGCGTATATACCATGTATGATTCGCACAGAATACCAATAAATGTATAGGGGAGTTCTATAAATTAAAAAACTGTTAATCATTTGTTTATGTTAATATTTTTCATATCTTTGCAAAATAATTGAAGAGTCTTGATATGGCATACAAAAACACATCTGAAACAGGCATGTTCGACCAAGAATTCACCCTTGAAGCACTTACTGGAATGGGAAACCCATTAAAGCTCTCAAGGAGGTGCTGGATTTTGAGCAGTTCCGACCAATACTTGAGCCTGTGTTCGCCAAGGAAATAGTTATTTTTTGATTAATTATTGTCGTAAATGAAGAAAAAAGTGTAACTTTGCAACCGAAATCACTCCTCGAAACCTATTTGACAAATGAGGCTGTAAAAGAAGTTAAGGTAACTTCTAAAAATTCGACGTATGAATGAGATATTGGATAACGTATACTTTTTCACGCTTTTAGCTTCGCTGACATTGCCGCGTCTCAGCAATATTCAAGCAAGCTTGATATTGCCTTCGACTATTGCAATGTTCGATTCTGAACGGCATCTTTCTTCTTTTCACTCAGTTTTGAAGATACAAGACGTTGCTTGGGTTCGGAAAAGCCTGCAAGCAGTCTTTTCTCTCACTTTGCGCAACGTTACAATGCACCGCATTAGCTGCTCTGATGTTGCCGAGCCTCGGCATAGCAAACGAGTTTGCTCTGCTCTCGACAATTGCAACATTGCGCCCTCACTCAAAGATGAAATCTGCTTGCCCATAATCAAAAATCGTTTGAAAACCAATTTTTAGAAGTTACCTTCAGAATGGCATCCCTTCCTGGGGGACAGATGTGTGGGCTATGATCTGATGACAAGAAAACAGAAGAGGAGAAGGAACGAGGGAATGAAAATGAGAGAAAAGAAAGGGGAATAGGACGCGGGTGTTTTCCCATATTCTACCCATATTCTACCCATATTCTACCCATATCCTACCCATGTCCTACCCGTTTCTCTACGGTTCGTCTTGTATTGCTCTCCCTAATGGCCTCAAGAGCTTCTGCCAACGGTCCGGTTCTCGGCCTCCGGCTACCGGCAATTCAGCGAATTGACTCGGCCTGATTTATGGCAGCCTCTAGAAACAGTTTCGTTGAACCATTAGGGGGTTGCCTTATTAGAGGTTACCGCAAAAAAATGTGGATTAAGAAGGTTCAACCCGTTGTACAAATTGATTTATACCCGATGAGTCTAATCCAGATTCATCCTCTTTGAGGTTCGACGCATGTGCCATAGGGTTTTGTCGCCTGTCTTGGGATAGGTGTAGCTCCAGATGAACCATTTCTTGTCGAGGCGCTCGATATCGAAGGTGTACCAATAATCCTTAGGGGTGGCGTTTCTGACAATCTGCCGGTTCCAGTCCTGCAGCTGGTTTGCCGGAATGTCTCCAGGGGTCAGAATGCGCACTTCCTGCTCGTCGAGGACGAAGCCTTGAGAGTGCTCTGTGAAGAGGAACTTGCCGTCCTGCACCTTCCAGCGGCCATGACAGACATAGGTGTAAACGAAAAGGATCTTGGAGGAGTCGGGCAAGGTGAGATAGTGGTTCTGGACCGCCAGATCGGCAAAGGTGCCGTTGGGGTTGAACATCAGCCATCCGGTCTCCTCACAACGGAGCTGCCCGAGAGGCTTGATGGCGTAGTCCCAAGCGTGGTCGTACTCGTAGTAGCCGGCGATATGCTTCTCGATAGGGGTCGGCACACGGCTGGCGCTGCAGCCGAAGAGAGCGAGCACCGCTCCCAGCAGGAAAAGAAATTCGAGTCTTCGTCTCATTTTATCAGTTTTTTTTCGAATCCGGAAGAGGTTACCTTACTGTTCTAGTCGGGCAGGGCCAGACCGCCGAGGGAGGTCTCCTTGTAGAGGCTGGGGAGGTCTTTGCCGGTATCGTTCATGGCCCGAACCACCTTGTCGAAGGAGATGAGGTGTGAGCCGTCGCTCATCATGGCGTAGATGTTGATATCCAGCGCACGGAGTGCGGCGATGGCGTTGCGTTCGATGCAGGGGATCTGGACGAGACCGCAGAGGGGGTCGCAGGTGAGTCCGAGGTTGTGCTCCATAGCCATCTCGGCAGCATATTCGATCTGTTTGGGGCTTCCTCCGAAGAGCTGGTTGGCGGCGACGGCAGCCATCACGCAGGCGCTTCCTATCTCTCCCTGGCAGCCCACCTCGGCTCCGGAGATGGAGGCGTTGGTCTTGATGACGTTGGCGAAGAGGGCGGCGGTAGCCATTGCGCGGAGGATATTGGTGTCGGTGAAGTCGTGGTTCTGCTTGAGGTGATAGAGCACGGCGGGCAGCACACCACTTGAGCCGCAGGTGGGAGCGGTCACGATAGTGCCTCCCACGGCGTTGCGCTCGGAGGTGGCGAGGGCATAGGCCGTTACGAGGGCACGGGTCTGGAGCGAGGGTTTGTAGCTCGAGGCGCGGACGAAATACTGGCGGGCTTTGCGGCGCAGCTTGAGGCCGCCGGGGAGCACGCCTTCTTCGCGAACGCCCTCGAGGATGGTCTGCTGCATGGACTCCCACATCTCCTGCAGGTAGTCCCAGAGGCCTTCGCCCTCGCGGTCCTGCACATACTCCCAGAAGGTGAGTCCTTCGGATTTGATATACTCAAGGATATCCCCGATGGTGTTGTGCTCGTAGACATGCACCTCGTCGGTATGTGTGGTCTCGTTGGCGAGCTCGCCGCCGCCCACGCTATAGATGGTCCAGCTGTCGGCAACTGTGCCGGAGCCGTCGAGGGCCTCAAAGAGCATCCCGTTGGTATGGAAGTCGAGCACCACCTCGGGCTTCCACACGATTTCCGCCTCGGAGGGAGCGAGCCCCTGGATGATGGCCTTGTCTGTTCCATGCCCTTTGCCTGTGGCGGCGAGGCTGCCGTGGAGGGTCACTCGGAAGCGGGCGGCTTCGGGATTGCGTCTCCTGAACTCGATGGCGGCATAGTTGGGACCCATGGTATGGGAGGAGGAGGGGCCGTAGCCTTTCTTATATATCTTGCGGATGGTTTCCATTTCTTGTCTTTTATATAGTGTGGTACAGTTTGTTATTTATCGGTTTCGGGCCGGAGGCTCCGACCCAAACATTTTGTAAAGATACGTTTTTTTGAGAAATAACGGCTCTTCTTTTCTCAAACGGCTGCAAGACAGCGCTGTCTGATGCTTCGGGAACGGGCCGGGATAGAGGCAAGGGGGAGACGTTCTTCGGTTTCCCGAGAGAGAGAAAAAACAGAGAAGGCTCCGGAATGCGGAGCCTTCTTCTATCGTGTTTTTGTCCCGAGGGTTATTTCTTGGTGGAGATTACGAGATATTTGGAGAGGCTCCAGAACTTGGCGGTGTTGAGGATCTTGAGGTAAGCGACCTCTTTCTCGTCGTTTTCGTTCATCACGAGCTCGTAGCTGCCTTCGGGATGCTGGGTGAGGATGCGTACGTTCTTCATATTCACGTTGATGACGGAGACGCGGGTGCGGTCGATCTCGGTGAAGAGGTTGATGTCCATATCGGACTGCACGCCCTGGGATTTGCCGATGCCGATGAAGCCGCCATCTTTCTTGGCGATACCTTTGGCGAGGAGCTCCTTGTAGGTGCCGACAACGAAGTAGGCTTTGTTAGCCTCGTTGATCTGGTGGGCGATGGTAGCGTCCTTCTCCTGGTTGGAACGGGTGAGGTTGCTCACGTTCTCGTTGAGGTTGCGGATGGTGATCTTGTTGTTTTCCAGCTCGGTGAGGAGCTCAGCAATCTGGTTCTCCTGCTCGGCCATACGGCTTTCGAGGTTGGCGATGAACTCCTGCATCTTGGAGTTTTCCTTGCTGAGGTTTGCGATCTTGGCATTGAGCGAAGCCATCTTGGCCTTGTTGTCGGCAAGGATATTCTCGATGGTCTTCATCTGCTCGTTGATTTCACCTTTGACATTGCCGCTTTCGATGCCGGTGCTGCGGAGGGTCTGAACCTTGCCATACTTGTCGGTAATGGTGTTGAGGTTGGCCTCAATCTGATTGAGCATGTCGAAAAGAGCGTCAATTTCGCCATCTTTGGAATCGATAATAGACTGAAGAGAATCAGCACGTTTCTGTGCCTGTTCCTCAATCTTTTTGCCACATGCGGAGAAGAGCATGGGGAGTACGGCTAATGCGAGAATAAAAGAAATTTTCTTCATTTTTATGGAATATTTATTATTTAGCGCAATAAAAATTGTTTTCTGGCGTTAACTTTCATAGATAAAAACGCAAGTGCGCAATAAATATTGTTGCATAGGCGAGAAAAAAAGAAAAAAAAACAGAAAAAACATACTCACAAATGAAGAAACTCCTAATCCCACTATTGATTATGACCATTGCCGCCACCGCTCCCGCCATGGGACAGAAGAACGCCAATCCTCTGATGCAGGAATGGAACACACCTCACCAGACTCCTCCTTTCAACCAGATCAAGAACGAGCATTACAAACCCGCCATGCGTGCCGCCATCAAGGAGGCCAAAGCCAACATAGATAAGATCACCAAGCAGAAGGCTGCCCCAACGTTCGAGAACACCATCCTCGCCATGGAGAACGCCTCCAAGAGCCTCGAACGCATCAGCGCCGTGATGTACAACATCAACGAATGCTGCACCGACCAGGAGCTGCAGAAGATCGTCATGGACCTCTCGCCCGAGATGACCCGTTTCTCCAATAGCGTGTCGATGAACGAGAAGCTCTTCGCCCGCGTGAAAGCAGTCTACGACCAGCGCAACAGCCTCGGCCTGAGCAAGGAGGAGATGAAGGTGCTCGAAAACACCTACAAGAGCTTCATCCGCAGCGGCGCCCTGCTCGACGGCGACGCCAAGAAGGCCTATGCCAAGAACTCCGAGGAACTTTCGATGCTTTCCATCAAGTTCAACCAGAACGTGCTGGCCGACAACAACGACTTCACCCTCCAGATCACCAAGGAGGAGGAGCTCTCGGGCCTTCCCGCCAATGTTGTCGCCGCAGCCCGCGAAGAGGCCCAGCGCCGCAACGTCGAAGGCTGGGTGTTCACCCTCGCCTACCCCTCCTACGGCCCTTTCATGACCTATGCCGACAAACGCGTCTATCGTGAGATGATGTGGCGCGCTTACAACAGCCGCGGCAACCGCGGCAACGCTACCGACAACAACGAGATCGTGCGCCGCATCACCCAGCTGCGCTACGAGCAGGCCAAGCTCCTCGGCTACAAGGACTACGCCTCCTATGTGCTCGACGAGCGCATGGCCCAGAACACCAACGAGGTGAGCAAATTCATCGAGAAGCTGCTCAAAGCCTCCTTCCCCTTCGCCAAGAGCGACCTCCAGGAGGTGCAGAACTACGCCGCCAGCAAAGGCTTCACCACTCAGCTCCAACGTTGGGATTTCTCCTACTGGAGCGAGAAGCTGAAGCAGGAGAAATACAACTTTGACGAGGAGCTCCTCCGTCCCTACTTCCAACTCGAGAAAGTGCGCCAAGGCATCTTCGACCTCTATGGCAAGCTCTACAACCTCACCTTTACCGAAAACAAAGAAATCCAGGTCTACCACCCCGACGTGAAAGCATTTGAGGTGAAGGACGGCGACCGTTTCATGGGCATCCTTTATCTCGACATGTTCCCCCGAGAGAGCAAACGTAGCGGTGCCTGGATGACCGAGTTCCGCGGCCAGCACAAGGAGAACGGCAAGGACACCCGTCCTCTCATCCAGGTAGTCTGCAACTTCTCCAAACCCGTAGGCGACACCCCCGCTCTGCTGAGCTTCGACGAGGTGGAGACCTTCATGCACGAGTTCGGCCACGCTATGCACGGCATGCTTAGCGACGTAGAGTTCGAGAGCCTCTCGGGCACCAACGTCTACCGCGACTTCGTCGAGCTTCCCTCCCAGGTGATGGAGAACTGGTGCCGCGAGCCTCAGTTCCTCAACACCTTCGCCAAGCATTACATCACCGGCGACACCATCCCCGGCGACTATATCGAGAAGATCAAACGCAGCGAGAACTACCTCGCCGGCTACCTCTGCCTCCGCCAGCTCACGCTCGGCATGGTCGACATGGCGTTCCACACCCTCACAGCTCCTTTCCAGGGAAGCGTAGAGCAGTTTGAACACGAGCACACAGTTGA
Organism: Bacteroidales bacterium; assembly: GCA_024400495.1. Lineage (GTDB taxonomy): Bacteria > Bacteroidota > Bacteroidia > Bacteroidales > P3 > Colimorpha. The sequence goes on from JAKSMR010000012.1 coordinate 7,881, forward strand.
GCTCCTCCCCATCGTCCCCGGCGGCAACACCAGCACAGCCTTCACCCACATCTTCTCCGGCGGATATGCTGCTGGCTACTACAGCTACAAATGGGCTGAGGTGCTCGACGCCGACGCCTTCTCGATGTTCAAGAAGAACGGCATCTTCGACAAAGCTACCGCCACCAAGTTCCGCAACGAGGTGCTCTCCCGCGGCGGCACCGAGCATCCCGCCGTGCTCTTCCGCAACTTCATGGGCCGCGAGCCCAACCCCAACGCCCTGCTCGAACGCAGCGGCTTCCTCCAGCAGGTCCAGCTCTCGAGATAACAAAGGGCAGACCCTCCATCAAGGTCGGGCGGCAGACATCCCCGATCGGCCACCTACCTTGTCGCTTGCCTCTCCCCTGGCATAGAGACAGAAGCCTCCTGACAGCCAGCAGGCTCGCACAATCGCGACGCTAGTGCGATGCTACTGAGACCCTAGTGCGACGCTAGTGCGATGCTAGGCAGGCAGACAACATCAACAACAGAAAGAAAAACCATAAACCATCAATACAGAAACTTATGACAAACGAAAAGATCTCAACCCAGATACTCAAGGTCTTCGCCAACAGCCCCTTCACCGCGTTCAACCACAAGCAGATCTCCTCCCGTGTAGGAGCCTACGACAAAGGTTCGCGCCAGCTGGTGCAGATGTCCATCCTCGAGATGGCCGAGAACGGAATCCTTATCGAGGAAGGTCGCGGCAAATACAAGATCAACCCCAAGCATATCAACGACGATATGCTGCCCAAGAACTACCTCATCGGCACCATCGACATGAAAGCCACCGGAAAGGCCTACGTCATCCCACAGGAGGAAGGTCGCGACGATGTGATGATCGCCCCCAACTACACCCGTCACGCGCTCCACGGCGACACGGTAAAAGTGATGATGTTCCCCCAGCGCCATATGCACAAGCCCGAAGGCCAGGTGGTGGAAATACTCCAACGCGCCAAGACCCGCTTCGTGGGACGCCTCAGCAGGAAAGGTGACTTCGCGTTCCTCCTTCCCGACAACCGCAACATGGTGGTCGACATCTTCATCCCGCTCTCCAAGCTCAACGGCGCCGAGGATGGCGACAAATGCGTGGTGGAGATGACCGACTGGCCCGACAACATGAACAACCCCGTCGGACGCGTGGTGAAACGACTGGGACGCCCCGGCGACAACAACGTGGAGATGCAAAGCATCCTGGCCGAATACGACTTCCCCCTCGAGTTCCCACAAGCCGTAGAGGCCGAAGCCTTGAAGATCACCAACCCCACCAAGAAAGACCTGGAAGGCCGCAAGGACTTCCGCAAGACCGTCACCTTCACCATCGACCCTGCCGACGCCAAGGACTTCGACGACGCCCTCTCTTTCAAGGTGCTGCCTAACGGCAACTACGAGGTTGGCGTCCATATCGCCGACGTGAGCCACTACGTGAAACCCGGCACCGCCCTCGACCGTGAGGCCTACGAGCGCGGCACCAGCGTCTATCTCGTAGACCGCACCATCCCCATGCTCCCCGAGGTGCTCTGCAACCAGGTGTGCTCGCTGCGCCAGGATGAGGACAAGCTCACCTTCAGCGCCGTGTTTGAGATGAACGACAAAGCCGAAGTGCTGTCGCAATGGTTCGGCAAGAGTGTCATCAACTCCAACCGCCGCCTGGCCTATGAGCAGGCTCAGGTGCTGATAGACCAGTACAGCGAGAACAGCCTCGACCTCAAGAAACTCGACGAGGTCGAGTCAGCCATCATAGAGCTCCACAAACTCGCCTCCATCATGCGTGCCGCACGCTACAACGACGGCGCTATCAACTTCGAGAGCCAGGAGGTGAAGTTCCAGCTCGACGAAAATGCCAAACCCATCGGCGTTTACATCAAGGAAGCCAAAGAAGCCAACTGGCTCATCGAAGAGTTCATGCTTCTGGCCAACAAGAAAGTAGCCGAACATATAGGCACCTCCGGCAAGAAAGCCGCCAACAAGAAAGGTGGCAAGGGAACCCCCAACGCCAAGACATTCGTCTATCGTATCCACGACGAACCCAACCCCGAGAAGCTCAACACCTTCGTGGAGTTCGTAGCCAAGCTGGGCTTCAAGATGCAGATAGGCAGCCGCAAGGCGCTGGCTTCGTCCTACAACAAACTCTTCAACGACATCGCCGGCCGTGGAGAAGAATACATGATCGACTCCATCGCCATCCGCACCATGAGCAAAGCCGTCTACAGCACCGACAACATCGGCCACTACGGCCTCGCCTTCCCCTACTACACCCACTTCACCTCCCCCATCCGCCGCTATCCCGACCTGATGGTGCACCGCCTCCTCGAGCTCTATCTTGCCGGCGGTCCCAGCGCCGACGCCAACGAGTATGAGGAATACTGCAAGCATTGCTCCCTCATGGAGAAGAAAGCCGCCGACGCAGAGCGCAGCAGCGTGAAATACAAGCAGGCAGAATTCCTGAGCGACAAGATCGGGCAGGTATTCCCCGCCCTGGTGTCGGGCGTGAGCAAATGGGGCATCTATGCCGAGATTGAAGGCAACAAATGCGAGGGCATGATCCCCATCGGAAGCCTCAAAGGCGACTACTATATGCTCGACGAAGACAACTATCAGGTGATCGGGCGCCGCACCGGACGCTGCATCAAGCTGGGCGACCCCGTGCGCATCAAGGTCAAAGGTGTCGACATGGTGAAGAAGCTGATCGACTTTGAGCTGGCCGATGAGGAAGAGCGCCACAACATCGACACCATCCTCGACGTCAACCCACGCACCAAGCGTCAGGAACGCCAGCGCAAGGTCCGCGGCACGAAGGTGACCACCAAAGGCAAAGCTACCAAAGCCGCCAAGCCCGCCCGCAAGAAAGCCGAGCAGGAGCCCCTTCCCGAGAAACCTGCTCGCGGAAAGAAGAACGCCAAGCCCGCACGTCCCGCAAAGAAAGCCACAAAACCAGCGAAAACGGCATCTACCAAGAAAGCAAAAAAATAACACAACCACTTCTCCCACCGCGAATTAAAACACCATCATGACGCTCCTTCTCATTTTCCTCCTTGGTGCTGTAGGCATCTCCTTCCTCTGCTCTATCCTAGAGGCTGTGCTGATGTCCACCCCCATCTCATTCATCACCATGCGCGAGGAGGAGGGCTACAAACCCGCCACCCTCTTCAAGGAATACAAGAACGACACCTCCAAACCCATCGCCGCCATACTCTCCCTCAACACCATCGCCAACACCATCGGCGCAGCAGGAGTGGGAAAGCAGGTGACCGAGCTGTGGGGCAGCGAATGGTTCGGATTGGCTTCGGCACTGATGACGATACTCATCCTCGTCTGCTCCGAGATCATCCCCAAGACCATCGGAACCAACTACTGGAAGCACCTCATGGGCTTCACCGCCTCCACCATCCACATGCTGGTGATCGTCCTCTATCCTCTGGTACTCTTGGTCAAAGGGCTCACACGCCTCATCGCCCCCAAGGAGCAAGAGGCAGCCGTGAGCAGAGAAGAGGTCTCTGCCCTTGCCAATGTAGGCGAGGACGAAGGCGTTATCGATGAAGACGAGAACAAGATCATCCAAAACGTCATCAAACTCGACGACGTGAAAGCCTTCGATGTGATGACTCCCCGCATCGTCTGTTCCATCGCTCCCGAGAGCATGACGCTCAAGGAGTTCTATAAAGACGAGACATTCAGCCATTTCTCCCGCATCCCCGTCTATGCAGAGAGTCCGGAGAATATCACCGGCTACATCCTCCGCCGCGATGCACTAGAGGACCTGGCCGAGGACAAGTTCAACAAAACCCTCGGCGAGATACGCCGTCCCCTTCCTCTTTTCAACGAAGAGCGCTCTATCAGCGACATCTGGGAGAGCCTGCTCAAGCACAAGGAGCAGATTGCTGTCATCATTGACGAATACGGCTCCTTCCAAGGTATCCTCACCATGGAGGACATCATCGAGACCATCTTTGGACTCGAGATCATCGACGAGAGCGACACGGTAACCGATATGCAGCAATATGCCCGCGAACGTTGGGAACAGCGCCAGAAGAAATTCCAGTCGGTACGCATCCCCGAGGAGCCCGAGGAGGGAAAGGAGGACGATGAATAACTCCTCCATTGCCCAACTGCAGAGACAGGCCGAGTTGCTGCGCCAGGAGTTTGACTACGAACGCACAGCATACGAGCAGCGCCTTCGCGGCAATATCAGCGGCAGGATGCAGGAGAGCAACTGCCGCTACCCCATCGCGCTGCAAGGCAACGAGTATAACGCACTCAACCAGCTCGTTCTCACCGTCACCTACGACGTCAACCCCGACGAGACCGACAGCGATTTCGAGCCTGGCCGTCCGGTAGAGTTCTTCTACCTCGCCACCAAGCACGACTCGCCAGAAGAGACACTCGTCCCGCTTCCTCACCAATGTTTCGTCGAGAAAGTTGGCGAAGGCATCCTCTCCGTCTCAGTCCCCAACAAGTCTGCGCTGCAGAGCATCCGGTCCATGGCAGCCAACAAGCTGCTAGGCATCCAGCTCTGCATCGACAGCACCTCGTTCCGCATCATGGAAGAGGCACTGCACCAGGCCATACGCTCCGAAAACGAGAAGTTCGTCCACCTCAGAGACAGCCTTATCGGCACACTAGAGCCTCGTTTCCGCGAGTTTCCCCAACTCTCCTTCCCTTGGCTCAACGCCAGCCAGAACAGCGCCATACAGAAGGTCGTAGAGGCCCAGGAGGTCTCCATCATCCACGGCCCTCCGGGAACGGGGAAGACCACCACCCTCGTCGAAGCCATCATTGAGACACTCCAGCGCGAGACCCAGGTGATGGTCTGCGCCCCCAGCAACGCCGCCGTCGACTGGATCAGCGAGCAGCTGATGCGTCGCGGGGTGAACGTTCTGCGCGTCGGCAACCCTTTGCGGATGAGCGACGAGATGCTTGAATGCAGCTACGAGCGCCGTTATGCCGCACACCCCGACTATAGCGAGCTGTGGAGCATACGCAAAGCGCTGCGCGAAGGACGTGTGGCCGAAGGCAAGAGCGGAGAGAAACGGGCCCACCTGCAACGTATGAGAGAACGTGCTACAGAGTTGGAGATCAAGATCAACGCCGACCTCTTCGCCCAAGCCCGAGTCGTCTCCTGCACCCTCATCGGAAGCGGCTACCACATCCTTGAGCATCGCCATTTCTCCACCCTCTTCATCGACGAAGCAGCACAGGCTCTCGAGCCCGCCTGCTGGGCCGCCATCCTCAAAACCGACAGGGTTATCTTCAGCGGAGACCACCAGCAGCTTCCTCCCACCATCAAAAGCCCCGAAGCAGCACGCGCGGGGCTGGACCAGACTCTTATGCAGAAAGTGGTGAGACGCCATCCGCATTGCGTCTCCCTTCTCACCGTGCAATACCGCATGCACCGCGACATCATGGGCTTTTCGTCGGAGTGGTTCTACCGCGGACAGCTTCAGGCTGCACCCGAGGTCGCCGAGAGGCAGATCTCCCTCATGGACACCCCGCTCATGTGGATCGACACCTCCAACTGCGACTTCGGCGAGAAGGAGAACGCCCGCACCTCAAGCAAACTCAACGCAGCAGAAGCCCGACTCCTTATACACACCCTTCGCGACTATGTGGAGATGATCGGCATGGAGCGCATCCAGAACGACCGCATCGACTTCGGCATCATCTCCCCCTACAAGGCTCAGGTGCGGCTGCTGAGGAAACTCATCAAGATGCAGCGGTTCTTCCGCTCCCTCAAACGACAGATCAGCATCAACAGCGTTGACGGATTCCAGGGACAAGAGCGCGACGTCATCATTATCTCCATGGTTCGCGACAACGACCAAGGCACCATCGGTTTCTTGCGCGACCTGAGACGCATGAATGTAGCCATCACCCGCGCCCGCATGAAACTTATCATCCTCGGCAACGCTCAAACCCTCGGCAGACATCGCTTCTACAGCCAGCTGATCGAATACGTCAAGGAACATGGCGACTTCGTCGAGCTCCCCGCCCCCGAGGAGGCGAAGGAGGAAGAGTAACAGCCGAAACACCCCACTCCCTTTTCAAGCCAACTATTTAGAAGCCATCCGTACTATTGACACCTATCAGAGAGGAATACAACAATGTACGGAATTGATTCCCTTCGCAGAAAGTTCCACCCGACTGCGCCTTATCAGCAGTCATCTCGCCTTCCTGCACGCATCCTGTTGCTCCGCCGTATCCTCGTTGCATCCTCGTTACATCCAGTATGCATCCTCGAGGTTAAAGGGACTTTAAAGGGACATTAAAGGGACATTAAAGGGACTTTTTGTGGGTGATTGTCCCTATAAAGTCCCTTTAATGTCCCTTTAACCTCCCTTTAAGTGGGGAGATGCAACGAGGATGCAACAAGGATGCAGGGAGGGAGAAGCGGCGATGGCAGGAGTCGAAATGTTAAAAAAACAGAGGTGGCTTGCTCAATTGAAATAAAGTTGCTATATTTGCAATGCTGTTTGTATTCTATGAAATATTAGAGGGCAGACATTATAAGAATAATAATCAACAAGCTACACCGCCCTGGGCGCAAAGAGAACCATGTTAGACAACCGCGACAGTATCGATTTTGGCAAAGCCGACATTCCACGTCTGTTCCGCAGCATATTCATTCCTACGCTGCTGGGCATGCTGTTCAACATGGCGTTCATCATTACCGACGGCATCTTTGTCGGCCATGGAGTGGGAGCCTATGGGCTGGCCTCCATCAACCTCATCGCGCCCATCATGACGATGATCAACGGCACAGGAATGATGTTCGGCATCGGAGTGACAGTGGTGGCAGCAATCCATCTGGCCAAAGGCAACCTCAAGGCGGCGCGCATCAACATCACCCAGTCGTTCCTCGGAGGAGCCATGGTTGGCGCGATGCTGGCCGTAATCTGCTACTCCTTGCCCAACACCATATTGCGACTCGTAGGCACAAGCCCCGCCCTTTTCGAGGAAACGAAGGTCTACTACCTATGGTTCCTCCCCACCTGCCTGCTGCTACTGGTGCAGACGCTAGGCATGTTCGTCATCCGGCTGGACGGAAGCCCAGTCTTCGCCATGGTCTCCAACATTGTTCCGGCTATAGTCAACATCATCATGGACTATGTGCTCATCTTCCCCTGCGGCATGGGGCTGAAAGGAGCAGCCTTGGCCACCGACATTGGACAGGCCTGTGGTGTGGCTCTGGTGATGTATTACATGCTTTTCCACACCAAACAGCTCCATTTCTACCGCCTGAAAGGGACGTTGACGAGCCTCCGTCTCACGCTACGCAATATCGGATACATGATCCAAGTCGGCTTCTCCGGTTTCCTCGGCGAGCTGGCCATGAGCGTGCTGATGATGACCGGCAACATCATGTTCGGCCTCTATCTGGGCGACGACGGCGTGGCAGCCTATAGCGTAGCCTGCTACCTCTTCCCGCTCATCTACATGACCTATACAGCCATTGCCCAGTCGGCACAACCCATACTGAGCTACAACTACGGTGCCAACAACCCCGACCGCGTGCGCAAGACATTGCGCTACAGTCTTAGCGTAGCCCTACTCATCGGAGTGCTCTTCATGCTCCTGATGATGCTTCTCCCCAGGACTATTGTCGGCATCTTTATCAATCCCGACGAAATGTCGCACACCCTGGCCTCGCGAGGACTGCCCCTGTTCTCCATAGGCTTCATCTTCATGGCCGTCAACCTCGTCGTCATCGGCTATCTGCAAAGCATCGAACACTCCCATGCCGCCACAGTCTTCACCATGCTGAGAGGCATCGTGTTCATGATTTCGGCCTACCTGCTGCTGCCCTTGGCCTTCGGCGAACGCGGGCTCTGGCTGGCTGTCCCCACAGCAGAGATCTTTACCGTAGGCTCGATGCTGTTCGTGCCACGGGCAAAAATATTCGCACCCGACAATAAAACAACAACAGAAGTTTAACCCAATAAAACATAAACATCATGAAAAAGGCTTTATTAATTGTTGCCATGATTATGGCTTGCATGGTTTCCCGCGCACAGGTAAACATCCAGGAAATGGCAGACTTCAATAGAGGTCATTTCACCACAACCCTCGAAATGTTCAAAGGCGACAACTGGGGAAGCACCTTCTTCTTCAACGATATCTATCATCCCAATTTAACAACCCCCACCGGCTATTATACCGAGATCGCCCGCTCCCTCAACTTCTGGCAGAGCTCCAAACTCGGAGCCCTCAGCCTCCATGTCGAATGGAACGGCGGCCAGTTTGCCAGCAACGCATGGCTCTTTGGTGCCGAATATTTCCTTCATAGCGCCGACTTCAGCAAGAGACTTACTCTCGAAGTGATGTATAAAGAAATCCGTGGCGCTGCTGCAAATGGCAAAACCAGCGACATTCCCCTCCAGTTTACCGCCGTTTGGGGTATCGACAATCTATTTGGCGTCAAAGGTCTTATGTTCTCCGGCTTTGCAGATTTCTGGTGGGAGAATATGATGTGGGGGGTTGACGAGAACCTCAAACCCATCAACACCTCTTGCGTCTTCCTTTCCGAGCCTCAGCTCTGGTACAATGTAGGCCAGTTTTTCAACTGCGAGAACCTCTTCATCGGCGGCGAAGTTGAAATCGCCTACAATTTTACAGGCGGCTGGTACTCCGGTGCCGACTTTGGTAAGAACCAGGGATTCTCCGTTGCTCCCGCTGCTGGCATCAAGTGGAACTTCTAAACGTCACCCAAAGAGATGATGAGACCAAAGCCTCTTCATCTCTTTAGCTCAACGCTATCGACACTCAGTCACCATAGCAATCAGCACAAAGCTCCAACAACCTAAAAAAAGACCACACATGTTAAAGAAACTCTTTGGATTCGACTCCACCACCATGAATGTGCGTACCGAGATTATCGCCGGCATCACCACATTCCTCGCCATGGCCTATATCCTGGCCGTAAACCCCGGCATCTTCAGCGCTCTGGAGAGCATGGGCATGCCCACCAGCAGCGTCTTTACCGCCACCGCACTGGCAGCCGTAATCGGTACCCTTGTTATGGCCATCTATGCCAAGAAACCCTTCGCCCTTGCTCCCGGCATGGGCCTGAACGCCTTCTTTGTCTATACCGTATGTCTCGGCATGGGCCACAGCTGGCAGTTCGCCCTCACGGCTATCCTAATCGAAGGTCTCATCTTCGTCATCCTCACCCTCACCAACGTCCGCACCATCATCGTTGAAGCCATCCCCGTCACCTTGCGCCATGCTATCACAGCAGGCATCGGCCTTTTTATCGCCTTCATCGGACTGAAGAACGGTGGCATTATTGTTGACAACGCAGCCACCTTCGTATCTCTGGGCGACATCACCCACGGTACCGCCCTACTGGCCCTCTTCGGCATCATCCTTACCGGCGCCTTACTCATCCTCAAAGTCCCCGGAAACATACTCATCGGCATCCTCGCTACCGCATTGGTAGGCTTGCTGCCCATCTTTACCACCATCGATCCAGCTACCGGCGAAGCCACCCGTGGAGCCATTACCGTATTCTCGAACGGCATCATCAGCACGCCACCCTCGGTAGCGCCAATCTTCTTCCAGTACCAATGGAACGAGATTCTGTCCCTCGACATGCTTGTCGTCGTGTTCACCTTCCTCTTTGTCGATATGTTCGACACTATCGGAACCGTTATCGGCGTCAGCACCAAGGCCGGCATGGTTGACGAAAAGGGCAACATCCAGGACCTCAACAAGATCTTCATGGCCGATAGCGTAGCCACTATAGCAGGTTCCTGCCTAGGTACCAGCACCACCACCACCTATGTAGAGAGCGCTTCGGGCGTTGTTGCTGGTGGCCGTTCTGGTCTTACCGCATTTACCGCCGCATGCTGCTTCGCAATAGCATTGCTCTTCGCTCCTTTCTTTACCGCCATCCCTGGATGCGCCACATGTGCAGCCCTCTTCATCGTAGGCTTGATGATGATGAGTTCCGTAAAGAACATCGATTTCGACAACTATGCCGAATCTCTGCCCGCTTTTGTAACCATTCTCTTCATGCCCCTCACCTATAGCATCAGCGACGGCATTATGCTGGGTATCATCACCTACGTGCTCATCAACGCCGTATGCGGCAACATCAAGAAGATAAGTGTTGCAACTTGGGTATTAGCTGTACTCTTTGTAGCCAAATACCTATTCTTATAGAACATACTGAAAAACAAATCTAGTTTACCTCTAATCACAATATCATGAAAAAGATCTTTTCACTTTTCTTTGTCGCATTATTCGGTATTCTCGCCTTCTCCTCGTGTCAGAAGGAAGAAGTAAAACCCGACAATAATAACAACGGAGACATCACAGGCCAGACCTCAGGAGTGAACACAACTATCGTGAATGCCGACGCCACCAGAATCACGGCATCTTTCGCAATGAAACCCAACACCAACGAATACTCAATCATGATTGTTGGCGCTGGCGAAATCACGCAATTCGCAAGAATGTTCGGTTTTACCGTAGAGGGTTATGTTAACGCATGGGGTCTCCACTACACCACTGACACCACCTATACCTGGACCGAGATGGAACCCGAGACAGACTATTATATCTATGTGCTCTCCTTCGGTTCCGACACCATCCTTGACTCTACGGCCGTACGCACCACCATCAACGGCGACGGAGGTACCGCAAGCGTGACCATTACCGTTAGCGAGATTGGCGACACCACCGCTCGCGTAATCGTAACTCCCAACACCTCCACCGCCGGTTTTACCGATATGATTATCGAGAAGGGCGTATTCGAGACTCTTCCCCTCGATACCGTTATGTCCTACCTTTACGAGAGCCCCTACTGGTACTACGAAACCGACAACCACCTCTGGTACACCCTCAATCCTGGAACAGACTATTATGCTTTAGGTCTGGCCTATAACGCCAACCACGAATGGGGTCCCCTCGCTCGCGAAGAGTTCAGAACCAATGGTTCGAGCAACGCCCAGAACATCAGCATCTCCATCTATCCTAACCCAACAGCCGACCTGTTGCATGTTGAAGCTCCTAAAGGCGCACGAATGCAGATTCTCGACATGAAGGGAAACATGATGATGAACTCGACCGAAAGCACCATGAACATCTCCAAACTGCCTCATGGCCTTTACATGCTCCGCATTACTGTCGACGGCCACACCACCATCCGTCCCGTTTGCAAGAGATAGCTCCAGTTCAGGTATCTTCTAAAATCGATCTCTATTGGTTTGTAGATTGCTTCCCGACAACTTGCTGCGTAGAACCGACGACCCGAAACCGAATTAGAACTGGAGAAGAAGTGTCGAAAGACACAAGACTCAATGAGACACAACAAAATCCTCCACAAAAAAAGAATCTACAACCAAATACTATTCATCCTGTCATTGCGGGCTTGGCTCTAAGCCCGCAATGATTTGTATATAACCAACTATTAGAAAGATTAGAATATTCTCCAAATGATTAATATTTTAGATATTGGGAATTCCGAATTGGAATACAAGGATGAGGTGTCAGCATCTCTACAGGAAGCCCAATGTTATTTGATGCGACATGAATGGTGTACAGCAATTGAGGACGGATGGATTGCATCATCATTTGGCTATATTCTCAATATCTTTTATTTTAAGATTATTCCCGATCATATCTCATGCGACGACGATTTTGTTTGGATTATCGTTGGAGATATCCCCCCTGCATATATTGATATTATTAGTGCTACAAATGCTTTTGAAGCATTATATTGCTATATCCATCTTATGGACGAATGGGTAAAGAAAGTCAAGAAGGGCGACTCTACAGACGAGTGTTTTCCAATCAATGCTCCCCCAAAAAGAAAATACGCAAAAATGCTGGAATCAAGACTGAAAATACTTAAAGAAGATTATCTTCCTATTATTAACGGCAACCCGTTGGCAGAATTAACTTAGAGCGTATTTGACATGACCGAGGGGGGGGGGCGAGAGATAATTGACATATTATAATGTAACGGATGATGCAATCTTGCTAATAACCCTGGCGAATAGCCCAACTGGTTGCTTGGCATAGTTTGCCGTTGTGTCAGATTTGCAATCCGACACTGGCTATTATAAGGATTTGTAATCCGCATCAAATGTTCAATTCAACCAATAATTAACAAGTTATCGATATCACATCTTAACGAATAGGTAGAAGTTGCCTCAAGAATATGATCCATAATTTCTTCTGATCAGAACAAATAACCCTCTTGAGAATCAACTAACAATCAAAATCCTCGGAACACAATCTTTACATAACACACTGATAATCACCCCCCCGAAAAACAACATCAAAAACAAACAAAAAAAAAGTGAATAATAGGATTCAAATGAAAAAAAGTTTATATCTTTGCAACGTCTTTCAAAGCGAGAACAGTGACCAAGTTGAACTTAGACCATACCGGGTGAATAAGACATCTTGAATGAAACTCAAAATTTGAAATTAGGTGCAAGGCGATTAAAATAGGCTGGTTCCACTTCGGTAGCCGACTACAATTCTCTGTCTAACACCCACGAACAAAAAATTGAATTTTTAGAGCCACCTTAATGTTATGAAAAGATATTTCTTAATCTGCATTCTTCTTGCAGCATGGATTCCCTCCAATGCTACAGTCCGCTACGTTTCCATGCTCGGAAATGATAACAACAATGGTCTCGCCTGGTCTACGGCCAAGCGCAACATCGATGGAGCGATGAACGATGCCGCCCAGGGCGACACGGTGTTTGTGGCCATCGGCACATACCCCCAGTTCTCGGCAAAGAATGGTGTACATGTTTTCGGCGGCTTCCTCGGCACCGAGCAAAACCTTGCCGAGCGCCAAGCAATGCACCATGGATACCTGCAGGACAGTTCCTGCACGCGCATCTTTACAGCTGACCAGTCTGCTAATTTCTTGACCTCCTACCATACGTGTATCGACCATGTCGAAGATGCCACCACACCTACCGTCATCGACGGCATGGTGGTTAAGGTTGACAACGTCTATTCTTATTCGGCCGTTTTGATTTTGGCTCTGCTTGACGGTACATACAGCCTCTCCAATTGCACTTTGGATGGTGCCTATATCGTAATAGATAACGGAACCTACTCAAAAAGAGCCAGCTATGGATTCAGCACAACATCGAATGGTAGAGGATTCAGCGTGTCGGATTGTACGGTAAAAAATTGCTCACAAGGCTGCCTACTCTCAACGGGCTCCCGCACAATCAACTGCCTGTTTGAGCACAATGGCACACCCATCGAGACACGTCAAATGAACAATGACGAGTATGGGCATATTTGTATTGAGGATTGTCTGATACAGAACAATTGTAGGAATATTTCATATTCTCAGTTCATGGACGATAAAGCCTTACTCAATCTTTATAATGGTGTTGATCTAAGGCGGTGTGTTATCCGCAACAACAGTTTGGTGGCAACATATCACCCTAATAGTGCGGAAATTATCACTGCTTATAGGAAATGTCGTATCACAGACTGTTTGATTGCCAACAATAGCGTCAGCGCAACGCGCACACATTCCAACCTTATTTACCTGCGCGGCGGATCAAACATACTTCAGAACAACACAATTGCATCCAATATGGTAAATGATTCACTGCCATACGAACCATCAAGTCTGTTGAGGGCTGATGTTAACATCAGCCTCTACAACAATCTTTTCTGGGGTAACGCTGGATACAGCCAATTCTTCTATAGATTAAACCACCCTTCGACAGACAATGTGATGTTCAATGCCATGCAAGACACATTGCTGGGGCAGACTGGCAATTTCAGACTTGACCAAGACAGCATCGGTCCCCTCTTTGCCGGCCCTGTCACCTTTGCTGGAGCTCGTTTTGACACGGACAGTATGCAGCAGGTGCTGACGGCAGACTGGCATCTGTCATCTGGCTCATCGTGTGTCAACGCCGGCCACCCATATCATGTATCGCTGCCCTGTCAGTCATCTACCGATTTGGATGGACTGAACCGTGTGTCGGGCGGCCATATCGACATCGGTTGCTACGAATTTCCCGAAGCCGATGCCGAGCAACAGATAGTGTGGGATCAGCCCATGGAAGCCTATCGTTCGGCAGGTTATATGATGCTTACTGCTTCGACCACCAGCGGACTCCCAGTGTCCTACAGCTCTTCTAACAGCAATGTGGCAGTCATCAGCGGCGATACGCTGCTGCTGAGAGGCTCAGGCCAATGCACCATCTCAGCTTCGCAGGCCGGCGACAGCATTTGGCTGCCCGCGCCGAGTGTGAACCGTACTTTGACCGTTTGGGGAGACACCTTGATGATACACGACACCATATCGGTTTACGATACAATAACTGTTTATGATACGGTACCAGTCTTCGACACCACTTGGGTGATGGATTCTGTTCTGGTTTTCGACACCATTACTATATACGACACTACATTTGTGACAATCTATGACACAGTGCAAGTGTCTATTGAAGAGGTGGATGTTCAATCTGCGGATTGGACTATGAACGCTGAAGGTGAATACATCTCAGTGCGTGGTGCCGAAGGTGAGACAATCCGTATTTTTGATGTTCATGGCAGACAGTTGCACATCCAGCAAACAGCGTCGGCGGCTGTTCGCTTTCGTGTACCATCCGCAGGAGTGTATTTGGTCAAGGTAGGGAATGCTCCTGCCAGAAAACTCGTCGTTATAAAGCATCGTGAATAATAATAGGTCTATTACCAACCCCAGAAAAAGCCTAATCCATCTTGTTGAATATAGCTCATAGTGCTCTTCTCCCACTCTTACTCACCACGAGAAAAAGCCCGATAGGAAACACGAACATCCTCACCCGTCAGTCCGTCCTCGATGGCGACAAACGTTCCTTTATCTTTGATAATCTCATCTTTTACGCACAGACCGGGTTCCTGCTCTATTTCAGAAGACTTTTGAATTTTTCCGCCCCTAACAGATTTTTTTACTGCCTTTACATTGGGGTGTTGCACTTCGTAGTTGAGTCTATAGGTTGCTTGCGGACACATCGAGGGACAATAATTTGTCACTTCTTTCGTTATTAACGATATGAAAGGCAAAAACACACTCCCTCCTCTTCAAAAGGGAGACAAAATAGCATTGGTAGCCACGGCAAGAAAAGTAAGTCCCGAGGAGATGGCTCCAGCCATAACACAACTGAAAAGCTGGGGCTTTGATGTAATAGAGCCCCAGGGACTCTATGCCGCCGAGAACCAGATGGCAGGAAGCGATGACCACCGCGCCACCGTATTCCAATGGGCTTTAGACAATGACGATATCAAGGCAATCCTCTGTGTCCGCGGTGGATATGGGACAGTGAGAATGATCGACAAAATCGATTTCTCCCATTTCGAGAAGCATCCCAAATGGATCATCGGCTACAGCGATGTCACCGTGCTCCACAGCCACATCAACCGCCAAGTGGGACTGCCAACGCTGCATGCCACCATGCCCATCAACTTCGACGGGACGCAGTCGCCCGCCACAGATACCCTCCGTGCCGCATTAATGGGTGAGGCGCTGGAGTATGCCTTCGACCCACACCCTTTCAATCGCACAGGGACGGCGACAGCGACAGCAGTAGGCGGGAACCTCTCGATCCTCTACAGCCTCCTTGGCTCTCCTAGCGATGTCGACACCTCGGGCAAGATACTGATGATTGAGGATCTGGATGAATATCTGTACCATATCGACCGCATGATGATGGCGCTCAAACGCGCCGGGAAACTGTCGCACCTTAGGGCTCTGGTGGTGGGCGCAATGAGCGACATGCACGACAACACCATCCCTTTCGGCCGTACGGCAGAGGAAATCGTCCGCGACGCGGTGAGGGATTATGATTATCCGGTGATCTTCGGAGCGAAATTTGGCCATATCGGACACCAGAACCACGCAATTCCCCTTGGGGTGGAATGGAGGCTGGAAGTGAGAAACGACGGGGCTTCCAGCATGGTTTACGACCCAAAGAAAAACGCGTTTTGATTTTTTTTCGTATCTTTGCACCGCCGTTATGCTGATATACGTACCACAACTCACCAACCGACTAGGATACACCCTCAAGGTGATATTCCGCCACGTGCTGAAGGTTGATTTCGACATCACCACCGATGCCGACACCTTCCTCCAACGCCCCGATGGTGTGCTATGCTATTCCCCCTCTCGGATAGGAGAGAAAGCCGTGTGGGTGAAACCGAGCGGACTCCTCTTCCAGAACAGTATCGAGGAGCAGGAGCCGCTGCCGTTCGTGTGGGAAGGCATGCATGTGCTATACCCCGTATACGGCAAAGGGCTGGAGATAAAGTTCGACCCCTTCTCGGCTGCGTTCTACATGCTCTCGCGATATGAGGAATACCTCCCCCACCACCGCGACCAGCACGGCCGTTTTCTGGCAGCAGAAAGCATCGCCTACCAGGAAGGATTCCTCGAAATGCCGGTAGTGGAACAATGGGCAGAGAGGCTGCGGAAGGCCATCAACGAGCGATTCCCCGAGATCGCTATCCCCAAACGGAAGTTCGATATGTATGCCTCCATCGATATCGACGCTGCCTACTGCTATCGAAACAAAGGGTTCTTCAGGACACTGGCGGGAATCGCCAAAGACATACACAACGACAGGAACCTGGACCGCCTCAAACGACGCATGA
The DNA here is from genome assembly GCA_024400495.1 of Bacteroidales bacterium. Taxonomy (GTDB): domain Bacteria; phylum Bacteroidota; class Bacteroidia; order Bacteroidales; family P3; genus Colimorpha. The sequence continues at coordinate 24,525 of JAKSMR010000012.1, forward strand.
AAGTCCTTGCCCGAAAAGAGCAAGACCCGTTCGACACCTTCGACTACATCCTGAACCAGAACAAGATACACCCTGGATACAAGATGGTGTTCTTCGTCCTCTTGGGCGACTATGGCGTCTACGACAAGAGCATATCGCACCACAGCAACGAATTCCAGGAACTGATAAAACACCTGGGCGACTATGCCAAGATAGGGATACACACCTCCTATGCCGCTTTTGACGAACCTGACCGTATAGAGATGGAGCGCTCGCGGCTGGAACAGATCACCAACAGGAACATCGTACGCAACCGCTCCCACTTCCTGAGGCTGCAGCTACCTGCCACCTACCGGCTCATGGAGCGAAACGGCATCCGGCACGACTACACCATGGGCTACGCAGAAACCCCCGGATACAGAGCCGGCATCAGCGTGCAATACCCATTCTTCAACCTGGAGAGAGACAGCGAGATGGAGATCACCGTACACCCATTCTGTGTGATGGAGGCTACGCTGAAACGCTACCTCTCCCTCTCACCCGAAGAGGGCCTCGAGCGGATGAAAAGACTGATGGACAACACCGCCGCGGTGGGAGGCTGCTTCTGCAGCATATGGCACAACGAGAATCTCTGCGAGGACTTTGGATGGCAGGGATGGAGACACGTCTTCGACGAGATGTACAACCACGCCGACCGCCTGAAGGCCGACAACGACACCGAACACTAAAAAGCAGACCGACAATGAACTACAAAGCCAAACTCAACAATATCAAAGCATTCGTATTCGACTTTGACGGAGTGATGACCGACGGAAGCATCTGGACCTATGGCGACAGGGAGACCGTACGCTGCGGGAACGTGAAAGACGGATATGCTATACAATACGCAGTAAAGAAAGGCTACATCATCGCCCTGATCTCCGGCGCCACATCCAAGAGCATCGACAACAGGATGGAGGCCCTGGGGGTGAAGCAGATCTACACCGGCTGCACCAACAAGATGGACACCTACAAGCTCTTCCTTGAAACGAACCACCTGCAACCCGAAGAGGTGGTATGCATGGGCGACGACATACCCGATTATGAGATAATGAGCCATTGCGGCGTTGCCGCATGCCCTGCCGACGCCGTTCAGGAAATCAAGGAGATAGCTGACTACATATCCCTTTTCTGCGGCGGAAAAGGCTGTGTGAGAGACATCATAGAACAGGTGCTGCGCCTGCACGGAAACTGGTTCCACCCAGACGCTGTGAACTGGTAGAGGAGACAAAACAGCAGCAGAGGCCACCCATCAAAAGTCACAAAAAAAAGAAAGAGATCCATGAGCATTCATCGAATAACATTGATAATTGTCACACTGCTAGTCGCGGTGCGCATGGAAGCACAAACCATCCCCGTAACGGAGAGCCAACGCCCCTACACCATCCACGCAACCTACTATAGCGACCGGTTTGAGGGACGAAGGACCTCCAGCGGCGAGATCTTCAGACAGAACAAATACACCGCCGCCCACAGGACCTATAAATTCGGAACACTGCTCCTTGTCACCAACCTCCAGAACGGCAAGCAGGTGATAGTGAAGGTGAATGACCGTTGTGCAGGACATAACGTTCTGGACCTCACAAAAAAAGCAGCAAGAACCATCGGCATCTCCTCGCGTCCGGTAAAGGTGCAGGTACTCCCTCCGAGCTACTACACCTATTGGGAGAATCAGGACGAGATCAAAAAACACCTGCAACAAGGGAATCTGCTTGAATTCCTGCATCTTATCGACGGCTCAGCAGAGAAGAGACAGCCCGTATGGAGGGAGGACATCAGATCGTCGAGACAGCCCTCTCCCCTACTGCCGGAATAGACCAGCGACACTTCCTTCTATTTGACAAGAGATTGGCCGACGCCAATCTGTCCTGACACACTTAGGCGCCGTACTGACGAAGAGCCAGAATTGCGAGCCTTCACCTGGGCACCATCAAGAAACGATCCCCCTTCTAGCTGTCGGGGAAACACTCCCCCTTTCGCCCCCTCTGCAAGGGCGCCCCCCCCCTTTCTGCACACCGGATTTTTGTTAAAAAAAGGTGTTGAAAAAGCACAATTTTCTGCCGATAAAGAGTACATAAGAGGAGAAGAAAAAATCGCGACAAAAATGGAAGAGGAAAAATTTTTTTCATTTTTTTTGAAAAAAGCTAGTGTATATTAAGAATTCTTGCTATCTTTGCAAGTCAAAACATACTTTGCCAATGCACCAAAGCGGCAAGTGTGTTGCGACATTATAGTAGTGATAAATAGTCAATTAAAATATAATAAAGAACATCAAGACATGGAAACCAAACTCATCAAAAAAGCACTATTACTGCTGATGATCGTGGCATTTTCATGTCCTGTTCGTGCCCAATTGGAGACACAGTACACCCAGTACATGTTCAATCTCCTCTCCTTCAACCCTGCCTATGCAGGTAGCTCGGGATCGATTTGTGCATCGACACTCTACCGCAATCAATGGATGGGCCTCAGACTTGACTCTCCTGCTCCCGATATGCGTGCTGGTGTCACACCTACCGACTACATGTTCACCTTCGACATGCCCGTGCACTTCCTCCATGGCGGCATCGGCCTCAACGTCTTCCACGAAGGCATCGGCTACCACAGCGCTACCGGCTTGACTTTCGACTATGCCTTCCGCCTCTATTGGGGCCCCGGCAACCTAGCCGCTGCTGTAGAGGCAAACTTCAACAGCACCTCTTTCGACTTCACCCAGCTGGTAGGCTCCAACGACTTCACGGGCAACGCCACCAACCCCATCTCCTCTGCCAACGACCCCCTCCTGAACGGCAGCGCGGACGAGAGCGACTTCCTTATCGACGTATCCACCGGTCTCTTCTATCAAGTGCCCGGAACCTACTATATCGGCCTCTCGGCCAAGAACCTTCTGGCTGCCAAAAGCGAGGTACTCCATTTCCAGAACTCCCGCGTCTTCTATCTGATGGGCGGCTACGAATGGGTGATTCCCACCAACCCCTCATTCAAGCTGAAACCCTCGGCAATGATAAAGACTGCCAACTTCGCCACATTCACAGCCGAGGCCTCCTGCCTGGTTGACTATCGCAACGCCTTCTGGCTCGGCGGAGCCTACCGCCTGCAAGATGGTATCTCCATCCTCGGCGGCGTGAACTGGAACAAATTCAAGCTGGGCCTCTCTTACGACCTGACAACCTCGAAGCTGGGTACCTTCAAGATGAACCGAAGCGCCGGTACCCTCGAGCTCTACCTCCGCTTCTGTTTCAAGGTCCCCGAACAACCCAAGTATCCTTCCTCCTACAGAAACACCCGCTACCTCTTCTAACCCACAAAAGAATAATTATAGTACTCGCGCGATATATAATATTTGAAAATCCACACCAAAACGAAACAAAAAAAGCAATTTTTGCGTAAATAATATAAATAAGCACATCTAATCGATAACAAAAAAAATTATCTAATATGAAGAAGTTATTCTATATGCTTGCAGCAGTCCTCGTACTGTGGAGTTGTAGCTCCTCCGACAACGGCGAACTCGTTGGTGTACAGGGACGTCCCTATTTTGAGGACATCGACCTCAAGGGAATGGTTTTCATCGATCAGGGCAACTTTACCATGGGCTCCGGCACCCAGAACGCCACCTATGGTATCCCCACCCAACCTCGTACCATGCAGGTTGCATCCTACTTCATGGATGAGACCGAGATTACCAACAACGAATATCGTCAGTTTGTAAACTGGGTTATCGACTCCATCGCTCGCCGCATGCTCGGCGAAGCAGGCATCGAAGGCTTCCTCATCGAAGAGGACCAGTATGGTGAGCCCCTCGACCCCGCTATCCTCAACAAGAGCACCAAGATCCGCTGGGATGAGCAGGAAACCCGCGAGGCAACCGAAGACCTCTATCTCGCTCAGAGAGACCGTTTCTACGGTCGCCGCACCATCGATCCCGCCAAGCTCAACTACGAGTACTACTGGATCGACTATCGCGAGGCAGCTCAGAAAGAGAGCGCTACCACCGTCAAGCAGGAACACAAAGGCACCATGTTCGCCAACCGTCCTAAGGGTCTGAACAACCGTGCTTCCCTCATCAAGAAAGAAGTTGTAAACGTTTATCCCGACACTCTCTGCTGGGTACACGACTACACCTATAGCATGAACGATGACTATACAAAGAATTACTTCAACTCCCCCGCTTACGACCAATACCCCGTTGTTGGTATCAGCTGGGTACAGGCTAAAGCATTCTGCGTATGGCGTTCCAACTACCTCAACCAGTATCTCGAGTCCATCGACTACGCTCAGATGAACGACTTCCGTCTCCCCACCGAGGCTGAATGGGAATTCGCTGCTCGTGGCGGTATGGCTGGCGAGAGCTACCCCTGGGGCGGTCCCTATGTACGCAACCCCAACGGATGCTTCCTCGCTAACTACGAGCCCCTGCGTGGCGCTTATGACGACGATGGCGGTATGCGTACCCTCATGGTTGGCCACTATGCTCCCAACGACTACGGCCTCTACGACATGGCCGGCAACGTAAGCGAGTGGTGCTTAGACTCCTACAACGAGTCCACCTATATCATCGCTAACGCCCTCACCCCCTACTACGACTATCAGGCTGCTGAGGACGATCCCGCCGCTATGAAGCGCAAAGTTATCCGTGGTGGCTCCTGGAAGGACCAGAAATACTTCATCCAGGTTCAGACTCGCACCTACGAATTCCAGGATACCGCTAAGAGCTATATCGGTTTCCGTTGCGTACAGCCTTACTTAGGCCGCGTCAAGGGCGACAACCTCAAAACCGCTTCTAACGTAGCAAACTAATTGCAAGCATATCATCAACTGGCCGCCATACTGACCATGACGGCCAGTATATAAAATAATAAAGAATACATCTTAATACTAATTAAGTACAAAAAAATACACATCATGAGCTTTATTGATAGATTAGTACGTACCAAGGCCTACAAGAACTTCATGGCTAAACTTTATGGTTGGGGTGCAACCGTCGTAATTATCGGTGCATTGTTCAAAATTAACCACTGGCCTGGTGGTACTTTGATGCTTATTCTCGGTATGGGTGTTGAGGCTGTTATCTTCTTCCTCTCCGCATTCGAGCCTCTCCATGTTGAGTTTGACTGGACCCGCGTTTATCCTCAGCTTGCCGGGATGCCCGAAGGTGAAAAAGCAGAAGGCGAAGAAGGAAAAACCGAAGCGCCCCTCAGCAATGATCCTCTTACCGCTCAGCTCGACAAGATGCTCGCCGACGCCAACATCGGTGGCGAACTTATCGACCGCCTTGGCCAGGGAATGCAGAACCTCGCTGACTCCGCAAACTCTCTCAACAATATGACCACCGCTGTTGCTGCCACCGACAAATTCGTCTCTCATATGGACGAAGCCGCCAATGCTGCCGGTGACCTTACCGAGGCCTACAAGCGTACCGTTGAAAGCATGCAGAGCGACGCAAACCTCTCCGAAAACTACAATGCCAGCCTCCAGGATGCTACCAACGCTGTTGGCGAACTGGCAAACATCTATAAAGAGACCGCTCAGACCCTCAAGACTGGTGACACCACCTATGTTGACGAGCTGAAGAAAATGGCATCCAGCCTCTCCTCTATCAACGCCATGTACGAACTCCAGCTGCAGAACTCCACCGACCAGATCGCTTCCACCAAGGAAGTTCAGGAGCGCATGCAGGCTATGGTGGCTAACTTCGCCGACTCCGCCGAAGGTGTTCTCAAATACAAAGAACAGGTTGACGCTCTCACCCGCAAGGTGGCCGAACTCAACAATGTTTATGGCAACATGCTTGCCGCTATGCAGACCCGCGTATAACTGACCGCTTCACTGTATAACTAACTATTTGTAGAACAAAATAAGACACTAGAATATGGGTGCTACAAACTGTCCGGAAACCCCGAGACAAAAGATGATTGGTATGATGTACCTCGTGTACACTGCCATGTTGGCACTTAACGTTGCTGCCGAGGTACTGAACGGCTTCGTTACCGTAGGCGACGCAATGGAGAAGTCCAACCAAAACCTCGTCGTGAAACTCGACGACTCTTACGACAACTTCAAATTCGCATACGAGAACAACAAGGACAAAGTGGCTGACTATTGGGCTCAGGCTCAGGAGGTACAGAAACTCTCCCATGACCTTGTAGATACTATCGACAAAATGCGCTACGAGTTCCTCTGCCACCAGCAGAGCGTAGCAAATATCAAAATCCACGACGAAGAGGGCAAGCAGATCTCCCGTTCTATCCCCCTTCGCGATGGAGCTAATTGGCTCATCGACAGCGCCAAGGTTGCTCTTGACCTCGGTGGTATCAATGCCATCGACAAAAAGGACGACAACAACGATGCAACCAATTACTTCTACGGCAAGGATGAGAATCCCAACGGCGCTGGCGTGCGTCTCAAGGAACTGATTGTCGAATACAAGAAGAACCTCAAGAAGACTCTCGGTGCAGACACCGCTAAGATCAAAATCGGTCTCAACGTTGAACAGAAAGCCTGGAGCGACCACGCAAAAGCTATGGTTGACTGGGAGGACCTCAACTTCAACCGTACTATTGCCGCTGCCGACATGGTAGTACTCTCCCGACTCAAAGCCGAGGTGATGAATGCTGAGTTTGATGCTGTACAGCTTCTTTATAAGAAAGTAAAAGCAAACGACTTCTCCTTCGACAAGGTATCCGTCATCACCCGACCCAAGTCCGCATACGTTATTCAGGGCAACAAATACGAAACCGCAATTAACGTAGGTGCTTACGACTCCAAAGCTCACCTTGAGGTTGAGATTGGCGGTTCCAAATACACCTCCGACGACAGCGGTACCGTTCACTACTCTGTTCCCTGCACCTCTGTTGGTAACAAGACCATCACGGGTAAGATCTATGTAAAGAAAGATAGTGGCACCGAAGTTTATGAGTTCAAAGACAACTACTTCGTTGCAGAACCTGTAGCAATCGTATCTCTCACCAAAATGAACGTTGTTTATGCCGGTATCGAGAATCCTGCATCTATCTCCGTTCCTGGTATTGACCCCCGCAACATCACTCCCTCTATTGAAGGTACCGGCGTAACCCTTACCAAAGATCCCGCTGGCAAAGATGGCGACTACATCATCAAGGCCTCCAAACTTGGCAAGTTCTCTATCCGAGTTGATGCCAAAGCCGACGGCAAGACCAGCCGCACCATGGGTACCAAGGAGTTCCGCGTGAAGAAGATTCCCGCTCCCACTCTCATGCTTGGTAAGCTCAAACCCGGTGAGCCTATCACCAAGGACGAACTTATGGCAAACACCCTTCTCCGTGCTGATATGGGTGACTTTGACTTCAAGATTCCTCCTCTGAAGATCACCTCCTTCACCTTCAACGTTCAAGGTTCTAACGCTCTTGATATCCAGGGTACTGGTAACAAACTCACTCCTGATATGACCAACCGCATCAAGAATGCAAAACGCGGCCAGAAAGTATATATCAGCGAAGTTCGTGTACAGACCCCCGATGGTGTCAACCACCAGCTGAGCGTAACCTACCGTCTCAAGTAAACAATCTAATACCACATACCATGAAAAGAATAGCGTTATTTTTCGGTTTGCTCCTCCTCGCTGTAGGCAGTAGCTATACCCTGCAGGCACAGAGCGTGCTTGACGCTGAGGACGACAACAACTTCAACAACTTCTACAGCCGTACCCTCACTGGCCAGAAAAAGGCTATGCCCTATGCTTATCTCCGTGAGAACGACGTAGTATGGGAAACCGTCATCTGGAGAACTATCGACATGCGCGAGAAGTTCAACCAGTATCTCTATTTCCCCAACGACCAGAACAAGAACACCCAGGGACGTATCAACCTCTGTAACACCATCATGAACGCTCTTAAAGACGGTCAGATCGAGGTTTTTGCAGATGACGACATGAAGATCCCCATGGAATATGAAGCTCTTGAGCCCGTACTTCACAAATCCCGCATCATCCACATCGCCGAATTTGACGAATATGATGAGGAATTGGAAGGTCGCGACTCCACCGTATATGAAGAGTTCAACCCCGAAGATGTTCTCTCTGTACGCATTAAAGAGTACTGGTACATCGACAAACAGGACACCCGTCAGAAAGTTCGTATCACCGCTCTCGCTCTCGTTTACAATGACTGCAAGGATCGTGATGGTGAACGTGTTTGTGGCACCGTAGACCTCTTCTGGGTACCTATGAACGATATGCGCGTACGCAATATCCTCGCCACCAACAAATGCTATGACGAGAACAACTCCAATGCTGAACGCACTTACGACGATGTCTTCATCACCCGTTATTTCGACAGCTACATTTATCGTGAAGCCAACCGCTTCAACCGTACTATCGCTTCCTACCTCACAGGAACCGATGCCATCGTTGAATCTCAGGCTATCGAAGACAAAGTGTTCGACATTGAATCCGATATGTGGGAATACTAATCCAACGACTCTTCTTTCATGAAGAGCGCTGAATAAATCAAGAAAGAGAGTTAAGAGCTGTCAACACGGTTCTTGACTCTTTTTCGTTAATCTGAAACCGACACACATTGTTCTCTTTCCGCAGACATATAATACTTTTTGTCTTTTGCTTCTTCGCAGCAACGGGGATACTTGCACAAAGCATTACCGATGCTCCAGACTACAACGCCTACTACAAGCGCGATTTGCGAAACAAGCAAAAGAGCATTATATATCAGCACGTTAGAGAGAACGACGTAATATGGGAGACGCTGATCTGGAGAACCATCAACATCAAGGAGAAATTCAACCAGTACTTCTATTATCCCCTAGAGCCGAAAGGGGTGCAAGGCCGCAAGAATTTCGCCTACATGATATGGGATGCCGTCGTTGCAAACGAGATTCCGATATACGAGGATGACGAGTTCAAGATCCTTCTCGACAATGACAACTACGTAAAAAGATATACACGCCCAGATACGCTAGAACTTGAAATCATCGACGAGAACGAGGAGTATGAGTACAAGACTATCGTCGTTCCTAAAGAATTCAACTCCGAAGACATTCTTAACATTAAGCTCAAAGAGGTTGTCTATCAGGAGAAACAGACTGCCGGGCAATATGTAAGGACGATAGGGCTCGCCCTTGTACGGGATATGTACAAAGAGATTGACGGAGAAAGAGAGTATCAGGGAACGGTTACGCTATTCTGGATTCCCATGCTTTCGGAACGGGTGCAGAATCTTTTTGCTCAGAGAGAAGCCTATTACGAGGACAATATCGCACATCTCCCTTCTTGGGAATACATCTTTTATGTGAGGATGTTCAGCAGTTATATCACCCGTGAGAGCAACCGGTTCAACCGCACTATCGACAGCTATCTCACTGGAGAAGACGCACTTCTGGAGTCGGAACGAATCGAGCAGAAGCTATTCGAAATTAATGTCGACCAATGGGAAATGTAGCTTTCAAATATCGCCTTATTCTTGGACTGCTCGTAGTGTTCGGCAACAGCATCGCTCATGGACAAATCTGCAAGGATTCCTCATGGAATGATGCCATCAAGACAGTCTTTCTTAACAAGAATGGCATTGAGCAGGAGACCCCTATTCTGGGGATCGAGAGCAACGACTTCTTGATGTTACAGTTTGATTATCTGAGCGAAAACGCAGGCGATTTCCGATACAGGATCACGCATTGCGATGCAAACTGGAACCCCGATGGGTTAGAGCCCTCGGAATATATAAACGGATTTGAAGAAGGGGCCGTCGACAACTACAAGTTCTCCTTTACAACAATGCATCCGTTTGTGTATTACAGCCAACGTATCCCGGCTGAATATACCAGTTTCATCACCTCTGGCAATTTCCTTATCACAGTCTTTCCGACAGACTATCCCGACAGTATTGTTCTCACCCGAAGATTTATGGTAACCGAGGATATTGTTGATATTGAGGCATCTGTCGGCAAACCTACGGGAGGTTATGGGGATTTCAATCGCGACCAAGAGCTCAACTTCGGCATCCAGAAGAAAGAGTCCTCTCGCTTCGATTTCCAACAACAATATGCCACAGTTATCACATGGCAGAATGGCAGAAACGACCTCAGAAGAGAGATGCCTTTTTCTGGCTATCAGGGGGAAAAAGTCATGTATAGATGGAAACGAGAAAACATCTTCCCCGGAGGAAGCAGCTTCAGGTATTTCGACTGCTCGAATCTTCGTGCGAAGATGTACAACATACAGAACATCGAGGAATTTGGAGGCGAGACACTCATATTTCTACGCCCCGAAGAAGACCGATCAAGGAAGAATTACATTTACACCAAGGGGCTTCTTGGAGGTATGAAAATCAACGCATTCGACCGCAACGACGCCCAAACACAAGGCGACTATGTATGGGCAAACTTCAGCTTGCCTGTCGAGAGGCCTTTTATTGATGGATCGCTACATATCATCGGGGATCTGACAGACTGGTCTTTTGACGAAAACAGCCGAATGGAATGGCACCCAGAATACAAAGCTTACACCAAAAGAATGCTCGTAAAACAGGGTTACTATTCCTACCAGATAATATTTCTCCCAACGGGAGAGAAAGAGGGCCAGACCTCACGGATTGAAGGCGACCATTTCGAGACGCCCAACCGCTATACTATAGCCTGCTACTATCGTCTGCCTTATGAGAAGCACGACCGCCTGATTGCCATAAAACAAGTCTACTCGGGAAGATAGCCATTGGACTGCGTTTCTCTCAATCTGAAAGCCCTCTTGTCAAACGGACATCAATCTGTATCGACATCTGGTATTCTCGCAAAGGAGACATCTAAGAATCTGATGCTTGAGCGGACTCAGAAGTTATCCCAAGGAATGCCAAAAGAACGCTTTTTCGATATGTAAAACCTAGAGAAGCTACTGGACACCTTTTATAACAGCCCTGTATTTTAGGAAAAATGCAGAGGCTAGATAGATGCTAGATAGGCGCTAAGCAGATGCTAGGTAGATGCTAGATAGGCATCAGGTAGGCATCAAGTAGGCAATTTGTGGACCTTGATACGAGCTTGGGACGAGAGAAGATCCGTGCTGGAGAGTGAGAAGAGGCATCGAAATTATAAGGCTGACGAACACCAGCAATTCCCAAGGGGACACACGTATTCAGCACGAACAATATCATATTGAGTCTCAGCCTGTTTCCTTAGCCATAGTTTGCTCTTAAGAATTATTAACACGCACTCACACGCGATATTTAACAAAAGAGTCGGCTATATCAAAAAAAAGTCTTATCTTTGCAACTCTTCTTATAATAGCATTCCCTCCACAGGGATGTGCTATTCAGTATTTTATACAAAAGAACAGACATAACAAACCGCTATAAATAGAATAAATATTAAAACACAATAACATGAAACGCTGTTCTACCCTTTTAGACAAAGTAAAACAGAAAGTAGGAGCGATGTTGATCGCTTTCTTCGCCATACTGGCTATTGGAGCTAATGCACAGACTCCAACCATCAACGTAGGCGACTACATCAGCACTCCCGAAGGAGTTGTCGGCGTAGTATTCTACACCAATACCACCCACACCGAAGGTAGTATTGTAGCGATGCACGACCTTCCCTCCCTTTATACATGGATGGACGGAACTACAACTGTAGGATCTCAAACCTATACCTCAAACATTTCGGCCTTGAGTGACTCTAACGGTTTTGAGAACTCGGCATATATCAGAGCCGCCATTAGCGAAGGCGCCACCAGCAGCATCTGGGGGGCCGTATCCACTTCCGATCTCGACAACGGCTGGTATCTCCCTTCCGCCGGCCAGGCAAAAATAATCTCCGACAACCGAGTCATCATCAACACAGCAATTACCAGCAATAGTGGTGACGAAATCGGAACCGACAGCTATTGGACCAGCAGTATCGTACAGTCCAACGGCCGTGCTTGGAGAATTGCCATGTATAATGGCGCGTTATCGTCAGTAAACAGAAGCACGACCTGCCGTGTCCGCGGTATCTATGATATCCGATACGACGGCGCCGAGTGGCACACTATCCATCGCAACTGCAGCTACCCCATCCCCGATGAGGACGACGTACAGTTTGCCTGCGACTCGTTGACCTGGATTGACGGCACAACATACATATACCCAGATCATTTCACCTCTGCCGACCGTATCGGCTGGGTCGTCGTGAGCAACGTCACCCATTGTATGGTGAACAAACTCCTTGTGCTCACCACCGGACATACTACCCGCAGCCACAATACCGTCCAAGCTTGTGAAACCTACAGCTGGACCTCCATCAACCCCTATCCTATCAATCCCCTCACCGTCGATGGAACCTATTGTATGGAAGCCACCAATAGCGAGGGTTGCCGCCAGTATGACACCATCACTCTTACCATCAACCACAACACCACGAGCGACACTACCGCGACAGCCTGCGACAGCTATACCTGGACCACCTGGGCCGCCGATGCCGCCACTCCTCACATGGAGACCTACCCCACCCCACTTACCGTCAGCAACACCAATCCCTCACTCTCCTGGGAGATGCCCAACCACTGCACCCACACACGCACACTCCATCTCACCATCGAGAACAGCGAACACCCCGACACTACTGTAACCGATGCTTGCAACAGCTTCTACTGGGATAGAAAAGACACCACCTATACCGACGATGGCACCTACTACTTCCCCTATACTGCCAGCAACGGTTGCGAAAGCCAGGCGACCCTTCACCTCACCCTCAAGCATAGCACAGACACCGTGACACGCGACACGCTATGCGAAGGCGCTTCGAAAGTTTGGCATGCAACAACCTACACCCATACCAGCCCCGCTGGCGGAAACACATTCAGCTACACCAATACCGAAGGCTGCCCCAGCACCGACACCCTATATCTGGTAGTATGGGAGAAGAAAGACACCAACATCACTCTCAACGCCTGCCAGCAGTATGTCTGGAAAGCCCAAGACGGCATAACCGACACCACCATCATGCAGAGCGGCACCTACGAGAACACATTCATGACCATTCATGGCTGCGACAGCACCGTAACCCTCCATATCATCATCCGTCAGCCCGACGTAGCTCGCGTCGACACCATCGATACCTGCGACTACTTCCGCTGGGTTGACAACAAGACCTACACCACCACCGGCACCTACCTCTATTCCCACACCAGTCAGGACGTCTGCGAAACTGTAGACACCCTTCGTCTCAAAATCCGCAAAGGCTCCTACCATGCAGAAGTACGTTCCGAATGCCAAGGCTATATCTGGGTCAAGGACTCCAGCCAGACCTACAGCACCAGCGGCACTTACATCCATACCGACACGCTGGCAAACAGATGCCTCAGCGTCGACACCCTTCATCTTACATTGAGAAATCTCGGCCACGGAACCTTCGACACCACCGTCTGCGGAAGCTATACTTGGACCCTTCACGACAATATTACCTTCACCGGCGACACTGTTCTCACCGACACCCTGGAACGCAATTTCGTCAATGGTTGCGACAGCCTTATCACCCTTCGTCTCCACGTAAAATCCAATACCACATCAACACTCACCACCCAAAGCTGCGACAACTACACATGGTATGTCTTCGACGCAGATGGAACCCGCCACTACGCCGGAACCTTTGTTGAAACACCTGCCACAGCACCCGTCTACAGAGCAAAGAACGCAATCGGATGCGACAGTATTGTCACCCTCAACCTCACCATCTCCAAGTCGCGATACAGCACCATCACACGAGTAGCCTGCGACCACTTCACCCTCTCCACCAACAACTACGCACAGAACAACCCCATCACCCGCGACTACAACAGAACCTGTGTCGACACCATCTTCTTCCGCAATGGTGCCAGCAACCATTGTGACAGTTCTATTGTCCTCAACCTCACCATCCACAACAAGAGCTTCGGCACTTTCACCGACTCCGCCTGCTACAACTACACATGGAAGGTAAGTGATTTCAACCGAACCTACTACCGCTCAATCAAGACCTATCAGGAAAGCAACTACACCGATACTGCACACGTCAAGAACTCCTACGAATGCGACAGTATCATCACCCTCAACCTTACTATCTACCACCATCAGGACGGAAACTTCTACGACACCAGCTGCGGCACCTACAACTGGACCGTCTACGACTACGACGGAACTCCTCACAACGTAACCACTTTCAACACCCTCGGCAACCAGAACCTCGCTCTTCCCGACACAATCAACCTCAAGGACTCCCATGGTTGCGACAGTACCGTAACCCTCCACCTCACCATCCTTCCCAGCCGTGTCGACACCGACGACAACCAGATGACCTGCTGGAACACTCCTTTCAGATGGTATGTTGACGGCAACTTCGCAGGACAGTATGATGCACCCAACAACACAGCCACCTATGCACTCCACACCATCCATGGCTGCGACAGTATCATCCACCTCAACCTCACCGCCCGTCAGCCCAACCTCGACACCCTCAATATCGACACCTGCCAGAGCTTCACTTGGTATGCAGCAAACTGGGACGGCAGCAACTACCATCAGGTTGAACCTGCTCTGACAGCCAACACCTATGGCCACTACCACACCAAAGTGGTTGACCAGTATGGTTGCGACAGCGTCATCACCCTCAACCTCACCATCCATCATCCCACCAACGTCGACGCCGACCTCTCAACCTGCTCTTCCCCCTACACATGGAAGGTAAGAGACACCCGCACTAATAGCGATCGCACCATCGGCACCTATTCGGTTGCTCCCGGTCTCAACGCTGGCATTGCCAACGCCACCATCATCGACAAGTATGGTTGCGACAGCATCATCACCCTCAACCTCACACTCCACACTCCTCAAGTCGTCTACCTCGACACAATGGTATGCGACTCCGTCTTCAACTGGGTCATCAAAGACTTTGGAGCCACCACACCCAAAGCCATCATCCCCTTTACCGCTTCTATCAACAACAATTCGCCCATTCACGTCATCGACCATAATGGCTGCGACAGTACCGTATACCTCAACCTCACCATCAACAGACCTACTATCACGAACGACACCCAGTATTTCTGCCACAACTTCTCTTGGAATGTGATCGGCGCTGCTGGCGACACAGCAATGGCATTCACCAGCGTCCTCGGCGACACCATCGCATATCGCAACGATGTTTTCACGTCTAGCCGCAACGACCTCTACGCTAAAGTATCGGGAAGCAATGGCTGCGACAGCACCATCCACCTCGTTCTTGTGAAGAAGTACCCCACCTACGAGACCATCCAGGTCGATACCTGTGAGAACTTTGTATGGAAAGCTACTGCTGCAGACGGAACAGTATTCACCCATCCTGGCA
Source organism: Bacteroidales bacterium (assembly GCA_024400495.1). Classification (GTDB taxonomy): domain Bacteria; phylum Bacteroidota; class Bacteroidia; order Bacteroidales; family P3; genus Colimorpha. Next base: position 39,864 of record JAKSMR010000012.1, read on the forward strand.
TCTATACAGCAAGTGCCATGGGAGAACAACTTATCCTCACCCGAGGCAACACCTGGGGCTGCGACAGCACCATCACCATGGACCTCACCATCCATACTCCCCAGCCTACCGAGCATATCTACGACACAGCATGCTACACCTACTCTTGGGACGTTGCCAACTACGACGGATCTGATCCCACTCATGTTGGCGACTACAGCGCCAACACGGTCAAGACTGCCATCAATCTCACCGACCGCTTCGGTTGCGACAGCACCGTAACACTCCACCTTACCATTATCGACACACTCCGCAACACCCTCAATATCGCATCCTGCTACGAATACACTTGGAGTGTTGCCGACTTTGACGGAAGCAATCCCCAAACTATTGGATATTACACCACCAGCAACGCTACTGCCGGTCGTGCTGTTGTGAAATCCCTCATGGGTTGCGACAGTATCATCACCCTTAACCTTACCATCAACGACAGCACCAGAGGCACCGCTCTGGTTGACGCTTGCGACAACTACGTATGGTACGTTTCCAATGCCGACGGCACCAACAACCACCGTGCACCCATCCCCGGCAGCGCACTGTACAGCAGCAGCCACAATGTTTTCTCGACCCACGTTGTTGACCACAATGGCTGCGACAGTACCGTCTTCCTTGACCTCACAATCCACACCCAACGCCAGATGACCGTTCCTTTCGCCGCTTGCGACAGCTACCTCTGGAATGCGTCCAACCACGACGGCACAGTAGTTGCCACCCACGGCCCCTACTTCACCAACACCATCACCCCCGAAGTCAGACTGAAAGACCAGTGGGGTTGCGACAGTATCATCCGTCTTGACCTTACCATCAACAGCAGCAATACTGGCATTGCCAAGATTGACACTTGCAACAACGCCGCTTTCGATTGGTGGGTTTACGATTTTGGCTCGACCTTAGGAAAATTTGTTGGAAGATTCTCTTCTAACAACAACACCGCATACGAACATGTAGTAAACTCCAAGGGCTGCGACAGCACCGTTTACCTCAACCTCACCTTCCATGGTCCTGATACCGGAGATTACTACACCTCTGCTTGCCACGAATACGACTGGACTGTCAGCAACTATGACGGCAGCAACTCCCGCACGGTAGGTCATTTCACCAGCTCCACCGACCTAGCAAGTGCCAATGGCCTTGTAAGCCGCTACGGTTGCGACAGTACTGTATTCCTCCACCTTACCATCCTCGACACTGCCCATTATACCAAGAATGTTTATGCTTGTGGCAGACTGAACAGCTACACTGTAAACGATTTCGACGGCAGCAATCCTCAGACTTTCGTCGGTCCGTTCACCCACGACACAGCATTCAACGCCACCGTGATGAGAATGGGCGGATGTGACAGCATCATCACCATTAATATCTCCATCGGAAGTAACGTCACCAGCGATATCTATGCAGAAGCCTGCGATGTTTACAACTGGGACGGAAGAACCTACGAAATCGGCGGCAACTACAATCGCCTCTATCCCCAGGGAAGCATCCACGGCTGCGACAGTCTTGCTAACCTCCACCTCTCTTTGAAAAAGACCTCCCGCGTCACCGACGATCAGGTACAGTGCGGTTCCTTCACCTGGATGGATGGCAACATCTACATCGTCGACAACCACACTGCTACCCATACGGTCCACCATACCTTCGCCGAAGGTTGCGACACCATCTACTCTCTCAACCTCACCATCAAGGATCACCAGAACGTGGCTGCAACCCAAAGCACCTGTGACAGCCTCGTATGGGAAGGACAAACCCTTTACACTGATGGTACCTACACCACAAGCCGTATGACTGTCGATGGCGTCTGCGACAGCACCATCACCATGGCTCTCACCGTCAAGCATAGTACCACAGGCTCGATGTCAGCATCTTCCTGCGACACCTACACTTGGAACGTACAGGGACACAATGAGGCAAGTCCTCATGTAGCAGGAACCTACACCGCAAGCTCCACCACCATCACAACAACGGTAGAAAATGCAGTTGGTTGCGATAGTGTCATCACCCTCAACCTTACTATCAAGAACAGCTCTCGAATCATCGACTCCATCGAATCCTGCACCCCCATTGTTTGGGTCGATGGCATCACCTATAGCAGCAACACCACGACACCTTATGTTACCGGCACCAATGCTGTAGGTTGCGACAGCACCACTTCGCTCTGGCTCAACATCAAGAGCAGTTCTGCCAGCGTTGTTCCTTTCGTTGCCTGCGACTCTGCGATTTTCATCGCCCATAATGCCGATGGTACTGTAGCTGGCACCTATGGTCCTTTCTTTACAAACACTACAGAAACCATCCATGTGACCAATGCTGAAGGTTGCGACAGCACTATCACACTGAATGTCACCGTCAACCATAGCGACCTCTATCTGACCACTCAGGCCAGCTGTATCAACTACTTCTGGAGAGGTAGCTACAGAGACGCCACCGGCATCTACGCCGACACACTGACAAACAGCTATGGATGCGACAGTATCATTGCACTGGACCTCACTATCAACACAAACTCCACCGGCACCAAAGACACCATCGTTTGCTCCAACTTCACCTATAGTTACATGGGCAACACCTTTGTATTCTACAGCGACACTGTGGCTATCGATCACACCACCAACGTTGCCGGTTGCGACAGCACCATCCAGCTAAACATCACAGTGAAAACTCCCCAGCGTGTTTTCGACACCGTTTATGCTTGCGACACTTACACCTGGGCTGCTAGCAAACATACTTTCTCCAACGCCGGCACCCACACCGATGTTGCCTTTATCACCGACTCCTATGGATGTAATAACACCCATGTGCTTCTCGTAAATATCAAGAAGAACAAGAACACTATCCAGGATGTGACCGCCTGCGGTTCTTACTATTGGCCTCTCAGCCAAGAAGGCTATATTGCCAGCACCGACAGCGCAACCTTCACCTATCACCGCACCTACGAACAGGGCTGCGACAGTACTATCACCCTGAACCTTACCATCACTCCTCTTACCGACACCACCACCTTCGATACCACTGTCTGCGACCAGATTGTATGGAATGGAGCCACCTACACCACCGACGGCCGTTACGAGAACAAGCTCCTCACCTATGCCGCAGGTTGCGATAGCGTTGTTTACATGAACCTCAATGTCAAACACAGCACCTCCAGCACTATTGACACCACTGCTTGCGACAACTTCACCTGGGTGGTGAGCAAGTATGGTCTTCTCGGACGCATCACCGTTGGCACCTACACCACCTCCGGCATGAGAGACACCGTACTGCCCAATGCTGTTGGTTGCGACAGTATCATGCGTCTCAACCTCACTATTAATAATAGTAATCATATTTATGATACTAATAGTGCCTGCGACGCTTATACCTGGATTGATGGCAACACATACACTGCTACCACTACCCTTCCTTCTGTGACCTATACGAATGCTGTCAACTGCGATAGCATCATTTCGCTCGTACTCACTATCACCAACAGCAGCACTCCCGAACTCTTCCAGCCCGTCGGACTGTGCGACACCTACACCTGGAGCGTAGCAAACTTTGACGGTTCTGGTATCCAGACCATCGGCACCTACGTATACAGCGGAGACGCCATCTTTGACACCGCCCACGTTCTGAATGCCGTTGGTTGCGATAGCACCATCATCCTCAACCTCAACCTCAACCACAGCACAGCCTCCTCTCAGACCGCTAGCAGCTGCTACGACTACACCTGGAGAGGAAACACCTACTACGCTTCCGGCGACTACTACGACACCATCAAAAACCGTGTTGGTTGCGACAGCATCATCAACCTCAGCCTAACCATCAACGACACCGTCTATGGCGACACTCTGGTTTACGCTTGCTCCTCCTTCCGTTATAACGGCACCACCTACACCAACGATGTCAACCTCATTGAGCACCGCACATCCCTCAAGGGTTGCGACAGCGTGCTGACACTCCACGTCCTCGTCAATCTGCCCAACGGCAACACCACCACTGCTTATGTTTGCGACAGCCTGCGTTGGAACGATTCCACCTACACAGCAAGCACCAGCGACTACCGCATCCTCAAGAACAGACTCGGATGCGACAGTACCGACCGTCTCGTGCTCACCGTCAAACCTTCGACCAACCACACCTTCACCAAACATGCATGTGGCACCTACTACTGGCCCGCAACTCAGGAGGTATATACCACGAACAACAACACTGCGCAATACACCTATCCCCGCGACTATGCTCACGGATGCGACAGTATTGTAACACTCAACCTTTTCATCTATGACATGCACTACACCACTGTAGCAGACACCGCCGTCTGCGAGCAGCTGGTTTGGAATGGTAACACCTACACCACTTCCGGTCCTTACACCCAGAACCTCACCACCCAGGCAGCACACTGCGACAGCGTTGTAACCATCAACGTCGAGATCCTCCACAACAACACCAGCACCATTGCCGACACCGCTTGCGACAGTTACACCTGGACCGTAAACAAGCTTGATGGCACCCGTACCACTGTTGGCACATGGAACCAGAGCGGCCTCCAGACTGCTACCATCAAGAATGTTGCCGGCTGCGACAGTACCATCACCATGAACCTTGTGGTACTCCACCGCGACAGCTCCTTCGCCAACGACACCGCTTGCGGTCTCTATCGTTGGATGGGCATTGACTACACCACTTCGGGCACCTACACCCATACTACTACCACAGTACAAGGCTGTGACAGCGTGATGGTCCTCAACCTCGCTCTCGTTTCTGGCGACACTATCGACCACGTCCATGTCGCCTGCGACAACTTCACCTGGCAGGGCATCACTCTCACCGAGGACACTACCGTATCCATCCACTACCGCAATCGTTTCGGCTGCGACAGCACCCTCACCCTCCACCTTACCCTCAATCACCAGACTGGCAGCCTCGACAATGTTATTGCCTGCGAATCCTTCACTTGGATGAACGACAGCACCTACACTACCAGCACCAACACCGAATTCATAGTTCTCCCTGGTGCTAACCAGTATGGATGCGACAGTACTATCACACTCCAGCTTACCGTCAACTACAGCACTCTAGGCTACGATCATCAGAGTGTCTGCGACTCCATGACCTGGATAGACGGCCGAACCTACACCGAGAGTGACACCACCAACACCTTCCTCCTCGCTGGTGCCAACCAGTATGGCTGCGACAGCACCATCCGCCTCATGCTCGACGTACGTCATAGCAGCTATGCTATTGATGAGCAGATCGCATACCGTAGCTTCACCTGGGTTGACGGAAACACCTACACCCAGAGCACCAACGAACCTGTCAACATCCTCAGCACTCCCAATGCCGAAGGCTGCGACAGCATCGTCAACCTCCACCTGATTATCTCCACCTTCCCCGCTCCCGAAATCAACAACATCCGCGATTTCATGCTCGTTGTCAACCACCACCCCGGCAACTGCAGCGAGTACATCAACTACATCGACTATCGTTGGTACTGCAACGACAGCCTTGTTGCTTCGGGAAGCGACACTTACACTATCGACGCACCTCTCCATGGCGTCTATTATGTCGAGATTCCTACCGACTACAGCCGTGCCCACTGGATGCGTTCCAACGCCGTATCTATCAACCACAACGCCATCGACGACATCAGTCTCACCACTGCACTCACCATCAATGCTATGCCTAATCCTGTAGCAGCCAATGCCACCCTCCATGTCGCCACCTCCCTCAGCGAGGCCGACTGTCAGGGCGCTATGCTCTACCTCTACGATATGCAAGGCCGCGTAGTGAAGAAGATGCGTCCTGAGGCCGAGGTAACCGACATCCCTGTCAACTTCGGTTCCGGTGTTTACACCCTTCAGCTTATTGCTGCCGACGGCCGTCGCGTAGCAAGCAAGGTAATTGTACGATAGGCACCTCTTTATTAAAAAACACTATTAAGAACCAAACGGAACAAATCCCATGAAAAGATACACCGCAATACTCACCTGCCTGCTTCTCACTGGTAGCATTGCCTTGGCACAAAACACAGAAAACAACGCGAACTACCCCTCCCGCCATTATCTTGGCGGGGGCGTTCGCCTTGGCGCCACCTCCCTCAATCAGAAAGGTGCTGGACTCTCCTCTGCCGGATTAGGTTTTGGCATCGATGCCGAATACACCTATTTCTTCCACCACTTGTTCGGAATCCAGACCGGTCTTTCTGCCTTCTGGGGCAACAGCAACTACATCCTTGGATCAGACTACACCCACACCTCCCAGACCACCATCCAGTCTGTTGGCAGCGGTGGCATCCTCACCGACTACACCATTGACTACACCTATGTCACCAATGGACTCAAAGAGGAATACCGCTACGGCTTAGTCTCCCTTCCTGTGATGCTTCGCATGCAGTCCGACCGATTCTTTATCGGTGCTGGATTCCGTTTTGCCTTCCCCATGGGCGACATCAAAGCCGACTACGCCTCCGGAAACACCGATGTAACAGCACAACTCACCCCTACCGACAATGCCATTCTCAGCTCAGGATGCCTCGGCATCGACAGCCACAAGAGCCAGAACGGTTCTTACACTTACAAAGGAAAGAATCAGGTCAATGTTGCTGCCGAAATCGGCTACCACTTCCCTGTTAACGATGCTTATGGCATACGTGTCAGCGCTTACGGCGAGTACATGCTCAACAATGGTTCCCAAAACGGGAATACCCTAGTAAAAGAGATTGACGAGAGCCAGATCAACGGCACTCCCGTCGTCCTTGGATACAATAACTGTAGCAAAAACAACCTCGTTGACAAATCACACTACTACAGTGTCGGTGTCAAGGTTGCCTTCGACTGGGGTTCGGCAAAGAAAGTCTTTCCCAAGTCCAGAGAGCGCGCAGAAACCGTGTTAGTAGAAAATGACGAAACCACCTCCGATTCCAACGTTGAAACAAAGAAGGTAGAAGTCCCCACACACGAGGACCTTATGATCTTCATCCGCAACACCAACGGAAAGAGCCAGTACTACGGCTCCTATTGCAGCGAAAACCGTTGGTCCTCTGCCGTCAGCATGCTCTCCATGGGCGACCCCAGCAAGCGCACCTCTGTGAACTATGCCCTTTCTCCTGACGGCAAGATCACCATCCTCGCCCTTGACGGCGAAGGTGGCATGGGAGGCAAAGACCTCTTTGTATCCTACCTCGACGGCTATCAGTGGAGCGAGCCCCAGAATATGGGCATCCAGGTTAACAGCCGCGCCGACGAAGACCAGCCTGCTTTTGCTTTCGATGGAAAGACCCTCTATTTCGTCTCCAACCGAGAAAGAGGCCTTGGACAAAACGACATCTGGTTCACCCGTCTCCTTCCCGACCGCACCTGGACGGCTGCCGAAAATGCCGGCACAGCCATCAACTCCAATGGCGACGAGCAGACTCCCGTCTTCTACAACAACCGCCTCTATTTCGCCTCCAACGGACGCAACGGTTCTGGTGGCTACGACATCTATTATGTGACCATAGGTACCGACAACGAGCCCACCTCTCTGGCCATCAATATCGGACAGAACATCAACACTGGCGCCGACGAGATTGGCATCCACAGCATCCGATCCCTCTCCGGCAACAATGGTTTCAAAGGCACAAAGGCTCCTTCCCAGCTCATGCCCTACCTCGAAGGCCGCAGCATCACCAACGTCTTGCTCGACTCCACCTTCAACATCCATTTCAAGACCGGCAGCGCCACGGTTACCGATGCTTCTCTTGAATCAATCATGAAGGTTGCCCGCTATCTTAGCAAGAACCCCACCACCATCGTTGAAGTGTCGGGTCACACCGACAACACAGGTGGCGATGACCGCAACGTCCTCCTCAGCTGGGAACGCGCCAAAGCCGTCCATCGCAAGCTTATCGACTATGGTGTCAATCCCTCTCAGGTCACCTACCACGGCTACGGCAACACCCAGCCTATCGCTCCCAACGCCACAGAATGGGGACGCGCACGCAACCGCCGCACCGAGTTCAAGGTATTGAAGAAATAACAGCCATTCTGAAGAAGACGTCTTCTACCATACTTAAGCATCACACACCTATCCCACTTCGGGGAAAAGCAAAAACCTCAAACTACCAATAACTAAGCAATGTCCTCCATCTACATCGAGACCTACGGCTGCCAGATGAACTTCGCCGATAGCGAGGTGGTCAACTCCATCCTCGGCAAAGAAGGCTACACCACCACCAAAGACATCAATCTGGCCGACTATATCCTCATCAACACCTGTGCCATCCGCGACAATGCCGAGCAGCGCATCCGCAAACGCCTCCACGAACTCAAGGCGCTCCAGCGTCAGCATCCTCAGCTGCGCATCGGCATCTTAGGCTGCATGGCCGAGCGCCTCAAGACCCAGCTTCTCGAGGAAGAAGACAACGTCAGCTTCGTCGTTGGTCCCGACGCCTACCGCAAACTCCCCACAATCCTCCAACTCGTACAGAAAGGCGAGAAGACCGCCGAAACCGAGCTCAGCACCGAGGAGACCTACTCCGATATCCAGCCCGTCCGCATCGATGGGAATGGGATCTCGGCATATATCTCCATCATGCGCGGATGTCAGAATTTCTGCGCCTACTGCGTAGTCCCCTACACCCGTGGACGCGAGCGCAGTCGCGATCCTCATTCCATCATCGAAGACGCACAGATGCTCTTCAGCCAAGGCTACAAAGAGGTCACCCTTCTCGGCCAGAACGTCAACTCCTACCGTTTCACCGAAGCCGACGGAACCCTTGTAGGCTTCCCCGAACTGATGGAGCGTGTGGCCCAGGTAAGCCCTCTGCTTCGTGTACGTTTCGCCACCTCACACCCCAAAGACCTGAGCGACGAACTCCTACAAGTCATGGCCAAGTACCCCAACATCTGCCGCTGCATCCATCTGCCCGTGCAGTCCGGAAACGACCGCATGCTCAAGCTCATGAACCGTCACTATACCACCGAGTGGTATCTTAATCGTATCGACGCCATCCGCAGATATCTGCCCGACTGTTCCATCACCACCGATGTCATCGCCGGGTTCTGCTCCGAGACCGAGGAGGAACATCAAGACACCCTTGCGATGTTCCGCACCGTGCGCTACGACTACGCCTACATGTTCAAGTTCTCTCTCCGTCCCAACACCTATGCGGAGAAGCACCTCCATGATGATGTTCCCGAAGAGGTAAAGACCCGTCGTCTCGAAGAAATCATCAAGCTCCAGGGCGAGATAGCACTCGAGAACAACCAGAAAGAGATCGGAAGAGTGTACGAAGTCCTCGTCGAAGGCACCTCTCATCGCAGCAAAGAGCAGCTTTTCGGTCGCAACAGTCAGAACAAAGTGATTGTCTTCGACCGTGGCAACCATCAGCCCGGAACCTATGTCAACGTAAAAGTAACCAACTGCACCGCCGCCACCCTCATCGGCGAAGTCGTTGAACAAGCATAAAGCTCGAACCCCATGTCAAAAGCCCACGATTTCCTTTCCCAGCACCCTCTCCTCCGCCAGCTCCTCATGATGCTCGTCATCTCGCTGGTGGCCATCATCATCGTCTTCATCGTCCTTAAGATCTATGCTCGCGTAGGACAGGAGTACCCCATGTACGACCTTGTTGGCGACAATATCGAAGAGATTTCCGACACCAACGCCCTCGGACTGGAATATGTCGTCATCGACTCCATCTTCGACAACACCCAACGTGGCGGCACCATCCTCTCCCAAGACCCCAAAGCTGGCGCCCTCATCAAAAAAGGACGCAAGGTCTATGTCTCCATCGCCTCCTATCACGAGGAGGAAGCCGTGATGCCCGACCTCAAGGATATGTCCGTCAAGCAAGCCGTCTCCACCCTCAACAATATGGGTTTTGGCATAGGGCGCCTCAAATTCGTCACCTCCCAGTTCTCCGGAGCTGTTCTGGAGCAGACCTACAAAGGACGCGTCATCCAGCCCGGCGACCCTCTCGCGCGTGGCAGCAAGATCGATCTCACTGTCGGCATCACCCCCGAGAAGAGCAGCGCTATCGTGCCTTTCATCATCGGAAAGAGCCCTGAAAAAGCCCACTACTCCATCCATAGCGGCGGCTTCAACGTCGGAGGCGAGCATTTCGACGGTGTCGGCGACCGCTCCAAGGCCGTCGTCGTCCGTCAAAGCCCCGACTACACCGGCCTCCAACGCTATCCCCTCGGCACCTCCGTGGAGCTGTGGTACAGCGACGGCAGTACCATTGATGTCGACAAGCTCGTGAACGATTTCAAGGTCGACTCCTCTCAGATCTTCGATACCCCTATCGACGACAACTCCGATGACGATATCTGGGCTTGGTAACCCCCTCCGGAAAAGATCTTCATAGATAAATCCACACATGCACAAGACGCCGATTCTTCTCATCCTCCTGCTCATCTCCTTTTGTGCCGCCGCACAAGAGGTGCTCCTTCCTCTTTCCCACCAGCGCGTCCCCATTATCGACCAAACAAAAGAAACCCCTTTCCAAGAGAAGTATGCTGTACACCCCCTATCCTTGCCCTTCTTCGACGATTTCTCGGACCATAGCGGCCTTTTGAACCCCAACCGATGGTCTGGACACCAAGCCCTTGTAAACGACGGATACGGCGCCCTTCCGCCCACCGTGGGTATGGTTACCCTCGACGCTCTCGACAGCAGAGGCGAGCTCTACTCCCGAGCCTCCACCGGCCTTTTCCAAGGCGACACCCTCACCTCGCAACCTATCCGGCTCGACTCCCTCTTCTCTCCCCAGCGGCGAGCCCTCACCCCTGCCGACTCCATCTACCTCTCCTTCTTCTTCCTCCCCAGCGGAGGCAATGGAGACATGTGGGAACGTCTGGGTGACAGTCCCGAAGCGGAGGACTCCCTCATGCTAGAGTTCTACAACCCCTCCGACTCCCTCTGGCATCTCATCTGGAGCACCGGTGGCATGACCCTCGACAGCCTCCTCTCACAGACCGGCACCTCTTGGCAGTATGTCCTCATCCCCATCACCGACAGCGTCTACCTCTCCGGCCAATTCCGCTTTCGTTTCCGAAACTACTGCTCCCTCGACGCCACAGCACAATCCGGCATGGTCGGCAACACCGACATGTGGAGCCTTGACTATATCTATCTCAACTACGGCCGTTCCTGCACCGACAACACCTTCCGCGACATAGCCTTCGTCAATCCCGCAACCTCCCTTCTCTCACGCTATCAGGCCATGCCTTGGCGCCAGTATCAGGCTAGCGAAATGTGTCACGACCTACCGCTTACCATCACCAACCTCTACTCCCAGCCCCTCGCCACCAGCTACCAGTACACTATCTTCGACAACAGCGGTGCTCCTGTGCACCACTACGATGGCGGCTATGAGAACACCCCCGCATTCTTCCCCGACCACACCTACCAGACCGTTTCCGCCCACGCCAGCCCTACACTCAGCTACTCCTTCCCTACCTTAAGCGACACCTGCTCCTTCCTCATCGAGCATGTCCTTCGTGAGGGAGTCTCCGGCGACGCCTTCTCCAGCAACGACACCCTCCGGTTCCGCCAACAGTTCGCCGACTATTTCGCCTACGACGACGGCACCGCCGAGAACGGATATGGACTCACCTCCACCGGCTCGCGCATGGAGCTCGCCTACGGCTTCCATCTCAACCAGAGCGACACCCTCACCGCCCTCGACCTCTCTTTTAATTCCACCCGAGGCCACGAGAACCTCGCCATCCTCTTCTACCTATGCGTATGGACCGACGAGGGAGGCAAGCCCGGCGCCCTCCTCTACCGCGACAGCCAGCGACGCCACGTCCTTTTCGACAGCCTCAACACCTTTGTCCGCTACCCCCTCGAGATCCCTCTTGCGCTCAACGGAGACATCTTCGTAGGCTTCGAGCAGGTAGGCAACGCCTACATCAACCTTGGCTTCGACCGCAACCACGATGCCCGCAGCCACACCTACTACCGCACTTCCGGCAGCTGGCAGCAGAGCATCCTTCGTGGCGCACTCCTCTTGCGCCCCCGCTTCGACACCCCATCCGTCCTTGCCATCAACGATGACGCGAGGGCACCACAGCTCGCCATCTACCCCAACCCCGCCCATCAGCACGTGACCATAAGTTGCAGCAGTCCTCAGACCATACGCCTCCAGCTCTTCAGCCTCCAGGGAGCATGCCTCCTCGACCTTCCCTGTCCAGAGGCCCTAGACCTCAGCGGCTATCCCACAGGCCTCTATCTCCTTCGTGCCACCGACAGCAGCACCGGACTCCAAACCACCCAAAAACTCCTCCTACGATGATCGACGACACCACCCTACTCCCCGACGCCCCTACTCCCGAAAGCAGCGACGAGCAGGAAGAGCTCTACGAACGCCACCGCGTGGTGGTTGACAAAGGACAAGAGCTCCTGCGCCTCGACAAATACCTGATGATGCATATCTCCGGTGTCTCCCGCACCAAGATCCAGGCAGCAGCCAAAGCCGACTGCATCCTCGTCAACGGCCACACCACCAAGTCCAACTACCGCGTCAAGCCCAAGGACATCATCACCGTCCTCCTTCCCGAACCTCCCCACGAGACCGAGATCCTTCCCGAAGAGATACCCCTCTCCATCGTCTATGAAGACGACGACGTCCTCGTCATCGACAAGCAGCCCGGTCTCGTCGTCCATCCCGGCGTAGGCAACTACACCGGCACCCTTCTCAACGCCCTCGCCTTCTATTTCCAAGGAAAAAAGGGCAAAGACGGGCAACCTCTCACCGCATACCTCTGCCATCGTATCGACAAGAACACCTCCGGTCTGCTCCTCATTGCCAAGAACGAAGAAGCACAGATTTTCCTTGCCAAGCAGTTCTTCGACCACACCATCGAGCGTAAGTACAACGCCCTCGTGTGGGGCGACTTCACCGAAGACAGCGGCACCGTCACCGGACATATAGGCCGTTCCCTGCGCGACCGCAAGGTCATGGCCGTCTATCCCGACGGCGAGCATGGCAAGCATGCCGTCACCCATTATAGAATCATCGAGCGCTTCGGCTACGTCACCTGGATCGAGTGTGTCCTCGAGACCGGCCGCACCCATCAGATCCGCGCCCACATGAAGCATATCGGCCATCCCCTCTTCAGCGACGAGACCTATGGTGGCGACCAGATTCTCAAAGGCACCACCTTCACCCGCTACAAGCAGTTCGTCAACAACTGCTTCGACCTCCTCCCCCGCCAGGCCCTCCATGCTATGATCCTCGGCTTCGAGCATCCATCCACCAAGCAGCACATGCACTTCGAGAGCCCCCTCCCCGCCGACATGCAGTCCGTCATCGACCGCTGGCGCTCCTACGCCGCCAACCGCACCGAATAGCAGCAATCCCAAGAAAGAGAAAAGCAAACAGACGACCTTCACAACGGTGATGGTCGTCGTTGTTTTGTGAAAACATTGAAAAACGACAGTGAGAAAATAATTTTTCCACGCGACGTTGTTCCACTCTCACTGTAGGATAGACAAAATCTACTAATAGAGAGCAGGGCAGACAAGATTGACTTATCTGCCCACATACAACGAGACAGACTATATCTCGTTATCTGCTCTCGGGAACAACCATACTAAAAACAACTATGAAAAGCATTCTATTCCGTATCAGCATCAACCCCATCCTCCATCTCGATGTTCGAGGGGATCTGGCCCTCATTTAAGGCAGCCAATCTAGCCTCCTCAAATTTCTTTTTCATCGTGGGGTTGCCGTGAGTGAGTTTTTTGATGGTCACATCACCCAGATTGGATTGGGCTGCATTGAGGTAGCTCTCGGTCTTGAGCAGGGCCTCCTTGGTGGACTGCAGTTCGTCTATTGATTTGTCAATGGCAGCGATGGCATCATCAAAATTCTTACACGCTTGCTGCACATTTTTGGTAAATTTCTTGGTAAATCCACCCAGCTTAGCCTCAAATTTAGAAACATCTACCTGTTGGTTCAACACCTCGGCTAACTTTCTCTTGTCGTCAGCACTGCTCTTGGCTGCCTGACAGAGCAAAGCGATGGTGGTCATAAAGAACTGGGGACGGATGACATACATCTTCTCGTAACCTGGGATGGCAACGATGCCGGAACGATTGTAGACGTTGTTCTCATCTTCGGTCTCGAGCATGGAGACCAGAACGGCATACTCGCAGTCCTTTTTCTTGCGGTCTTTGTCTAGTTTGTCAAAGAAATCGCTGTTCTTATGCTTGGTGGCAGTGGCGTCTGCCTCGTTTTTCATTTCAAACATGATCGATACATATTCGGTGCCGTTGATGAAGTCACGGAAGATGAAATCGCCTTTGCTACCCTCTACAACCTCGTTGTCTTTGTGGAAGACGGCCTCGGGGAAAGCGCCAAACGTACGCATCTCTTCAAATTTGTTGCTACAAAACACCTCCAGCGACTCTCCAATGGCCTTGGTGGAGAGGTTCTTCTTAAAGTTCTTGTACTGATCGAGGGCCTCGTCCTTCAACTTGAGCTGGATCTCGTACTGATTTTTCAGTTCTTGCATCTGTACCTCAGCATCATGCTTGCTTTCGGTCATCTCTATCGTCAGATTGTTCACCTTGTCTACCTGTTCCTGGATCTTGTCTACAGCCTCCTTCTCGGCTTTCATCACCGCAATCTCTATCTCACTGTCTTTCTTATCGAGATCAGAGGTAAGTCGGGCTATCTGACGGTCCTTATCAGCAACCGCCTTGTCAATGGCGTTCTGCAGAGACTTTTCAATCGAGGAGACGCGGTCGAGGAGACGCGTAATTTCAGCCTCTTTCTTGATCAGATCCTGCTCTTTGGCAGCCATCTGTTCTGCATACTTGCCTTCGATTTCCTTCTGCAGAATATCCTGTTTCAGAAGATTGTTCTGCTCAATCTCTTGGAGACGTCGATTGATCTCTGCATCGAACTCTTTGTTCTTCACCTGAGCAACGATCTCAGCATAGCTTGCGCCAGAGATTGCTATAGGCTTGCCACAGTTGGGGCAGATGATTTCTTTGTTCATGTGATTAGCGTTTTCGGTGGTCTGGATAGTGTTTTTCATAGCGATTTTTTTGGTTATTATTTAAGATGTTGTTGTTTCTCGGTTGTGTCATTATTACTAACGGCACAAATCCTCTTCTGTTACTTTTTTTCTTTCTTCGGCAAACATGGGCCCAATAACGGGACCTTGTTTTCCGGGGAGCCACAGCGCCGTCGTCTAGCGGGCAAAGCCGATGCGTTGGCCACCCTGGGATTTCTGAAGGAGCTCGTGCTTGCAGTATTCCTCCGCCTTAGCGCCGAGATCCGGCGCGTCGCCGTAGAGGATATTGTCAACCATGAGTTTGCGGGAGATGTTGGCGATCTGGCCGCCGCTGAAGGAATGGCTATGGGCGAGGCTGTAGGCCTCTTTCTCGCTGAGCTCGGGGACCATGCTCTGCCAGATTTGCTGACGCACGGGAGCCTCTGGGTTCTCGAAACGCACCTTGTAGAGGAATCGACGCTCAAAAGCAGAGTCCATGTTGCCTTCAAGGTTAGTAGTAGCTATGAGGATACCTTCAAAATTCTCCATCTCCTGGAGAAGGATGTTCTGCATTGTGTTGTACATATTGTCCACCGAATGAGTGGCGTTCTCGTTGCGTTTGCAGATCAAGGCGTCGGCCTCGTTGAAGAGCAGGATGGGCGAACGCTTCTCATTGCGCAGAGCCATGCGATACTCCTGGAAGATAGCCTTCACGTTCTTCTCGCTCTCGCCCACAAACTTGTCCTTGATGGAGGAGAAATCCACCTGCAGGATGTTGCGTTTGGTGGCTTTGGCAAGCTGGAGCACGGTCTCGGTCTTTCCTGTGCCGGCAGCTCCGTAGAAGAGGCATATAAACCCACGTTTCAGTCCCTTAGCCTTCATGCGGCTGGTGATCTGGCTGAAATTTTTCTGGGTGAGGAGGCTCGACAGATCGGCTATCTGAGCCTTCTCGGTGTCGTTATAGAAGAGTTTGCGCTCCTTGATACCCTCGTATGGGAGCAGGCTGCTGGTGGAATATTCGATATTCTTGGCTTGCTCACCAAAGAGCTGCTTGTACATTTCCTGGGAAAGGCGGATGCGTTCTTTGTCAACCATGCCATTAGCCATGGCGTACTCCACAACATTCTGCTGTTGCAAGTTTGTTTCCCCATTGTCAAATTCCTCGTAGAAGATGTCGAAAGAGACATCGTCAAGGATGCGCTTGATCTTGGCGATTTCAAAAGAGGAACCATGTTTCTTATGCGTACATAAGAGCAGTGTCATCACCACCCACTCGTCATGATTGAGCTGATTATAGTACTGGTCGAGGATCTGAGCACATTTCAGATGCTGGTTGCTCTTCACCACAGCCAGGAGATCCTCTCCAACGAGGTCGTAGGGAGTACCCAGGTCATAACGTTCCTCAAAGATGCTGTCGAGTCTGTTCACCATCTCCACGAAGGTAAGGTTGCTCTGCACCACCGGTGCATAGGGGTGGTCGGCATTGAGCGCACGGATCGTCTGGGAGGGGACACAGTAGCTGGAGCTCTGGTTAAAGCTGCTCTGACAGCGACGGATATAGCGTTTCATCTCCAGGGCGTCGAGGTCGTCTTGATATTGGGCCAGACGGGCGGGGCGCACATTGGTCTGTCGGCAGACATCGTTGATAGAGATATTATGTTCATGGTAGTTGTCGACAAACACCGAATAGAGTACAGCCTGACGGGGAGTAATGTCAAGACGCTTGCCCAAGGCCTTGGCCAGCGGGTCTACGCTGTCAAAGAACTCATCGGAGAGCCCGCTATGGTCTGCCTGTTCCACGATGCACTCGATGAGTTTGAGGAGCGACATCTTCTTAATCTGGCTGGGGGTAAACTTTACGTTTTCAAAATCGTTGGTCTGGCTCATACGTTGGCGTGTTTTCATATCTTTATTGTTTTTAGTAAGTGATTGTGTTGTTTCTTTGCGAATGTGTCAAGGGAGGTCAGGGGTTAGGGGCGTGGAAGCCATCGCAGCCCCCGATCCTCCTTCTATGCACTTGTCGGCACCATAGTACCCCGTAGCGTAGCGTTAGACGATGGTGCTGGCGGATGACAAGTGCTGAAGAAATGCGTCCCTCCCCGAAGAGAGGGGGCCATCTAACCCGTTTATCGTAAGGCAACCACGGCCAATCAACGGCCGCTACAGCATCCTTGCAGATGTTCAACAATCCAGCTGCTCGAGGCGTCGATGCTGTCGGCCATACAGATGGCGTTACGCAGTCTCTCCTTTCGGGCTTGCTGCCAGTCGGAGTCCGGCACATTGCGTTTGTGTTGCATGTGCCATCTTATCGCGCGACGCTCCTGAGGAGAGAGCTTCAAACCGCAACCCTCCGCCAGTTTCACCGAACGGTACCCATGCCCGCCAGCCTCCTGCGGCCATCTGCCGTGGCTCTTGCAGATGTCGTGCAGCAGAGCAGCTATGATAAGGCTGTCGGCGTTCTCCCCCGGAGCGAGCACTCGAGCCACGTCATACACCCCGAGGCTGTGGGCGGCAAGACCGCCCTTCCAATTGTGGTGACGATAGGAACCTTTAGCTGTGAAGAAATCCGAAGCGTCCAACGAGGCGATAAAAGCGTCCATCCCCTCGCGGTCGACGCTGCGCAGCAGAGACAGGATGCGTTCACGGTTCTTGTTGACATTGCTGAGATTGGTGTTTCTGTCTGGTTTCATATCTTGATTTTTGTTTTATTTCCGTCTTGGCGTCAGATGTGTCAACAAAATGCCAACGCGTCCTATCGCCTTCATATATATCACGACAAAATATCGCATTTGTTACACGGTTGGACAAAAAAATACACCCCAGCCTTCCCCGGCAGGTGTAGATCGCAAAAGACAGCCTTATATATCAATTAGATACAAATTCCCATATAAGATATATTACATATTTCCTCCTTAAAAAAAAAACTTGAAGAAGCTTTGTGCATTTTTACTCCAACAACTCGTCGTCGGAATTGATTTCATCAACAATAGGCCGCCACATAGGCGCTACCCGGACGCTACCCCGGCGCAAGAACGAGGCTACCGCATCGCATCCCCCTCCCCGCAACCAGACAACCATCCTCAACAGGCGGCAAAGCACCAATTGATTCTTCCAACGAGTTCTTTGGTGTATATAAGAAAAGATCCGCAAGGGTATTGCCCACAGCTGAAACCCATGGGGCAACATCCCAGATAGCAGAAAAGCCCAACTCTTTTGCGTACTTTCACTTGATTAGTGTATATAAGAAAAGATCTGCAAGGGTATTGGCCACAGCCGAAACCCATGGAGCAACATCACGGATAGCAGAAAAAGCCAAATTCTTTTGCGTACTTTCACTTGATTAGTGGGATATAAGAAGGGATTTGAGAAAGAACATGGGGGGAACACCTCTTCCTTCGAAAAAAACGTTCTCCGCAAGCCTCAACCGACACGCAAAAAAACAGATCATATAAAAGAAAAAAAAAATTCACCCATCCAGCAACAAAATCCATCTCTTATCCGTTATCCTGCCGCCCTTGCTGGCGCCTACACCCGTGGACGCGAATTCTCTCTCTACAAACAGATGGAGGGAAACGAGCTCATCCAAGCGTGCAAGACCAGTAACGAGGCCATCATGGTGCTCATCTTCGACAATCTGCGCCCCATTTTGCTCAGCATCGGTAAACAATGGTTCTCCGGCTGCGACGACAGCATGGTGATGTGGCAGGATTATTTCCAGGAAATCGCCATGAAGGTCTACCAAGGCAAGTTCAGCAACATGTCCAAGAACGCCAACCCTCGCGCTTACGTGGTCAGAGCGCTTAAAAACACCGCTAGCGATGTATACGGCACCATCACCAACAGCAAGCGTCTGCGTGGGGCTGACGGCACCCGTAGCTACACCCAGTTGTCCACTCCCATCTCTTTGATGGTGAATGACAACCTGAGTGAGGATGACATCCTCAGCCGTCTTGAAACTTTTGAGGATCCAAATCATATGAACCTGGCTGAAATGGAGCAGACTGTAAACAGAGCCCTCAAGCCGTTCGGTAGCGCAAACGCCCTGATCTTCCATCTGCACGTCGACGGACACAAGACTTCTGAGATCATTGCCGAGCTCCAAGGCTGCTCCGGAACCTCTGCTCTGGCTCTCACCGAGGGTGCGGTAAG
This sequence comes from Bacteroidales bacterium, assembly GCA_024400495.1. Taxonomy (GTDB): domain Bacteria; phylum Bacteroidota; class Bacteroidia; order Bacteroidales; family P3; genus Colimorpha. The sequence continues at coordinate 59,018 of JAKSMR010000012.1, forward strand.
AGCCAGAATCGCCAGAATGACGAAACAGGTGCGCAAGGCCCTCGAAAACGAGGGCCTCGCAGCTTAAGGACGATCTCCCCACAACCAGCAAGCCCCATCCATGCCGGATGGGGCTTGCTGTTGTTTTTGGGGAAGACGACGAGACGTAACATAGACGAATGTCACCTGCGACCCAGACCGTCGGGCAACTGGCCGCAACAGATTGCTGGACAAGCCCGGGATGACGTCTAGTGAAGTCTAGCCACCTGCGGATGCTGCTTCAGACAGCAGACATATAGCTCACAAAAGAAAAGGAGGTGGTGACTTATACCAAGCAGAAGGCACCGTGAGACAGATGGACTAGGGGGCGTGCTGTCAGCCCGCCCCCCTAGCTACTGCTACTACTCGGCAACTATCGCCTTAAACCCTTGGAACGATGGTTGACGGCGGTACTCGTCCTCTGATCCGGCAGGGACATAGACTGTAATCTGTGATTTGACGGTGGGCGTCCCGGGGAGAATGTCACAGCCATTAACCGTACCCGGGTGCTCCATTCTACAATGGATTTCACGAAGGCGGTGACAACTCGGGTGGATCCATATACCCATGCAAGCTACGTTGCCGGGAATCGTGATACTTTTCAGGTTCATGCACAGACAGAAAACATTGTTACTGATAGTGGTCACAGAATCGGGGATCACAATATTGTCAAGACTCAGGCAACCCATAAAAGCGGACTCCCCGATAGTGGTCACAGAATCGGGGATGATGATGTTCGAGAGTTCGGAACAACCATGGAAAGCATGAGCACAGATACCGGTTACCGAATGGGGGATGATAGTGTTATCACATCCTCTAACCAGGGTGTTGGTTTCTGTTTCAATGATCGCATTACAATTCTCTCTGCTATCATAGCAAGGATTGTTGTCTGAAACAAAAATGCTTTTGATACCGCTACAACCCTCAAAGGCGGAATCCCCGATATTGGTTACCGAACTAGGGATGTTGATGGTTGTGAGTCCGGCACAACCACCGAAAGCGCTGTTACCGATATAGGTTACCGAGCTGGGGATGTTGATGGTTGTGAGTCCGGTTCAGCCGTAGAAAGCGCTATCAGCGATACCGGTTACCGAATGGGGGATGACAGTGTTATCGCATCCTTTTATCAAGATGCTGGTCTCTTTATCAATAATTGCATTACAATTATCTCTGCTGTCATAGCAAGGGTTGTTGCCTGAAACAGAGATGCTTTTGATACCGCTGCAACAACTAAAGGCGGAATATCCGATATAGGTTACCGAATGAGGGATAGTGATATCTACAAGTCCTGTACAACCACAGAAAGCATAATCACCGATATCGGCCACCGAATCGGGTATAACGACGCTTTTGAGGCTGGAACAGAAAGAGAAAGCACCATAACCGATAACAACCACAGAATCGGGTATAGTGACGCTCTCGATACCACAAAATCCGAAAGCACCATTTAGAATAGTTATCACAGTACGGGGGATCGTGACTCCGGTGAGTTTGTCGCAACCCTCAAAGGCGGAGTAACCGATAACGGCAACCTGATAGGTAGTGCCGTTGTGAGTGACGGTAGACGGGATGACCAGATCTCCGCATGGCTCTGTCTGGTAGGAGTACATGTTCTCATCACCATTGAGTTCGGAGACTAACTCGACATTCCCCTCGGCATCGATAATCTTGTAGTAGAGTGTGTGCCCGCTAGGAGAAACGGCACTGAAATCATAGCGATTGGTGTGGTTTTTCATATCTATATAAAATTGGTGATTGATTTCTTATTCTAACCCAGAGAACATCTAAAAGGCGACCTCTAAAAGTCAGGAAGAGGAACGACATTAGAGGTCACCCTATATGTGCACCCGGATCTTACTCTTTGACTGAGATGGAAACGATTTCGTAGTCTACTGAATTGTTATCGTCCGGGTTGACTTTGATGGCACAGTCGATCTGTTCATCAAAGCTCATGGCCTCCCACTCTGCCTCGTCAACCCCCATGCCGTAGACAATCTCGTATCCGATATGACTTATGGCATCGCCGGTGATCACGCGTTCAAAACTGTCCTCTATCGCTTGTCGCACAGCAACAGCCAACTCCTGGGGGAGGTTTTTGTCGAAGTAAGCCAGGAGGTCCTTTTCGCCGGCGCTGTTGTCCAGCACCTCGAGAAACTGCTCTGCCTGTGCTCCCTCCAACTCGAGGGTAGCTCGGCCGAACACATTGCTGCCACAGCACAGGAGGAGGTTGGTCCAATAATGGATGTTGATCTTTTTCATAATGTTTTCCTTTCTTTGGTTTTGAGCAGACAAGCATGAGCCTGCCTGCAAGATTACTTATTTCGTTCACGGAACTCCGATCTTATTCCGTCTCTTCTTATTTACGGCACAAAGGCACAACTGTTACGCGTACCTATAGCACATCACACAAACAAGGGGCAACTCTTTTTTGCTGGTCACCTCTATGGTCCTCGGGGCTACGCCACATTCTAGACACGGGGGCAACCCTGGCTGTCAAGGTACTCCCAGATGATGCTTGTGGGAATGTGTTCCTCTGCCGAGATGCGTGCCACTTGCTCATTCACGTAGTCCACAAAGAACATTCGTCCCGCTTTGCGTTTTTTACTGAATGGTGTCAGCATTCGCTGATATTCATCGCTTGAGATCTCTCCCGACGCGAATCGAACTTTGCAGGAGCTCTTGTCTCCCTGGAACTGCTCCTCCGACACCATAAAGGCAGCATGTCTGACACGATATTCTTCCACCAAGGGTTTTAAGAGGAATTCGCAGAGTCGGAGACTTACCACTCTGTATCTCTCTTCCAGCTGTCTGGTTTTCTCCTTCTGCTGCGCCAGGTGCTGCTGGGCCGATTGGCATCGGTCCTCCTGCCACTGTATTTCTTTTGTCAGACGTTCGAACTCGGGGAGTTTGCGGGACTCCAGTCTCTCTACCACCTCCTGGAGCGTGTAGGAGCAATACATCTGCTTGGCCTTGCCGTATCTGCTGTTGACGCCCACAAAACTACTCCATACTTTCAGGAACTCGTCATGGATAATAAGCTCGCTAGTTCCATCGGGATAGACGCATCGACATCTGTTGCTTCCCGAAAGGGGGCTGCCGGCTATCAGATACGTCAGGGCCTCATCCCCCTTACGGTCTCTGCACACAAGACTCTTGTTTTGGATCCACCACTCGATGTACACGCCCAATGTGGGGGACGAAAACCCACTTCCTCCCGAGTATGCCAGCACCGAATGCACAGGCACAGGAGCCAGAAACATTCGACTATCATTTAGAATAGCATCTGCATTGTGGAGAAACATGAAAGCATGATCCAAAAAGAACCTCAGGTTGTCGGCCTCCTGCTTCTTAATCTGATTCTGATACTCTTCCTGTTCTTTCTTTGCTTGGCGCTTGTCTTTGAGACGAAGATATGCTCCTGTAGAATCCAGATTCACCTCATCGTCGAGCATGGTCTTCTGGACCGAATCCTTGCAGTAACATTTCAGCGCCGCTCCGTTGAGCAGCTCCAGAACGTCTTCTTTTTTTTCCTCTCCTTGTGCGATCTCTTTGTTTTCCATAATTTTCTTTAGGTTACCTTTATAAAGGGTTGTTTGTTGTTTCTAAGATTGAACGTCATGTCAGCCACTAGGGCTGGTTGTTGCCGGATCAGATAGCAAGGCCCGTTATTCAACATCCGTAAGGGTGATGGCAAACTGCAGCTCAGGCATATCCTCGTAAACTGCTTCGAGATCCAAGCCAACGCGATCTGCGATGAAACCGTAATCATTCTGAGAGTAGACCCAGTCGAGATAATCCTTTTTGAAGGTGTGATAGAATTCCTCGCGCAGCGCCTGGATAGCTTGCGCCCCGAGGGGATCGTTCTCTTCCTCTGGTTCAAAGATGTGTTCGTTTGAACAAACATCGACAGATCCATCGGGAAAGTACAAGCCCGCTGCTATGTCGTCCCAAAAGGAAGGCTCTAACGAATCATCGATACAGGTGTTGTCTGCTTCAAAGAGCCAGTACTCCACCTCCATCTTTGCCTGCTTCTTGGAAATGGCATCCACCACACATTGCAGTTCGGAATGCCCCTCGCTGATAGCGTTCTGTATCAACTCTTCGTCAAGACTGTCCTGTCCTTGCGACAGAGCGACAAGGGTGGCATAGGTGGTGTCGTCAATCTCAATAATGCAATCATCTTCACTGGAATATTGGCAGCCGTCGCAACCATAGCCATGGGAAACGAAAAGGGATGCTTTTATCTTTTTCATAATAATATAGGTTATTTTCAATATTGTTCAGTTTTCTACCTCTTAGAAAACCTCTTGGTTATGCTATCACTAGAAATCGGGGGGGGGCTCTTATATAACGAAGATAAGCAGCAATCGTTACGCGCGCACCCAACTATTTCTTAGCCGAATGAGCGCCACACATATCGGACATGCGCACGAACGGCCGCAGAAGTCTGCCTCCTTTAGATTGGGAGGCGACATGTTTTTGCGAGCGAAACGAGTGGCTATGTTCCGGGCTGCCGTTGACAGCTCTTTCGTTTGGACGAAAGAGAGAACTCTTGGAGGCTTGACTATCGGAACCGACCAGGAATTGCGTCGAGAATCGACCCCGAAAATGATGTTTGATATGGGGAAGAAGATCTTGTTGTTACGTTGTCAATACAACGAAACATAGCAGACCTCGTCATTGCGGGCTTACCCGCAATCTATTGCGACGGGTTCGAGACTCGTTGCCGGACAGTCTAGATTGCGGGTAACATTCGTCTACGTTGCTTCGGCTCGGAATAGAAAGCGAGCTTTCTCTTCTCTCGCTCCTCCGCAACTCCCAAGCCCGCAATGACGGAATACGGAAGGCTGGAATGATATTGAACAACCAACGCTATCATTAACAACCTGTTGTGTCTCTCGTTTGTGCCAACATGCATATAGTTCCCTTATAAAGTCCCCTCGCGCTTTTGAAGTAGGGCGACAAGTGCTTGATATCGGGGCCAGACAAGCTGGAGTCATTGAGGGCTGACACTCCATTTTGATTTTTTTGCATTATTTAACATTCAAAATAATTAACACTAACAACTAAATGCAAACGAGAACATTAACACAAGAGACATCATTCTTAAAAAACGTTATTTCCAACAAATCTTGCACTAAAAGAAACCTATATTGTGTGCAATTAACGCGCTTGCTATAATCTATTAACAAATGAGGCGAAAAACTCTGTTCTAATATTCCAACCTGTAAAATCAGAAGATAACAAAAAAAAACATATGGATGGTTTCAATGACTCCAAAGATAACGTTAACGTACGACCAAGTCGTTGTATTTTTGCAAATTGGAAACGCGATGAGATAAGTGTTTCTGGCCGCACTTCCCGAAAGAAGAAGGTTGAGCGGGCCTATAGTTTAATTACTAAAAAAACACCTAGAAAGGAGGACAAAATGAAGACGTAAAAAGC
>JAKSMR010000120.1 GCA_024400495.1 Bacteroidales bacterium
GCCCGAGGCGAAGCCGAGCCGCGAAGCGGTCGCAAGGTATAATGCAGAACCAGTTTCTTCTTTCATCAGTGGAGAAGGAATTGGCTCTTTGGCAACTGGCAGAATAGACGACTTGCAAACATGCCAACACGCGCCTGGCGTTTAAGCGCCCGCGCGCGTTGACATGTTCACAAGTCTTTCCGCCAAGACAAAGAGAGTCCTCCTATCCGCTATAATGTGATTTAGGACGCACTGGCCATGACGGTCGTGCAAAAACACCAGCAAATAGGAGGACCCAAATGAGTGATGCATATTATACCGCAATCGGGATCGATGTGAGTGACAGAAAATCACAAATCTGCGTTATGACCAAAAACCGAGGAACCCCGAAGGTCGTCTTGGAGATGACGATCCCGACGACGAAAGACGGGCTTGCGAAGTTTCTCGCAACGCAGGACAAGGCCGCGCCCGTGACTTTCGAGACTGGTACGCACTGCCGCTGGATGAGCGAGGTCGCCACCGGCATGGGCTTCAAGGTGTACGTAGCGAACCCTTGCCGCCTGAAGATGATTACGGAATCGAAGACAAAGAACGACGTGAATGACGCCCGGACGCTCGCAAGGATGACGCTTGCTGACGTCGGGCTTCTCCATCCGGTGAAATTGCGCGGTGCGGAACACCAGAAGATGATCAATCTCCACGAGATGCGCAATCTCCTGATCAAGCAGCGCACGGGGGTTATCGTGCAAATGCGATGCATCGCCAAGTCGATGGGGTTTCGGCTCCCGAAATGTTCCACCGCACACTTTCACCGGCTTGAGACAGGGTCGTGGCCGAGGGAGTTCCAGGACATCGTCTGGCCGATGATGAAGAATCTCGAACAGCTGGACATCACGATCAAGACATACGAGAAGCAGATTCGCGAACTGGCGGAGACGCCTGTTTTCAAGGCGCAGGTCGACAGGCTGCGGGAGATTCACTATGTCGGGCTTTATGTTGCGACAGGATTCGTCGCTGTGATCGGCGGGAACGTGGAAAAATTCGCGAAACCCCGAGACATCGGACCGTGGCTTGGGCTCGCTCCGAAGCAGGATCAATCCGGGGACATCGACAAGCAATGCCAAGTGACGAAGGCGGGCTCGCCCTTTATGCGTCGGCTTCTCATCGAAAGTGCCCAGATGATTCTGCACGACGGTTCGGTCGACACGGACCTCAAGGCAAAGGGAATGCGCATGTGCCTTCGCGGCGCGAAGATCGCCAAGCACAAGGCGGTTACTGCGGTCGCGAGGTCGCTGGCCGTTCTGATGGTTGCCCTGCTCAAGAAGCCGGACGTGCCGTACGTTCCGCTGTCAAAGCGGTCGGAGAAGGAACTGCTCGAAATTCGCATGGCAGCGTAATCCCAAGCCGAGTCGACCATCCCTAACGATTTCAATTTCAGGAAAGGAAACTGCGCGAAGGCCATGACCGCAGTCCCATCCGAAACAGCTTGAATGTCCCGTCCGCGGGTGAGTGCGAGCGGCCTCTCGTGCTTCAAGTACGTTCGCAAGGTTGCACCCCCGCAAGACGGATTACAAAATGCAGGCGGACATCAAAGGCGACAAAAGCCGTTCGTCACTGCGAATAGGAGAGAGACAGAAATCAGGCGTCGGATG
>JAKSMR010000121.1 GCA_024400495.1 Bacteroidales bacterium
CAAACGCTCGAGCGCAGAACTTGATCACATTCGTGTGCCCGAAATGCGTATCAGCCGTAAAAAACACATTTGCCATATCACCACCTCTTTCTATTTTGGATCGCTCTGCCCCGCATCCCAATCCTCTTCCCAAACATCATCAAACGACTTCAGCCCGCCGCACACAGCCCATAGTCGCTTTTCATGGTTTTTGATCGTTGTCATCCCGCAGAGCAACAGTTCCCCGATTCGCTTGTCGCCACCATACTTAATCGTCTCAAAGTGCAGCATGTGACGGAAACTGACCTTCCCCGAACCAAGACAGTCCATCTCGAACGATCCGAGGGTGAAATTACTGTTCAGCTCTACAAGCAGCTTCGCGACCTCACCGCGCAACTCAGGCGCAACCAGTATCGGCAACGCATGATAACATCGAACACAGTGCGCCCCCACGACCACCGTCACGTCAACATGGTGGAACAGCCCGTCCGCAAGAACCGTCGCCTTAAGCGTGTGATTCGTGACGTCCTCCACGTAATGAATCTCACCTTCCGTGAGGACCTTGCGCATCGCATTGTACATCTTTTCCTGAACCGTCGCCGGATCCGCCTCAAGCCAAGCCCGAAGAACGCCGTTTGTCGTTGCGGGCAGACCATCGTTAGACATCTTGCATGCGGCAGGATCGCAAAGGTCAGTGTAGGCATCGGTAGCCTTTTCAGGTTCCGAAACCGACACAGTCGAGCAACCGACCATAAACGCCGCTGCAAAACATCCTGAAAGTAGACGAATCAAATTCATAGCCGCCGATCCTCTCTCCGCATCATTCTTTCTTACAGGCCTCCTCTGCCGTCTTGATCCCCAAGGCGACGCTCAAGACCGCATCAAAGCCCTTCTGCACAATCGGAACACCCGAGGACATGAAATCCCGGAAACGCTCAACGTCGCCCTGCAAGACCGCCTCGGAGGCAAGTGTCGCCTTAAGTCGGATCTCCCCATCGCCGTAATCCATGTCATAGGAGTGTTCGCCCTCGTCATAATTCAGTCTGATCAGCAGCTTGGCCATCTCGTCTCGCCGCAACGCATCCGCCCGCACCGGATGAACCAGGTAACAGGCGACGCATGTTTCGCGGCACTGAAGAATGAAGTTTATCTGGCCGATCTTACCACCAACTTCAAATGTGCAACGGATGACTTCCCCCAGCGGTTCGTACTTGTACTCGACATCATACTCATCCAAGAAGTCCCGAACGCGCTTGCAGAGAGTCGCCGCCTTTTCATTGGGCGATTCGCCGGACTCGCGGTCCGCATTCCTCGGCTGAACATTGCCCACGAGCACTTCCAGATCCTGCGCCGCCTGACCAACACCATTCGTGAGCGACGGATTGATTTCGATGCCAAGCCGCGTGAGGGCGTCCGCCGCACCCTCATGTCCGCGCCGCGCCGCCTCCTGAAAAAGGCGAAGTGCCGTCGCATCGTCCTTCTCACAGAAAAGACCCCTGTAGCAGCAAACGCCCAGATTGTACTGCCCCTCCTCATCGCCTTGCGCGGCAGACTTACGATACCATTCTATGGCCGCCGCCCCGTCCTTCTCAACGCCACGCCCCAGCCGGAGGCAATTGGCGAGATTGCACTGGGCTCGGGC
>JAKSMR010000122.1 GCA_024400495.1 Bacteroidales bacterium
CTTCGGATCCGTTTCCTCCGTCACCCACGGCCTGACCTTCTGCTCGATTCCGAGGAGCTTCGGCTTGAGGACGATGTCGTTCGCCGGGATCCTGCGGATGTTGAAGAGGTCCGCGACGTCCGTCCCGAACTTCTGCGCGAAGACGTCGTACGGGGCCTTGTCCGCGAGTGCGGGCCGGAGGTAGCTGTTCACGTGCGACATCATCAGGTCGACGTCCTCCTGGGTGAGGTCGTCGAAGGACGTCGGCAGCAGGTAGTAGTTGCCCTTGGGGAGGATGAGCCGGATGCCCTCGTGGTTGCGCTCGACGTGGGGCTTCTGGTACGAGGCGCCGGGGTTGCAGTAGAAGAGGTTCGCGATGCGGTTGCCCTCGCAGTCGAACTCGATGACGAGCGGGTTGCTGAACTCGGTACCGTTGTCGGTTATCAGGACGGCGAACAGCTCGCCCATGATGGCGAGCCCCGCGTCCTTGCCGAACTTCCCGACCAGCCTGTCGCGGATCGTCCCGAAGGTCGCGGTCACGTTCGCGGAGGTCTTCGAGTCGAGGAGGAACGCCAGCATGAACGAGTAGGGCATGAACATGAGGGTGAGCAGCACCTTGCCGCCCTTGGTGCCCTCGACGGTGTCCATTTCCGTCACCGGCAGGCCCGGGTTCCTCTCGATGAACTTGTGGTAGTCCTCCATGGAGCGTCCGATGCGGCATTGCGCGTCCACCTTGTGCTCGACGCCCTTGCCCTTGCGCGGGGCGAGCCTGCACTTGCGCGGCAGGTCCCCGTTCTTCGTCTTCAGGAGCCCTCCGTCGATGTAGCGGTAGACGGTCTTCTCGCTGACGGGGATGACGTCGGGGTTGTTGACCACGGCGGCGTGGACCGACTGCCCGTTCTCCGTGAGCTTGTAGATGAGGTTGTCCATCGCGACCAGCTCCTCCTCGGTGATGTTCGCGCCTTCGCGGGACTTCGAGAGGACGGTCGCGTAGTTCTCCTGCGCGTCGTCCGCGACATAGAGCCTCTTCGCGAGCGGGCACTTGTGCTTCTCCCCGCACCCGTTGCAGACGAACGGCGAGGACTCCAGCTTCTCGCACTTCTGCTCGATGTAGTCCCGGCAGTGTGAGTTGCACTGGCGGCAGAAGCGGCAGAACATGCTGCGGTTCGCGTGCAGGCATGCCTTGCACGCGTCGTTGCGCTTCTGGCAGTCGAAGCGGTGGACGCAGCGGTTGTTGATGCGTCCGACCGACCCCTTGAGCGACTTGATCGCCCGGTTCGTGATCTCGCGCATGACGGTCTTCGGCGGTCGCCCGAGGGCCTTGGCGATCTTGTACGGCGTCCATCCGTCGTCGAGCATCTTCTCGATGCGCTTCCTTTCGTCGCTCGTGAGCCGAGGCTTCTTCTTCGGCTCCATCTGAGGTAGCATCATTTGCATGGTGTGTTTTCCTTTCTTGCCCCGGCGGAATTGCCAGGGTTGGGATATGCTACCGAAATTCTCAAGGTAATTGCCCATAGTCCTCCCCCATGGGGGAGGATGGAGGAATGTTCTTCTCCATTGATGCTGTACGACTAAATGTCCCTACGGCTCTGTCATCCTATTGTAAGACTAAATACCCATACCCTATGGGCATTTAGTTTG
>JAKSMR010000123.1 GCA_024400495.1 Bacteroidales bacterium
CGATGAATCCGTCCTCGTCCGATTTCAAACACCTTGTGCCCACCTTGTGCCCCCTCTTATGGGAACAATTGTCAATGGCCAATCGCGTGCGATTTTGCCATCCGCTTTTCTCGCGTTTTCAGTTCATCGTCGTCTTTCTGCTGATGCCGCTCGGTTTCAAACAAGCCAGTGATGTCTCTCTCTTATTCGCAATCCGCAGCCTTCGCCGCGCTTGCACGTTATAGTCCGTCGTCAGGGGTGCAATCTAGCGAACGCACCTTTGTGCAGAGGCGTGCACGCACTCACCTGGGACGGGACATCTTGAGCTTTTCTGAAGCCGGGCTCTCGGCCGAATGACCTCGTTGATTCTGCCTTGCCCGAAATCTTCTTTCGTTACGCCGCCTTGGCCTTCTTCTCGGCTTTCTCCTTCTTCGCGGCCTTCTGCATCGTGAGGTACTCCAGCTCCGCACGATACCGTTCAAATCCTTTCTTGCCCGCCTCCGACAGCGGGACGTACTCCTTGGTCGGGTCCTTGAGCAGCGCGACGATCGTCACGGCCATCGTCCGCGCCACGGCGACCTTCGCCTTCCTCTTGGCGATCTTGCCGCCGCGCATGGAGATCCGAAGCCCCTTGAGCTTGATGTCGGTGTCGGGCGCGTTGGACATCATCGCGACGCCCGCGCACTCGACGAGCGCCGTGCGGCAGATGTCCGATCCGGCGTGCGTGATGTGCAGCTGCTTGTCGACTTCGCCGGACTGGTCCTGCTTCGGGATCATGCCGAGATAGGCGCCGACGTCCCTCGAGTGCTCGAACCGGTCGGGGCGTCCGCCGATTGTCGCGATGAGCACCGTCGAGCCGATGATGCCGATCCCGTAGAGGACCCGGGCGCGCTCGACCATGTCCTTGAACTCCGGCTCCTCGGCGAGCTTCTCGATCATCTTGTCATAGGCCTTGATCTTCAGGTTGATCGTCTCGAGCGAATCCATCAGCGGCCAGGCGACCTCCTCCAGCTCCTTCGGCCATTCGGACTTGTTCAGCTTGTGGAAGGTCTCGGTCGACGAATGTTCGATCCGGTACCCGACCGACTTGGCGAAGCCGCGGAGCTGGTTGACCGTCTGCGTCCGCTGCGAGACAAGCATGTTGCGCGCATGGTGGTAGCGCAGCATCTTCTGGAAGATCTCGTCGCGGAGGAAGACGGGGTGGAGCATCTCGGGATCCGCGATGCCCAGCCGCGCCAGCTCGCGGGCGTCGTTGCGGTCGTTCTTCTTGTTCGACTTCGTGATCGACGGGATCTTGCCGGGATTGGCGACGATCGTCTTGAAGTGGAGCTTCCTGAAGCACTTGTCCATCCAGCGGCAGTGCGTGCCGGTCTCGAAGATGACGGGCCAGGAGCGGTCGAACTTCGAGAACGCCTCCTCGAATCCGGCCTTCGTCGTGGCGCAGGTCGTCTCGACAACCACGCGCCTTTCGCCTCCGGGCAGTTTCGTCATCACGCAGATTTTCGAAGTGCGGTCGCTCACGTCGACCCCGATTGTGGTAGAATACTCCATAGCAGTCCCTCCTTGGGTTATGTTGTTCTGGTTTTGCACCTCCTCACGGATGAGTGCGTT
>JAKSMR010000124.1 GCA_024400495.1 Bacteroidales bacterium
TGGACCATGCCCCAAAAGTGAGACACGTGTCTCCTTTGTCGGGAATGGCCGTATGATAGCACAGCGGACGGAACTTAGGCTAGTGTGATTGGAATCCGGCAGTTCCAGGAGCGGGGAGGAGACGCCGGCCTCCGAAGGAGGCGGCCCGAAGGGCCGAGGCGGCGACGAGCCGCTCCTGGAACTCCAGGCCCCGGTACGAACAGCTGTATCTTGAGCCACTCCTAGCGGGCTTCGAACGTTCTTCTGAATTCAACCGGGGACATGTAGCCCAGCTTCTCCTGAATGCGACCCTCGTTATACCACGGAATGTAATCGTCGATCATCGCCCGGATTGTCTTCTCCGGTAGTAAATGCCTGTAGTCGCACTTGTTGAGCCCCAGATCGCTCTTCATGTGCGAGAAGAATCCTTCGCAGGGCGAATTGTCCCAGCAGTTTCCCCGTCGCGACATGCTGCGGACGATGTCGAGTTCCGCGCAAAGCTTCACCCAGGCATTGGACCAATAGAGGTTGCCCTGATCCGAATGCAGCAGCGCTTCCTTCAATGGTTCCGGCGGAAGCTGCCGTATCATCCTAACCGCGAACTCCACCGAGTTCACGGTGCTCATCGTGTAGGACACGACCTCCTTGTTGAAAAGATCGAGCAACGCGCTGAGATAGAGGAACTTGGCGTCGCAGCATGGAATGTATGTGACATCCGTGGCAATCTTCCGCATCGGCAGCACGGTCTTGAACTCGCGGTGCAGGACATTGGGCGCCTTGTTGACCTTGAGCATCTCCGCGACGCCTTTGTAGTAGTTGTCGGGATGCCTTCTGCGGCGTAGGCGCGAATGCATGCCGTGAAGCTTCATGAGCCTGTGCGTGCGCTTGCGGTTGACCCGGTCGCTCTTGCCGAGGATCTTCTCGGCGGTCGCCTTGTCGATGACCGCAAGCTGCCTGTTGATTTCGGCGGTCAGCCTGTCGACACCGTAGGTCTGGGACACGTGACGGTCATTCTCGATCCTGCACATGAGCTCGACAAGCTCGGCGTCGCTCGCGGCCTTCTGCGAGGACTTCTTGGCACGGTAGTACGTGGCACGGCTGATTCCTGCGGCCTTGCAGGCCGACTTCCGGTCATGGCCCTGCGCAACGAGGAAATCGACGGCCTCTATCTCTTTTTTTTGACGACAGCCTCCGGCGAGGACTGCGGACCACGCTCCAGCTGCGCTGAAAGGTGGAAGCGCAGGATCTTGTTCTGCATTTCCAGCAGCCTGACTTTCTCCTCCAGCGACAACTCCTTCGGAATCGCGTCCGGATCGGTCGCCTGCATCATGCGGGACACCGCTCTCTTGGGCGTTTTTGAGCTCATGCGGGTATTTTATCAAATCGCGTGCCTCGACACGTCGCCAGTGTCCCCAGCCATCAATCGTCGCCCAGCTGTCGTCCAGGTGCTTGAAACGCCTATGCCAGTCCCTGACGGTGTAGGTCTTCAGCCCGAGCCTATTGGCTGCGCTGCGGAATCCCATCCCTTGTTTGAACAGCTCCAGGCATTTCTGCTTAATGCCGATGTCGATGGGCTTGGCTGCAGCACAATGAGCTGCCCATGTACCAGAC
>JAKSMR010000125.1 GCA_024400495.1 Bacteroidales bacterium
GTGGCTGCACCAAACAGCGCATAACAGAACATATAGACGATGACATGCGGTGCAAACCAAGGGCTTTGCAGGGCAGGCATCAGGGTGGTGCTGTGAATCTCGGGCTTGAACAGGTTGATACAGACAAAGACCAATGCCATCAGGGTAGAGAAGGACAGAATCCAGCGGTAGCGCCAACGGCTCCAGGTGATAAGGCCTGCGACGGGCATGAAAAACGAGTACCAGAGGCGTGTTTCGCCCATGGTGCGAAGGGGTGGGCGTTCTAGGCTGATCCACATGCCGACGATGTAGGCAAAGAAGATAAGGATGCCCAATGCCGTCAGTGCAAAGGTGGGGAAGCGGCGCTCACGATAGGAATACCACGCTCCTACTATCCAGAATAGAACGGCAGGAAGGGCAAAATATGGGAAATGTGACCAAGTCATGAGTTTAATTCATAATTGAGAATTCATAATTCATCCTGAGAATTATGTTTTTTGTTTGTCAAGAATGTTAACAAGGCACCCGCCAAGAGCATGTAGATGCCCGTATAAACCCAAGGGAGCCAAGGGTCGCGGACAAGCTCAAAGACAGACGTGTCTGACCAGCGTCCGAGGGCTTCGTCGTAGGAGAGCTGATAGATCTTCCAACCCTCTATCTCCAGCGGGTGATTGACCTCGATGACAGCATCGACTTTCTCGCCGCCTTCAGAATATACTGTCACTTCTGATGCATAGCGCTTCGGCTCACGCCCAGGCATGACGGCGCTACAGCGGTCATCTAGGCGTAAGGCACGGAAGGGGAACATAAACGAGCCGCACGATACCCATCCTTCGACCTTCAGCGTAGGGTCGGCTGAAGAGGTAGCGGTGATGTGCGAAGCCGTACAGGCACCCATGCTGCGCCACTCCACGTAACTGTCACTCTCTGGACGGGGAGCAGCGTATTCGAACAACGTATCTTGCACAATCTGCCAGGGAGCATCCTGTATCACCTGACCTGTCTCGTTGTCGATGATGGTGTATTGTGGAGGGTACTCGTCGATGGTGAAGCTATGCAGCTCGATGGCAATAGGCAGCTCGTGGATAAGACCTTGACGATCAGCATCGGCCGCACGCCATTCCGGTTGACCCACTTTGACGGTCATGTGCAGTCGCTGCATGTCGGCATTGCCCAATGTGCCGCAAACCATGGCCAGAAAAAGGCCGATGTGATTGAGCACAGAGGTAAAGGTGGCCAGACGTGACGATGCGACCTGCGGCCCACGGAACAGCCGGAGGATGCGGTCGATGGCAATCAGCCCTACGATGCTCATCAGCCAGATGTAGATCAGTACGAAGGGCCATGCGCGAAGCATCTCATCCCATCCGGTAAGTCCCATCAGCAGCGTGACAGCCACACCGCAGATCAGGGCAGGGATGGCCGCATGCAGCGTCATCGACCAAGCTATGAAATAAATGTGCTTGCGCACGGCGTAAGAAACGCCAAGCACAAGCAAATAAGTAACTAAAAGGACAACGTTGATAGGAGCAGAGAGCAGCGACCAGTCGATGGCTCCAATGGAGAGTTGCAGCAACGAGCCGACCGCCAGAAGGCCTCCACCGATGA
>JAKSMR010000126.1 GCA_024400495.1 Bacteroidales bacterium
ATTATGTCTTTTTTCATTTTGCAGCCTCCTTTGCTTTTCTTGCCTCTCGTGCATGACGAGCTGCTGTTTGTATGCATTCACGACGTGGAATGATTACCGAAACGCCCTGATATTCAATTTCTTGCTTGATGATACGAGTTATCTCATCCATGTTCTTTGGCAGTGGCACGACAACATGGAGATGGTCTGGATTTACACCTAGACCGAGGCAAATCTGCTCAAACTTATTTGTTCCAGCAGAATCCTGACCGCCTGTCATGGCTGTCGTGAGGTTGTCGGAAATGACCACTGTGATGTTGGCGTTCTCGTTGATTGCATCAAGGAGACCGGTCATGCCGCTGTGTGTGAAAGTGGAATCGCCGATGACAGCAACCGATGGATGCAGGCCAGCATCGGCAGCACCCTTTGCCATCGTGATACTTGCACCCATATCAACGCAGCTGCTCAGCGTGCGGAACGGTGGGAGGAAGCCGAGTGTGTAGCAGCCGATGTCGCCGAACACGCGGGCGTTCTCGTATTCCGCAATGACGAGATTCAGTGCTTCATATACGCTGCGGTGGCCACAACCCTGACAGAGTGCAGGTGGACGAGGGGCAACGATCTGAGGAACGGTCTCAGACGCTATAGGCTCGTACTCGAGTTCCATGACTTCCGCGAGACATCTCTTGATGCCTTCTGCTACAGAGTCCGGTGTGAGCTCGCCTGTGCGTGGCAGATGACCAGTCAAACGACCGCAGATTTCCCATTCAGCCTGTGGGAGTAAGCCCACCATCTTCTCCTCGATGAACGGCTGACCGTCCTCTACTACGAGAACTTTCTCGCAATGGCCGCACATCGTAGCTATGGTTTCCTTTGGAAGTGGATACTGCGAAATCTTCAGTACATAGCATTGGTCGGCAAGAGTCTCATCGGCAGCGAGCACTTCCTTCACGTAGTTGTACGCAATACCCGAACAGACGATGCCGAGATTTACGCCGCCAGCCTCAACCTTATTCCAACCGGCAGACATGCTTTCTTCCTCAAAATCAGCTTGTTTCGCGCAGAGGATATCGTTCTTTCTGCGAGCATTTCCCGGAAGAAGCACCCAGTCTTTCGCCTCAGAATTGAAGTTCATCTCGTTCTGTGGACGAGCCTCTTCGGCTACTTCCACAACGGCGCGAGAGTGTGCCATGCGGGTTACGACACGCATGAGGACAGGTGTCTTCTGCTTCTCGCTGAGGTCGAAGGCGTAAGCCATCATGTCGTAAGCCTCCTGCTGTGTGCTTGGCTCAAGGACAGGAATCATTGCGAACGCGCCGAGATAGCGAGAGTCCTGCTCATCCTGAGAGGAGTGCATCGAAGGATCGTCGGCAACGAGCACTACCACGCCGCCGTTAACGCCTGTCATTCCTGAGTTCACGAACGGATCCATGCAGACATTCAAGCCCACATGCTTCATGCACACCATGGCGCGTTTGCCCATGTACGACATACCGAGAGCCGCCTCCATGGCAGTCTTCTCGTTTGTGCTCCAGCGAGAATGTATGTTGCGCTCTTTGGCAACAGGATTCTTCTGGATGTATTCGGTGACTTCCGTAGAAGGCGT
>JAKSMR010000127.1 GCA_024400495.1 Bacteroidales bacterium
TGACCGTCACTCGCAGTCATTGACTGTTACTATGCTGTCACTGGCTGCCAGTTCTCCGGAAGTAGCGCAATGATGTCCTTCTCTGTGGGAAGCCGCCTGAGCGTGTCTTCAAGCCAGGGTCTGATCTCGACATCGTGAGCCTTGCAGCAGGCGAAGAGAGAGTATACGATGGCTGCACGCACTGCGGCATCGTGGTTGCCGCAGAAGAGATAGTTCTTCCTGCCCAGAGCCAGAGGCCTGATGGCGTTCTCCACGCCGTTGTTGTCGATGTTGTACCTACCGTCAAGGACATAGCGGCTCAGCCTCGGAAGAAGGGTGTAGGTATATACAATGGCCTTGCCCATCCTGGACTTTGGCGTGAAGCGGTTGGCGACAGCGTTCATCCACTTCTCGAAGTCCTGTATTATAGGATACGCCTCCTTCTCCCTGCGTTCCCTGACGGCATCAGGATCAAGTCCGGCCTCTTTCATCTCGGTCTCAAGCTTGTAGAGCTTGCTGATATAGACGATGGCTTCGCTGGCGTGCTTGCGGTCCTCGTCCAGGGCTTCCACGAACTTGCGCCTCACGTGTGCCCAGCAACCTATCATCATCTTTCCCGGAGCACCCTCGAAGGACTCGTACACCTCGTATCCGTCGGTCTGCACGGCTCCGCGGTATCCGCCGATGAGCCTGCGGGCGGTGTCGCCGCTCCTGGAGCCCATATCATAATGGAAGTAGACACTCCCGCCCACGGCATCCCTCACGGCCCACATGTATCCCTTCACCGCACGGTGCTTCTCGTTGTCTATCACCGGCAACGTGCTTTCATCCACCTGTATGTAGTCCTTCTCCATTATCTGCTCCCGCAGCTTGTCGTACAGCGGCCGCAGCTTCGAGCAGACCGCCGCGAACCAGTCGTCTATCGTCGCATCGCTCAGCACGACGCCCAGTTCCTTGTATTTCTGTATCTGACGGTAGAAAGGCAGATGGTAGAAGTACTTGTTTATGAGGATGTCCGCCAGAAGGCTTTCGGAGGCCATCCCCTTCGGGATTATCATTTCCGGCAGAGGAGCTATCTCGAACGCCTGCCTGTCGGGATCCTCCATCTGGAGGCTGCTCTTGAGGACGAACTTGTGGCGTGCGATTCTGTCGATGTACATCTGAGCGGGCCTGATGGCCAGCCTGTCCGTGTTCTCCACACCTATCTCCACATAGTCCGGATTGTCTTTCATCCCCTCGGGATAGATGTCGGTGACTATGACGGGAAGGTTGGAGTATACCGGCTTGCGGACTTCGCGCTTGTGTGCCTTGACTTCTATGGTCTTGGCGTTCTGCTCCTCCATGGCCTTGACTTCGGCGTCAAGAGCAGCCTGCTCATCCTCGCTCAGCTGCTCGTCGAACAGAGTCGGCTCAAGAGCCGAGGGGTCGAGAGGAAGGTTCTTCTCGCTCATCTTGCCGAAGAGCTTCTTGCGGAACCAGTCCATCATGGACTTCAGGGAGGACACGGTGTTCTCGAGTTCGGCCTTCTCGGCAGAGAGCTTCTCGATCTGTGCCTGAAGCCTTTTGTTCTCCTCGATGAGGGCCTGCATATCCTTGA
>JAKSMR010000128.1 GCA_024400495.1 Bacteroidales bacterium
GTGGTGAGTATCTCTTCGAGGTGGAACCCGTGACAGTGCCTCGGGTGAAGTCAACAGAGTAACAGGTGTCTTCACCCGACTCCGTGGAAGAAAGATAGACCCCACTCAGCTCACCTAATCCGTGGGACACATATCCGTAGCGATCATACCCGCGGCATAAAAAATACAAGTTGGTGAGTTCGGAGACGGAAGGGATATATGCCCCCCTGTGTGCCTCCATAAGGCTCAGCATGTCTTCTGGCTGTACTGGGAAACGGCTCCTGAGCGAATCACAAAAATCATAGCCTTCCTCTCGTGCCAATGCTGCACCTTCAGGCATCCTCAGTTCCGGATAGTAACGGATGAGCTGAGTGGAATCTGCCTCTACTTTACTGTTATATATAGTACCCTCCGACCTCTCGCCGTCAAGGGTCTCATAATATGCTCCTGAAGTGGCTCCGCTTCCTGAATAGAGCCACATGCCTTCGACATCCTGCAAGGCAACCGCCTTGCCATGTCTTCCGTCCGTCTCAATGACGATGGCAACGGCATCCTCCCCTTTCTCCCTGGTGACAATGCCGTCACCATGCAGGAAGAACCCCTTGCCGATACTGTCCTCCGAACACCTGTAGGCAGTAGCGCCTTCCGTGGTCTCGGTGATCCAGCTGCTGACGATACGCATATGTCCTCGCTCCAGATAGAGGTTGAGCTGGGTGCGCGTGCCTTTCAGCAGATGCGGTACCAGCGTCCTGGTCTGAACGGTCTCACCGCCGACGGTGGCCGTGACCATCACATCCGTCTGTCCTTCGCATGGCTCGATGGCAAAGTCCCTCTCGAAAGGATGGGTCATGAGCTTGGAGAGAGCCGTCACGGAAACGTCCTGCGCGATGCCTGCACCCTTGACAGCGACCTCAGTCAACATGTCTGTAGGACGGGCACTCTCCAGATGGATGCGTAACACCGCCTCCTGTGGCTGCTGCCATGCTACTTTCACCGAGTCACTCATGCGACTGGCCATCGGAGTCTGAGAAGTCTCAGGACTGCCTGAGCACGAAAGCATCATCATTGCCATGAACGAGGCTACAAAGCCTGCGCTGATTTTCAAATACATATACGTCGATAATGTTATTTCTTGTAATTACATATAATTATATATATGTGTAAATAAGAATAGTAAAGGGGTACAGCACAAAGAGGTACTGTACCCCCTCTCTCAGAGTCGCTTCGAGGCGTTGAAGACAAAGATACCCTTGTCTATATGCTTCGAATGCAAGCCGCGCTTCTGCTTGACAAGTATCAGCACGGTTCCCACAGCTGCAACGGCAGCCAATACAATGATGCCGGCAAGAAATCCGAAGATGATATAGAAGATGAAGAAACCGACTATACCACCACCTATAGTACCGGCGGCCCAATAGATGTACCGACCCTGAAGACCCATGAACACCAAAGGACTCTGCAGTCCCTTGAAGACAGGGTACTCAGGACGGCCTTCCTCATTCGTGTCCTTCATGGCTTACGCACCGATACCGAAGAACAAAGGAAGAGCCTGGGCAGCAGCGATGAGGAAGATACAGGCACC
>JAKSMR010000129.1 GCA_024400495.1 Bacteroidales bacterium
CAAGTTCCGGAATATTGACCGGATGCCCTTCGGTGCCCCCTTTCGGGTTGTCCTTAGGTCCCGACTTACCCTGATCCGATTAACGTTGATCAGGAACCCTTGGTCTTGCGGCGTGAATGTTTCCCACATTCATTATCGTTACTTATGCCTACATTTGCTTTTCCAGAAACTCCAGCAAGCCTCGCGGCTCACCTTCGCCGTCGCTGGAATGCTCCCCTACCCATATACATTGCTGTAATGGCACATCTTCGGCAGTATGCTTGACACCCGCTTATTATCCACGCCCAGTCGCTCGACTAGTGAGCTGTTACGCACTCTTTAGATGAATGGCTGCTTCCAAGCCAACATCCTAGCTGTCTTAGCAACCGGACATCGTTAGACTGACTTAGCATACGTTTGGGGGCCTTAGATGATGCTCAGGGTTATTTCCCTCTCGGCCGCGGACCTTAGCACCCACGGCCTCTCTCCATGCCAACACCGGACGGCATTCTTAGTTTGTCCGGGCTCGATAGGCGGTGAAGCCCTCTCACCCAATCAGTGGCTTTACCTCCGACCGGCTCTCCAGCACAGGCTGCCCCTAAAGGCATTTCGGGGAGTACGAGCTATCTCTCAGTTTGATTAGCCTTTCACCCCTACCCCCAGCTCATCCTAAACCTTTTCAACGGTTATGAGTTCGGTCCTCCATCCACTGTCACGCGGACTTCAACCTGGCCGGGGGTAGATCACAAAGTTTCGCGTCTGCCCAATCCGACTCAAGCGCCCTGTGGGACTCGCTTTCGCTGCGGCTGCGCTCCTGAGGCGCTTAACCTTGCCGGACTGGAGCAACTCGTAGGCTCATTATGCAAAAGGCACGCGGTCACCACACGGAGTGGCTCCCGCCGCTTGTAGGCGGATGGTTTCAGGTTCTATTTCACTCCCCTGTTCGGGGTTCTTTTCACCTTTCCCTCACGGTACTGGTTCGCTATCGGTCTTCAGGTACTGTTTAGCCTTGGCAGATGGTCCTGCCGTCTTCGCCCAGGATTCCTCGTGTCCCGGGTTACTCTGGATACCAGACCTCCTCAAGTCAATTCGTGTACGGGACTGTCACCCTTATCGTCGGCGCTTTCCATCGCCTGTTCCACTCTCGACTCCTGGACTTATTCTGGTCCGAAACCCCGCGGTCGCCGTAACGGCCACGGTTTGGGCTGGTCCCCGTTCGATCGCCTCTACTAAGGGAATCACATTTTGTTTTCTTTTCCTCCGGTTACTAAGATGTTTCAGTTCGCCGGGTTTGCCCCGCATCGCGGTACTTAGGTCGCCCTAAGTGGGTTGCCCCATTCAGAGATCTCCGGATCAAAGTGTATTTGCCACTCCCCGGAGCTTATCGCAGCTTATCACGTCTTTCGTCGCCTCCTGAAGCCTAGGCATCCGCCATCCGCCCTTGTTTACTTTCCTTGAAGTATTTTTTTATGTTACGTTGTTTTCTTGGTTTGTCGCTTGATTGCTCAAGCGAGCCTCGAAATTGTATTGCTCTGTTTTGTTTACTAACTTAACCAATCGTGTCAAAGATCTTTTG
>JAKSMR010000013.1 GCA_024400495.1 Bacteroidales bacterium
GTCTAATGCCTACCTAATGCCTGTCTAATGCCTACCTAATGCCTGTCTAATGCCTGCTTGGTGCCTGTCTGGAGTTGGAAATTCTGCTCCTTTCCGGGCTTTTGATAGGACACAAGGTTCTGTCAGTCTACTGCCATTTCTCTGCCAAAGTCTTTGTTGGGTGGCAGAAAAATGTGCCAATTTGTCGCTTTTCGAGTCTGCTCTTCTTTTTTGGCACGTTTTTTGATAAGATGTTATTGTTTGAAATCAATAATAAATCTATAATACTATGCAAGGCAATATCAATGTTCAGACCGAGAATATCTTTCCGGTCATCAAGAAATTCCTCTATTCCGACCACGAGATCTTCCTTCGCGAGATTGTAAGTAACGCTATCGACGCCACGCAGAAACTCAAAACCCTCGCCTCCATGGGTAAGGTTCAGGGTGACCTGGGCGACCTTACTGTCGAGGTGAAGATAGAGAAAAAGAAGCTCATTATCAGCGACCGCGGCCTCGGTATGACTGCTGAGGAGATTGAGAAATACATCACTCAGATCGCTTTTTCCGGCGCCGAGGAGTTCTTGGAAAAATACAAAGATAAGGGCGAGAACCTCATCGGCCACTTCGGTCTCGGATTCTATAGCGCTTTTATGGTTGCCGACAAGGTGGAGATCGTTACCAAGTCCTATCAGGACGCTCCCGCAATGCATTGGGTATGCGACGGTTCGCCTACGTATGAGATGAAAGAGTGCAAGAAGGACGATCGCGGTACCGACATCATCCTCCACATCAGCGACGACTGCAAGGAGTTCCTCGAGGAGCAGAAAATCCTTCAGCTCCTCAAGAAATACTGCCGTTTTATGCCTGTCGCCATCCGTTTCGGCGAAGAGAGCGAGTGGGTTGACAAACTCGACAAGAATGGCGAGCCTGTGAAAGATAAAGACGGCCATACCGAGCGCATGGAGGTGAAGAAGCCCCGTGTCATCAACAACAGCGACCCCGCTTGGCGCAAGAAACCTGCCGATCTTACGGACGAGGACTACAAGAAGTTCTATCACGAGCTCTACTCCATGAACTTCGAAGAGCCTCTCTTCCAGATCCATCTCAACGTCGACTATCCTTTCAACCTTACCGGTATCCTTTATTTCCCCAAGGTTCGCAAGACCATCGACCCCAATCGTAACAAGATCCAACTCTACTGCAATCAGGTCTTTGTTACCGATAGTGTAGAAGGCGTTGTCCCCGAGTATCTTATGCTCCTCCATGGTGTGCTGGATTCTCCCGATATCCCTCTTAACGTCTCCCGTTCCTACCTCCAGAGCGACGGCAATGTGAAGAAGATTTCCGCCCACATCTCCAAGAAGGTGGCCGACAAGCTCGAGGATATGTTCAAGAACAATCGTGAAGACTTCGAGCAGAAGTGGGACGATATCAAGATCTTCATCGAATATGGCATGCTTACCGAAGAGAAATTCGCCGAGCGCGCCATGAAGTTCACCCTCCTCAAAAACACAGAAGGCAAGTTCCTCCCTCTCGAAGAATACCGCGAGAAGATCGCTCCTCTGCAGACCGACAAGGACAAGAACGTCATCTACCTCTATGCCACCGATGTTGAGGAACAGCACGCCTACATCGCCCAGGCTAAAGCCAAAGGCTACGATGTCCTCCTTATGGACAGCGTCCTTACTCCCCATTTCCTCAATATGCTCGAGCAGAAGATCGACAAGAGCCGTTTCGTTCGCGTCGACAGCGATGTTGTAGAAAAACTCATCCCTCACGACGAGACCATCCCCGAGAAGATGAGCAAAGAGGATCAGGAGAAACTGAAACCTATCATCGAAGGCGAGCTCGACAAGCAGAAGTATACCGTCATGCTCGAAGCCCTCGAGAGCGACGCCCAGCCTATGATCATCACCCAGAACGAGTTTATGCGTCGTTACAAAGAGATGAGCCAGACCTCCGGAGGCGGCATGGGCTTCTATGGCGAGATGCCCGAGAGCTACAACCTCGTGGTCAACACCAACCATCCTCTCATCGAGCAGGTGCTTGGCGAAGACGACGCCGAGAAGCAGAAGCAGCTCGTCCACCAGCTTACCGACCTCGCTCTTCTCAGCAACGGATTGCTCAAGGGAGAAGCGCTCACCAACTTCATCAAGCGTAGCGTAGAAATCATCAAATAGATTGTGCGTTAGAAATTTGTTTTCATAATTTTAAGATTTTAAGGTGCAAGACGTCGGTCGTCCGTAAGGAAGTCCGACGTTCTTGTCTCCCCCAGGCTCCTTACCTGGTCACGCCGCCGAGTTGGAGAGCCCTCCGCAAAAAGTTTGCCGGCGGATAATAAATATTAATGGTTTCCGTTATAATAATATCATGTCGAAGAAAATCACCCTTCTGATGCTCGCCCTGGCGGCCACCCTTGCCGCTCTGGCCCAGGAAGTGCGCACCTATACCTTTGTCCAGCGTGGCAGCAAAGCCTTGCAGATGGATGTCTATACCCCCCAGACTCCGCGTCCCGACAAGGCGTGTGTCATCTATCTCTTCGGTGGCGGCTTCGCCAAAGGCAGCCGTACCGACAAAGCGTCGGTCGTCAGCTGCAAGGCCCTGGCCGAAAACGGCTATACCGCCATTGCTGCCGACTACAGGCTGGGTGTAACCCCTCAACGCTACGACAGCGTCGGATTCCTCCATGTCAACCAGCTCTTCACGGATGCTATTGATATGGCTGTAGAAGACCTTAGCGCCGCTATAGCCTGTGTGTGGGATAAAGCCGACGAGCTTGCCATCGACCGCGGCCATATCATTCTTACTGGAGCTAGCGCCGGAGCCATTACCGTGCTCCAGACCGACTATTGCCGTTGCAACGGACTACCCCAGGCCTCTGCGCTGCCCCAGGCCTTCAAGCCCTTGGCTGTCATCCCTTACTCGGGTGCTATCTTCTGCCGCAATAACGCCCGCAGCTATGCCTCCGCTCCCGCTCCCACCTGCTTCTTTCACGGCACCAAGGACAGGATCGTGAACTACAAGAAATTCCGTTTCGGCTTCAAGAAAGTCCTTGTCGGAAGCGACCGGCTCGACCGCCTCTTCGACAAAAGCGGCTACAGCCATTGGATCTTCCGCTTCGACGCCATCGGCCACGAGGTCAACCAGTACCTTCCCTACACGATGTCCGAATTCAACGCATTCGTTGACATGGTGGAGCAAGGCCGCACCACCTTCTACGACACGCATTGCAAAGATACACGGATGAAACCCAGCGAATGGTCGAAAATGAACATCTTCGACCTCTATAGATAAAATCCGAGGAATTCACCCTTCCTCACCCTAATCTCAACAAGAAACAGACACACCCATGGAAATAATGTCCCCTGTTGGCTCATACGAGAGCCTTATGGCCGCCATCCAAGGCGGCGCCGACTCCGTCTATTTTGGCGTAGGAAAGCTCAATATGCGCAGCCGTTCAGCCAACAACTTCGGTCTCGACGACCTGGTGAAGATCGCCGCTATCGCCCGTGAACACGGCCTTCGTACCTACCTTACGGTCAACACCGTCATCTACAACCACGAGCTGGAAGAGATGCGCCAGATCGTCCGTACCGCCAAAGAGGCCGGCATTAGCGCCATCATCGCCAGCGACATGGCCGTCATCAGCTACGCTAACTCCATAGGCATGGAGATCCATATCTCCACCCAATGCAGCATCTCCAATACCGAGGCTGTGCGGTACTATGCCCAATTCGCCGACGTCATGGTTACTGCTCGCGAGCTACCTCTCAGCCAGGTGGCAGAGATCACTCAGTATATCAAGGATAACGACATCCGCGGCCCCAAAGGCGAGCTGGTCCAGATCGAGCTCTTTGGCCATGGTGCCCTCTGTATGTCCGTCAGCGGTAAATGCTACCTCTCTCTCGACAACTATAACTATTCCGCCAATCGTGGAGCCTGTCTGCAGCTCTGCCGACGTCAGTATCTGGTCAAGGACGTGGAAAGCGACACCGAGCTTATTGTCGACGGTCAGTATATCATGTCGCCCAAAGACCTCAAGACCATCGATTTCCTCGACAAGGTCGTCAAAGCTGGAGTCAAGGTTCTCAAGATAGAAGGCCGTGGACGCAGCGCCGACTACGTCAAGGTGGTAACCCGATGCTACAAAGAGGCCGTGCAAGCCATCGAGGACGGCACCTATAGCAAAGAAAAGATCGCCGACTGGGACCAGCGTCTGGCTACCGTGTTCAACCGCGGATTCTGGGACGGCTATTATCTCGGCCGCAAGATGGGCGAGTGGACCGATCGCTACGGCTCCCAAGCCACCGAGACCAAGGTCTATATCGGCAAGGTTGCCAACTATTTCAACCGTATTAGCGTAGCCGAAGTCCGTCTTGAGACAGCAAACACCATTGCCGTAGGCGACCGTTACATGGTCCTGGGACAGACTACCGGAGTCTACGACGACACCCTCAAAGAGATCCGTCTCAACAAAGGCCCCGTGCCCCAAGCCAAGCAGGGCGACGCCTTCTCCTTCGAGACCAAGGTGCCGCTCCATCGAGGCGATAAAGTCTACAAGATCGTCGAAACCATCGACGAGTTCTAGCCCTTCCCCGAAGATCATCCAGTCCTATAATCCCCATCATATCATCCCCCCCACAATGGCCAAAGCAAAGAGTTATTTTTTCTGTCAGGAGTGCGGCTATCAGTCGTCGAGCTGGCTAGGCAAGTGTCCCGAGTGTGGCAAGTGGAACACCTTCGTCGAAGAAGTCGTGCAGGCTCCCACCGTCGCTGCCCGTTCGGTGCAGGCCACCAAAGTCACCATGCCTGCCTCCCAGCCTAAGCTCATCAAGGATGTGAAGTACGACGAGGCCGTCCGAATCCCCACCCAATGCAATGAGTTTGACCGCGTTCTCGGCGGCGGTATCGTCCCCGGAAGCCTCGTGCTCATTGGTGGCGAGCCCGGCATAGGCAAATCCACCCTCCTGCTCCAAACCGCCCTGAGTGTTCCCGACAAGAAGATACTCTACGTCAGCGGCGAGGAGAGCGAGCAGCAGATCAAGATGCGTGCCGACCGTGTGGAACAGAGCCAGTCCACCCAATGTTTCGTCGTTAGCGAGACCACCACACAACGCATCTTCGACCATATCGACACAGTCCAGCCCGACCTCCTCATCCTCGACTCCATACAGACCGTCAACTCCGAGCTCGTCGACAGCCCTGCCGGCAGCGTAAGCCAGATCCGCGAGTGCACCACCGAGCTCCAGCAGTATGCAAAGCGTACAGGTGTGCCTGTCCTCATCGTAGGTCATATCACCAAGGACGGCACCCTTGCCGGTCCCAAGGTCATGGAGCATATCGTCGATGTCGTCCTCCAGTTCGAAGGCGACAGGAACTACGGCTATCGTATGCTCCGCGCCCTCAAGAACCGCTTCGGCTCCACCGCAGAGATAGGCATCTTCGAGATGCAGGGCAGCGGGCTCCGAGAAGTTGCCAACCCCAGCGAGTTCCTTCTCTCTCAGCACGACGAAGAACTCTCTGGAGCCGCCATCGCTGCCACCCTCGAAGGAGCGCGACCTATGTTCATCGAAGTGCAGAGCCTCGTCTCCAGTGCCGTCTATGGCACCCCTCAGCGCAACGCCAACGGCTTCGATATGCGTCGCCTATCCATGCTACTTGCCGTGTTGGAGAAACGTTGCGGATTCAAGCTCGGCGCCAAGGATGTCTTTCTCAACATCACGGGAGGCATGCGCGTCAGCGACCCTGCCATCGACCTCGCCGTCGTGTGTGCCGTCCTCTCCTCCAATGTCGACATCCCCATCTGCCCACGTGTCTGCTTTGCCGCTGAGATGGGCCTTAGTGGCGAGGTTCGTCCCGTAGCTCGTGTGGAACAACGTATTGCCGAAGCTGACCGCCTCGGTTTCGAGAAAATCCTCATCTCTAAATATAACGCCCGATCCATCGACAAGAAACGTTACAATATCGACATTGTCGAAGTCGGCGTGATAGAAGAAGCCTTCCGCAAACTCTTCGCATAGCAGAGTCCGTTTTTTGCCCCCAAGGTTGGCCGAAGTTTACCCGAAGGAATACCCGACAACAGGGCGGGGCGGCAAAAAGGTCTTCCCCCCCCCCTGATAATATAACCGCCGTGTGGTTTGCGGAGGTTTTGTATATCTATATGGGTGTGGTGTTAGCTATGGCCTATCAGCGGCTAGAGCCGTTTCGTAGGTATTCCTCCTTTGCCTTCTCTAAAAGGGAGAGATATTCGTTGTTGCTGCACAGGCGGGCGAAGAGAATGCTGGCTGCCACGCGTCCTGCATCGACATCGCTCTGGTAATGAAATCCGGCGATAACGCGGCTCTGCCCCAACTCGTAGGCCACCTGCATGATGGATTCCGTGTGGTCGGGGTCGATTACAGAGAGAATCATGCCTTCGAGCCATGAGGCCATAGTGTGTCCCGAGGGATAGCTTGTGGAGTCTTTGAGGTTCATGTGTTCCGGCACCATCGTCGTGTCGTCATACTGCTGGTAGGGACGGGCGCGATGGTAATAGTGTTTCACGCTGCTATTGTTGCTCCATTCTGTAGCGTGGGCGCGGGCCATAAGATCCGCCAGCACAGGATAACACTCCACCGAAAGCTCTCGTTCTACAGCAGGAGAGAACCGTTTCATGAAGTAGGCCGGGCTGAGAAAAGCATCTTCGCGTGCCAGTCTGCCGCGTTCGATGTCGCGGACACTCAGTCCCCATTGGTACCGACACCAATCGTCGTGATAACGGGCGTCAGTAAGTGACGGAGGAGGGGGAAGCACCTTTTCCAGATGGAGGCTTTCCGAGCCAGAGAAGAAAGGTGTGTAGTTCTGTCCGTAGGTCGCTAGCACGAAGGTGCAGAGTGTGAGGTAGAAGGCAATTGTATGTTTCATGAGGATAGTACTTTCTCTTTCTAGAGATAATCTTTTGATTTAAGAAAGGAAGTGTCAGAGGCCGCGATCCTGGAGTTTCTTCTCGATGAGCTCGTTGATCTTCTCGATCTCCTTCTCGCCCAGTATCGACTGATGTTCCTCTTTGGCACCTTGCTGTTTACCCATGTGGTAGATTCCTGCGCCGACCAATACGGCTAATAATGTGATGATTACTGGCATAATTCAAAAAGTGTTGGTGTTGCAAAGATACAAAGAATTTGCGGAATGGCAAAATATAGCTTGTTTAGTTTTTTTTCGGGGCGTCCCCTTTCCCTCCGACCCGGGATGACCGCTCGTTGTATCCGTCATCCGCAATCTGTTGCTCAAGTTCAAGTAACAAATGCAACAAGTACGGAGAAAGAGTTTCTGGAAATGCTGAAAAACCACACGATGATTAACCATCAACGTTGCGACACTACCCCTAAATACGCAGAGAAGCACTACCCGTCAGCAACCCTGGCGCGGCCCTACAAAGTAAGAACAACGACACGATCCCCCTCACCCCAAGCCGATGCGTATCTACAAAAAGACATTGTGAAATCCACCATCAACGCCCCTTTTGTGTTAGCATATATGCCCAACAGCAATTGAAGACCATAGACGAACGGTGCGATAAGAGCATGATGAGTATTTCTCGGGAAAACCTCTGGAAATTAGTGACACTTCAATAGCAAGCGACTTTTGGTGGAGAAAGTTCCCGCCTGGTCGGCTACTGCTCATCGTGGCTGATGAGGATGACGAGGTGGTTGTTCTTGAGGTCGTCGAGGCTGCGGAAGAAGGACTGACGGGCGGGAGCGTCCATCCAGGCTGTGGGCTCATCGAAGACGAGGACGGGGGCGTCGCTATAGAGCTGACGTGCTAGGGCGATGCGTTGCCATTGTCCCATAGAGAGTTCTTCGCCATGGTCGAACATACGTCCCAATGGGGTGTCAAGTCCGTTGGGGAGCCGGTCGACGACGGGCTGAGCCTCGCTGATGGCGAGGGCCTGTTGCAGACGCTCCTCGTCAAGAGGGTGGGAGAGGTCGCCGAACAGGATGTTCTCCTTGGCTGTAAAGAAGAAGCGTACGTGATCCTGGAAGATGGCGCCAACACCATGGCGGAGGTCCCGGAGGTCGAAAAGCCGGATGTCGGTCCCGTTGATGAGGATAGTGCCTTCCTGTGGGTCGTAGAGACGCAGCAGCAGCTTGAGGGCGGTAGACTTCCCATATCCGTTTTCGCCGCGCAGTCGGTTGAGCATACCGCGTCGGGCAGAGAAGCAGAAGCCCTCCAGGGCGGGAGGCTGCACGCCGCCTTCGGTGGAGGCGGGATAGGAGAAGGTGATGTTGCGGAACTCGATCTCTTCCACTTCGAGGGGGAACGGAAGGGGGACGGACGGAGAGGTGATGGCAGGTTTTAGTTCGAGGAACTCATAGAGGTTGCCGATAAAGAGCTTGTGCTCGTAGAGCCCGCTGATGCCGGAGACGAGGGTGTTGAGATATCCCTGTCCGCGCCTGAAGGCCTCGAAGAGCATGACAAAGGTACCTATTGTTACGGCTCCGGATGCAACAGGGCTCACAAGCATGAGTATGACAGCGCAGAGGGCCACGGCCTCAAAGAGGGAGGTACAGGCGTCGTAGACGGCAAGGCGCCGACTGATCTTGTAGAGCATGGCGACGAGAGAGCGGCGGATGTCGACGTAGAGGGCACGGAAATGGTCGGCAAGTCCAAAGGAGCGCACCTCTTGGGCGAAGGAGCGGTTGGAGAGCAACTGGCCATAGTAGTGGCTGCGACGCGCAGACTGAGTGGTGTCGCGACGGAAGCGGTAGACGGCCTTGGACTTGTAGAGCCGCACGAGGAAGACGGGGAGCATGGCGATGACCATCACGACGATGATTGTCCAAGAGGTGGTGCAGAGCATAACGACGATACCGATGAGAGAGATGACGGCACCAAAGGCGGAGACGAAACTCTCAAGGATGCGCACGGGGCGGAAGGCTGCCTCCTGCTGGGCTCGATGGAAGGTGTCGTGATAGGCGGGATTGTCATAATAGGCCATATCCAGACGGACGGACTGGTTCTGGATGAGGTTGTTGATATGGTCGATGAGACGTTGGGTAAGCATGTCGTTGTTGATAACACTCAGCACGTCGATGAGACGGTTGGCGAGGAAGATGCCGCAATAGAAAACGACACAGGTGATTATGGTAGGCGCCATCTCGGAGGAGCCGCTCCCGAGGATGGAGGTGATGCTGTCGATCATGTACTTCAACACATATAGGTTGGCCAGAGGCAGCAGCGACATCAGGGTGACGTAGAAGATCTTGAGATAGAATCCCCGTGGGTCGCATTGATGGATAAGCTTGAGGGCGCGTAGGAGCGTGGGGTCGGTTTTCTTCATAACAAGGGCTTGCGTTGGGCGTAATGATGCGGTCATGATGCTTGTGGCATCGGGCTATAGGGTAAAGACAACATTCTTGTAATGGATGTCGCGGAGGAAGTCGTAGGCGCCTTCAAACTGGGTCAGGTTCTCGGGAGCGTGGGCGTCGGTGGATACCATAACGGGGATATTCTTCTCGTTCATGGTCTTGATGGTACGGGCTGCAGGATAGAAGTCGTTGTGGCGTCCTTTGTAGAGCCCACGGGTGTTGATCTCTGCAATGCTGCCGACCTCGCGGATGAGCTGCACGGTTTCGTGGACAAGATCGAGAAACCAAGGCTCGTCGTAGTCGAAATAGCGTCCTTTGTTGTGCATGACAATCTTGTCGAAATGGCCGACGATGGTGGGGCGGGTGTTCTCTATCATTGCGTTGTTCTGGTAGAAGAAGGTGCGTACGGCGTGCCTGACGTCCCCTTTGAAGATGCGATGAAGCCCATCGTCGTAGGTCTCCACCTTGCTTCCGTCGATAAACCAGAGGTTGTTGGGGTTTGGATGCTTGGAGAAGAGCGCTGGATCGGCAGGCTCGGGATCGGGGTTCTGCGGGTTGAAGACGAGATGGACGCTGCCGATGACGTACTCCAGCCCACCTTCCTGGATGAGGGGGGTGAAGTTATTGAGAATGCCTGGTACATAATCGATCTCAAGACCAAGTTTGATTTCGATACGTCCCGCATATTCTTCTTTGAGCGCCCTCACCTCGTTGCAGTAGGAGATATAGTCCT
Organism: Bacteroidales bacterium; assembly: GCA_024400495.1. Lineage (GTDB taxonomy): Bacteria > Bacteroidota > Bacteroidia > Bacteroidales > P3 > Colimorpha. Next base: position 10,062 of record JAKSMR010000013.1, read on the forward strand.
CCTGCTTGATGGCGAAGTTGTTCTCGAAAGGGACGGGTGCGTGGCCGCTGAACCCGAGATGAGAGAAACCATGGGCGAGGGCGTATTCCACATATTCGCGCAGCTCGCCTTTGCCGTCGCAGTATTTGGAGTGGGTATGATAGTTGGTGTACATTTTCTTCTTGATGTTTATGAATGATAGGTGTCGTCGGGCCATTGGTAGGAAGCCGTCTCGGGAACGAAATAGCGGCCTATCCTGTAGTCAATATTGGCTTTGTGGGCTTGAGAGAGCTGATGCTTACGCATGACGCGAAAGGTTCTTCCGTCTTTGACGAAATAGGCGCCCGTCTGATGAAAGCGGAAGGGAATCTCTTTCTCCACACATTGGTGGCGAAGGGAGAGAACCCAGTCGTAGTGGCAGGGGCGAGCTCCAACGCCGGATTCGCCTCCGGCAGCGACCTCTTCGATTGTGTTGTCGAGATACTGTGAAATCTCTATGTGCTCAAGGAGCGGCGAAGCGATAATGCTCTTGTGTTTGATAGGCAACTGACGGAAGATGGGAAGCCGATAGTCGGCCATAGCCTGGTTCTCAACGGTGCAGCCGATCAAGACATTAGGATAGCCGTCGCCCCAGTCTGCAGGCTTGACATCGTTAAAGCGGTGGATACGCTTTGTGAAGAAATAGAACCAGAGGTCGGAGCGTTCCTTGATCATCTGCCAGGCTTCGGGGCGCCACGGGTCGGCATCCTCAAGGAGGAATTCGCTGGTGAAGCAGGTAAAGACCACTTTGCCAGAAGGGATCTTGAAATTTCTGTCGCGCTTGTGCTTTATCGGAAGATTGAAGGCGAGCGTCTTGCGAACTTCGCTGCTTGCGATATCGGAACCATACATCTCGTCTTGCCTGTAGACATAGCAGAACTGGCACCCTTGACTGACTTTCTTGCAGCCATGCCAGGGGTTCCATTCGGTGTATATGTTCCAAGTGTCGCTCATAGGTCGTTGCATTCTTTGTCCTCGGCAGATGCTTGTGCCTTTTGATATTCGAGACGGGTGATGATTACGTTTCGGGGCTCGTCGCTCCAAGAGGTGTTCTCCTGTTCGATGTGATGAATGACGAATCCAAGCTTCTCCTGGACACGAAGAGACTTCGTGTTTTCTGCGAAGCAGCCGCACCAGATGACGGAAAGACCGAGGTCGCGGAAAGCGTGGTGTATAGTCTTTTGTGCCGCTTCGGTAGCATAGCCGTCGTCCCAATAGGGCTTGCCGATCCAGTAGCCGAGGAGTTGCTCTCTGTCGTTGCTCGAGAGCGTGGGGTCGGGCATGGTGCCGCAACAACCTATCACTTCGCCGCTCTCTTTTAAAACGACAGCATAGATGGTAGGAAGATGGAATATGGTGTCGATAACATCGCGGCTTTCCGCTACAGACAGATGAGGATTCCATCCGGCTGCGGGACCTACATCGGGGTCTTTGGCCAGGAGGAAGAGCCGTTCTGCATCATCAGGCTTCCATGGACGGAGTATGAGTCGCTCGGTTTCTAGTGTCATGATTGTTGATTATAAGTTGTTGATGAACCTGACGATTACGTTATTCACCTCGTCGGGACTGTCGTAGGGTGAATTGTGGCCACATCGGTCGATCGTATGGAGGTAAAGTCTCTCTTGTTGGGCCCATCTGCGGTTGTAGCGGCGTGTGGAACCTGCATAGTCTTGTCTGCCACAAACCAGAATCGTTGGACAACAGAGTGGATTTTGATACTGCATCTTTGTAGCCTCGCCGAGCAAACGATAGCCGTAGGCGGCAAGAAGGCAGTATTCTGTCTTGCTGTAATCAAGCATGAACGTCCTCATCTGCTGGCGGGCAGCTGGTGACTGGGCGACGCCATTGCTCCCCCATCTTATCAGCCACTTCCATGGAATGGCGTAATACATGCTGTAGGTGTGGTTGAGCCAGGCTAACTCGAACGATGTGTAATAATGGCGACGCAAAGGAGCCGAATCGAGGCTGACGAACCCCAGTACCGATTTGGGATAGAGCTGCATATAGCATTGGGAGATATATCCGCCGAAACTCTGGCCGACAAGGATGAGATGTTGTATGCCTTCTACTTCCAATATAGAATGCAGGAAACGGGCTAGATCATCCATCGAGAAATCGAGCGAGAAAGGACGTGAAAGCCCGTGGGCGGGAGCATCCCATACCATCACATTGTAGGCACGGGAGAAATAGTCTGTCTGCCGGTCGAAAAGCCTATGGTCGGCGGTGAGACCGGGCAGAAAGACGAGGGAGGGACGTTGTGACTGAATGTCGTTGGTCCAATAGACGATCGTTCCCGATGGGGTTGTGTATTCTTTTCTTGTCATTGCCGGGATGGTTCAATATGGATAGATATATGTGTCTCTTCCCCGAAAACCTGACGCAGTTTGGTCTCCGCCTTGTCTACGATGTCGTGGGCTTGGAGAACCGTAAGGTCTGGGTTCACCTCTACAATTGCCTCTATCATGAAACGAGGTCCGCTCTGGCGTGTGTACAACTTCTGCATCCTCTCGATTCCTTTCACAGAAACGATAGTGCTTTCTATTCTCTGCTCAATCTCATCAGATAGGGAACCGTCTGTAAGCTCGGAAAGGGCTGGAATCGCCATACGCACAGCGACAACGAGGATGATGACGCTGATCAGGCATCCGACTATGGGGTCTAGCACGGTCCACCGTCCGCCTAGCAGGATGGCGCCGCCGATACCCAAGGTTGCTCCTATAGAGGAGAGTGCGTCTGTGCGATGGTGCCAGGCATTGGCAAGCATAACGGGACTGTTGACTTTTTTTGCCACCCGGGCTGTCCAATGGTAGAGGATCTCTTTGACCAGGATAGATGTTAGTGCTGCCCATAAGGCTATGGCGCTGGGAGGCGGCAGCTCCGCTCCTCTGATGGCGGAGAGAGCCTGCTCAAAGCCGTCAAGCAGCATCTTGCCTCCAACGACGAGGAGAAGAAGGGAGACGATGGCGGTGGCTAGTGTCTCAAACTTGCCATGGCCATAGTCGTGGTTTTTGTCCTTCCCTTTGCCGGCAACCCGCACCATAACAAGAACGACGACATCGCTGACAAGATCGGAGAATGAATGGACGGCGTCGGCCACCATAGCACTACTTTGACCTAATATCCCGGCAATAAGTTTGCCGACAGCCAAAGCGACATTAGCCATCGCGCCACCTATGGTGACGTTAGAGATGGTTCTGGTGCGCTGGGTTGTCATGGACATTACTATTCTTGGTCGTTATTCTTGTTTTCTTAGGTCTTCTAGCTAAACATCAAACAGGCGGCTATGCAGAAGAAGGCCGCAAGAAGCAGCATCTTGGAACTTCCTTCACCAAAAATCAGGATGCAAAGAAGGATAACGCCAGCAATGCCGAATACGAGAAAGGCTATCTTGGAGATGATGTCGCGAGTCTTATCGTTCATTTTGCAATCTGATTAAAAATTGATGTAGGATTTCATTAAACCATTCGGCCCGCTCCATATGGATGAAGTGGCCGCAGGTCAGAAGCTCTTCGTACTGCAGACAGGAATAGAGCGCTTCCATCTGCTGCCGGTTGTCTGGAGCGAGACCTGAATTCTGGGTGCAGATGATCAAGGAGGGGCGGTTGATGACAGCTCCGGTCCAGTTCTCTTTATTTATCAGGTTCTTCATCGTGCTAGCCGCCACGTGACGGGAAGTGTTGGGCATTACGCTCATGGCGTAATCGTTCACCTCCTGGGGTGTTTCTGGACCGGCGAGGGAGGAGACAAAGCCTTGGAAGACGGCTCGGATGCTGTCTGTGTCGAAACTTGAAGAAAAGCCCTCCACGGCAGCCGTATAGTCGGCATAGTCGCAGGATGTGGTGTCCTGAGGATAGAGGCAGTAGACGCCATCAATGTCTACCAACGCGGCGACCTCGTCGGGATAGTTGAAGACATACTGGCGACATATGGCAGAGCCTAGGCTGTGGCCAACTAGGATGACTTTACCTGCTTCCCAGGAAAGACCGGCAAGCACACCATGGATGGCGCTGGCATAGTAGTCGAGTGTGTAATCCACTTCGGGCTTAGCACTTTGGCCAAAACCGGGGAGATCGACAAAGACCAGATTATAGTCTTTGAAGGCTTCTCGCTGATATTTCCATGTGTTGAGGTCGCAGCCCAGACCATGGATAAAAACGATGGTCGGAGCATCTTTTCCACAAACTTGTTCCTCGTGATAAACGAAATCTGCGTTTGTCGCTTCGTTCGTCGTTTTTGCCGGATGGCAAGCCCACACGAGTGTAGCGGCAAGCAGCAAGAGGGTGTTTTTTATTGATTTCATTTGTTTGTTGATTTTGTGCTGTGTTTCTTGTTAAAAGTCATATTGTGCGCCAAGGATCAGGCGTACGTTGGTCGGGTCGTTCTTGGCATCGGCCTCAAAATGGTAGGATGTAGGACTATCGGTCACTTTCTTGCCATACTGGGCATTGGTGACCTCGACGTCGAACATAAAGCTCAGACCGTGGCCGGCGAAGAAACTGACACGAGGTTGCACTCTCCAAAGGCTCTGCATGTCGAATCCACGGCCATAAGGGGTGTCGGTTACATCATAGGAGTCTCCGAAGTTGTTGTTGACGCCATAGCCAAGGAAGAGCGCTGGACGCCATTTGCCGGTATTGCGGCTGAAATCGACCCAGGCGGTAGTCCAGGTAAACGGCTTGTAGGAATAGCTGCAGGAACCCGCAACAGAGAAGGTGTCCATGCATTCGATATAACCGCCCATGGTGCAGCCTTCATAGAGGTTGTCGCTTAGGATCGTCTGGGCTTTGATGGTGACCTGCCCGATGCTGTATTTGCCAAAGAGACTGAAGGAGGAGCTGTTATAGCGAGTGTCGGCCTTGTTGCCATAGATATCCACATTGCGAGGCTTGATGCTCATGAAATTGGCTGCGGCGCCGGCAAAGATCTTCTCCCCTTTGTAACGGACCTGGGCATTGAACTCGGGCACCATGCCGGTCTTGATGTATTGGGTAGAAGCGCCAAGAGGCCCCTGTGACTTGTTGTCGAGCTGGAAGGCGGCCACAGCTACAGCCTCCCATTTTCCAAGGCGATAGGTGTAGCGGAACTGATTGTAGCGGGCGTAGGGATGGAATGGAGCACCCATGTTGAGAGGCTGTGTCATAGGCATGATCTCGTGAATCACCATGGGGTACCAATACTGGCCCATGAGCAGGGAATGCTTCTCCCAGTCCATATTGATGTAAGCGTGGCGGAGGCGTAGGGTGTTTATGGTTTCGTTGGTGGGACCGGTGAAGTCGCCCTCGATGAAACCGCGCAGATGTGCACCCAAGACATCGGGACCGGAGACAGAGAGGTTCACACGTGCGGTAATGGCCAGCATATTCAGCGAAGGCAGATCATTGAGATTGTTCTGCCCCGATGCATCCATCTTGACAGGAGAAGGATAGAAGAGCATCATTCCCTCTCGTCCGGCAACAACCTGGCGGGTGTCACCATAAAGCACGGGGTTGACGAAGCCATGGAACTTGTAGCTCCACTTGTTTTCGGTGGACTCGCTTTGTGCCATCACAAATCCTATGGATGCGATAAAAGCGAATGCTAGTAATATCTTTTTCATTCGGTAGTCAAAATATAATCTAGAGATATGATCCTGTTGAATACGATGGATGTTGTAAGGAGCCAAAAAGATCCAAACCTTTTGACTCCTATTTCTTCCCTGCTCCTCATCCTGACGAAGGAACTAGGGAATGACAATCCTTATTATTTCTTGCTGCCGCCAGCGAGGGCAAGGATGAGGCCGAGGGCGACACCGAGGGCTGCTGCAAAGAGAACCTGGAATGTGGCAGGAAGGATGAAGGTGATGGTGTGTGCGGGGAACCAGAAGAGAGGGATGGTCTTCTTGAAAACAAGGTTCCATTGTACGTCCCAATTAACCTTGGTGCTGATGATCTCGCGCATCTTCATAGGACGGAGGAGTCCTGCGATGGTTCCTCCATTGTCGATGATGTGGATATCGGTACACTTGTGGAAGGTCATCATGACAGGAGCAAAGATGGTGTTCATGGCAACACTCACGGCGAAGGCGATGCCGAGCTTACCCCAGGATAGGTCGCCCGAGAAGATGGTTGCCATAGTGCCACGTTCAGCTCCTGCTACCGCGTCGAGAAAAGTGGGGACACCCGATTTGAAGATCATCATAGCCATGGTAATGCACATTCCGAGGAAACCCCATACCATCATACGGGGAACCATACCGAAACCTTTCTCGTTCCAGACACCTTTACGGATACGGAGTGCCCACATCTCACCAAAAGTAGCGAGGATGGCGAACTTGAAGAAAGCCATGATAAAGGGATGGGCTTTGGTGGAAGCTTCAAACCAAGCGAAGAATCCTGTGGCAGGAATAAAGAAGGGTGCGAGTACCACAACTACGCAGAGGATGATTAGAAAGTCTTGTTTTTTCATTATTATTGTATATTATTTTCTTTTATTAGATATTCGTTTCTTGCGATTTGTAAAGCGCAATTCGCAATTCGTAATTGGATAAACAGACGTTAGACAAAACGGGATATTGTCCAATTACGCATCACGAATCACGCTTTGCGTATTATTCTTTCCTCGGCCTCGAAGGCCTTGGTGGAGCGGCTATTCCTCGCTACGGCCGGTGCGATTGTAGCCTTTCAGGATACCTGTAGTGGCGTTGCCGAGGAAGCTGAGGATGATTTTGGCTTCGGCGGTGTTGCCGTACTGCTCCTTGATGAGTTCGGTGGCCTGAGAGACACAATGTCCGGACTGGAAGAGGATGCGGTAGATATCAAGAATATTGTTGATGGATGCCTGGTTGAATCCACGACGATGGAGGCCAATGGTGTTGACGCCTGCGTAGGAGATAGGCATACGGGCAGCCTTGACATAGGGAGGAATATCCTTTCCGACGAGGGAGCCGCCGCTGGTGATTACGTGCGAGCCGATATGGACAAACTGATGTACAGCGGTCTTGCCGCCGAGAACGGTCCAGTCGCCAACGGTAACATGGCCGGCGAGAGTGGCGTTGTTGGCAAAGACACAGTTGTTTCCGACGATACAATCATGGGCAACATGCACATATGCCATCAGAAGGTTGTTGCTGCCGATGATGGTGGTTCCGGAAGCGGAAGTGCCGCGGCTGATGGTGCAGCATTCGCGAATGACGTTATTGTCTCCAATCTCAACGGTAGTATATTCGCCGTCGAATTTCAGATCCTGGGGGACTGCTGCGATGACAGCGCCAGGGAAAATCTTGTTGTTCTTGCCGATACGGGCACCGGGGAAGATGGTCACGTTAGGACCGATCCAAGTGCCGTCGCCGATCTCTACGTCTTCGTAGATAGTGGTGAAGTTGCAGATAGTTACATCTTTACCGATCTTGGCATCGGGGTGGATATCGTTCAGTATCATTTTACTTTTTAGTGTTATTGTCTGATTAATCTATATATTGAATGTTATTTTGTGTCTTAATCATTCCAAGGATCATGTTGGCAAACATGGTGTTGGCTTTGTGGCTGGGACATTTGATGATGAAGTGACCTTTGAGGCGCACACCAGTAAGAAGGATATCGCCCACGAAGTCGAGCAGTTTGTGACGAGCCGGCTCGTTGGGGAAATAGGGCTCGACTGTGTTGAGCACACCATTGTTTACACGAAGGCTGGATGGGTCGGTGTTGTAGATCTTTGCCAGTTTCTCGGCTTGGGCGGGCTCGAGGGCGTGGTCGACAAACACCAGCGCATTATCCAATGCGCCGCCCTTGATGAGATTGTTTTCCAGCAGAGGGGCTATCTCGTGCAGGAAGACGAAGGTGCGGCATGGGGCAATCTCGTTCTCGAAGCCTTCGAAACTCGTCAGCTCGGCTTCCTGTTTGCCGATAGCCTGGCTAGGGAACTCGATATAAGCCTTTACTTGGAAGTCGTCGGCGGGTTCGGCCTTGTACCAGGTGGCGTCGGGGCTGCCTGCGACGATGGTTTCTGTTATCTTGTAGTATTCTCTTTCTGCATCGAGAGTCTTGATGCCTGCCTTTTTTATGGCCTCCACCCAGGGACGGGCGCTACCATCGAGGATAGGGACCTCTTCGCCGTCAATCTCTACAAGTACATTGTCCACGCCCAAAGCATGGAGAGCAGCCATGAGGTGCTCGAGAGTAGCGATCTTTGCGCCCTCGTGGCAGAGTGTGGTTCCTCGGGCGGTGTCGGATACCTTGTCGGCCAAAGCAGCAATCTCAATGGCAGGGGAGAGGTCGGTACGACGGAACACGATGCCGCTGTTTTCGGCGGCGGGACACAGGGTTGCTGTGACAAACTTGCCTGTATGGAGTCCGGGACCGGAGAGAGTTGTATTAGATTGTAGTGTGGTTTGTTTTTCCATGTGTGTTATTTTGCTCGTTTGAGTTTAAGGTCTTCCATCTGGTAGAACACGGCGGTCTGGTTCTCAAATCCGGAAGACGGCGAGCTTTGTTTTAGATTCAAAGGGAACAGCATTCCGCTGGGCTTGGGGATAGAAGGGCTCTTCCAGAAGTTGGAACCTCTCTGATGGATAGCCGTGGCGAAATAGATGATGATATCGTTTGCTATAGCAGCGTAGGAGCCAGCAGGCTCGGTCTTGAAACGCTCCTTATAGTCGTCGATGAAATTCTTATGAAGCACATTGTCGTAATCCAGATAGCCTGTGTAGAGCATGTGGTAGTTCACGCTCTGGAGCTGGGCGTAGTCGGCATCGGCAAGATCGCGCACATAGTTGGCGGGGGTCATGAGGATGGGCTTGGGACTGACGGCAATGAGGCGGTTGAGCAGGAGGTTGGTCTGGATGCGGTTTTTGTCGCGGTCCTGATCGTAGAGGTTTACCACCACGTTCTTCTTGGTGCTCTTCAGGGTGGAGACGAGCTTACCGTTGTTGCTCCACTCGAAGAAGGTGTACTTGATGTCGGTACGATCCTTGAGCAGGCTGGTGAACTCTGCCACTAAGGCTGCCTCGTTGCGGCCTTTGGAGTGGACGACATAAAGCTGATGGTCGGCGTATTTGTTTGTCACCATCTCTATCACCCCCTGGGCGATGGCGTGGTAGGACGGCGTATATTTCACCACGTAGGGGTTGTTCTTCAATATCTCATCTCGCTCCGACATAGGGCTGATGACGAAGACTCGGTTGTCGCGAGCCAGCTCTGCCACTTTCTGGAAAGGCTTTTTGGTGAGGAGGGCGATGACGAAATCGCTCTGCGCCACGTTGTTGTCCTGGAAGGCTTTGGCTACGGCAGCCTCGTCGTCGGTGGTGATGTCCACAACATTGAGGACTACGTTGATGCCTTTCTTCTCGAGCGAGGAGAGTCCCATGAGGATACCCTCGTAGAACTGGATGAACTCGAAGGATTTGTAGCTCTTCTTTCCGCGTTGTTCGACGTCAAACTTGGTGGTGGAGATTTCCCCCATCTTGTCAAGGTAGAGCGGCATCATTACCGTCACATGAACCTTGTCGGCGCTGACGCGTTCCTTGGGGTTGAGTGTGACGGCAGGCTCCTGGGGCGTTGCTGCGGTAGTGCTCGTCGTTTGTGGCGGGAGCGAAGAAACCACGGTAACGTTGGTATTGCGCTTGGGGGCGTTAGTAGGGGAGGGGGTAGCCTCTTCGATGTGTGCATTGTTGCCCATGGCGGGTACTCTGATGGTCTGTCCTGCCTTGAGGCCCGAGGCTTTCACTTCGGGGTTGAGGGCTTCGATGCGTTCCACCGTGGTGTTGTACTGCTTGGCCAGGCCGTAGAGGGTCTGTTTGGGCTGTACTGTCACCTCGATGGTGGCGGGCTGCTGGACGTTGTCCTTGACGGCAGCCTCTACAGCTGCGCGGCTCTGGGCGTTGACGGGCAACCACACCGTGTCGCCAGGGGCCATGTTCTGCACCGTGGTGCGGAGCACGGCGGCGGAATAGTGCAGTCCGTAGGCTCGGGCGATGGAGAAAACCGTCTGCCCGGGCTGGGCGATGTGCACATAGTATTCCTTACCCTGCCTGGTCTGGGTAACATTATTCACTACTACTGCGTTGCTCTGGGCCCATGCGATGACGGGAGCAACGAGTAGTAGCAGGACGATAATGCTATGTTTGATTCTATTCACAGTTGTGGATATTTATATTGTGCTTATTTGATATCGAGATGTGGGAAGGATTTTGCCTTTGGGCTTATTCCCATTCGATGGTTGCTGGTGGTTTGGAGCTGATGTCGTAGCATACGCGGTTCACGCCCTTGACGCGGTTGATGATGTCGTTGCTCACCTTTGCCAGGAACTCGTAGGGCAGATGGCACCAGTCTGCGGTCATACCGTCGACGGATTCTACGGCGCGCAGGGCAACCACGTTCTCGTAGGTGCGCTCGTCGCCCATGACGCCTACGCTCTGGATGGGGAGGAGGATGACGCCTGCCTGCCATACCTTGTCGTAGAGGCCGCTATCGCGCAAGCCCTGGATGAACACGTCGTCGGCATCGCGGAGGATGCGGAGACGTTCGGGACTTACCTCACCCAGGCAACGGATTGCGAGACCGGGACCGGGGAAAGGATGGCGGCCGATGAGCTCTTCTTTCATGCCGAGCTCGCGACCGACGCGGCGTACCTCGTCTTTGAAGAGAAGACGCAGAGGCTCAACGAGTTTCAGAGTCATATAGTCGGGAAGTCCACCCACGTTGTGGTGGCTCTTGATAGTCTGGCTGGGTCCTTTGACCGAGGAGCTCTCGATGACGTCGGGGTAGATGGTGCCCTGGCCGAGCCATTTGGCTCCTTCTACCTTCTTGGATTCGGCATCGAAGACGTCGACAAAGGTTTTGCCGATGGCTTTGCGCTTCTTCTCGGGCTCGGTAACGCCGGCAAGCACGTCGTAGAAACGCTGGCTTGCGTCGACGCCACGGACGTTGAGGCCCATGTCTTTATAGCTCTCGAGGACGCCCTCGAACTCGTTCTTGCGGAGGAGGCCGTTGTCAACGAAGATGCAATGGAGGTTGTCTCCGATAGCGCGCTGAAGGAGGACGGCTGCCACGGAGGAGTCAACGCCGCCGGAGAGGCCGAGGATAACCTTGTCGTTGCCCAGTTTTGCTTTGAGCTCGGCAACGGTGGTCTCGATATACGATGCGGGAGTCCAGTCCTGAGCACAATGGCAGACGCCTACCACGAAGTTCTTCAGGATGGTGAGGCCATCGAGGGAGTGGTGTACTTCGGGATGGAACTGGATGGCATAGGTCTCTTCACCTTCAATCTGATAGCCGGCATATTTGACGTTGTCGGTAGAGCAGATCACTTTGTAGCCTTCGGGGACGCTCTCGATGGTGTCGCCGTGGCTCATCCACACCTGGCTGCCTACGGGGATGTCTTTCATCAGAGGGTTGCTGCTGTCGACCCATTGGAGGTTGGCGCGACCATACTCGCGGATTTTGCTCTGCTGGACCTTTCCGCCACCCCATTTTGCCAGATACTGGGCGCCATAGCAAACGGCGAGGAGAGGGAGCTTGCCCTTGATGTTGGACATGTCGGGAACGGGAGCGTCGGCTGCGTTGCAGGAGAAAGGACTGCCCGAGAAAACAACACCTTTAACTGTGCTGTCGAGTTCGGGAATCTTATTGAAAGGGTGAATTTCGCAATAGATATTCAGCTCGCGAACCTTGCGGGCGATAAGCTGAGTGTATTGAGAACCAAAGTCTAATATAATTATCTTGTCCATTTGTGAGTGTATTATTAAAGTGCAAAGATACATGTTTTTTCGCACATACGCACACATATTAAATATGATAAGCATTATTTAACATTTTTTAAGCCGCAAGAAGGCCGGAAATCCGAGTCGATTTTCTTTTGGCCTACTCTTGGTTTCGGCTCGGTCAGTCGTAAGAACGATAGAACTTAGAGTGTCTGTAACGCCCTTGTGGGCTCGGACCAAGCAGGCGCTAGATAGGCGCTAGATAGGCATTAAGTAGCCGCTAAGTGGATGCTAGGTAGGCGCTACTAGGATGCTTGTGTGTTCAATGTGTTGGTTTATAGTTTGTTGCTGTTTGTGAGAAAATGCGTGGACGAAAGGTTAAAACTCTTTCCTGTTGGATGTTGATCCAATGTGTAATATTTTGTCTGATATTGTCAAAGAATAAAGTTGCAAAAGAGAGCTAAATGGCCTTTTTCTTCGGGGAGGCTTCTTCTTTAGCGTTACGGGGTTGATTTATAGCGCGTTCGCAACAACTCACAAAAGAAATATTATTTTTATTTGGGAATTATAAAAAAAGTGTGTATCTTTGCAATTATGAAAAAATGTGCACATATAGCGCTTATCCTGCTGGCTGTCATTATGCTAGGTGCTTGCGACGGGTATAACAAACTGGTCAAAAGTACCGATTACGCCACCCAGTACAGCGAAGCGATGCGATATTACAACGAAGGCCGCTACGGCCGTGCCCGCCAACTTTTCGAGAGTCTCCAGCTCAACTACCACGAGCGCAAGAATGCCGAGGATATCTCCTGGTATTATGCCATGACGCTCCTCAAGCAACGCGAGTACTATCTGGCCGCCTACACCTTCTCCCTCTTCAACAAGAAGTTCCCCTATAGCGAACATGCCGAAGAGGGACGCTACAACGCGGCCTACTGCAAATACAAGGACACGCCTCCCTCGTACCTCGACCAGAGCACGACCAAAGAGGCAATCGCCGAGTTTGAGAGCTTCGCCGAGCGTTATCCCAATAGCGTCCACATTCCCGAGGTGAACGCTTATGTCGACGAGCTCAACAACCTCCTTATGCAGAAGGATTACGACATCGCCGTGGGCTACTACAACATCGAGTCCTACCACGCCGCCTATGTGGCTCTCAAGAACTTCCTCAACCTCTACCCCGACTCTCCCAATCGCGAGGATGCGATGTATTATGTCATCCTCTCCGGTTACGAGTATGGTGCCAATAGCCGTGAGGACAAGATGAAAGAGCGTCTGCAACAGGTCGTCAGCGACTTCGACAGCTACTCGTCCTTCATCACCAACGAGAAACGCAAAACCGCCATCCAGGAGGCCTACACCAAGAGCAAGGCTCTGTTGGCACAGCTTGAAACCAGCACCAAATAATCCCATTCTTCAAGAAACAAAACACAATTACTATACAATGGAAAAAGACGTTAAAGCAGTAAAGAAAAAACGTGTAAACAACACCACCATCACCCGCAACATCTATGACTTCACCGAGCTTACCGGCAACGTTTACGAGAGCGTAGCCATGCTCACCAAACGCGCCAACCAGATTGCTGTCGATATGAAGAAAGAGCTCCACAAGAAAATCGACGAGTTCTCCACCAATATCGACACCATGGAAGAGGTCTTCGAGAACCGCGAGCAGATTGAGATCGTACGTCACTACGAGCAGCTTCCCAAGCCTACCCTCCAGGCCACCCAGGAATACCTCGACGGCGAGCTCTACTATCGCAACCCCAACAAGGAAAGCCAGGAACCCCAGCGCTTTGAGGAGACCGCCGACGAGGCCGTCGCCGAGAACGAAGAGAAATAGATTGCTGCAATAGCAAGCGTTGAATGGCGGCAACGATGATCTCCATCGCGCCAGGCAACGGACTTGACTGTGTGTCGGATGGGCCAACCACGCCGGTACTACTGCCAAAGAAAGGGGTTCTATTACCCCAACCAGAGCACAACAGCATAACACCTCCAATGGTGGGATGACAAAGCACCCGACGAAGTGCGCGGCCATCCTGCCATTTTTTCAAAACGAAACAAAGCAATATGCTCAAAGGAAAGAAAATCATCGTCGGAATATCGGGCGGCATAGCAGCCTACAAGGCCCCGTCTCTCGTGCGCCTTCTGGTAAAAGCCGGAGCCGAAGTGCAATGCGTAGCCACGCAGCACGCGCTAGAGTTCGTGACACCACTCACCCTCGAGACCGTTTCGCAACACAAGGTCTATTCCGACCTCTTCTCCGTCAACAACGACCATACAACCCAGCACATATCCCTTAAGGACTGGGGCGACGCCATGGTTGTGGCTCCCGCCACGGCCAACATCATCGGCAAGCTGGCCTCCGGCATCGCCGATGACGCCCTCTCCACACTCCTGGTGTCGTTCCGCAAGCCGCTCTTCCTCTGCCCGGCTATGAACACCCAGATGATGGAGTGTCCTGCTGTACAACGCAATATCAAGTATCTTGAAAGAGAGGGCGTGCGCTTTATCGACTCTCCCGAAGGTGAGCTCGCCTGCGGCACCTCTGGCAAAGGACGCATGGAAGAGCCCGAAGCTATCGTGGCCCAGCTCGACCGCTTCTTCCAGAAGGGTGCGCTGATGGGCAAGAAAGTGCTGGTTACAGCCGGTCCTACCTACGAGCGTATCGACGCCGTCCGCTTCATCGGCAACTACTCCACGGGCAAGATGGGCTATGCCCTTGCCGAAGAGCTGGCAAAGGAAGGCGCCGAGGTCACCCTCGTGTCCGGCCCCACCCATCTAGAGATGAGCCATCCTGGCGTAACGCTCTCTAAGGTTGAGTCGGCCCAGCAGATGTACGAGCTCTGTACCGCCGCCTTCCCCCAATGCGACGCAGCCATCCTTACCGCCGCCGTGGCCGATTTCCGCCCCGAGACCACTAGCGACATCAAGATCAAGAAGGCCAACGATACCGACGGCATGACTCTCAACCTCGTGCAGACCCCCGACATCCTCGCCTCCCTCGGCAAGATGAAGCAGGAAGGCCAATGCCTTGTAGGCTTCGCCCTCGAGACCAACAACGAGGTAGCCCACGCAACCGCCAAGCTGGAACGTAAGAACCTCGACTTCATCGTCCTCAACTCGCTTCAGGACGAAGGCGCAGGCTTCGGTCACGACACCAACAAGGTGACTATCCTCCATCGCGACGGCCGTATGCTCGCCGGGTTCCTCAAGACCAAGCGCGAAGTGGCACAAGACATCGTCAAAGAGTTGGTCAACAGCCTTCCAAAACCCGAATAACGAACAGCAGACATCTGTATCAAGCACATGAAGAAACTCAGTATTATCGCCATCATACTCTCTGCTCTTGCCATCGCCGGACAGATATTCATCTTCGCCACACAGAAAGAGAACCCCGACGACGTATGGGCCAAAGCGCAGCAGGCCGACTACAAGGTCTATGTGCCGTTGATCCCCGACAGCCTCACTCTTGCCGGGGAGAAAGTGCCCCTTGACCTCTATTATGTCCGCGAGTCGCTCGACCGCGAGCTCGTCTCCATCATGTTCGGCCATAGCAACACCATACTCTATATGAAGCGTGCCGGCCGTTACTTCCCCGTCATCGAGCCTATCCTCAAGAAAAACGGCGTCCCCGAGGACTTCAAATACCTCTGCGTCATCGAGAGCGGCCTCACCAACGCCACCTCTCCCGCCAAAGCCCAAGGCTTCTGGCAGTTTATGAAAGGTACCGCCAGCGAATTCGGACTCGAAGTCAACGACGATATCGATATGCGCAACAACCTCGAAGCCGCTACCGAGGCCGCCTGCCGCTACCTCAAAGGTGCCCACAGCCGTCTGGGAAGCTGGAGCGCAGCTGCCGCCTCCTACAACTGCGGCGAGAACGGCTTCTCCTCCCGTCGCGAGAAGCAGATGGTGACAAGCTACTACGACACCCGTCTCAATAGCGAGACCTCGCGTTATGTCTTCCGCATCCTCGCCATGAAGCTCATCATGCAGAACCCTCAGAACTACGGCTTCATGCTCCGTAAGTGCGACCTCTATGCTCCCATCCCCACCAAGGAAGTGGAACTCCGAGGACAGAATGTCGACCTCTACCGCTTCGCCAAGCAGAACGGAACCAACTACAAGGTCCTGCGCGACCTCAACCCCTGGCTCGTCAACGACAAGGTCACCAACAAGAGCAACAAGAGCTATACCGTCAAGATACCCATCGAGAACGGAACCAAGATGCGCGTAATCCAGAAGCGTCGCGACACCAGCCTCGTGACCAGCCTCTAGTACCGGTCCCGACTTTGTTCTGAAGAAAACACCCGTATCGCTCTATCGCACCACGCCCCCCCCCCTTGCGGACGCTTGCAGATAGAGAACTAAGGAAAAGTAAGCACCATGAAAGATAACGAACCTAAGATAGAAGTGCTGGGAGCCCGTTCCCACAATTTGCAGGACGTCGATATCGACATTCCTCGCAACAAGCTTGTCGTCTTTACCGGCCTGAGCGGTAGCGGCAAGTCGTCGCTAGCCTTCGACACCATCTATGCCGAAGGGCAGCGCCGCTATATGGAGACCTTCTCTGCCTATGCCCGCCATTTTATCGGCAATATGGAGCGTCCCGACGTCGACCGTATCAACGGGCTCAGCCCCGTCATCTCCATCGAGCAGAAGACCACCAACAAGAACCCTCGCTCTACCGTAGGTACCGTCACCGAGATCTACGACTTCGTGCGTCTGCTCTACGCTCGTGCCGGAGAGGCTGTGTCGCCCGTTAGCGGCAAGCCCATGGTGAAATATACCGAGAAGCAGATCCTCGACCTCATTACGGGCCAGTATAACGGCCACGACATCATGGTTCTGGCTCCATTGGTCAAACGTCG
The DNA here is from genome assembly GCA_024400495.1 of Bacteroidales bacterium. Taxonomy (GTDB): domain Bacteria; phylum Bacteroidota; class Bacteroidia; order Bacteroidales; family P3; genus Colimorpha. The sequence continues at coordinate 26,631 of JAKSMR010000013.1, forward strand.
CAAAGGACACTACCGCGAGCTCTTCACCCAGGTGGCAAAGAAAGGATTCCTCCGTGTGCGCGTAGATGGCGAGATCAAAGAACTGGTCTTCAATATGCAGGTCGACCGCTATAAGACCCACGATATCGAGCTCGTTGTCGACCGTGTGCGCGTCTCCGAGAGCGAGAGCTGCCAGAAACGCCTGCAAGGCGCCGTCTCCACAGCCTTCAAGCAAGGCAAAGGTGTGCTGATGGTGCTCGACGGCAACGATGTGCGCTATTTCTCTCGTCTGCTTATGGACCCCGACTCGGGAATCTCCTTCCCCGAGCCCGAGCCCAATACCTTCTCCTTCAACTCCCCTTATGGTGCTTGTCCCAAGTGCAATGGCTTGGGCGAGATTACCGAGGTGGACCTCACCAAGATCATCCCCGATCCCAAGAAGAGCATACGTGGCGGCGCCCTTGACGTGTTCGGCAAATATTCGGCCAACAACCCCTTCTACCGCCAGCTTGAAGCTTTAGGCAAAGACTATGGGTTCACCCTCGACGACCCCATCGACAACCTTACCGACGAGGCCAAGAACGTCATCCTTTATGGCTCCAGCAACTTCATCGATATCTCCGACCCCTACGACGACGGCTATCAAGGCGGCTTTCAGGGCATCGTCAACTATATCACCCAGATGGCCAACGAGGAGAGTTCGGCAGGTCTGCAGAAATGGGCTGCCAGTTTTATGAACCCCATCCCTTGTCCCGAATGTCACGGCACACGCCTCAAGCACGAGTCGCTCTGCTTCCTCATCGATGGCAAGAATATTGGCGAGGTGGCTCAGCTGGACCTCACCCAGCTCTACGAGTGGATCAACACCCTCGAGGATAAGCTTGACGACCAGCGCAAGGCAGTAGCCCACGAGATCATCCGCGAGATCGCCACCCGCACCAAATTCATGCTCGATGTCGGAATTGGCTATCTCTCCCTCGCCCGAAGCAGCAAGTCGCTCTCCGGTGGCGAGAGCCAGCGCATCCGTCTAGCCACCCAGATCGGCGCCAAGCTGGTCAACGTGCTCTATATCCTCGACGAGCCCTCCATCGGTCTCCACCAACGCGACAACCGCAAGCTCATCAACGCCCTCAAGGAGCTGCGCGACCTGGGCAACTCCGTCATCGTTGTTGAGCACGACCGCGATATGATCCTTGCTGCCGACCATGTGGTCGATATCGGACCAGGAGCGGGCGTGCATGGAGGCAAGATTGTCGCCGAAGGTCCCATCGACAAGTTCCTTACTAACCGAACCACCACTTGCGACTATCTCAACCGCATCAAAGATATCGCTATCCCGGAGCGCCGTACCCTCAAAGGACGCAAGCATCTGGTCCTCGAGGGCGCCACGGGAAACAACCTCAAGGATGTCACTCTCGACTTCCCCTTGGGTGTATTTGTTTGCATCACAGGCGTTAGCGGCAGCGGCAAATCCACCCTCATCAACGAGACGCTCCATCCCATCCTTAACGCCCATTTCTACCATTCCCAGAAACGGCCGCTTCCATACAAGAGCATACATGGAATAGAGAATATCGACAAGGTCATCGAGATCGACCAGTCGCCCATCGGCCGCACCCCTCGTTCCAACCCCGCCACCTATGTGGGTATCTTCGACGAGATACGCCAGCTTTTCGCCCAGCTCCCCAGCGCCAAGATACGTGGCTACAAGCCGGGCCGCTTCTCCTTCAATGTCGCCGGCGGTCGTTGTGAGACCTGCAAAGGTGCCGGCGTGCGCACCATAGAGATGAACTTCCTCCCCGATGTCTATATCAACTGCGAGGTCTGCAACGGCAAGCGCTACAACCGCGAGACCCTCGAGATACGCTACAAAGGCAAATCCATCGCCGACGTCCTTGATATGACCGTCAACGAGGCTGTGGAGTTCTTCGAGCCCCTGCCAAAGATCGCACGTAAGCTCAGAGCCATCCAGGATGTCGGACTCGGCTATATCACCCTCGGCCAGCAGAGCACCACCCTTAGCGGAGGCGAAGCCCAGCGCATCAAGCTTGCCGCCGAACTCTCCAAGACCGATACCGGAAACACCCTCTACATCCTCGACGAGCCCACTACCGGTCTCCATTTCGAAGACATCCGTATCCTCCTCGGCGTGCTGGAGAAACTGGTGGAGAGGGGCAATACCGTCCTTGTTATTGAGCATAATATGGATGTCATCAAGGTTGCCGACTATATCGTTGATATGGGACCCGACGGCGGACGCGATGGCGGACGTGTTGTCTTTTCCGGTACCCCCGAGGAGCTGGCCCGACGCGAAGACTCTTTTACCGGCATCTACCTCAAGGAGGAGTTGGAAGCCGGCAAGAAGAAATAATGTAGAGGTAAACTCTAATGGATTCGAAAAAAGACAAAGAGCAACAGACAAGAATAACAATACTATTTGGCCTATGCTGATTCTGATCTACCTCCTCCTCGTCCCCTGGCTGGTCATCAGGCTCTCCAAGCGATGGCGCTGGATCGACAAAGTCAGTCCTATGACCGTGCTCTATGCCATCGGCCTTGTGGTCGGCAATATAGGTTTGGTCGGCGACCGTGCTTTCGGCCTCTGCAACACCACATCCTCCCTTGCTGTCCCGCTAGCCATCCCCCTCATGCTCATGGGTTGCAACCTCAGCAGCTGGTCCACAGGCAAGGCGCTCAAAGTATTCCTCACAGGCATCGTCTCTGTCCTCATCACTACCGTGGCAGGCTTCTTCCTCTTTAGCGGTCACGGGACGTTGGAGTATAGGGATTATGCTCAGGTCTGTGCCGTTGCTACGGGCATCTATACCGGCGGCATCCCCAACATCGGAGCCATAGCCAAAGGGGTAGGCATGGGCAACGAGCTCTACCTTATCGTCACCTCCAGCGACCTCATCATTACCGGTCTCTACCTTCTCTTCGTCATCTTCTTTGGCAAGCAGGTCTTCCGCAAGATCCTGCCCGCTACAAGTCCTGCCTCAAAAGCCGGCGCCGCAGTTATAGAACAGGAGGAGACCAAAGCAAAACCCTTCTCCCGTCAGCATTGGAGAGGCTCTCTGCTCCTCATCCTCCTCACCATTGCCATCGCCGCCCTCAGCTATGGCCTCGCCCTGCTCCCTAGCATGGGAGGAGAGGTCAACATGACTGTCCTTATTCTCCTTCTCACCACCCTGGCCATCGGTGCCTCCTTCCTCAAGCCCGTCAGGCGGCAGACCCAGTCCTTCGACATGGGGCTCTATTGCGTCTATGTCTTCTGCCTTGCCATCGCCACCATGGTCAATGTGCGCGACCTCCACCTTGCCGACAACCTCACCATCCTCTACTACATCCTCTTCATCATCTTCGGCTCCCTGGTGCTCCAGTTCCTCTTTGCCAAGCTGCTCAGGATCGACGGCGACTCCGTCCTCGTCTCCTCCGTAGCCCTCATCAACTCTCCGCCCTTCGTGCCCCTCGTTGCCGCCCTGCTGGAGAACAAAGATGTCGTCTTCCTAGGTGTCAGCATCGGCCTCTTGGGCTATATGATAGGCAACTATCTCGGCATCGGAATCTATCATGTCCTCATGCTTTTTGGAGGGTAATTTGCATTTTTTAACACACCTTTTTGCAATCTTTGCGCATAAAAGGGCACAAAATGATAAAAATATCGTATCTTTGCATCGTGGATCATCAATAAACAAGAAACAAAACTTTAAGATATAATAATATGAAATTCATCAAGTTATTCCTCCCTATGGTTGCCGTGGCCCTTATGGCTATCGGATGCACAAAAGAGTACATCACCATCGAACAGCACATGGATGGCAGCCAGATTGCCACCACCTATTGTGAAATCAACCCCATTGAATGGGAACCCAACAGCGATAGCTCTTATTGGTATGCCACCTTCGAGTGCACCAGCATCACTAAGGAAGCTATCGACAACGGCATCATCCTTGCCTATTGTATCGAGAACGGTACCGACAACCTCCTTCCCTACATCATCCCCATGTGGGACAACACAAACAACGTATGGTACATGGAGAATATCCGCTTCGACGTCAACTACGACGAGGTCCAGAAGAAAGGCTATATCACCTTCATCCTCGAGGACTCCGATTTCGGCGCAACAGCCTCGGTACAGAACCTGTTGAACAGCCGCTACACCTTCCAGATGAAAGTGTGTGTCATCACAAATATGGGTCGCCGCTAACAGCTCCCGATTTTTGATCTAATATAAAAACACAATCCGGTCAGGGTTGTGTTTTTTGTTGGACGTAATCCTGGGGCCGTAGACGCGAGTTTTTGTCGGGGGGGGCTGTGTTTTCCCCTTGGGCGGGTTGTTCGCAAGCCCTGGCCGCTATTTGGGTGTTTCTCTAAGGCGCTATGCCTCCCGTTGGTGCCTCCGTCCTCGGCAAGGAAATCCAACTAGCCCGGAAGGCTGTCGCCAAGCACAGTAGAACGTGGGGCCTTGTAGAGAAGAGATGGTTCTCAAAACAACCTGGCGTTTCAGTTTCAGTTGTCTCAATTAAAAATAAGGCATACACTATCCTCCTGTTTTTCTTTCTATATTCTTTATAACTTATTAATAATTAATTATATATAATAATAAATATATAGAGTAAGAAAACTGCACCTCTCAAAAAAAACAACTGAAACAACTGAAACTGAAACATTCTCCCAAGATGCTGTTTTTCTAAAAGGCTTATTTACAGTAAGGTATAGTCGGGTGACCTCTGTTTTGCCCAAGGTGTCTGTCCTCGTAAAGGGCGCAAAACGCCTCAAAACGCCCCTTCCCAAAGGCGCGGAAGACATGATCTAGCCCCCATCCCCGATTTTCTTTCTCTTTTTTTGCACATTTGAACGGAGCGGGATTTCCCCCTCTTCGACCAAATTTTGTAGGAACTGAGCGGAGTTGTGGCCGGATTTGTTCCCCAAAGAGGCGTCGGCAAGGTTGAACTGCCCAATCTCCAAGAGGCACTTTGCCGCGACTTCGGCTTTTGAGACCATCGGTTGTCCGTCCGCGTGTTCTCTCGTAAGGCATAGCTACCGTCCGTTGCGGCAGCCGGTAGCGTCTGGATAGCATATGGGAAGCACCTCGAACAGGGCGGGTAGCATCCCGAATTTGAGGCGCTAGATAGGCATTAAGCAGGCGCTAGATAGGCGCTAGCCTGCCTCCGAGGGGAGGCTAGGTGCTCGTTGCCGGCTCTTTGGCGGGCTAGGGGAGTGGCAACGTCCGACATCACGTATTGCGCTCTCTGCAGATGGCGGCATTGATGCTTGTTTGGGTATGTGTAACATGTTTGTTATGTGCGTGTTAGCGCGCGCGTTAATATATTGTTGAAAACTATATTATAAAATATTGGTGTTAACAAGAAAATAGTTGTATCTTTGCATCATCAAGATTGTCCGCAAAGAAGGTCCTTCCGCGACGGAACTTGTTGTGTTACCAAGCGATATGTCCCCAAAACGAGGGGATTCGTTGGCGCCAAAACCGAGATGCTGCCCGCAAATAATGGTGGCAGGAAAGGGGGAACGATGGTCGATGCGCACAATCCTGAGGAGAGATAAGAAGGTCAATCCGTATAACAAAGTTAAATTATTATAAAGCCGATGTGTCCGATGGTTGATAACTGGACTTTTTGAAAGAATGAAAAAAGTATTATGCGCTGTGATGGCTGTGCTGATGCTCTCTTCGATGGCTATGGCCCAGAGGAGTCTCGGCACCCCTGTGACCAGGGAACTGGCCGTCAAGGCTGGCTCGATGAAGCCTGCCAAGCTACATGAGAGCAAGGCTGCCGTTGCCGCTCCTGCCTCCAAGGACGTGATTTCGACGTTCCCCTATGTCGAGAGCTTCGAGAACGGTTCCAGCAACTGGACCCTCGTTGATAACGACAACGACGGCAGCACCTGGAGCCTGAGCACCACTTTGGGTGGAACTTGGGGCATCCATACCGGAAACGACTGCATGATCTCGGGTTCCTACGACCCCAATCTGCAGGTCGCCCTCACCCCCGACAACTGGATGATCAGCTCGCAGATCCAGCTTCCCTCCGACGCTACCGACTTTGTCCTCTCCTGGTGGGATGCCGCTCAGGATCCCGACTATCCTTCGGAGCACTACTCGGTTTACATCGCCACCAGCAATACCGTGGCTGCCCTCTCCGCAACCACACCCGTGTTCTCCACCACGCTTACCTCCGATGCATGGACCAAACGTACCGTGGATCTGAGCTCCTATGCTGGCCAGAGCATCTATGTCGCCTTCCGTCACCACAACTGCACCGACATGTTCTTCATGAAGATCGACGACGTGCGCATCGGCGGCCCCGAAGCTCCTTCGGTAAGCATTACCGCTCCTCTGATGGCAGAAAGCAACACCCCCGTGCAGCTTAGCGCTACCGTTAGCGGCGCCACCTCTGTAGTGTGGACCCTCAACGGCGCTACCCCTGCCACCGCCACCACCAACGACGTTACCGCTACCTGGGCTACCGCCGGCATCTATACCGTAGTTGCTACCGCTACCAATAGCGTAGGCTCGGCTTCCGATAGCGCTACCATCGAAATCTACACCTGCGAGACCATCAGCACCTTCCCCTTCATGCCCAACCTGGCTAACGGATTAGGCTGCTGGACCAACCGCTCCGACTCCACCGCCGGCATGGGCTGGACGTCTGCTGGCGACGTAGAAGGCCTCGACGAAGGCTCTGTAGCTTCGTTCTCGGCTCAGTCGATCTTCGGCATCTTCATGATGGACGTTCCTGTTGACAACTGGCTCACCAGCCCCCAGATCGACATCCCCGCTACTGGCGAATACGAGCTCTCCTGGGAGGTGAAACCCTTCGAACCTGCTTATGCTGGCGACCACTATAGCGTTTATGCTATCGTGAACAACCAGCCCGTAGTGCTCTTTAGCGAGACTCTCAACAGCAACATGACCACCTGGGAACATCGTGTGGCTAGCCTCTCCAACTATGCCGGCCAGACCATCCGCGTGGCATTCCGTCACCACGACAGCCAGGGCGGCTATGTCATCCTCCTCGACCAGATTGGCATCGACACCCTCTCCGCTCCTCTCGTAAGACTGCAAGGCCCCGCCTATGCTAAGGTCGACCAGGCTGCCACCTTCGTAGCCAACAGCGGCAACGCTAGCAGCTACACCTGGGTAGTGGACGACGCTTCCTTGAGCGAGACCACCAACGTGCTGACCCACACCTTCACCACCCCCGGCAACCATACCGTCGTGGTTACCGCACACAATAGCGTTGGCTCCACAACCGACTCCCTGACCATCGAGGCCATCGAGTGCCAGACTATCAACACCATTCCTTTTACCGAAGGTTTCGAGAATCAGATCCTCTGCTGGGAGACCGTAAGCATGGACGCTTCCAACGATCAGCAGTTCGGCATCGTCGCCCAGGATCAGGACATCCAGGCCCACTCCGGCACCCAGATGTTCCGCTTCAGCAGCTATGCTCAGGCTTCTGACTTCAACCAGTACCTCATCACCCCCGAAATCGAACTCAATGATACCGTGGCTGTGAAGTTCTGGTACATGGGCTACAACACCGCCGACGCCTTCCGCGTGCTCTATTCCACTACCGGCAACCAGCCCTCCGACTTCACTCACGTGCTGGCTGACTACCCCTCCGTTCCTACTACTTGGACCATGTTCGGCGCTCTGCTTCCTTCCGAGGCTAAGTATGTTGCCATCAACTACTACGGCGACTATCAGTACTTCCTCTATGTTGACGACTTCGAGATCAGCGAACTGACCGCTCCTACTGCAACCATCAGCGCTCCCGCCTCCGCTTGGGTGAACAACGAGGTTACCATCAGCGCCAATGCCGTGATGGCCGACACCTACAGCTGGTCTGTCGACGGCACCGCCCAGAGCAGCACCACCAACACCTTGAGCTACGTGTTCACCACCACCGGCAACCATACCGTTGAGCTTACCGTAGGCAACAGACAGGGCACCGCTACCGTCTCCGCTACCATCGAAGTGAAGGCTTGGGGCGACACCATGTACTACGACAACGGCATCTTTGAAAACGCTATCGGCACCGGCGGCGAAATCTTCTGGGCTATCAAGTTCAATCCTGCCGACCTGCAGGGCCGCAACTACCTTACCCGCGTGCTCTTCTACTCTCCCGAAAATGGCAACGGCGCCTACGACGTGAGAATCTATCAGGGTGGCGAAACTGCTCCCCAGACTCTCGTCGGACAGCAGAACTACAACTGCGGCCAGTCGGAATCGTGGCAGAATGTACGCCTCGACCGCTCGGTACAGATTGACGCTACCAAGAGCCTCTGGGTAGTGCTCCATACCACCTCCGTTGAGTATCCTGCTGCAGGAGCCGCTTTCGACGGCAACTACAACAGCAGCTGGGCTTCCATCGACGGCCAGACCTGGGGCTCTGTACAGGAGCTCTCCGACGGCGCTCTCAGCAACAGCTGGATGATCCGCGCTATAACCGCCAGCGAGGCTCTCGGCATCGACGAGGTACAGGGCTTCGAGATGGCTCTCTATCCCAACCCCACCTCCGGCCGCATCAACATCGTGGCCGAAGGCATCGAGATGGTTGAAGTGCTCGACATGAACGGTCGCATCGTGATGACCCAGAAGAGCAGCAGCCTGAACCTCGGCGGCTTGGCCAACGGCATCTACATGGTTCGCGTAATTAGCGAGAATGGTGTAGCTATGCAGAAGGTCGTGAAGAAATAATCCACTTCCTTGAGTCAGTCTGACTCCTACCAAAAGGAGGGCTCCAATAGTGGAGCTCTCCTTTTCTTTTAGTAGTCTATAGCGCTATTGCCGAGAAAACGGCCCACCCATATTCCCCCTAAACAGATAGTTCCATAGGCAAACGGCTTTTTTTACATCAAAGAGCGTTAGTTTGTTCAAGAACAATTATGTTTTTTGCAACCGGGAGAGATTTTTTTAAGAAAAGGAGCCTTGAATTTTGTTATTTCAATTTTTTTTTGTATTTTTGCTTGTCTCGGTTTCTATACGACTTTTTGTTATCTGGTTGAGATATAGCGAGAAGACTATGGGCTCTCTCCCGAAAAGTGTTTGAAATTGATTTTTTTCCAACCTCGGTAGCAGTTGTCCAGGTTGATAAATATATAGACGTCTTAGCTTCATGAAAAAACTACTCTTGATATTGTTGTTTTCCTTCTTCGGGTCGTTTCCTGAGGCTACAGACTATTATGGCACATTGACCATGAACCCTAATACCACAAAGGAATATTCGCTCGAGAATATCAGGGTGACGTTGCTGCCGGATAACGAAAACAATAAAGCTACGCTGGTTCTCCATAGGGTGAAATTCTCCCGTATGATGCCTGTTCGTGTCAATGTGCGAATACCAGACGTGACCACCAGCTTCTCCAATGGGAAACTAGCCCTCTCGGGCAAGGGTATCGTTCCTGTCAACGGCGCTAACGAACATCTGGAACGGATGGTTACTAACCTTGGCGGCTCGGCGGTAGAGTGCCAGCTGTCGTTCAAGATGAAGATGGGCGGCATCCCTATGGTCTATAAAGGAAGATCGCATTAGCTTTCGGCAACCAGATCTTTTGTTGCTCTTCTAATGGGGTGGCTCTAGAATTTGGGGTACTCCATGATTTCAAGATCCTTGGGCGTTCCGTCGAGAACAAGGCGCACAAGAGTGCTCACTTTGTGGAATCCTGAATGGCCTGCGGCACCAGGGTTGATGTGCAGCAGGTTGAAGTCGTGGTCGTACATCACTTTGAGGATGTGGGAGTGCCCGGAGATGAAGATGTCGGGCTTCTCGCTTAGGATAAGCGGCTTGATTCGGTTCTCGTAGTGCTTGGGATAACCTCCGATGTGGGTCATAAGGATCTTCAGCCCCTCACGTGTGAAGAGCTGCGTCTCGGGAGCCTCGCGACGTATGTCCCAATCGTCGGTGTTCCCATACACAGCAACCACGGGCTTGAAAGCCTGCAATTCCTCAAGCACACCTACGCCAATGTCGCCAGCATGCCATAGTTCGTCGCACTCGGCAAAAAAAGAATAGACTTGGTCGGGTACACAGCCGTGGGTGTCGGAGAGGATTCCTATACGTTTCATGATTTTTTTTGTATCTTTGCAGTCGCAATTGCGAGATGCAAAAATACGAATAATTTTTATAATTACAAGCAAATTAATTGAAAACGACGTGAGACAAGATATAAATAAAGGAAAGAAAAGCAACCTAATTCCGCGACTATTAATGATTTCGTCGGCAGGATTCTGGGGCGCATCATTTATCTTTACAAAGGGTTTGTTCCTTACCGAGGAGGCCATAACCCCTGTGGTGATAGTGACTTTTAGGCTCCTGATAGCCTCGGTCTTCACTATTCCGACGTTGATGGTCTGGAAACGCCTGCAAAGGCTCGACCTCAAAGATCTTCCTATGTTCCTCGTGCTGGCTTTCTTCGAGCCGTTCATCTATAGCATTCTCGAAACGTCGGGTGTGAGTCTGGTGTCGAGCAGTCTGGCGTCGATCATCATCGCCACCATCCCGCTCTTCACTCCCTTCGGCATTGCCTTGGTGTATAAGGAGAAACTGCCGTGGGTGGCTATCGTGGGTGCCGTCCTTTCGATGATGGGTATTGTGGTGATGATGCTCGGCCCCGACCTCTCTTTCGAAGCTAACCCGCGTGGCGTGTTCTATCTTGCAATGTGTGTTGTTGTGGCGGTGTGTTACACATTGGTGCTGGTGAAAGTGCTTGATAAATATCCTCCGCTCACCATCACAGCCTATCAAAACCTCCTGAGCCTGCTCTATTTCATACCTCTGGTGCTGATCATCAACCGCGACGTGTTCCCTCTGCTGAGCTACAGCTGGCCGATGTTCGGTCGACTGATTTTCCTCGGCGTGTTCTGCTCCACGGTAGCCTATATGGGTTTCAATGTGGGCATAAAACACCTTGGCGCAACTTCGGCATCGGTATATAACAACCTTATCCCGGTTTTCACCCTTGTTCTGGCCGTGCTCATAGGACAGGAATCTCTCTCTCTGATGAAGGTGCTTGGTATGGCCGTGGTGTTGGTTGGCCTCTTCCTCGCGCAGAAAAGAAAGTAGCGCGGCCTCATCTTGATGAAGAAAGACCACTCGAGAACTCTTTTTTTTAAGAAACAGCCTTGAAAACAGCAGCAGACAGAACCTCCTGTACAAGTTCTGTTCCACTTGTTGCCGTTCTCCCCCTAGGGGACTGCTAAAATCGCTACACAACCGTAGGATTGTATTCGGGTAGGCGTAGGTTGAGAACCATTTTTGAGGCTTGATATACCCAATAAGCTACTATTTTCTGGTTTGGACACAATATTTCTCCCTATTGTGCGTTTTATGATATATGAAAATAGGAAAAATAATGTCTTCGCTGGTTGCCGCATTGCTGCTATTGGCGTCGTGCAATAAATTTGAAGGGGAGCAGACTGTGCCTGCTTTCATCTCTATCGATGCCATCAAGGTTGTCGACGACCCGGCCAACTCCTGGCTTGTTGATCAGAACGAGGGATTCTATTCCCAGCTTATCGATGCTGTGCAGATCCAGGTGCTCAACGCAGATGTTGATTCGGAAATGGTGGTCGGCACTTTCCAGCTTCCCTGTGTCGTCCCCGTTCTGCAGAATGGTCCCATGCGTAGGGTTCGTATCACGCCCGTCATCAAGCAAAATGGCATCTCCGGCACTCGTATATATTATCCTTATTTCAAGGAGGTTGTGCTCGATACCGTAGTGCTGAACCCGTTTGATACCGTGCGTCTTGACACGGTGACGACCCATTATTTCTCTCGGAACATCATCAGCGTCCCGTTCAAAGAATATTTTGAACCCTATCAAGCTACGACAATGCTAAGCTCGGCTGTGCAGATACTGAATAAAGCCATCGGTGGCGATACTGTGCTGACTGACCATGGCTGTGGTGTGGTTCGTGTGAAAGCAGACCAGAAGACGGTCAATTTCTGGGCTAAAGACTCTGTCTCGGTGCCCATCGCCAATAGCTACCTCTATCTGGAGATGGATTACTGGAGCGATTTCAGCTTCAGCGTAGGGTTCAACAATCCCATGATCGCTGGAGGCCAGAATGAGATCAACTCTGCCATGATGATCTATCCCAATAAGGGTTGGCAGAAGATTTATATCAATCTGGGCAAACTTTGGAAATGGTATAATAGCTATCGCTATATCAAACTCTACTTCACTATAGTGAACAGCGAAGGGAAAGAAGGAAATCTTTTCCTTGATAATATGAAACTTGTTGTCAGACAATAACTCTTCTCTGCTTTGAACAAGAAATTCCAAATCATTAAGTATATCTTTTTTGACTTTCTTTCGGCTGCGGTAGCGTGGGCTGCGCTCTTCTTTGTCCGCAAGATCCAGCTGGAAGGGAATGTCTTTGTGGATGTGAACCAGGTCTATAACGACACTAATTTCTGGGTAGGGGTAACCTTACTCCCCGTTGCATGGATCTGCTTCTATGCTCTGCAAGGCACCTATAAGGACGTCTTCCGCAAAGGACGTCTCAAGGAACTTCAGCAGACGGTAGCCGCCTCTGTTATCGGCGTTCTGGTGATCTTTTTCGCCTTCATGCTCGATGACCAGCTGGCAACCTACAAATATTACTACCTGTCTTTCCTTTTCCTGTTGCTGGTTCATTTTGTCCTCACATACCTCTGCCGTCTGTGTCTCACCAACCAGATAGTGAAGCGTGTGCACAACCGCCAGATCGGTTATCCCACACTCCTCGTCGGCAGCACAGAAAAGGCTTACCAGACCTATCTCGACCTAGAGAATCAGGAGGTCTATTCGGGAAATCAGTTCCTCGGCTTTGTGTCTGTTGGTGGTGCTGTTGACCCTCGTCTCTCTGCCGTGATGCCCCATCTGGGAGCCACAGACGATATCGTAACCCTTATTGAGAAGCATCATATAGAAGAGGTGATCATCGCCGTTGAAAACTTTGAGAACGAAGATCTTCAATGGATTATCCGCAAACTCAGTTGTCAGAGCGACGTGATCATCAAGATTCCGCCTGAGCTTAGAGACATCATCTTCGGCTCGGTAAAGATCACCTCCATCTTCCATTCCCCTCTGATCACGCTCAATCCTCGTTTGATGGAGGAGTGGCAGTATAGTGTGAAGCGTGTGGTAGATGTTTTTGTATCGTCGCTAGCCTTGGTCGTTCTCTCGCCTGTATATCTCATCACTTCTGTCATTGTTAAGTGCACATCGCCAGGACCTGTGTTCTACGCGCAGGAACGTGTGGGATTGTATGGCAGACCCTTCAAGATCTACAAATTCCGCTCGATGTATATTGATGCTGAAGCCCATGGTCCTGCACTAAGTAGCGACAACGACCCTCGCATCACGCCTTTTGGTAGATTCATGCGCAAGGTCAGACTCGACGAGATCCCTCAGTTCTACAACGTCCTTGTCGGAACAATGTCTCTGGTCGGTCCCCGACCCGAGCGTCAGTTCTTCATTGATCAGATAGTGGAGAGGGCTCCAGAATATCTCCTCCTGCAGAAGATCAAGCCCGGAATCACGTCGTGGGGACAGGTGAAATTCGGTTATGCGGAAAATGTTGACGAGATGGTAGAACGCCTTCGTTATGACCTCCTCTATATAGAGAATATGTCTCTTGCCACCGATATCAAGATCATGCTCTATACGATCATCATTATCGTCCAAGGCCGAGGAAAGTAGTCTCTTCATAAAAATGCGTAGATAGAGTAATACAGACCTCTGGTGTTTATCATTTCCCTAGTTTTTATAAGTCACCTAAATAAGAATCTGATCAACCGTTCTTGATTTGCAACAAAGAGATGGCTGGCTTTAGTGCTTTGTGATGATTTAGACTTCGCACCCTTGTCTTGTACGATGATGTCTCCGCAAAATCATGGTGAACAAAAGAAAGACTACTAGGGCATCCTAGTGGTCTTTCTTTTTCTAATATCGATCTGATTGGATCTTATCGGGCGCTTACGAGGCGCTGGGTCTCTTTGGCCATTACGAGTTCCTCGTCGGTGGTGACGATAGCTACTTTGACGCGGGAACTGTCGGTGGAGATAATATGGTCTTCGCCCATCAGAGTGTCGTTCAGCACAAGGTCGACATCAATGCCGAGGAATTCCATGTTCTCGAGGATGGCGTGGAGCATGAACCATGCGTTCTCGCCGATGCCACCGGTCATGACAAGGAGGTCACAGCCGTTCATGGCTGCCATATAGGCGCCGATATACTTCTTCACCTTGTAGGCGAAGCAGTCGAAAGCGTAGGTGCAGCGTTCGTCGCCGGCTTTCTTGCCAGCGTAAACGTCTCGCATATCCTGAGTTCCTCCGCTGATGCCAACGAGGCCGCTCTTCTTGTATAGCACCTGTTCCATCTCTTTGCGGCCCCATCCCTCTTTCTCCATGAGATAGGTGAGGACGCCAGGGTCGACATCGCCACAGCGGCTGCCCATGATGAGTCCCTCGAGGGATGTCATACCCATGGTGGTGTCGATAGAGGTGCCGTGGTCGATGGCGGCTATGGAAGCGCCGCTGCCAAGGTGGCAGGAGACAATCTTGAGGTCTTTCCAGTCCTTGCCGATCATCTTTGCTCCTTTCTCTGCTACGAAGCCATGGCTGGCGCCGTGGAATCCATAGCGGCGGATGCCGTATTTTTCGTAATACTCATAGGGAAGACCATAGAGGTAGGCTTTGGGAGGGATATTGGCATGGAAAGCGGTGTCGAAAACGACAACCTGGGGCACGTTGGGAAGGACGGCTTTCATGGCCTCGATGCCGGCGATGTTGCCGGGGATGTGCAGAGGTGCGAGTTCGATGAGGGCATGGGCGTTGTCGAGCACTTCGTCGGTGACAAGGCAGCTCTCTTTGAATTTCTCTCCGCCATGAGCCATGCGGTTTCCTACTGCATCGATCTCGCTGAAGTCTTTGATGACTCCGATCTTGGGATCGGTCAGCGCGTTGAGAACCATGCGTATGCCTTCGGTGTGGTTGGGGATGGGCGTCTCTTCGTAGTACTTTTCGCCATGATAGCGATGAGTGAAGGTTCCCATTGAAAGACCGATGCGCTCGAGCAGACCTTTAGCGATTACCTGGAATTCATTTTCGGTGTCAAGAAGTTGATACTTTATAGATGAACTTCCGCAGTTAAGTACTAAGATTTTCATTAGGATGTATGTTTTTTAGTGTGTTGTTGTATTTGATTATTGTATAAACGAGCAAACCTGTATAGGAATGCTCGTTTTATTGATGTGCTTTATTTGTCGATATTGACCTTGAGTGGAACATTGATGCTATGTAGCTCTATCTCGTAGATGAGGCAGGTTCCGGCGGGGATGTCGATGCCGCCTTGGACGAACTTGCTGGGGAAGTAGAAACGGTAGGTGGAGCCGGCGTTCATCAGGAGAAATGCCATACGGAGTCCGGGGATCATGTCGTCTCCAAGGGCTTTGGTGATGGGTTCGCGGTTGCCGTAGGTTTGGTCAAACAAGGTGCCGTCCATATACATGGCTTTGTAGTCAAAATTGATGAGGTCGCCCTTCTTGGTCGTGGCTCCTTTGCCGACTTTGATAATCTCGTAGTAGAATCCCTCTTCGGCTTTCTTGATGTTGGGGTTCTCGGCCATCTTCTGCTGCATCATCTGCTCTTCCTGTTGGGAGACCTGGTCGCTGTACAGCTGCTGGAACTGCATCATCTGCTCGTTGAGTGCCTGCATGACCGTAGCATAGGTCTGGTTGTCGATGGGCTGGTCTTTTCCGTTCATGGTGGCTTCAAAAGCCTTGATGAGAACCTCTTTGTTGATTTTGAGAGGGGCGGACTGGACGCTGAGAGCAAGGCTTTCTCCCATGACCCAGCTTACGGTGTCTTGGGCGTTGTCGAGTTTTACATTGCTCTTGTTGCAGGAAGTGAGGTTGAAGAGTGCGGCAACAGCGAGCGAGGTGAGTAGTATTTTAGAGAGTTTCATTGTGCTTGTGTGCTTAAGGTTTTATTATAATAACGTACCTTATTTAATTTTATTGCGTGCGCGATAAAAATTCTTTAATGTTGCCTCTTGGGGGATCCGGGAAGGCTGATTCTTTGAGGATGCCTTTGCTAGTATCCGAGGATTTTAAGCATCGACTTGTGGCTCTGTTCCTTGGCGAAGAGTTTTGTTGTGTATTCTCCGTTTTCGTCCTTGTCGATGATTATATGTTTCGGGGCGGGGACAAGGCAATGCTGGATTCCGCCATAGCCGCCGAGGCTCTCCTGGTAGGCTCCGGTGTGGAAGAAACCGATATAGAGAGGCTCCTCTTTCTGCAGTTTGGGCAGGAAGATGGCGTTGGCATGGGAATCGGCGTTGTAGAAATCCTCGCTGTCGCAGGTGAGTCCTCCGAGGAACACTCGCTGGTATTCGCTGTCCCAATGGTTGATGGGAAGCATGATGAAGCGCTGGTTGATGCCCCAGGTGTCGGGAAGGGTGGTGATGAACGAGGAGTCGATCATGTACCAGGATTCGCGGTCGTTCTGCTGCTTTTGGCCAAGGATGCTGTAAAGGGTGGCGCCGCTTTCGGCTACGGTAAAGCTGCCGAATTCGGTGAAGATGTTGGGTTCTTGGGTCTCTCTGTTGGTGCAGATGTTCTTGATCTGGGCAAGAATCTCCTCGGCCATGTATTCGTAGTCGTAGTTGGATGCGAGGGAGTTCTTTGCGGGGAATCCGCCGCCGATGTTAAGGGAGTCAAGTTCGGGGCAGAGTCGCTTGAGGTCGCAGTATACGTTGACACACTTGGCCAGCTCGTTCCAGTAGTAGGCTGAGTCGCGTATGCCGGTATTGATAAAGAAATGCAGCATCTTTAGTTTGAACTTGGGATTGCCTTTTATCTGCTCTTCATAGAAGGAGACGATGTCGCTGTAGCGCACTCCGAGTCGCGAGGTGTAGAAGTCGAACTTGGGTTCTTCTTCCGATGCGATGCGGATTCCGAGATTCATGGGCTGGTCCATCTCGATGTTTTCCATGGCCTTGCATAGCATCTCATATTCGGAGAAGTTGTCGAGAACGGGGACGATGTTGTGGAAGCCCTGGCTATAGAGTTCTGCTATGTTGTCAATGTATTGTTGGCGTTTGAAGCCGTTGCATACGATGAAGATGTCTTTTGTGATCTGGCCGGCTTCGAAGAGCTCTTGGATGAGGTTGATGTCGAAGGCCGAAGAGGTCTCAAGGTTGATGTCGTTCTTCAATGCCTCTTCAAGGACAAAACTAAAGTGGCTGCTTTTGGTACAATAGCAGTAGTTGTAGGAGCCGCGATAGTCTGTCTTTGCGATGGCTACATTAAACATTCTCTTTGCGCGTTGTATCTGACTGCTTATCTTGGGTAGATAGGTAATCTTGAGCGGGGTTCCGTATTGTTTGATGATTTCCATAAGCGGGATGTCGTGGAACATAAGTTCGCCATCTTCGGTGCGAAATTCATCCTGTGGAAACTCGAAAGTTTGGTCGATGAGGTCGTAGTACTTGTTTTTCATGGTGTGTCAGTTGATGGATTTGTTTGTTGCTGTTATGTGGGTTTTGTTGTTGGTTTGTTTTGCTCGGATTGTGTTTTGTCGGCTAATCCGACTAATTTGGATTGTGTTTTGTTTCAGGGTGCAAAGATACAAAAAATATTTTGTTTCTAGTTGTTTTAGTAACTTTTTTGCCTGTGTTTTTAGGTTGTCTGTTGTGTAAAATGTGCTATATTAGTATTTTGGGTTTGTTTTGTGTCGTGTGGTATGTTGTGTTTGGAGGGGTTGTGGTTTGTCGGTTTGATTCTGTTGGATTGGTTTTGTGTGGCAAATCTAATGTTGTTGGTTTGGTTGTTTGTGTAAGATTTGTCTTTGTTGCCTTGCTTTTATTGTGGGTTGTGGTCGCTTTTTTGTGGTCGTTTGTTCTAGGGTTTGGTATTTGTTTTTGTCTGTGCGGTTGTCATAATCCTCGAGACAAACTTCGATGCATGAGTATATTCTATCTTGTTTTTTGAGACAAGATAAAAGGTGGAAATAATCGGAGGAACAACAAGGATGTGTTCCTCCGATTATTGCGGATGGGTGTCGGAAGGATTTTAGAGGACGTACTCGCAGATAGAGTAGACGAGTCCTAGACCCTCGTTTTCAAGGGCGTCGCACGAGGTTCCGTTCGCTTTCAGTTCCTCGCGGTCAAACTCCTCTATTGCGCCATCGTAGCGGTAGCAACGGCAGGTCTTCCTGCAGGAGGAGCATAGGATAACGGTAAACAAGCAAAGGATGAGTACAAAGGTCCGTTTCATATTGTGTTAGTGTTTGGTTGCGTTGATAAAGTCGATGATGGCTCGCTCGGAGACATTGATGCTGTATGTTCCGGCTACCGAGTCTCCGGTCCAGAGGACGATGAGGGGATATTGTCCATAGGTGATCTCGGCAAAGAGGTCTCGCTGGATGGGAATCTCGGCTCTCTTTTCGGAGTCAGACAATTCATAGAATTGGGAGAAGTCGGTGCTGTCTGTTCCTGGGAAGATGTTGATGAAATATTCCTCGGGGAGGTCGTTGTGTTGACGTATAGCTGTCAGTTTGTGTGCTGTCTGGTGGCAATATTGGCAGTAGGTGCTGAAGAAGCAGATTATTTTGGGGCTGTCGATGCTTTCAAAAGCGCCTTCGGGGGGGAGGTTTGCCCGGAAGAGGTTCTCGTTAAACGGATATCGTGTCGTGCTGGTGGTCCAGTCCTCAGGTGCTGTCGTTACTGCGGCTGTTGCCACGATGGGGGCGAGAATCATAGGGACGATGATCCACCAACGCGATTTCCATAGGCTTTTCAGGGTCTGGTGCTTCCAAAGCAGCAGGGAAGAGAGGATGCCGACGCTGATCATGCACGCAGCCAATCCGATCGTGGTATAGAGATCTGCGTACATCATCTGTATCTTGCCCATGAATCCTAGCGCTATCAGCAAGGCAAACGGGATAGCAGACAAGGCTAGTGCGGCCCACCATCGTGGACGCCAGTTGCTGTCGGCATATTTCCAGGCGAACAGGACGAGAAGGATGATGATGGCGTTCTTTAATATCGACTGGATAGGGGTGAAAGATAGTGCTTCTCCGAAGCAATGGCAGTTCTCTGTGTGGCCTGTCAGTTGGATATAGACTAGCAGTATCGTCAGGCCGGCCAGCACCAATAGGTTGAGCAGGCAGGCCGCTTTGTGGAATTTGTTTGACAATAGCCAGGCTCCCATCAGCAGCTCGATGGCAATCATCAGTCGTGCTGCGAGGAAGGACAGCCCCATGGATAGGAATCCCAGGGAATAGATGTAGACCTCGAATTTCTCTACCGACACAACTTTGGTGGCGGCAGAAAAGAGGAACATCGCTCCTAGCAACATCTTGATGATGGTTGCCGATAGGCTGAGAAAACGTGCCATAGGTCAACGATTAGTAGGGGAGGTTGTGGATAGACGAGACGTCGCCATGGGGTATCTCCTGGCAGAAATAATTGTGGATGCTGTCGGTCTCGAATTCGCCGTGGCTGTTCATTCTCTCGGTGCCGATTTGCTTGAGGTTTTTGCATTTCATCGATTTGTCGACATTCACGATGATGGTGTCGATGGAAGTGTCGTCGGTATCGACGCAACGGCAGTAGCGGTTCTTGGAGCAGGCGCTGACGATTACGACGAGGGCGATGGCGAGTATGATATAGATTCTCTTGGCTTTCATGTTTCGATTAATGTTTGAATTGGTAGTCGGTACAGATCAGGGAGTCGGTAATGTCGGTATGGATTCCGTCGTGGTCGGAGTAGATGAAACGGATGTCGCGGCAGGCGCCCTTGTCTATCACCAGGGTGCGGATGGCGTTGTCTCCGATTACGGAGCAACGGCAGGTAGTCTCTTTTCTGCACGAGGTGAGCAGTAAAACGGCGCTTAGGCCTAAGAAAAGTGCCACTTTCTTCATATGCTGTACAATTATTTGGATTTGCAAAAATAATACTTTTTTTCGGTTTGTTAAAATAATAATTTGAGTTGGGCTCATTCTTTCACTCTTGCCACCATCAGACCGTCGCGCAGAGGAAGCAGGATATTCTCGACGCGTGGGTCGTTCTGGACATAGTCGTTGAACTCGCGGATGATCTTTGTCTCGCGGTCTCCTTCGGGCTGGGGAAGGATCACCTTGCCGCTCCAGAGGATGTTGTCGACGATGATGAATCCGCCGGGAGCCATCCTGGGCACAAGCATCTTGTAGTACTCCAAGGTGTTGATCTTGTCGGCGTCGACGAAGGCGAGGTCGAATCGCTCTTCCAGGGTTGGGACAACCGTCAAGGCTTCGCCGATATGGAGCCGCACCTTGTGGTCGACGCCCGCGTCGGCGATGTTCTTGAGGATCTTGCTTTGGTATTCCTCCTCCACTTCCACGGCATGGAGTATGGCGTCGTCGGGCATCGATTGTGCCAGGCAGACTGTGGAATATCCTATGTAGGAGCCGAGCTCAAGGACTCGTTTGGGCCGGATCATGTGGACGAACATCTGCAGCAGCTGTCCCTGGTAGGCTCCGGCAATCATGCGTGGCTGCGCCATATTGAGATGCGCCCATCGGTTGAGCTGATAGAGCTGTGCTGACTCGGGCGAGGTGTGCTCTTCGGCATAGCGCTCGATGTCGGGGTTGGTGATGGTGCAGACGTTGGGTTTCATGAGGCTAGAGTCGGTTGAGGAGTTCTTCTAATTCCACGGGGTCTTTGATGAGCACCTCGCGAGGCTTGGAGCCGTTGTAGGAGCCGACGATGCCGGCGCCTTCGAGCTGGTCCATGATGCGGCCTGCGCGGTTGTAGCCCAGCTGCATCTTGCGCTGGAGGAGCGACGTGGAGCCGAACTGGCTGGCAACCACCATGCGAGCGGCGTCGTTGAAGAGCGGATCTTTCTGATGGGGGTCGAAGTCTTTGTTGGGCTCTTCGTTCTCGTCGAGATATTCGGGCAGGATGGAGCCGTCGGGGAACCCGCTTTGTGCGCCGATATGCTCGGCCAGCTTCTCGATCTCTTCGGTCTCGATGAGGGCGCATTGGAGGCGTACCATGTCGCTGCCAGCGAGGGAGATGAGCATGTCGCCGCGTCCGATGAGCTGGTTGGCGCCGCCGGTGTCGAGGATGGTGCGCGAGTCGATGGCGGAGGTGACGCGGAAGGCGATGCGGGCGGGGAAGTTGGTCTTGATGGTGCCGGTGATGATATTGGTCGTGGGACGTTGTGTGGCGATGATGAGGTGGATGCCCACGGCACGTGCCAGCTGCGCCAGACGGCAGATAGGATGCTCGACCTCTTTGCCTGCGGTCATGATCAGGTCGGCAAACTCGTCGATAACCAGCACGATATAGGGCAGGAAGTGGTGGCCGGCCTCTTTGTCCAGCATGCCTTTGCCCAGGCGCTCGTTATACTCGGTAATCTTTTTCACGCCTGCCGACTTGAGGAGGTCGTAGCGTTGGTCCATCTCCATGCAGAGCGAGTTGAGTGTGCGCACCACTTTCTTCACGTCGGTGATGATGGCTTCGCCGTCGTTGGTGTCGGGCATCTTGGCCAGATACTGGCGCTCGATCTTGCTGTAGAGCGAGAGCTCTACTTTCTTGGGGTCGACCATGACGAACTTCAGCTCCCAGGGGCGTTTCTTGTAGAGCAGAGAGGCGATGATGGCGTTCAGGCCTACCGACTTACCTGTGCCGGTAGCGCCGGCCATCAGCAGGTGGGGCATCTTGGCGAGGTCGGCGACATAGGGCTCGTTGCTGATGGTCTTTCCCAACACTACGGGAAGCTCCATCTTGGTGTTGTTCTTGAAGACGTCGGCAGAAAGCATGGTCTTCATCGACACTATCTGGGGATGGGCGTTGGGGACCTCGATGCCCACGGCGCCTTTGCCGGGGATGGGGGCGATGATGCGGATGCCTAAGGCGGCAAGGGAGAGGGCGATGTCGTCCTCCAGGCTCTTGATCTTGGAGATGCGGATGCCGGGGGCGGGCTTGATTTCGTAAAGGGTGACGGTTGGGCCGGGCGAGGCGAGGATTTCAACAATCTCGATGCCGTAGTTGCGCAAGGTCTCGACAATGCGGTCTTTGTTGGCGATGAGTTCCTCTTGGGTCACCTTGGTGTTTTTCCGTTCCCAGTCTTCGAGGAAGTCGGTCGAGGGCATCGTGTAATGTTCGCGCTCCTTCTTCTCCATCTCTTCCATCTTGGCGAGCCGCTCTTCTGCGATCTCGTCCTGGATGGCGGGGTGGGGGTTCTCTGCGGGCTCTTCCTGGTGCTCGTCGCTTCCTGCGATGTTGCCGGCGGGGTCGACGACGTTGAAGATAGGCCCGTCGCCGGCATTCTGCTTGGCACGGGCACGGGCGTTGACGCGCTCAAACTCGTCGTCGATGTCAAATTCGATGGGCTTGGTCTGGCTCTCCTCTTCCTGGCTCTCGGCCTCTTTGGAGGCTTTCTCTTCGGCAATCATGTCTTCGAGGAGCGAGTTGGGCTCGTAGTCGGCGCCTTCGTCGTCCTTCTCCTTGGATTGTTCGGTCGGCTCGACTGCCTCCTCTTTGGGCTCTCTCTTGAAGAGACGGGCGAGGAGGTTGGGCTTGGGAGCCTCTTCTATGCCTTCTGCCTCTTCCTCTTCGGGCTCCTCTTCCTCGATATCCTCTTCGGCGGTCTTGGCGCGAAGCTTGAGGGCGGGGAGTTTGACGTGGTGGCCGAAGTAGAGCACCACTCCTGCGAGGATGAGCAGCAGGATGGGGGTGGAGATCTTGATGATGGAGACCAGGAACTCGATGGTGATGAAGCCGAACGAGCCGGCGAAGTTCTCGAGGGCTCCGGCCTCGTCGCCGTGGGTGATGCAATGGTTGATATAGCCGAAGGCGCACGACACCCATGCCATCCAGAAGAGGGTGAAGAAAAGGGTGGGCATCCAGGGGAGGAGGATCTTCTTCTTCCGGTCGGGCACCTTGCCTTCGTCGTAGGTCTGGAATTTCTTCACCTTGCGGAAGCGCTCCAGTCCGAGCGAGAGCAGGATGAGCGAGAAGCCCACGGCTGCCAAGCCGAAGGTGCGCGATACCAGCAGGTTGGACAGCCATCCTCCCAGCCATCCCAGCCAGTTCTCGCCATATTCGGTAGGGCTCGCAAACTGGTCGGTGAGGAAGAACGAAAGGATGGCAACGAAAAGGAACGCCGCCATCACGATGTCGAACACGGCACGTATCTTCACCCAGTCGTCGCTCTTGAGGAAGGTCTTCACCTTCAGCCAGAATTCCGACGAGGGTTTCTTGGGGCTGTTTCTTTTCTTCGACTTTCTATTCACATTTTTAGCCATATAGTGTACTTATTTCTTGTTGTATTTCTGTTGTGTGCGCAGAGGTATAAATAGGAGGAAAATAAGACGATAGGCTCGCCTTATTTTCCAACCGGGTGTCGTTTCGTGGCCCGCAGTCTGCCGACACGGGGCCTTGTGGGCCGATGATTATTCGCCTTGGAGGAGCTCCCTGATCTCCTCCAATTCGGCCTGGAGCGTCTTGAAAGCTTCGTCTTCCATGAGCTTGAAGCCGGAAGGCATGAGGAAGTCGACGTCTTTCACCTTGCCTTTCACGATCTCGGTAGCGGTCATAGTGATGGCTTTGCCGCCTTCCATGGTCTGGGTGTATTCGAGAGGCATGCCGGGGAAGCCGACGCCGAGGCTGATGAAGTTGGCGGCAGGTCCGATCTCGGGGGTGTACCACACCTCGATGCTCATCTGCTCTTCGGCACCATTCACATGGAGGATAGCTTTCTTGGCGTCGTAGCCGGCAATCTTCTTGGTCTCGCCGGCAACAAGCTCTACATAATAGCCCTCGGTAACGGGGATGGTGATGCTGTCGATGTCAAGCTGGGTGTAGGTGTGTTTGGTGTAGATCTTGCCGTCGCCGCTATAGGACTCGAGTTCCATGTCCTTGTAGGAGAGGTAGGCTATCAGCTGGCTGAGGTCGATGAAGGAATATACGGTATTGCCGTCCTGCAAAGCGTTGGAGCCCTGCATGATCTTGTCGCCAAGGACCTTGGTTTCGGAGGTGGCGGCCTGCTCGGGGATTTCAATAGCTACTTCGCCGGTAGAACGAACGGCATATTTGACGATTCCTTTGAATTTGTTCTGTGCGTTGAGGGTCATGCCGCTCAGCACGAGTACGGCGAAAGCCGCAATAGCAACGAGTTTCTTCATATCGGTAATTACTTTTTTTGTTTGCAAATATATGTTCTTATTCTTTTTTATAGATAACGCGGATATTTTCCTTTTATTATATTAGTACGTGAAAAAATATTTTTCTTGTATCCGGAACTGTAAAAAACGTCCTTCTTTCTGGTGTGGGCTGCCTCGGGGTTTTGCGCCTCACAGCAGCCTCGTCGGCTTCGTGGAAGCTCATTCCCGTAAGAGACGGAAACGCAAAGTCCCAAATCTCAGAGGATATTACGGCCGTCCCCCCGCTTCCTTCTGTACCGCTTTCGTCATCAATGCCTGTGGCGGGTGTAAAGAATGGAGTCCATCATGTCTTCAAAAACTTTGTAGAGATGTTGGCTCTTCAATGATCCATAAGCCGGCGTTTTGGGGTTGTGTGGGAAAGCATAATCTGACAGTTCAAAAATAATGTATCCCATACTCCTCTATATCCTATACAATAAATTATATTATATCCAAAAGTGCCAGGTGCACGCCCCCCCCAAAAAAAAAGAAACAACTGTCGGACTGACAGAGATTCCTCGGTCAATCTCCCTAAAAGCGGCAAACCAATAGGATGCTCGGCTGTGAGAATGCCCTCTTTTCGCCTTCTGGCTGCACGGCATGGTCTTACTGTCTGCCTGCTGATCTGCGTGGCAGAAGGACTGGGGTGGCCGTCGTTCGAGGGGAAGTCCATGTGGTGTCTGGGCAAGAATATTCCAGCCTGTGTACAGAGAGGGACTAGCGTTTGGAATTGTGGGCGCTAGATAGACGTTAGATAGAGGCTGGACAGAGGCTAGGTGGTCAAAAACCATCTTTGGTTACTATTGCCATATCTTATGAATTGATGGCTGGACACACTTGGTTCGGTTCTTGCTGGGCGATTCTGTTTGGGAGGCTTCTGATGTTTGTCCTTTTTTCTTTGTCAACCTTGCTTGGGGGGATGTTTTTGCGGAAAAAGGAGGTACAGGCTATGTCTATCCTTTATGCCGCCGCAGGCGTTTATAAACGAAAAAGAAGTTCTATCAAGTAAACTTGTGGAACTTCTTTTCCCTTTCTAATCTTGCGGAAAGGAAGGGATTTTTAATCATATTCTACCATGTTCTTTATCTTCGGCAAATCATATAGTTATAGGTAACCTCTAAAAATTCCACATTGACTGGAACAAGTTCCAAAATCATTAGAAAGCGATTTCTGGAAGTTACCTATGTTACCTGCATTCATAAGCGACGGACAACACCCACTAGAATGGAAATCATCATTTTTAGGTATTGGAGGCTCCTAATAAAAGTAGTATTTTTGCACCACGAAATCAGGTAATACGTATGAAAGCAATTAAGATGTATGAAGCTGGCGATAAGATGATTAATCTTATTCGTGACAACTATAACATTCTGCAATCTCTCTCCGCATTCGGCATTCCTCTGGGGTTTGGCGACAAAACGGTGGAGGAAACTTGTGCGAGCAACCATGTGGATACTACCACTTTTTTGGCTGTGGTGAACTTTACCATCAATGGTGCCACTGCCACGGATGTGGAATCGCTGTCCGCAGCCACACTGCTACATTATCTTGAGGCCTGTCATCGCTACTATCTCGACTATCAGCTACCCTTTGTACGACGCCAGTTGGCAGAGAGCATCAATACCAGCGACGAGGTGGAGCGCCTGATACTGAAGCTGTACGACGACTATGCCCGCGAGATACGCCGCCACATGCACTACGAGGAGCGGATGCTGTTTCCCTATGTGGAGCGCCTGATGCAAGGCGAGGCCTCGACCAACTACAGCATCGAGCTCTTCTCCAAGCAGCACGCTGATGCCGACAAGAGCCTCAAGGAACTGAAAAACCTCATCATCAAATACCTGCCTGCTGACTCGAACAACAGCAACAAACTCACGTCGGCCCTTTATCTTATATATAACAACGAGCAGTGGCTGACCAACCATCAAGAGGTGGAGGACAGCATCTTTGTGCCTGTGATTACCCGAATGGAACAGAACCTGAAGCAGGAACGACTGTCGAGTGCTATCTCTGCCTTTGCCAACGTCGAGGCAGAAAACAGTGCCGAGGCTATCTCCGACCGCGAGAAGGATGTAATCCGTTCTGTTGTACAGGGCATGAGTAACAAAGAGATAGCAGAACATCTCTGCATCTCTGTCAACACTGTGATTACCCATCGGCGCAACATCGCCCGAAAGCTACAGATTCACAGTTCGGCAGGTCTCACCATCTATGCCATCGTAAACGGCCTAGTAAGTCTCGAGTTGCTCGAGAAGTAGTTCTTCATTAGCGCTAACACCCCACTCACCCTTAGTGTTCAAGGAGAGGGGGCTACATTTTGAAACTCTTCAGGATCAATCCTGAACACACCTTCCCTCAGGGATATGCTGTTTTTGTCTGTAAAATTAACGAATCAACCTCCAATAGAAAAACAAAAAGTTACCTACAAATACACAACAAAGAGAACCGTACCGCATCATTAATAATTAGAAATCACTATTTTATTATGAAATTAAGAATAACTATACTTTACATTGCATTTTTGTTGCTATCTATCAGCGCCCATGCTCAACAGAATGAGGATACGCTACGTCGGATTCCCTCTTCACATCTTACTATCGGAGGATATGGTGAAGCGGTTTATAGTCATCACATGTATAGTGATAATGTGTTTCGCTACTCGTCAGCCGACCGATATGCTAACTCTCGAGGACATAGCCAGGTGGATATTCCTCACATGGTGCTGATGATGGGCTATGATTTCGGTCATGGCTGGACCATGGGCACAGAGATTGAGTTTGAACATGGGGGTACGGAATGTGCTGTGGAGCTCGAAAGCGAGGAGACGGGTGAGTATGAAAAGGAGATAGAACGTGGCGGTGAGGTGGCGCTGGAGCAGTTCTGGATTCAGAAAAGCTGGGGTCGAGGGTTCAACCTTCGTATGGGGCACGACGTGGTGCCTGTGGGCGCTACCAATGCGTCGCATCTCCCTTCGCAATATTTCGGCGTGTACCGTCCTGAGGGTGAGGCTACAATACTGCCTTGCACCTGGCATGCTACAGGTGTGAGTGTGTGGGGTAGGGTGGGTTCCTGGCGTTATGGAGTATGGCTGATTCCATCCCTTAACTCCTCGCTCTTTAGTGTGAGCAACTGGGCGGGCGGGGCATCGGCCTCTCCCTATGAGTACACTGTGGCCAACAGGCTGGCTCTGGCCTCCAGGGTGGATTGCTATGCGGCTCCTGGCGTGAGGATAGGCGTAAGCGGCTTTGTGGGCAACACGTTCAACAACGATATTGTCACCGACGAATTCTCCAACAAGTATTCCAACGTGAAAGCTCTGATGCTGTTTGGATCAATGGATTTCTCTATTGCAAAAGGACGCTTCACCGCACGAGGAAACCTGGATTACGGCCACCTGAACGATGCCGCCAAGGTGTCGGCCTACAACTCCACCCTCTCCAACAGCAGTCAGTCGCCCTATCCACACACGCTGGTGGGCGAGGAGGCTATAGATGTCGCCTTGGAGCTGGGCTGGAACTGGATGGACCCATCGCAGGACAGGCAGTTTGTCACCTTTGCCCGCTGCGACTACTATGACAGCTATATCCCCGTGCAAGGCCTCACGGAATATGGTTGGACAGAACGCATGTGCTGGAGCGTGGGCGTGAACTATCGTCCGGTAAGGGAGGTGATACTCAAGGCTGAGGTGGGTATGCGCCAGCTGCAGAAACAGTATAACAGCGAACCCTGGATGGCCCTGGGCGTGACCTATGCCGGCTTCTTTAAGCGATAAAGAAAGACAAAAAAACTTAAATAATAAAAAGATTTTCAATTATGAAAAAAACACTATTTCTGGTCCTGTCGATTGCTATGTGGGGCTTTGTGACCTCCTGCGAACGGGACGAAGCTAATGACATCAATGATGCAGCCATGCTGGCTGTGGCAGAGCAGTATGTCGATCATGTTGTTGCACCTACCTACGAGTCGTTGGCAGAAGCCAGCGAGCGGCTGGTGGAGGATCTCAGGCGCCTGCAGATCTCGCGCACGGACGCTAACGTGCAGACTGCCTGTGCCACTTTTCTTGAGGCGCGTGCCTGGTGGGAGAAGAGCGAGGCTTTCCTCTATGGTGCTGCCAGCGATTTCGGCATCGACCCTCACATTGACTCGTGGCCGCTCGACGAGGATGGGTTCAACACGCTGATGAGCAACACGGCTCAGATCAATGCCATGAGCGGCGAGGACGGCGACGAGTATGCGGGCAGCTATCTGGGCAACTCGCTGCTGGGTTTTCACGGCATTGAGTATATCCTCTTTGAGGACGGCCATGCCAAATCGGCTGCTCACATCAGCGACTTGCAGATGATCTATGCCGTGGCTGTGGCCGGCGACTTGCGCAACAGCTGCTTTCAGCTGGAGGTGAGTTGGATGGGCGACAAGGCTCCTACCTCTCACCGCGACAAGGTTGAAGCCCTGGAACTGAACACTACCATCAATGGCGGCAACAGCTATGGCGACAATTTCGTCATGGCAGGTAAGGCTGGCAGCACCTACAGCAGCCGCACAGGTGCCATGATGGCTATCCTGGACGGCTGTGCCACCATCGCCGACGAGGTGGGCACCAGCAAGATAGGCAAACCCTATAATGGCGAGGACCCTCACTATATTGAGTCTCCCTACAGCCAGAAGTCCATTGTGGATTTCCACGACAACATCATCAGCATCCAGAATGCCTATATGGGTGGTGTTGATGGCCAGCGCAACAGCAGCCGCTCCCTGCATGCTCTGATGTCTGAGATAGATGCCGATGTGGATGCCCGTATCACCAGCGCTATCGAGAACGCCCTGAGCAAGATAGATCGGATGAAGGCTCCCTTTGTGCTCAATTACACCGACCCCTCCTGCCTGGAGGCTATCAACGCCTGTCTGCAGCTGGACGAGGCTCTCAGCATGGGCATCACTTCTCTTCGTAACAATTAAATAATAATATAGGATAATGAAGACAAACAAGTATCTATACATGATGGCTGCAGCCATGATGCTACTCTGTTCCTGCGTAAAGGAAGAGGAGGACAATCCCACTCCCGGCTGGATTGACGAAGAGACTTATGCCGGTGGTCGCCTGGGCACCACCTTCAACTTCTCTGCCTCTGCCTATCAGGATCCCTCGCCTGCTGTGGCCAATGCAGGCATGGTGAGCCAGTTCAAATACGGCGAGTATTTCTTTGACCGCACCATCACTCAGAACAATGCTCCCTTCAACGGTCTTGGTCCTTTATACATCCGTTCAAGCTGCGTTTCGTGCCATCCCGGCTACGGCCATGGAAAAAGGATGGAACGCTATCGCGCCGACGACTGGGGCAACGGATATCTGCTGGTGATTACTGACCAGGATGACAACTATCTCTCCAGCTTGACAGGTATGCCTCAGACTAAGGCGGTGGCTCCTTTCAAGCCTCCTATCGACGAGAGTCAGATCCAGATTGCCTGGCTGCCCTATACCGACGACTGGGGCAACAGATTCCCCGACGGCGAGCAGTATGACCTGATCTATCCTGAGGTGACCATCCCTGAACAGGCCTACTATGTGCCTCTGCAGTCGGGCGGCCAAAGCATCCCCTACAGCAATGTCAGGGTCCGTCTGGAATCGACAATAGGCGTGTATGGCGTTGGCCTCATTGATGCTATCGACGACGACTCTCTCAAGGCACAGTATGCCATGGAGGAACGCTCGGGCGCTCGTATCAATCCTGCTATCTTTGCCAACGGCGAGTGGGTCAAGACCTACGCCAACACGGGTCATCCTCTCCGCTACACCTATGCCCTGTCGCGCGGTCCTCTGCAGGATGCTCCCGGTAGCAACGCTATCTGGAACATTACCAATGTAACTCGCAGCAACAGACGTTATCATTATATGACTACCGCCTATGCGTCTGTGGCATCGTGCGATCCAGAGGTGCAGGATCAGTTTTACCACTATTTCCCTGAATGGAACAAGACAGGCAATGTGGAGCAGGACATCTACAACTATCTCACTTCGACAGAACTGCCTGTGGAGATGAGCGACGAGGATTTCGTCAATTTCATGGTGTGGCATCGCGGATTGGCTGTGCCAGCAGCCCGCAATCTCAGCGACGCTACAGTGCAGCGTGGTCGTCAGGTATTTCGTGAGATTGGCTGTGCCACCTGTCACCGCCCCTCCTGGACAACAGGTGCTGACCGCTTTACCGATCCTTCGGGCTTCTTTGCCGACGGCGACTCTCGTCTGCCTCGCTACCCCTATCAGAAGATATGGCCCTACAGCGACTTTGTTCAGCACAAGCTATGCATGAAGAACGATATCCGCACGGGTTGGTGCCGCACGACACCTCTGTGGGGCAGAGGCCTCAGCATGATCTGCACCGGCGCATCCGACAGAATGCATGACTGCCGGGCTCGTAACACACTCGAAGCTGTCATGTGGCATGGTGCTGCAGATTCTGATGCCCGCTGGACGGTGGAGAAGTTCCGTAAACTCAGTAAGTCAGACCGCGACGCTGTGGTCAAGTTCATCGAGTCAATATGAAGAAAATTTCCATACTCCTACTGGTTGTTTCCGTGGTGCTGGCAATGGCTGTCGGCACCATGGTGCAACGTTTCTATGGTGCTGCCTTTGCCATTGAGCACGTGTATCATTCGTGGTGGTTCGCGGGTTTGTGGGCCTTGCTAGCTATACTGGGAATTATCGCCTTGGTTAAGAAGCGCATCATGAAGCGCCCAGCCGTCATGGGTATCCATCTGGCTTTTCTGCTTATTCTAGTGGGCATGATCATCTCATCCTTTGCAGCACAGTCGGGGCGTGTCACTCTTGCTTCCGACATACAGACGTCGTCGGTTGATTCGGATTGTGGTAACTGGGTTTTGCCTTTCAGCGTGCAACTGAATCATTTTGAGGTGGTCAACTATCCAGGCACACAGTCGCCGCAGGATTTCATAAGTGTCGTTACCTTCAACCATGACCTGCAAGATACCATATCGATGAACCATATTGCTCGCTATAGTGGCTATCATTTCTGTCAGTCGGGATACTCTCCTGATGGGGAGGTGATGCTCACGGTGACACACGATCCCTGGGGCACAGGACTCAACTATGCAGGGTACCTAATTCTACTGGTGAGTATGCTGGGCTTCTTCCTTGACCCTCACAGCCGTTTTCGTCAGCTGGCAAGAGGGGGTATGGCGTTGCTGCTGCTGGCAGTCTCGCTGGAGGCTCAGGCTCTGCCTCGCACGCTACCACGTGAGAGCGCTGAACGAATGGGTAAGCTGTGTGTGAACTATCAGGGCAGAATATGCCCTGTGTCAACCTTGGCACGTGACTTCACGACCAAACTCTATGGTTCTCCTACGTACAAAGGGCTTACAAGCGAACAGGTTCTCTCGGGATGGATTTACTATTATTCTGATTGGCAGCAGGAACCTATCATCAAACTGAAGGGTGGTGAGTCTGTGAAATCCCTGTTCCATACTTCATCCCGATATGTATCGATGAACGACTATGTTGACAATATGGGACAATATCGGCTGAAGATGCTGGACACGATGTCTGCCGCCGATCCACATTATTCATCGTTAATGGCGGTCAACGAGAAGTATCTGCTTGTAGTCATGCTCTACGGTGGAGAATTGCTCAAGATGTATCCAATTGCTGATAGCGTAGGCAATATAGGGTGGTATTCTCATAGCGATCCTTTGCCACTGCAAATTTCTGATGATGAATACCTATTTATTCGAAAAAACCTCAGCTATAGTCAGGAACTTGTGCTAACGCAGAACTTCTCTTACTTGGACACATTGCTAGAGAAGACACTCACTTATCAGAAGAAACGTGCAGGGCATGCCTTCCCCTCTAATGCACGACTCAAAGCAGAACGGCTCTACAATAGTATCGTTCCCAGCAAGATTGTATCAATATCTTGCATCATGGCGGGCTTGTTCCTGTTTCTCCTATTGCTCGTCAAGAAACCATCCTCCTCGGTATTTCCCAAGGCCTCGCTGATACTAATTGCGTTGGAGTCAATCTATCTCCTGCTACTATTCCTGCTGCGATGGTATGTGTCAAGGCATGTGCCCCTCAGCAATGGCTATGAGACTATGTATTTCCTTGCGTTGAGCATATCTTTATTGGTTATCTTCCTCCACCGTCGCATGCCTGTGGTTTTGGCCGTAGGACCTCTGCTGACAGGTGTAACCATGATGGTAGCTATGATGGGAAATGCCAGCCCCATGGTCACTCAGTTGATGCCCGTATTGCATTCTCCATTACTCTGTATTCATGTGGCAACCATAATGCTCTCTTACGCACTCTTAGCCTTGATGGCTATCCTAGCCGTATCGGCACTTCTCTTCATGAATCATGCCGATCAGCAACGTATAGCTCGCACCTGCCAGATTATAGCCTATCCCGCACTGTTTCTACTCACAGCAGGCATATTCATTGGAGCGGTGTGGGCTAATCAGTCATGGGGCACCTATTGGTCGTGGGATCCTAAGGAAGTATGGGCTCTCATCACGTTGATTGTCTACTCTGCACTTCTTCACGGACGCAGCCTGACCCACTTGCAGCGCCCTCGTCCTATCCTCGTCTATAGCGTTGTCGCTTTCCTGAGCGTACTTATTACCTATTTTGGTGTCAACTTCATCTTGGGTGGCATGCATTCCTATGCGTGATGATCAGAGGCAACTATTAAGACACCATCGAAAGAGAATCAAATGCTTAAAGGTGACCTCTAATAATTAGATTGAGATGATTTTTGAATTTATGTCGAGTGGATTTCAAACAAAGGCGAAGAAGCATAGCCGTAGCAACGTTTGTGCAAGCCGAGGGCAGAATAAACTTGATTATTATGCCGAGGCGCAGCCAAATGTCACGATTGGTAATGGTTCAAGACTTTGTGAAGATGAAGAAGAGCCAGTGGCTCTTCGATAGGCCAACGGCCGGAGAACAAACCTGCCGACAGAAAACATGAAGAAGAGCCAGTGGTTCTTCGATAGGCCAACGGCCGGAGAACAATCGCACTCAAGTCTAATGGATTAAAA
>JAKSMR010000130.1 GCA_024400495.1 Bacteroidales bacterium
TGTACGGCATCCAGATCACGAAATCGGTCATTCTGAACAGGATCGCGGCGGAAATAGACGAAAACATCAAGCAGGTGAAGATCGAGATGCGGCTCTGCCACCACCTCGCTTTCAAGGACCTCTGGAAGCACATCCACGAGGCGGTGATGGAACACGCGAAGAGGTTCGTCCGCAAGTCGACGCTGATCATCATCGACCCGTCCGACGTGCAGAAGCCCTACGCGAAGAAGATGCAGTATCTCGCGAAGGTGTGGGACGGCTCGAAGAGCAGGGTCGGCGACAACCTCGGCTACTGGGGCTGCATGGCGGTCGCCTGCGAGCCCGGCAAGCGGCGCGGCGTCGTCCCGCTCCAGTTCCGGCTCTGGTCGACGGAGGATCCCGAATACAAGGGCGAGAACGCGGAGATCGAGGCTGTCATCGAGTCAATCCGCGCGGAGGTCGGCAACCGCGGCATCTACGTCTACGACCGAGGCGGAGACCGCAACGAGATCTTCCGCTACTTCATCTCGTGCGGGCTTGACTTCATCGTGCGCATGATGCAGAAGCGCTACCTCATGCACAGGGGAGAGCGCGAACACATCCTCGTCCTCGCGGCGAAGTGCCACACGCCCCACACGTCCGTCGTCGCGTTCAACGCCAAAGGCGAGGAAGAGGACACGACGATCCACTACGGCGCGATGCCCGTGCGCCTTCCCGAAGACCCCGACTTCCCCGGCATGCACGAGAAGGACCTGCGGCTCGTCGTCGTGCGCGGCTTCGGGCAGTGCGCGATGCTCATCCTCACGACGCTTCAGGGCGACGGATCGAAGGAGGACGTCTGGCGCGTCGTCCAGGGCTATCTCACGCGCTGGCGCGTCGAGGAGACGATACGCTTCGTGAAGCAGTCGTATCAGGTCGAGGACATGCGCTCCCTCACGCTGACGCGACTGAGGAACCTCGCGGCGCTTGTCCTTGCGGTCGCGTACTTCGTGATGGTGTGGATCGGCAAGTCCGAGCGGCGCGAAGTGCTGCGCACCCACATCGTCGAAACGGCCAAGCGCATCTACGGTGCGCCCGAGTTCTTCTACTACGCGCTCGCGGACGGAATCCAGAAGCTCTTCACGCGCTTCGGGAAGTGGAAAGCGGAACTTGACCTCAAGAAGGTGCTGGTGAAACCGTCTCCGCAGCTCGAATTCGCCTTCGCTACCGGCGACGGATAGCGCGATTTGATGTCGGCACGTCAAAAGTCGCCTAAAGCCAACCCCGAAAACCGCCTCGTTATATGCTCATATTTAGTCGGGGGGGGGGGTAATTTTCGCAAAATATAAAAATATCAAACTTTCCGCTTGCTTTTGGCGTCTGCTCTGTGGTAAACTTCTGATGCTTGAAAGCGGTGCTTTTCGCGGGTGCGTAAGGCTGCGCTGGAGGGCTGGAATTTCAACGTTTAAAAACGGGTAAAGTCCAATACACGAATATCCCACTGGGGAGGAAAGGTTTCCATATGAATACCGTTGAGCTCAACACGACAGACATCGTCGCTTTTCTGAAG
>JAKSMR010000131.1 GCA_024400495.1 Bacteroidales bacterium
GGTTCGACTGCTCTGATGATAGATGGGGCACGGCGTGTTGGCAAGAGTTGGATTGCTGAGGAGTTTGCCAAAAACGAGTATCCGGCGTACTTGCTGATTGATTTTGCGACAGTCTCGGCAAAGGTCAAGAGGTACTTCAATGAGTATTTGGAGAATCTGGACAGTTTCTTCTTGTATCTTCTCAGTGCCTATGATGTCGAACTGCCGCGTGGGAGTCTCATCATCTTCGACGAGGTTCAGCGGTTCCCGCGAGCAAGAGAGGCGATTAAGTATCTTGTGGCCGACGGGCGTTATCACTACATAGAGACGGGGTCTTTGATCTCCATTCGCAAGAACGTGAAAGACATCGTCATTCCGAGCGAGGAGCATCACATCGAGATGTTCCCCCTGGACTTTGACGAGTTTCTCATGGCGACAGGCCATGCGAACGTGCTGCCGGTGATGGAGAAGCATTTTAGGGAAAGGATCCCTCTTGGACGGGACACGCACGAGTCGATCATGGATCTGCTTCGGCAGTACATGGTTGTCGGCGGCATGCCTCAGGCCGTGGCGAAGTTTGTCGAGACGCACAGTCTGCGCGAGGTCGAAGCCGTCAAGCGGGACATCCTCGCGCTGTACCGGGCGGACATCGGCAAGTTCGCCGGGGCGCTTCGCCACAAGGTGGCGGCGGTGTTCGGGTCGATTCCGTCGCAACTCTCCCGCCATGAGACGCGTTTTGTCCTTGCGGACCTGAAGAAGGGGGCGAAGATGCGGGATTACGATTCCGCCTTCGAATGGCTCAGGAGTGCGATGACGGTCAACATCTGTTCGGCGGTGACCGAGCCGACGGTGGGGCTGGAGATGCGCACGGATGTCCTTTCGCTCAGGTGCTATCTGGGTGACACCGGGCTTCTGGTCAGCATGGCGTTCGCGGCATTCGGCGATCGGTCTGCCGAGATCCAGGGGCGTTTGCTCGGCGAGGCCCTGTCGGTGGACAAGGGGATGCTGATGGAGAACCTTGTTGCGCAGATGATTCGCGCGTCCGGACATGACCTGCATTTTTACGCCAACTCGGATCGAGAGGAGAAGGAGAACAGGATGGAGATCGACTTCCTTCTCCTGAAGCCGACGCTGACGAGACGGCACAACATCGTGCCAGTGGAGGTCAAGAGCATCAAGGACTACACGACGACATCCCTCGACAAGTTCCGCGAGAAGTTCGCCGAGCAACTGCACGAGCCGGTCGTGTTGCACCCGAAGGATGTGAAGACTGACAAGGGCGTCCTGTATCTGCCTCTTTACATGGCGCAATTGTTGGTGGTCTCCTGTTACGACAGCCCCTGACCGCGCCGTTCTCCTTCCCCGTCTCATCTTTTGACCTCCTCATATCCGCGGCGTCCTCGCCGCGGCAGGACGCCTAACTTTTCCCGCCCCGCCTCGCGCCGATTTTGCTACAATACTCACTCGGTAAGAGTTCGCAACTTGAAAATCACCACCTTTCAGTGTAACTGCGAACGAACTACAACACACCTCTCG
>JAKSMR010000132.1 GCA_024400495.1 Bacteroidales bacterium
ATCCTGAATTCCGAGCTTCTTCAAGACCTTGCGATCCCGCGCATAGCCCGCAAGCTGACGAATGTCTTCCACATCAAACGCCCCCGTGCCGTATCTGGGCTTGTACTTCGTATCCAATATCAACGGATGCTCCTCATCAACATACAGAAAATCCGGCTTGCCCGTCGTCACATTCGCCTGATAGAGGATCTTCCGCCCATACGCCTTTCGCAACGCACCAAGGACATAGTGCTCATAGAGCAAGGACATGTCGATCCAAAATGATGGGATCGAATGCTCTTCCGCAGAGGCGCGGTCAATGCTGTTGTCATAACGCCGGAGGATCATCTTCGCCAGCTTCACGGCTTCCTCATATTCTCGATAGAGCTTATTCCGCTTGCAGCGACGCACTTCCCAAAGCTCAACCCGATCATCGACCTCTGCAAACGCGGCAAGACAGCCGTTGAGCCGCCCCTGAAGCATGATCGCGCTTCGCTGTCCCTGATCCAGCATCCTCCCGACAATCCGTTCCGCAAACAGCAACGCCCGTTTGATCAGCCGGTTCTCGCATGTATTCACCGAAAGCTCGGAGTATCTGCAAAATACGCGATCCGCCCGTCCGACGATGACATTCCGCCGGAAGTTCTGCAAGAATCCGATCCGCCCGCGGACGCGCGACAAGTTGCCTTGCTTCTGCACATAGTCACGCTTTAGCCCCCGATTGACGATGCGTCTGACGATTCCCACGAAATGGACGACCAGCAACGGGGTCAGGATGTTCTGCAGCGTCGCATCCTTGATCGGCGGCACGTCGAAATCAATATCGTAAATCTTCCCCAAGCCATCGGCGCATCCCTCTTCGGTGTCGAAGCACCGCATCAACATGGCCGGCCAGTCGATCCCTTCCATCCCGGCCTTGGGCGCAACCACCAAAGCCCGTTCGCCGTCCACCCATTCCGCACCAATCCGATAGTAGGCCGAATATTCCCCCCGCCGCCCTTCGGACGAGACCGTCCACTTGAACAGGTTTTTGTCCCTGAATGCTTCCTCCCAAAAGTCGGGACGGAAGCACTCCGGCAATCGGTCGTGCTCTTGTATCCGGTGGACTTCCATATTACTCGGCCGTCACCGCAGGAGCCGTCGGAACAGACAACTCACGCCACGCCGCGCCGCACCGCTCCAGCTCATCCGCCGCGACCGCCAGCAAACCATCCTTCGCATATTCGCGGATGAGCGGCAGCACCTCATACTCGATCTTCAGTTTAAGGCCATCCTCATCCGCCGCCATGAAGTAGCTGTGTCCGACCATCAGATCCTCAATGTCCAGATCGCCGGCATTGTGTTCCTTGATGAACTTCAGGACATCATCAAACACTGCGACGGCCTTCTCGCCCAGCGTCGCATCTGGATAAGACCTCAACACCGCCTCGCGGTCAGACTTCGTCGTCACGAACGCAAAACGGCGGCGAACCGCGTAATCGAGCGTCCCCGCGCTCCGATCCGTCGTATTCATCGTCCCGATGATGTAGACCTCGC
>JAKSMR010000133.1 GCA_024400495.1 Bacteroidales bacterium
CCCAATTCGTCAAGTAGAAAAGACACCGTAGAAGGAATGTGTCAACGGTGAATTCGTCAAATGCGAGGACACCGTAATCGGTTTGGAAGCGGGGCTTGGAGGGACGGCTGCTGGAGCCGTCCCCGAAGGGGCGGCGCGGAGCGCCGAGGCTCCAGCAGCCGTCCCTCCAAGTGAAACTTTCGATTATTTGCATATCGTCTGAGAGGGCTTGTTATCAGGTCCCCGTGTCGCCTCCGGCAATTCTTCCGAAGCTCGTTGGCGGCGGAGGATTCGCGACCACCTTCGCAAGACGAACCGGTAGAGTTCAATTCCATTCGTCTTCTCGATGCGTGAGGTAATCGCCGCTTTGCGGGCTTCGCTTGAGACGCTTTCGTCAAGGACGCGCTGCGCGGGCAGGCGAGGCTTGTCGTACCGTTTGCCGAACCCCTTGGACTTGTCCTTCTTGGCGCGCTGCGTGATCATGATGCACGGCCGGCAGTAGTTGAAGTAAGCGGACCATTCGGTGCAGGCGGATGCCAATTGGTCGCGCAGCTCCAGGACGTCGATGCGGACCTCTCCGAAAAGGCCTCTGACGATTGATCCGTTCTTCTGCTCCACATGCGCATTGTCGTTCTTGTGATAGGGGCGAGAGCGTTGGAAGCTGATTTCAGGATGCTTCTTGACAAAGGCCACCAGGTGGTTGTTCATGAACTCCTTGCCGTTGTCGTAATGTAGGGAGAGGACCGTGAAGGGGAACCGCTTGATGAGGATTTCCATCGCGTTAAGCACTTCCGCGGCGCCTTTGTTCCACACGGGATAGATTTCCGTCCACTGGGTCTTGCGGTCCGTCAGCGTGATAATCCAGAAGAAGTTGCCGTGCATGTCGCCTCCGCAGAGGGCCACCGTGTCGACCTGAAGATGTCCCGGCTCGGTCTCGGCGGCGATCTTCTTCTCCCCCGAACAACAGGTGAAGTACATCGCCGGGTCGTTGTTTCCGGATCGTCGGTTCTTGCGTACGGATCCGGGGCCCTTGCGTTCGAGGCCCTTGATTGCGCGGTCCATCGTCGAGGCGCTCATGGATGCGACTTCCTTCGAGATCGAGTCGTCGACATGCTCGAGCTCGGCGAGGTTGGCAAGGGCCTGGACGATAATGGCCTTAAGGTACTTCGTGCACATGCATCCCGTGGCGTACCAGACCCTCTTGAGAAGATCTGTCGCTTTGTCGGAGTACGTTTTGCCGCGGCCCTTGGGGTCCTTGTACTTGCGATTCCCCGTCAGGAGCTTTGTCGCGTACTTTCGCTCAAAGCCGAAGGCCTGGCACATTGAGTCGATGAATGCGGTCTTCTTGGCCTTGCTTTTCAGCTGCGCATAGGCGCGTCGCTGAGTGCCGACAAACTCCATTGTTGTTCTTCTTGACATCTTGCTCATACCTCACATTTTACAGAAATCTACGGTGTCCAGGCATTTGACGAATGCGGTACCGTGATTAGGGGACGAGATTTCGCTACGGTGTCCGGCATTATAAAGAATTGCG
>JAKSMR010000134.1 GCA_024400495.1 Bacteroidales bacterium
CTTTCCTCTAAAAAAGGTATTCTTAATCCTGCCAAGCATCACATAATCAATGTTGTGCGGACGTGTTCGGTCAAGGCTCCGCCTGGACGCGAAGGCGTCCTTGCTGCGGTATGTATGTAGAACTTTCCTCTGCGGGCTGTTGGCCCAAACCGGCATCCACAGGCCGTGCGGCGTTGTCAGTCAGTTTGCAAACACGGGGTCTTCCGCCACCACAAAGATAATGACCTTCCGCCGCACGGCCGCCAACTGGGGTTCGCGACCCCGGATTGTCAAAATTAAGCGTCCCTGTAGGCCGTGTCTTCGGAGAGTATGTGCCACGCGGCGGTGAGCATCTTCCTGGCCACGGCCACGACGACCTTCATCTTCTGCTTCTTCCTCTCGGTTGCCAGCCTGTAGGAGAACCTGCTGTAGAAGCAGCCGCGCTTCCTCGCCGCGGCCCACGCGCACTCCACCATGGTCGTCCTGACGAACCTGTTGCCGTGGGTGGTCCTGGTGGACATTATCTTGCCCGCGCTCTCGTCGTTGCGCGGCCTGAGACCGCACCACGAGACCAGCGCCGACGGCGTCTCGAACGGCTTCATGTCGCCGCCCGTCTCCGCGATCAACGCCGCCGCGGACTTCGGCTTCACGCCCGGCATGGTCTGCAGGTTGGCGAACTTCCTTGGGAAGTGTTCTTCGCACAGCTGCCGGAGTTTCAGCTCGCACTCATCATTCTGCTTCCGCGCGAGGTCGAGCCTCTCCTTGTACATGCGCACCATGTCCGTGTCCACGTCCGTGACCATCCCCGTGAGCGCAGCCTTGACGGTGTCCCTGCCGTGGCGTTTCACCGTCCTGGCGTGTATCCCCCCGAGGAGTTCCTCGGGGTCTGTCACCCCCTGCGAGAGCTTCTCCACGACCGACCTGTAGCTCTTGGTGTCGGTGCTCGACACGTAGTTGCTTATCCGGATGTTCATCCTCTGCAGCGCGGCGTCCAGCTTCGTCTCCAGCCTGACGATGTCCCTGGACAGGTCGGAGGCCATGCGGTTGTACTTGCGCATCTGCCTCACCGCCACGCACGGCACGTAGCTGCCGCGTATCAGGTCCTTGCGCACGCATGTCGCTATCCACTCCGCGTCCTTCACGTCGCTCTTCCTGCCAGGCAGCTGCCTGATGAAGTACGGGTTGACGAGCTTGAGCTCGACGCCGCTCCCGTCGAGGGCGTCCCACACGGGCATCCAGTAGATGCTCGTGCTCTCCATCGCCGCCGCATCCACATGGTTCTCAACCAGATGCCGGCGCAGCTCCTCAAGGTCGGGTGTGAGCACCCCGAATTTCTTACTGATTATTTCTCCGTTCTCGCTGATGATACAGGAAAATACACTATCTTTGTGCACGTCAAGGCCGCAAGCTCTTTCCATAATACATGAATTTGAAATTTTCGGCTAAGATAGTGAATATCAGCCATGTTGAGACACCGGCCTTGATTTTTTTTATTAACCGGCCTAAAAATCCAAAATTTTTATGTAAGTTTGC
>JAKSMR010000135.1 GCA_024400495.1 Bacteroidales bacterium
TGGCACGGAGTTTGCTAATAGCTCTGTGTCATGAAGAAAGAAATCTGCTGGGAAACCGTTGAGTTCCTTTTGCACGAGGCAATTGAGAACCTCGAACGCCTGAATGCCATGCTTTACTTGGCTCGGACGGGCGAGGTGCCGAAGGGGTGGAAACGAAGACTGGATGGTTCGGACAGGATCAATGAGGCCGCCCTTGAACAGACCCTCTCCCAAGCGTATCGCAATTTGAACTTTGCGTGGAATGCCCGATTCTGCCAGCCGAGTGAAATGGATCGGGACTTTGCAAAGAAGGGCAGGTTTCCAAGGGTGTTTGTGCGGCAGTTCAACGCGTCCGAGTCCGTGGAGGAGGGGTGATGTTGCAAGGGATGAATGTCGATGCAATGCAATCGGGGCTTGTCGAGGGCATGGAGGA
This sequence comes from Bacteroidales bacterium, assembly GCA_024400495.1. Classification (GTDB taxonomy): domain Bacteria; phylum Bacteroidota; class Bacteroidia; order Bacteroidales; family P3; genus Colimorpha. The sequence goes on from JAKSMR010000135.1 coordinate 413, forward strand.
TGTTGAGCACCTGCACTCGCGCATCCATTATTTGCGGACGGGAAAGCGGACCGGCTTTCGGGGACCGAGATTGCCCTTTGAAGAGCGGCATCATCCATTGAGCGAGGGCACACTTGAGGTCACGCTTGAACATGCGATGCGACACTTGAACTGGATGTGGAACGAAAGGCGAATGTCCCGCGATGATTGGAATGCTCCCGGCTATGATGCAGGAGAGACGGCTAAGTTTCCGAAGGGACTTCTGCCGCTTAAGGGGGATAATGCTCCTCGGTCGCATTATGAGCGGTATGTCAGGTGGGCGAAGAAGAACAAGGCGGTCGAGAAGCCGATCACCTCGCTGCCGGAATTGGTCGCAAAGGCGTTTTTGACGGATCCTCAATACAGGAACTTCCCAAGGTGGGAAGGGTTGGTAGCCGGTGCGTTCTACCCTGACTTCGGGGAGCGTGTTCGGTATTGCAGGGAAAAACAGCCGGGATGGGAAGACCTCGCCGAGACCCTTGGTGAAGCACTCCGCGAGAATGCCTATTGGCGGCAGGAGAACTTCCGCGACGAATTGCCGCAGAATGTAAGCGTCGCGATGGAGAAGGGCGATCCGGCGAATTTCCTCATCAACTTGGCGATATCGGGATTCCATTTTACGCGGCAATGGCTGCAAATCGTCATTGAGTCCCGCAGCTTTCTTCTCCTGAGAACGATGATCAGGCGGTCGCCGGAACTTTTCAGGGTCATTACGCCGAGACGATTGCTTCTGCGGATCTGTGCGGATGGACGCTTCCCCGACGATGAGTCATCCAAGCTGATTCGGGCGATTGAAGCCAAGGTGCCGGGAATCGTTTCGTCCACGGTCGATGTATTCGGCGATACGCCGCTCTGGTATACATTCTACCGCTACCAATACGGCGGGCATCGTCCAAGCCTCTTCTGGAAGGAAGATTCGGCGAAAACGCGGCGGACGCTGATTGCGCTTGGATGCGACCCTGATCGGAAGAACAAGATGGGACTCTCTTGGAGGGATGTGAAATGTGTGATGAAACGATAGCGCAATACGGCGATTACGCGCAGCACGGCGGCGTGGTCGTGTTTGAC
>JAKSMR010000136.1 GCA_024400495.1 Bacteroidales bacterium
AGTGGCTCTTATGGGAACAATTGTCAATGGCCAATCGCACGCGATTGCCACCTTTCGTTTTGCGCCCCGTCAGTCCATTATTGCCTTTCTGCAGATTCGCTCGGTTTCAAAAAAAGCCAGTGATGTCTCACTCTTATCCGCAATCCACAACCTTCGTCGCGCTTGCACTGTATTGTCCGTCTTCAGGGGTGCAATCTACAGCTCGCACTTGTTGTGCCAGCGACTTAACGCACTCACCTGGGACGGGACATCTTGAGCTTGCTTGAAGCCGGGCGACCTGGCGGATGATCGCTGTTTATCCTGCCTTGCCCGAAATATACTTCTGTTACGCCGCCTTGGACCTCGCCTCGGCCTTTTCCTTTTTTGCGGCATTCTGCATCGCGAGGTACTCCAGCTCCGCATGATACCGTTCAAATCCTTTCTTCCCGCCCTCGGACAGTGGGACATACTCCTTCTCGGGGTGCTGCAGCAAGGCGACGATCGTCACCGCCATGCTTCGTGCCACTGCAATCTTGGCTTTCTTCTTGGCGATCTTCCCCCCGCGCATGGCGATGCGCAGGCCCTTGAGCTTGAGATCTGTTTCCTTTGCGTTCGCCATGAGCGCGACGCCGGCACACTCGACAAGTGCCTTGCGCACGATGGCGGACCCCGCGTGCGTGATGTGAAGCTGCTTGTCCGAGTCCCCGGACTGGTCTTGTTTGGGCGTCAGGCCGAGGTATGCTCCGGCTTCCCTCGCATGTTCAAACCTGTCCGGGCGGCCTCCGATCGCAGCGATGAGCACGGTTGACCCAATGATTCCGACGCCGTAAATGACACGGGCGCGCTCAACCATCTCTCTGAATTCCGGCTTTTCTGCCAGCTTCTCGATAAGCCTGTCGTAGGCGCAGATCTTGAGGTTGATTGTCTTAAGCGTCCCCATGAGCGGCCACACGGCCTCCTCAAGCTCCTTGGGCCAGTCAGACCGACTCAGTTCGTGGAATCTTTCCGACGAAGAGCATTCGATGCGATGCCCGAGCGATTTCGCAAATCCCCGAATCTGGTTGATCGTCTGCGTTCGCTGCGAAACGAGCATGTTCCTGGCATGGTGAAAGCGAAGCATCTGTTGGTAGACCTCATCGCGCAGGAAGACAGGGTGGAGCATCGCGGGATCCGCAATCGCCAGCCGTGCCAATTCGCGCGCATCGTTACGGTCGTTCTTCTTGTTGGACTTCGTGATCGACGGCACGAGGCTCGGATTGGCGACGATCGTCTGGAAGCCGAGTTTGCGGAAGCACCTGTCCATCCACCGGCAGTGCGTCCCGGTCTCGAACACAACGGGCCATGAACGGTCGTACTTTGCGAACGCCTCTTCAAATCCGGCCTTTGTCGTCGCGCAGGTCGTTTCGATGACGATCCGACGTTCTCCGCCAGACGACTTCGCCATCACGCAGATCTTTGAAGTCCGGTCGCTCACGTCGACCCCGATTGTGGTAGAATACT
>JAKSMR010000137.1 GCA_024400495.1 Bacteroidales bacterium
TTAGGAGGTGATCCAGCCGCAGATTCCCCTACGGCTACCTTGTTACGACTTAACCCTCCTCACGAAATCTAGATTCGACCCCGGCAAAGACCAGGGACTCATCCAAACCTCACTAGGATGGTTTGACGGGCGGTGTGTGCAAGGAGCAGGGACGTATTCACCGCGCTATAGTGAAACGCGATTACTACAGATTCCAGATTCATGCGGGTGAGTTGCAACCCGCAATCCTAACTAAGGGTGGGGTTAGGAGATTGACGACACCTTTCGGTGGTGTTACCCATTGTCCCATCCATTGTAGCCCGCGTGTAGCCCGAGTAATTCGGGGCATGCTGACCTACCGTTGCCCATTCCTTCCTCCCCTTTAGCAGAGGCGGTCCCAACAATGTCCCCAGCCATCCGGAGATGCTGCTGGCAATTGTTGGCGTGGGTCTCGCTCGTTGCCTGACTTAACAGGATGCTTCACAGTACGAACTGACGACGGCCATGCACCTCCTCTCAGCTAGTCATGTAAAACCTTCAGATTGACAATCATTCAGCTGTCTTACCCGGTGAGATGTCCGGCGTTGAATCCAATTAAACCGCAGGCTCCACCTGTTGTGGTGCTCCCCCGCCAATTCCTTTAAGTTTCAGCCTTGCGACCATACTTCCCAGGTGGTGCGTTTCACGATTTCTCTGCGGCGCATCAGTAACGCGTGGTTGCCGATACACCTAACGCACATTGTTTACGGCTGGGACTACCGGGGTATCTAATCCCGTTTGCTCCCCCAGCTTTCGTCCCTCACTGTCGAAGCTGTTCTGGTAAACTGCCTTCGCCATAGGTCGTCCCTCGAGGATTACAAGATTTCACTCCTACCCCCGAAGTACGGTTTACCTCTCCCAGTCCCAAGATTGCCGGTATCTCTTAGACGCCTTAAGGTTAAGCCTGAAGATTTCCCAAGAGACCTAACAATCAAGCTACGGACGCTTTAAACCCAGTAATAGTGGCCATCACTCGAGCAGCCGGTATTACCGCGGCGGCTGGCACCGGTCTTGCCCTGCCCTTTCTTCACCAGCAATTTAAACTAATGAACAGCCTGCATCAACAGGCACTCAGGGTTTCCTTATCACGATTGCTCGCATTGTAAAGTTTGCGCGCCTGCTGCGCCCCGTAGGGCCTGGATTCATGTCTCAGAATCCATCTCCGGGATCTTGCTCCCACAACCCGTACCGATGACAGGCTTGGTGGGCCGTTACCCCACCAACTACCTAATCGGACGCAGTCTCATCCTAAGGCGACGGATCTTTCTATGATATACCATTCCAGGTTATATCAACTATGGAGTATTAGCCCCAGTTTCCCGGGAGTATCCTCCACCTTAGGGCAGATTAACCACGTGTTACTGAGCAGTATGCCGAGGTCTTAAACCTCTCGACTCGCATGGCTTAGTCAAACCCTGATAGCAATGGCCTCTGGCAGGATCAACCAGAATTACTAT
>JAKSMR010000138.1 GCA_024400495.1 Bacteroidales bacterium
AAAATCGTGAAACTTTTATGAGAGGTCTTTGTCAAGAGCGACCGCCTAGGGCGGTCATCCTTTCCTTGAACGCCATTGAACCACGCTTTTATCCGCAATCAGGCCGACTTGCGACCGTTGCCCATTGAGATCCGTCTTCGAGCTGCTATCTCCAGAACGCAAGCGTCCACATGGAGTTGCCAGTTTCACGCCGCAGTCATCGGGACGGGGTTTTAGCTGTTCTTGGAAACGACTAGCGCCTGTGCGCTCTGCTCTTGCGAGCTCCTGAAGTCGTCGAGTCTTCTGTCAAATTGTCATGTCGTTGGCTCCTGTCAGTTCTTCTTGATCTGTTTCGCCGCCTCAAGGATGTCGTCGTGATAGGGTTTCCCCGATCGGAGTATCGCCGCCATGGTCACGGCCAGCTTTCTGGCAAGGGCGACCTTCGCTTTTCTCTTGGCAACCTTCCCCCTGTTCCCCCAGACTCGGTTCCCGAACTCCTTGAGCTCGGTGTCGCAGGTGTTGCTGCGCATGATGTTGTTTGCCGCGTTCACCAGCAGATGCCTGACGAACTTGCTGCCTTCCTTGGTGATCTTCTTCGGTTCGTCCTTGTCGCTTGACTGGTCTCGTCCCGCTGTGAGTCCGAAATAAGGCCCAACATCCCGTGCGTGCTTGAAGCGTCCGACATCACCGACAAACGCGACGAACGACGTGCTGTTGATGGGCCCGATTCCGGGAATCGTTTCGAGCAGCCCGCATTCCTCCTTGAAATGCTCGTTGCGGTAATCCTCGATTAAGCGGTCGTACTGCTTGATGGTTTCGTTAAGCACGCGCAAGAGCTCGATTTGCGGCGTGAAGAGCTTCATGAGGTTCTGCGGGAATTCGTTGATCATCTCATCGAGCCTTTTCTGAAAGCTGTCGGCGTCGCAGTCTCCGATCCTGATTCCGTTGGCCTTTGACAGCCCGCGTACCGAGTTGATGGACTTCGTTCTCTGCTGCATGACGGTTTCGCGGATTTTGACCAGCTGCACGAGTCCCTGGTGTGTCTCGTCGCGAAGGACGACTGGGTGAAAGTGTCGCTTGTTCCCATGCAAGAGATTGGCGATTTCCTCGGCGTCACGCATGTCGTTCTTGTGAGTGTTGCCGAATATGGAGCGGAGCTTGTGCGCGTTTCCGACGTAGACGTCGCACCCGCATTTCTTGGCGAGAAAGCTGATCCACCGGCAGTGAGTCCCCGTCTCCATGCCAATGGCAACGCCCTTGTTCGAGATGAAGAACCGTTCTAGGTCTTCGCGATTGTTCGGCAGCCACCGCTTGAGGATGATCTTTGCTTTTTCATCCAATCCGACGACGGCGTGTTTCTTGTCGCCCAGATCAATGCCGATTGTGGTACAATATTTCATGGCCTGTTCTCCTGTCTGTTCTCTTGAGCAACCCACCATGGGTTAGCTCGTTACT
>JAKSMR010000139.1 GCA_024400495.1 Bacteroidales bacterium
GCATCTTATCTAAACGGTTTTTGATATGCTTCTCCCCGTTCCTGCTCAACGGGTGTTGGGATAGCCGAGCGTAATGGCGAGGCGAAAAGAATGGTCTGGAAGCGATGGCCGTCGTTTCCAGACCTGTGGCGAGAGCCCGTTGCGATCTTGGAGCTCCTACTCCGTAACGCAGCTTGGGCATCGCCACGTTTTTGGTCATAAACTGAATGGTTGCAAGGGCTCCGGGTCTAATCGGATCCGTGTACCTTTCCAGCTCGAATGATAAGACAAGTATACCATGAATCCGGTCGAAACGCACATCGGGGTTGACGTAGGCAAGGACAAGCTTGACGTCTGCCTCCCAGACGGACACAAGTACATCACCCGCAACACCAAGGCGGGAATCAGGAAAATCATCAAAGACGCAACAAGGGCTCAGGCCATCGTGAGCTTTGAGGCGACAGGCGCTTACGGCAACAAGCTGTACGACGCCTGCATCGAAGCGGGCGTGAAGGCCATGCAGCTTGACCCGTGGCGGGCGAGGAACTTCGCGAAGTCGCAGGGTCTCCTGGAGAAAACCGACTCCATCGACTGCGAGATGATCAGGGACTTCGCGGCGTCGCTGAAGCCGGAGAAGAGACATTTCATCCAGCCGCGGTCGGAGGCGCAACGAGCGTTGCGTGCGGATGTCCGCGTCCGAGAGAACCTCATGAAGGCTGCGGCACTCATAAACGCGCAGCTCGTGTACATCGAGGACGCCAAGTCGCGCAAATCGCTCGAGCGCGTGATCGCCAGGATCGAGAAGGAAATCGACAAGACCGAGGAGCGTGCCGACGCGGTCATCGAGAACGACGAACGCATGCGCGAACTCGCCAGCCGCTTTCGCGAAGTCTCGGGCGTCGGTCCCTGCGTGACGCGCATCATCCTGTCGGACGTGCCGGAGATCGGGACGCTGAGCTCGAAGGGCATCGCAAAGCTGCTCGGTCTCGCGCCCTTGGATCACAAGAGCTGCACGGTCGAGAAGAAAAGCCGCACGCAACGCGGGCGTGGACGGGCGCGGAGCGTCGTCTACGAGGCGACGATGAATGCGGCGCGACACAATCACATCTGGAGAGAGCAGTACGACGCGCTTGTGGCGAGGGGAAAGCCTAAGCCGGTTGCTCATACCGCAATCGCCCGGAAGATGGTAATCTTGCTCAACAACATCGCAAAATACCCAGACTTCAAGATCAAGGTGCAAGCACCCGACACCCAAACAAAGTAGCGCATTGCCAGTTTCATGTTTCAGAGGGAGATAGGGGAAATGAGTTATCAACAAGTTTCCCTCCTTTCCCCCCGCCCCCCTTTTTCTCCTTTCAATCTTCCAAACCACGACGTAAAGACAACAACCGAAATCACTCAAAGATTATGGTTGCTGCGTTC
>JAKSMR010000014.1 GCA_024400495.1 Bacteroidales bacterium
TATAAGATTATCAGAGGGATAACAATGGAGGGATGGTGTTCCGCCCAGCTCCACTTGGAAACCTCCTAAAACACAAAAAGAGTGCTGATAATCATAGAGTTATCAACACTCTTTTCCTTTTTCACATCCTTGTAAAGCATTACATTGTTTTAGTCCTAAATAACAATGTTGATGTTCGATAAACAATGTTGATAATCAAACGACTATCCTCATTGTATCTCCCACTCTAACACCTTATCTGTTAGTCGGAAGTAGGATGCAGATGTCACAATATCTTTTCCGAGACATCTTCTACCCTTTGCATAATCGTAGAGGGCAACAGCTTGGCATAAACCGCCTCGGTAATCTTGGTTGAGCTATGACCGAGAACCCTACTGACGGTTAGCATATCAACGCCAGCATTGAGGAGAAGTGTCCCACAAGTATGGCGAGCAAGATGCGAATGTAAGGTTTGTTTGATACAACAGACCTCTTGTATCTCCTTTAGGTATGAGTTGTACTTCTGGTTAGACAACGTGGGTAACAGATACTGATGCTTGATCAATATCTCCTTAACTACGGGAAGGACTGGGATAAATGCCGTCACGCCCGTTTTCATTCTTTCCTTGACAATCCATTCTTTGCCATCCTTGTCAATCTTAATGTCCTTTTGCGTGAGGCTGCTCATATCTTTGAAGGCAAGCCCCGTGTAGCATTGGAAGATGAACAAGTCTCTGATGTTCTCCATACTCTTGGATGCAAAGACCTTTGAACGGATTCTCCGTACTTCTTCGAGTGTTAGGGGTTCCTTGCTAACCTTATCCGTATGGAACTTGAAGTTGATAGGGTTGGTTGAGATGTAGCCCTCACGGATGGCATAGATGAGCATAGTCTTCAACTTGCGCATATAGCAGATTGCCGAGTTGTTCGCCATCTTGCCCAGCATATAGGTATAGATGCCTTCCACATCGGAGGTTGTGAGGGCGTTCAGCATCTTGTCCGTCTTCAGTGCCTCCTTACTATAACGGATAGTGCATTTATACTTAATATAGATGGCGTGAGTAATCAGACCGACCTTCTTCTTCTCCTCTTGCTTTTCCATAAACTCATCAAAGAGTCCATACACGGAGATGCTGTTCGCCTTGATGCCATACTTGAACGCATAGACGAAGGTGTCCACGGTGAAGAGGAGACCACGTTTGAGCATCTCTGTTTCCAGAGCATAACACTTCATACGGACAGCCTCAATGAATTTGTTCGTCTCATCATCACCTTTGACCATCTGCTTCTTGGTGTTGAACTTCTTCTCGCTGATTCGTCTGTTAAGAGAGATGAACCTCCTCTTGCCATCAATGATGACATAGAGTTCTAAGGGCGACAAACCATCTCTCGCACTGGCTTTGCAACGCCTACAAACAAAGTTTACTGTCATTTTCTTTGTAATTATTAGTTAAACAATTTGTTATAGGGCGAAAAAGTCGGTCACAAATCGCAAAAAGTCGGTCACAAATTTGAAACAAAAATCACATCCTACTTCCGACTAACAGATAAGGTGTTAGAGTGGGAGATACAATGAGGATAGTCGTTTGATTATCAACATTGTTTATCGAACATCAACATTGTTATTTAGGACTAAAACAATGTAATGCTTTACAAGGATGTGAAAAAGGAAAAGAGTGTTGATAACTCTATGATTATCAGCACTCTTTTTGTGTTTTAGGAGGTTTCCAAGTGGAGCTGGAGGGAGTCGAACCCTCGTCCAAACAAGTAACAAATATGCTTTCTACATGCTTATCCTGTGGTTGGTTTTCGTGACGGCTCCGGACGCAGGCACCCAAAGACGGCCTTATCTCCTAAAATTTCATTGCCGGGGCGGAGAAACCCGACAACTATCCCTTCTTTATGAGCACCCCTTGATCGCACGCCGAAGGGCGAGGTCTGCGAGGGATGTCTTGTCGCTGCAACTGTTGCGGCGATTAAGATAACCTACTGTGCTTCGGTTATGCAGCAAGAGCGTAGTTATTTTCGCCAATTATTGTTCTGCAACCGTTTTCAAGGCCATTGTTGCGTGGGCCTGCATGCTTACCTACCCATTATCCTTGCTGTCAAAACCGGTCAGCCCCGGCAAATGGTGTGTGGCTTGCATCGCCTGCTTCGGGAGGGGGAAAAGGAAGGGCCTCTCGCGAGACAGGGCTACATAAAAAAAGCCCTCTTTTGCAAGAGAGCTTCTTTCGTGTTTGGCGGTCCGGACGAGACTCGAACTCGCGACCCCATGCGTGACAGGCATGTATTCTAACCAAACTGAACTACCGGACCGTTTTGCAATCTTTTAAAGAACTCTTTTCTTCGTTTTTGCGAGTGCAAAGATACGAACATTTTTCATTCTACCAAAACTTTTTTTCATCTTCCTCGTGGCAGAGCACCCATTCCTTTTGTCTTTCAAATATTTATGAAAGAAACTTTTTTTCGCATCTAGCTCCCCGAGGCTGTGTTTCTGCCTCGTTTTTTGCAGAAAAATAGGCAAAATGGGCCCCTTGACAAAGGCCCGTTATGTTTTTTTAACGTATACACGACAAAATATATTGAAAATATGTACGTTATATATATATCCGGCCGGACAGCCGGAGACATGAACAAACAAACAATACAGCAGGATATGGCAAAAATCAAAAACATCATCTTCGATTTCGGGGGAGTGATCTACGACGTCTGCTACGAGAACGTAGCCAAAACTTTCGCAAAATACGGCATCGGGGAGCTGGGGGATTTCTACAGCCGCACCTTCCAGACTCCCGAGATCGACCAGCTCGAGGTGGGCGAAATCACGGCGCAGGAGTTCCGCGACTATGTGAAGGCGGCCACGGGCAACAAGCTCGACGACGCTGCCGTGGACGACATCTTCAACTCGATGCTTCTCGGCCTGCCCCGCGCCCATGTGGAGCTGCTGCTGGCCCTGAAGAGCAAATACAGGCTCTTCCTCTTCAGCAACACCAACGAGATCCATTGCGACTACTTCAGGAAGCAGGCCGAGGAGATGTTTTCGTTCGACGTGTTCGACGCCTGCTTCGACGCCTGCTATTTCTCCCACATCATGCACAAGCGCAAGCCCCACGTGGAGGGCTTTTTGCAGATCCTGCAGGAGCAGGGGCTGGTGCCTTCGGAGACCCTCTTTGTGGACGACATCGCCGCCAACCTCGAAGGGGCGGCACGCGCGGGCATCAGGACCTACCACCTCCACAAGGAGGACGTGAGCGCCATGTTTGACGAGAACCTCTGCCTCGTGCCCAAGGTGAAACGCTGGCGCTAGGCGGGCTCGCCGACAGAAAGAAAAGAAAGGCGACCTCTAAAAGGTAACCTCTAATAATTAGAGGTAACCTAAAAAAAGAAAAGGGGCGGGACTGCACGACGGCAACCTCGCCCCTCTCTCGTATTTTTTCTCTCTCCTGCCGACAGGCAGGGAGGCTAGAAATTGCTGTGGAGGGTGGTGTTGTTCTCCTGGCGGTATTCCTCGGGCGAGCACTCGTAGCTCTTCTCGAAGGCTTTGGCCATGACGCGGTAGCTGCTGAAGCCGCAGCGGCTGGAGACCTCCTCGGGGGTGACGTCGGGCTCGTCGCGGAGCAGGTCGGCGGCGTGGCGCAGGCGCTGGGCTTGGACGAAATCGTAGAAGGTGATGTCGTTTGCCTGCAGGTAGCCGACGAGCTGATAGCGATGGACGCCGATCTCGTGGGCGAGGTCGCGCATGGTGAGGTGGGAGTTGAGGAAGTAGTCGGTGTCGATGAGGCGCTTGAGGCCCTGAAAGACCTTGGCGTCGGTGGCGGACCGGGTGGTGTCGACGATGGTGTCCTGGCTCATGGAGAACTCCTCGCCTTCGGAGAGGGTCTGCTTCTGCTCCTCGTTCCACACGCTGGTGGAGCTGGGCTTGTCCTCGGCGAGGAACTCATCGAAATAGAGGAAGTTGTTGTAGAGGACCGAGAAGAGGAAGAAGCCGGGGACGTAGAAGCAGATGTCGAACGCTACCATGCCCCAGGTGATGGCGCTGGTGGCTACCGACGCGGGCTCGAACATGGCTCTGATGCTCCAGAGGATGACCACCAGGGCGATGACGCCTACCCACGCGTGGAGCCAGCGGTTGCCGTACTGCTGGGTGTTGGAGACGTAGTTGCGCAGGTTTTCGTTGTAGCTCTTGATATAGTTGATGTTGAGCCGATACCAGTAGAGGGCCTCCACGATGATCGTCACGAGCAGGGCAATGAGGATGATGCGGTTCCCCCCGAAGCAACGGATGAGGGAGACGGCGACGAAGGGGGGCGTGTAGGAGACGATGCTGTGCATGAAGAGGTGCTTCTCCTTGACGCGGGTGAGCATGTTGAAGCAGATGAGCACGATGGGGCAGCAGAGCGCGTAGTAGAGGTCGCGCACGAAGTTGACCCAGGGTATCTCATAGAACTCGCGGAAGCAGGGGAGATAGAAGATGTAGCTGGCGCCCCACCAGAAGAGCACGATGTCGATATATCTATGAGGGAAACGGAACTTGTGTCGGGAGAGGTTGGTCACCGCCGCCGTGAAGAAGAAGGAGACGATGATTCCGACATAGAGATAGGTTATTTCGTTTATAGTCATCTTATATGGTGTTTATGCTTTTTTTCAGGATGTGAAGTGTGTGTGTGCCTTTGCTGCGGCAAAGGCGGAGAGGGAGGGGTTAGCAGATCATGCCGCTGGCTACGACGAGATGGGCGTCGTTGTCGTAGAGGGTGGCATACTGTCCGGCGGCGATGCCTTGTATCCTCTTGTCGGACTCTATGGTGTAGATGTCGGCGTTGGTATGAGGGTCGACATGGCGGGAGAGGTGGCCTTGGAAGAACTCGGGGGTGTGGCGGATCTTGAACTTGATGTCGAGGGTGTCGCCGTAGCCGATGTTCCAGATGTCCTTGCTGAGATACTGGTAGCCGGTGAGGTTGACGATGTTGCCATACTGGCTGTCGGGATCGTAGCCCTGGGAGACATAAAGCACGTTGTTCTCGATGTCCTTCTTCACCACAAACCAAGGGCCGCCGCTGAGGAAGAGGCCTTTGCGCTGGCCGATGGTGTGGAACCAATAGCCTTTGTGGGTGCCGAGGATCTTGCCTGTCTCCAGCTCGACGATCTTGCCCTCCTTCTCGCCCAGGTAGCGGCGGAGGAAGTCGTTGTAGTTGATCTTGCCCAGGAAGCAGATGCCCTGGCTGTCCTTGCGCTCGGCACAAGGGAGCTTGGCCTGGCGGGCGATCTCGCGGACCTCGCTCTTCATCAGGTGGCCGATGGGGAAGAGGAGCTTGCCCACCTGCTTCATGTTCAGCTGGGCGAGGAAGTCGGTCTGGTCCTTGACGGGATCTTTGGCGGTGGCGATGAACTGAACGCCGTCGACCACGTCGGTAGTGGCATAATGGCCGGTGGCGATACGGTCGAAGTCCTTGCCCCAGCGCTGCTCGAAGGCGCCGAACTTGATGAGCTTGTTGCACATCATGTCGGGGTTGGGGGTGAGCCCCTTGCGCACCGACTCGATGGTGTAGCTCACCACGTTCTCCCAGTATTCCTTGTGGAGGTTCACCTCTTCGAACTTGAGGCCGTACTTCCTGGCGATATAGGTGGTGATCTCGATGTCCTCCTCGGCGGGGCAGTCGATGAAGCCTTCCTCGTTCTCCATGCCTATGCGGATGTAGAAGAGGGTGGGCTCGTAGCCCTGCTCCTTGAGGAGATGGACCACAACCGAGCTGTCGACGCCTCCAGAGGCCAATGCTGCGATATTCATTGTGTAGGGGTTTTTGTTGATGGATGGTATCAGGTGCTGGTTGCCGGGTTGGTCTTCGCTGCGCTAGGCGTCGCGCTTGGCGTTGACTTTGGCCATGAACTTCTCGTAGTCGATGACGAAACGCTCGTGGCGTCCCTGCCCGATGAGCCCTTTCTCGTCGTAGGCTTTCACCTCGAAGACGAGACGGCGGCGGTCGACTTCGACGAGCTCGCTATCGCACCACACTTTCATCCCTACGGGGGTGGCGGCATCGTGGGTTATGTCGATCTTGGTGCCGACGGTGCTCTCGCCCTCTTTGAGCAAGGGAGCCACGCTGTCGGAGCAGGTCTGCTCCATCATGGAGATCATCATGGGGGTTGCGAAGACAGGAGCGAGACCGCTTCCTACGTGGGCGGCGGTGAGCTCGGGGGTTACTACCTGTTCGAAATGTCCTTTTGTTCCAGTCATTATTATATCTTTTTTATGTTTCCTAATTGTGGGCGGCCTCCAAGAAGTCGGCTTTCTCTCTCGAAAAACCCTCTCTCGGGCTGCCTGAAGTTTCTTATTCGTTGTCCTCCGGCATAGGGTCGCCATCGGGGGAGAGCGACTCGGGCTCTTCTATGATCACGCGCTCGGTGGGCGGGTTGTCGAGCTCGTTACGCACACGTTGGAGAAACTCGCCATAGGTCTCCTCGCCATGCTCGTCGGCTTCGTAGTGGAACTGGGTATGGGGGAAGAGGTAGACGAGCTGGTCGATCTCCTCCAAGGCCTTGGCATGTCTGCCCCAGGTGTGCATGGGGTAGAAATGCTCGGTATCGATACGCGCCAGCCACTGCGAAGGTCCACGCAGGCTCTCGCATCCCAGACGGCTGTCGAGGGGGAACATGGCGTGGGTGATGTGGGGGAACTTGAGCTGTATGTCGCGCAGGGTGGAGAGGAAGAGGCCCTCCATCTCGTGGGTGAGGATATGGATGCGGTCGTCGCCCTGGGGGAAATACCAGTTGTTGTTGTCGCCGGCATGGAAAGCGGTGTGGCCCTCCTCTTCGGGGTTGGCGGCCTTCATGGTTATAACCGTGCATACGCCCACATCGGTGGAGCGGAAGGCGTAGAGCTCGATGAGGTCGTCCTCGTATCTGTCGCCGGGACGCAGCACCGTCATCGCCATCTCCTTGGGCACACGGCGGCGTTTGAAGGTGTCGTGCGAGATGAGCAGGATGGGGGGCTTCTCGGTCTCTCGCCTTATCTCGAAGATGGCGGCGTTGTAGTGATCCTCGTGGAAATGGGAGGTGACGAAGTAGATCTGCTTCTCGGTAGACTGCAGGAGCTTCTCCAGACGGCCGTCGTAGTTGTCGCGCCAATAGTCGTAGACTACCAACGCCTCGGGGCCTTCCCAGGCAAAGCAGCTGTGGTGTATGTAGAGGATGGAGGATTGCATGGGTTATTGTGCTTTTTCTTTCTTGAGAGCGATGAGGATTACGGCCGAGAGGATGAGCACGATGCCCAGAGCCAGGCGCGGGGTGAAGGCTTCGCCGAAGACGAGGATGCCTATGAGGACGGCCGTCAGGGGCTCGAGGGCACCCATGATGGCTGTGGGGGTGGAGCCTACCATCTTGGCGGCATAGACCAGCAGGACAAGGGCGAAGATGGTGGGGACGACACTCAGCCAGGCCACAAAGAACCAGGCTCGGGCCGAAGGAACGGCCTGGATGGGACTGCCCAGCACGAGGGAGTAGACCACGATACCCAGCAGGCAATAGGCGGTGACGAAGAAGTTGATCTTGAAGGAGGACATGGAAAGCTTGGCTCTGTTCATCACGATGATGTAGACGGCATAGGTGAGCGCCGAGACGAGCACGAGCATCACGCCCCAGGTGTCGAGGGTCTGCCCGTTGCCGGTCCAATAGAGGAGGGCGACACCTGCCATACTCAACGCGATGGCCGTTGCCGTGATGGGACGGACTTTCTCTTTGAAGAAAAGCGCCATCAGGATGGCTGTCATCACAGGATAGACGAAAAGGATGGTGGAGGCTACGCCGGCATCCATGCGGGTGAAGCTGACGTAGAGCGAGAGCGAGCTGGCCGAGAAGAGGAGCCCCAAAGCGGTGAGGGCGCCGAACTCCTTGCCCGTGACCTTGAACGACTCCTTGCGTCCAAGGAGCAGGAGGGTGATGAGTATGAGGGCGAAACCGAAACGGTAGAAGAGCACCGTATTGGTGGTCAATCCTTCGGCATAGAGGTTGAGGGCCCCGAGAGGATTGGTACCATAGCAGACAGCAGCTCCTATAGCGCAGAGGGTTCCGAAAAATTTCTTGTTCTTGATGGTCATTTCGTATGACGGGTTGTTGGTGGCGATCTCCAAAGAGACCGGTTTTCTGAGGTTACCTGTTATTATTCTGTTATCTTGTGCCGGCAGAGGAACGCTGTGGGTCTCTCTCCCAATCGGGTGGCGATGAGGTGGTGTGTTCCGCCTTCGGAGAGGCGCAGCTTCTTCTGCAGCTGGGCGGTAGTCACGGGGTAGTTCTTGCAGAGCAGATGGCAACGGCCATCGGGGAGGATTTTCTTCAGCTCTTTGGCGGAGAGCGACACCTCCTCGAGGATCTCGAAGACGCGGCCGGGGAAATCGTCTACAAGGGTGTCGGAGGTGTAGAGATGGGTGTTGCGCGCCAGCTTCTCCATGCCGTACCACCGGCAGATGAGCTTGTAGGCGCCGCCTTTCATAAGGGCGGCATGGGGTTCGTAGAGATAACGCTTGGGCGAAGAGGCTACCGACACGAGGGCGTCGTTCTCCTCCTCCCGGGTGAAGCTGTTGCGACAGGTATGGCCCGACCGGATATCGACACAATGGAAGAGCGCCTCCTTAGCCATCTCTTGAGCGAAGTCCATCACGAAGAGCACTTCCTTGCATTCGCCGTCGACGGCAACGATATGCACCTCCTTCACGTCGCGGAGCTGCGCAAGGGCCAGATCGATGTCGATCATAGGCGAAGCCTTCACCACCAGATAGCGGCAATGGCTCTTCAGGAGGTCGAGATGAAGGAGGATATTGGGCTCGCAGCTCTCGAAAGCCTTCACCTTATGGCCGTTCTCGTCGCGTCGGGCGGGATCGAGATAGAGGATGTCGTAATGCTCACTCACCCACTCCATCCCGTCGGCATGGTGGCAGGCGAGATTGTCGCAACCCAAGGCTTTCACGTTCTCCCTCATCGTCTCCACCAGCATGGCGTCGCGCTCGACATAGTCGACCTTGCTGCACACCTGTGCGAAGAAGAGCGAGTCGATGCCCATGCCTCCCGTGAGGTCGGCAAGAGCGGGGCTGTCGATGCCCAGATGGCTGATGATGGCGGCTTTGTGCTTGGCTGCTTTCTCCGACGAGCTTTGTTCCCTGTTGAGCTTGGGAGGATAGAGGAAATCCTCCCTCTCCCACAACGAAGGCCATTTCTGCCGTGCCTGCTGCCTGCCCTCGATCTGCTGCGCCGCCATACGTATATCGACATCGGGATAGCGGCTCTGCTGGAGCAGGAGCTTCAGCGGGTCGTCGTCCCAATGCTGGCGCAGGAAATCGAGGGTGGCTTTGTCAAGCATCATATTGTAGCAGTAGCTGTGGTTGCTATAGGATTAGTAAACGCCCTGGTCGTGGAGTTTCTTCAGACGTTCCACAACGCCGGGACGGTCTTCCTTGTAGGTGACGCCGAACCACTGGGCGGTAGTCTTGAGGACGGTCATCTTGGCGTAGCCGTTGTTGATGAAGGTGTTTACGGCAAGGGGGATGTAGTATTCGGATTTCATCTCCTGGCCATGTTCCTTGAGGAACTCGACGAAGAGCTTGTCGCTCTCGACGAAATAGTCGGGGGTGAAGCCGAAGAGGTTCATGGAGACGGTGGTGTCGGCGGTAAGAGGATGCATGGAGCCGTCGGTATCTTTGTACTCAATGCCGTTCTCGGTACGGGAGATGGCAGTACGCTCGGTCATTCCGACAAGATAGCCGTTAGCGTCGGTATTGCAGACGCCACGGGAGACGCTGCCGTTCTCGGAGAGGGTGTTCTCGAGACGATAGCCTACCATGCAATAGTTGCCTTTGGTGTTGTCGAGCTTGGAGAGGTAGTCGGCAATCACCTTGAAGGCGTCGCCACCGTAGAAGTCGTCGGCGTTGATGATGGCGAAAGGCTCGTGGATGACCTCCTTGGCCATGAGGATGGCGTGGTTCGTGCCCCAGGGTTTCTCACGTCCTTCGGGAACGGAGAAGCCGGCGGGCAGCTTGTCGAGCTCCTGGAACACATATTCCACCTCGATCTGGTTGTGGAAATGCTCTTTGTTGAACACTTTCTTGAAATCGTCGGCAAAGCTATGACGGATGACGAACACCACTTTGCCGAAGCCGGCGCGGATGGCGTCGGTAACGGAGTAGTCGAGGATGGCTTCGCCGTTGGGGCCTACGCCGTCCATCTGTTTGAGTCCACCATAACGGCTGCCCATTCCGGCAGCGAGAACAAGTAATGTAGGTTTCATATATGTCTGTATTTTTTCGTTTTTTTATTTCCTGTTTCGGGTTGGCGATCTTCTTCCCTAGCGTTTCTTCTTGAAGAAGTCTTTCATCAGCTGGGCACACTCCGCTTCCATCACGCCTGCCACCACCTCGGTCTTGGGATGGAGCATCTGGCGGCCGATGTTGGTGAAGCCGCGCTTGGGGTCGGAGGCGCCATAGACGATGCGCCCTATCTGTGTCCATCCCGCGGCGCCGGCACACATATAGCAGGGCTCCACGGTGACGTAGAGGGTGCATTCGTTGAGGTATTTGCCGCCGATGGTGTTGGCGGCGGAGGTGAAGGCGATCATCTCGGCATGGGCGGTGACGTCGTTGAGACGCTCGGTATTGTTATGGGCACGTGCCACGATGTTGCCGTTGCACACAATGACGGCGCCGACGGGGACCTCGTCCTCGTCGAAGGCTTCGCGGGCTTCGCGGAGGGCCTGCTGCATGTAGAATTCGTCGTCGTTGTCGAAGATGCTCATGGTCTGTCGTTGTTAAAGAGGTTCAGGTCCAGCGGGAGATAGCGGTAGGTGTGGTGCTGGAAAGTCACGATGCCGTCGGCCTGGTAGCTCTCCACCGAGGGGAGGAGGCTGAAGGTGCCGAAGGGCACATATTCGTGGTAGGCGCGCCAGTCCACCTTATGGGCGTCGCCGGTGGCCATATCCTCGCTATGGCTGTCGAGCTCCTGGATGAGGAAGAGCAGGCCGCTCTTTTTCTCGAAGAGGTAGTAGCGGTCGTAGCGCACGGGGTCGCTGACAAGGATGCGCTGCACCTCGTTGCTGTTGTAGTTCCACTCGCCTTTGTACTCCATCTCCATGCCGTTGGTGCGGCTGAAATAGAGGGGTGTGCGGAAGTCGTATGCCGAGGCTACGTCAAGGTAGGAGTCCTCCTGGGCGTCGAGCCACACTTTCTTCTGGGCTTCGTAGTGGCGGTACTTGCCTCTGCCGTTGCCATAGATGCCGAAGGAGAGCCTCCCTTTATGCCACAGCTCGATGCGGGCGAGATTGGGCTTCACATACCAGCGGCGCATCCACACGGTATCTTGGGGGTTGTCGCGCTGCACGATGGCGGTCTCGACAAAGAGCACGCTGTCGGAGCGCAAGGCGGCATCGAGGTTCATGAGGCTGAGATAACGGTTCACCACCATGCGGGCGGTGTCGGCTTTCTGGGCCGAGGCTGCCATCGTGCCGAGAAGCAGGAGGGCGAGAAACGCTAGCTTTTTCATCTTAGTTTGGTTTTATTAGAGTTTGAATGGTGTTGCTCTGCGAGGGATGTCGACGGGAGTGGTGATAGGCTCGTTGAGCTTGAGGGTGGAGTATTTGATGGTGGTGGAGGTGCGCATACGACGGTCGAGGACGTTGACGGCAAGGGTCCTGGCCAGGTTCTGCCCGCTGATGGTGGTATAGTTGCTGGGCATACATTGGATGGTCTTGCTGCTGATGGGCTGGCCGAGGAGCAGGGACTGGAGGCGGTAGAAATCGATATCGAGGCCGTGCTGTTGCTGCATCTCTTTCATGGTCGCCCTCACATACTGGTTGGTGGGACGGATGTAGGCCACCACGGAGTCGGGGGTGATGCGGACGCGACCCAGCTCGATGAACTTGTTGAGGCATACCCAGATGACGGAGTCGTATTGCAGGCGCACCAGTCCGTTGACGTTCATCCCCTGCACCTCGCAGGTGAAGGAGCCGGAGAAGGTGTCGAAGGGACGCACAGGCCTGGTCTCTCTTTTCTGCTCGGGCTTGGACGGTGTGGCTCCTGTGGAAGGAGCGGAAGGCGTGGTGGGCTGGGTGGCGGCGTTGGTGTCGCGCACGACTTGCTCGGCCTGCTCTTTCTGGCGTTTCTTCTCCAGGCGGCGACTGCTGCGACAGCCTGCAACGGAGAGGGTGCAGAGGGCTACGAAGAGGATGAGGATGTAACGTTTCATGGTGTCGATCGATTATTGGTTCTTTTGTATGACCTCGAGATGTTTCTGCAAGGTCTGGCTGCCCTTCTTGTCGTTGGCGACAGCCTTCTTGATGTATTTCAGGGCTTCGGCATGGCGTCCAAGCTTGTGGAGGATCCAGGCATAGGTGTCGAGGAAGGTGGCCTCGTGGGGGCTCTGGGCTATGGTCTTGGCCGACATGCGCTCGGCCTCCTCGAGACGGATCTCCTTCTCGCCGAGATAATAGGCATAGTTGTTGAGCGTGTAGATGTCGTCGGGGAAGATCGCCAGCAGCTTGTCGTAGTAGGAGAAGCAGAGCTCGTCCTCGCCCAGGCTGTGGTAGCACTCGGCCAGGAGCGAATAGGTCTCGGGCTCGAGATGGCCGGGACGTCCTTCGCCCATGGGGGTGAACCCTATCGTCTCACACTCTCTGAAATGTTTGGCTGCCTCCTCCCATTGCTTCTTCTCGAAGGCCACGAAGCCCTGCAGATAGCGCGGCAGGATATGGAAGGGGAAGAGGCTGGCGGCACGACGGGCGTGGTCCACCATCTGCTCCTCGGCCTCGGCACCCATCTCGTTCTCGCAGATGAGGAGCGCCTCCCAGATCTCATACTCGCTGCTGTCGGTAGAGAGGAAGAGCAGGAACTGGCGCTGGGCTTCGGCATATTTGCCCTGGCGCATAAGCACGTCGCCATAGAAGACGGCATAGGTGAGCGTGTCGGTAGCCTGCTGCATGAACTGCTCCAGCAGGGCGAACGCATATTTCGACTGCGACCCATAGAACTCCTCCTGGGTGTAGAACTGGGCAAGGATGGTCAGCTTGCTCTTCTCGTCGAGCCCCTGGCCGGCAAACCCTTTCTGCAGCGCCTGGAAAGCCTGCTCGTGCATGCCCTGCGACTTGTAGTAGCTGGCCAGAGCCACGTTGAGATACTCGTCGTCGGGGTTGGCGGCAAGAGCGCGGTCGTAGTAGTATTTGGCTTTCTTGTAGTTCTTCTCCTTTATATAGCTCTCGGCCAGGAAGGAGTTGTATTTCGTCTCGTTGGGCAGCGAAGCCGCCAGGTTCTCTATCTCCTTGCGAGCCTTGTCGGGACGGTTCACAGCATTCCAGAGCTTCTGCTTCTGCAAGGCCACAGGCTCGGTGACGCCCACCATCTGCTCCACGCGGTCGAGAGCCTCCACAGCCTTCGGGATGTCGCCGAGATGGATATAGGTGTTGGAGAGCTCATAGTAGTAGTCGAGCTTTGTAGGCTGGAGCTGGATAAGCTTCTCCCACGTGGCCACGAGAGCCTTGTCGTTGCGTGTGGAGCCATAGAGCTGGGCAGCCCAGAGATGATACCACACATTGCTGTCGCTAGTGGCGATAGCGCGCTGGACGTAGACGATAGCCGAGTCCACACGCCCGCTCTCCGCCATCAGCTGGCTCATCCCGTAGAGGGCGGCGCCATAGTTGGCATCCTTGCCCAGCAACACAGAGTAGAGCCTGTACGCCTCCTCGGCGTTGCCCACCTCCTGCTGGGTCTTGGCATCAATGAGGATAACGTCGAGTTTCAAACGGTCCTCGCTCACCTCCACGATAGGCTTACGCTCATATTTCTTTGGCGCCGAAGAAGTTGCCTTCTTGCTGCCACCACACGAAACAAGCACCAGCAGAAACACAAGCGACGGAAGAATTGCTATATATTGTTTTGTGCGCATTTATTGTCAAGGTTTATATTTTAATAAAATAACGCGCAACTCAAAAAGATATTGTGTCCGCCAAGAAAAAAAATTTCCGGCAGCACTCTCCCCTCTCCTCGCCCACTCACCCCCCCGTCGCCAGAGACAGAAACAAAACCCTAGGGAAAACGCGCCGATATCTCCCGGAAAAGAACAAACCAAGCAGACAGAAACTGTCAACAATTACACCTCAAAAAAAAGAGCGCGACAGGACGGAAACCACCCCCTTCCGAGGAGAGACAGAAGAGGCAGCAGAAGCCAACCGCACACAACTAACAACCAACCAACTAGCACCCACAAACAAAAAAACCGACAACCGCCAACCAGAAAGCCACTAGCGCCTCACCAGCATCTCATTTGCGTCTCACTAGCATCTCATTTGCGTCTCACTAGCGTCTCATTTGCGCCCACAATTCTAGGCGCTACCCCCCACAAAAGTAGGCGCCGCCTACTGCCTAAATACCGCCTAACCCACCCCGCCCCACGCACCCCTGCGAGGGACGCCTCCTCCACCCAAAACAACGCCCCGATCCCCACCCGAAAACATAAGCCTCAGCAAACCAAAAAAAGCACCATCCCCTCCAACACCCATTCCTCACTACAACAACCACTTACAACCAAATCGAAACCTTAAAAATTCACAAAAGAGAAAAAATATTTTGCCATAACAGAAAAATGATGTATATTTGCAGAGTATAAAGTATCGAGGAAAGACGCCACAAAGCCCACTTTATGACACTCAACCTCAATACTTTACACAAAAATTGAAGCAGAAAATTTATTAATCAAAATTCAATTACAATGAAAAAAACATTAATGGTTCTTAGTTTTGCACTTTGCGCTACCCTCGCATTTGCACAGACTAACATGACTGTAAAGCGCGCTGACGCTATGCAGAACGCCGCCGTAAAGGTTTCCACCGAGACCACCGACGCTGGCTACAAAGGTTCCATCTTCACCAAAACCGCTGGTGATGTGCTCTACAGCTGCACTTTCGAAGCTGATCCCACCACCGGTACCCTCGGCGCTAACGACTTAGTAGACGGCACCGCTCAGGGCGGTAACCTCGCTCACAGCCGCAACGAGTATGCTGGTTCCTGGCATCGTCTTACCGACACCACCGCCGCTTACATGGCTACCCTCGTAAACAACTATCCCGTATTTGCCGGCTACTACTTCACCGACAACCGCAACCAGCCCACCGACTTCTCCTTCCGTAGTGCAACTCCTAAAGATGGTTACATGCTCATGTCCATGCTCGAGTTCATCGCTCAGTGGGGTGGCAACGCTCAGGTAGGTGGCTACAACGCTTACTTCCAGCTTGGTCCCATCAACACCACTACCGCTCCCATCATCAACGTTAGATTCTATCAGTTCTACAAGTGCTTCAACAACGACAAGACCTACATCGACTACAGCACCGACGGTTCCACCTGGAACACCGTTGAAATCAACGTTGCTCGTGTAGATATGGCTGTTAACGCCAACTATCGTGGTTACAAAACCGTTACCATGCCCCTCGCTTGCGTAGGTTCCGCTTCCCTCAACCTCCGTTTCCGTTATGCTTGTGCTTCCGACGCACAGAACGGCGCTTACGGCTACTTCTGGGCTGTTGACGACGTAGAAGTTATCGAAGGTGCTTCTAACTCCTTCGAAGTCACCTCTTCCGCTTACTTCGAGGGCTTCTACCACCTCATGCCCCAGGGCCTCCAGCTCCCCATGGTTTGGAATGCTGACTTCCGCAACAACGGTGCCAACACCCAGACCAACGTTCACGGTAAGATCTTCACCAGCGACAACCGCACCTCCGGCTACACCGCTGCTGTTGACGTAAACTATGGCAGCCTCGCTTCCATGGCCGACACCTCCTTCCTCGTTGACCCCAAAGGTTGGTTCGCAGCTAATGGCTGGGGTTACCTCCACGGCGCTAGCGCTGAAGATCAGCCTGTAACTGGTCCCACCGCTTACCTCCCCACCGACAACGCTGGTATTAAATATGTATACGCTAACATCAGCAGCGACAACATCGCTAAGATCTACGGCGACACCATGACCTTCGACACCATCGGTTACACCGTTAACGCTCTCAACGAAGACAACAACGCTATCTGGGGCCGCGACAACGGCGTCCTCGCTAAATTCCGCTACTGGACCTATGGTATGGTTGAACAAAGCACCTTCAGCAGCGATCCCGACGAAGTACAGTACAGCGCTGCTGGCTACCGCGTCTGGAACAGCTACATCACCGGCAACACCATTCCTACCGATGCTAACGGTCAGCCCTGGCGTATCAAAGGCGTTCAGCTCGTTGGTTCCACCTACGAAGGCCTCGCCGAATCCGACGCTACCATCGCTGCTACCCTCATCGAAGACTCCACCTACGCTGATGGCGAAAGCATGTATGTAAGCTTCAAGACCATCGAAACCGGTGCTAACACCTACACCGTTCAGGATGACGACCTCGAGCTCTATGCTAGCGACTTCGACGTTCTTACCTACAAGACCTTCGGCAACTATCGCACTATCGACAT
Source organism: Bacteroidales bacterium (assembly GCA_024400495.1). Taxonomy (GTDB): domain Bacteria; phylum Bacteroidota; class Bacteroidia; order Bacteroidales; family P3; genus Colimorpha. Next base: position 16,443 of record JAKSMR010000014.1, read on the forward strand.
CAACTTCCCCGCTCAGCCCGTTCTCAACCCCAGCACCGCTTATCGTATCGGTTACATGATGGCTGAAGACGGCAACTTCTGCGTTGCTAACAACAGCACCTATTTCTACACCCTCGCTGACTCCACCGCCACCAACTTCGGTGAGGTAGCAGCTATGAAGGCTTACGGCCGCACCTTCGGTCATAACAACTCCTACACCACCATGATTCTCGACCCCGCTTTCGCTTCCGCAAACGGTTCCTACATCCGCTTCCTCAGCGTTAGCTCCTATCCTATGATCCGTATGATCGTTGGTCCTTACACCCACGTTCCTCAGACCACCGTTTCCTTCACCTGCGGCGAGCACGGTGCTATCCTCAACGGCGCTTATGAGAACCGTTGCGGCCAGACCGACAGCGTTCCCCAGAACTCCACTATGTCCTTCACCTTCAGCCCTGAAGAAGGTTACATGGTTGAGTCCATCATCATCGACGGCAACGAAGAATTCACCCAGGATGGTGAAAACGAAGGCGACCTCAGCCTCTCCATCCCCTTCGGCACCGCTCCCGTTTCCATCGAAGCTACCTTCATGGTTGACCCCAACTGGGAAGAAGGCATCGATCCCGTTGCTTCCAACGTAAACATCAACCTCATGCCCAACCCCGCTACCTCCAACGTTCAGCTCACCATCAATGGTGTTGAAGGTATGGTTGACTACGCTCTCATCGACATGAGCGGCCGCGTAATCCGCAGCGCTAAGATGGACGCAGCTACCAGCATGAACATCAACCTCGCAGGTCTTGCTAAGGGTGCTTACTTCGTACGCATCATCGCTAACAACACCACCAAGGTTGAAAAACTCATCGTTCGCTAGTCTCTACTAACACGATAATAAAAAGGCACCCGCACACGGGTGCCTTTTTTTATTTGTACAACTCCGTTTTTTTTCGTAACTTTGCAAAAGAAAAACAGAAGAATTTTTACATGAAAACCATCCGTCATCTCTCCGTAATATTCTGCCTCCTAGCACTTTGCTTCAACAGCAAAGCACAAGAGAGCAGACTCGACATCCACTCCTACAACCTCACATTGGACATCAGCCACCTCCGATCGAACCATCTCGTAGGTGACGCGCTCCTCTCCGGCACCTTCCTTACGGCAGAAACGACAACTCGCCTTCTGTTTAACAGCGCTACCATCGACTCCTTGGTATGGAACGGAACAACAATCGACACACCCGCCTATACCTACGACGGACGCACCCTCACCATCAACACCCCTTCGGCCTCGGCAGGCGAGCCCTTCACCCTCCACGTCTTCTACTCCTCCCCCGGCTATGTGGAGAGCTATGGTTGGGGTGGTTTCCACTTCAACGCCAACATCATCTATAATATAGGTGTCTGCTTCCGCGAACTCCCCCACGGCATCGGCCGCTCCTGGTTCCCCACCAACGACGACTTCACCGACAAAGCCACCTATACCCTCAACATCACCTCTCCTGTCAACTGGACCACCACCGCCAGCGGAATCCGCCAGAGCGCCACACGCAACTCCGACGGCAGCGAGTCGTCATCATGGGTGCTCTCCCACCCTACCTCCTCCTACCTTATCTCGGTAGCGGTAGGCCCTTTCTCGCGCCACAGCAGAACCATCCACAGCCTCTATGGCGACTATCCCCTCATCGTCGCCTACCATAACTACGACAGCACCACCGTCGCTTCAGCCTTCACCCAGCTGGACAACGTCGTCCCCTTCTTCGAACGCTGCTTCGGTCCCTACCGCTGGGAAACGATAGGGTATACCGTGACTCCGATAGGATCGATGGAGCACGTGAACAACATCTCCCTTGTCACCAACGCTATCACCGACCAGACTCAAACCGGGCAAGGGGTGATTGCCCACGAGCTGGCTCACGCCTGGTTCGGGAACCTCCTCACCTGTGCCTCCAGCAGCGACATGTGGATGCAAGAGGGCGGCGCCTCCTTCTGCGAAGAGGTGGCAGCAGAAGCCGTACATGGAAAGACCTATTCCAACAAGATTTACGAGACGAAACTCGAGGAGGTCCTGCGCACCACCCACATCCACGACAATGGATTCAAGCCCCTCTACGGACAGGAAGCTCCGACCTATACCTATGGCAGCACGACCTACGACAAAGGCGCCACCGTGTGGCATTCTTTGCGCGGCTATCTGGGAGACTCCCTGTTCTATTCAACCATGAAGAGGCTCTTTGCCGGCAACGCCTTCTCCAATCTCGACAGCTATGCCCTAAGGGACACGCTCTCGTCCTTATCGGGAGTCGACCTCACCAATTTCTTCCACACCCACGTCTTCTCCGCCGGATTTGTGGACTATGTGGTAGATTCTCTCGCCTCCTCTCAGGCTGGAAGCAGATGGAACACCACCATCTCGCTGCGCCAGAAATTCTATGGCCGCTATGGCTCTCTGACGGACGTCCAGAACAAGATTCCCGTCACCTTCTTCAAAGGCACCCGTCCTATCGCCACTCACACCTTCGCCTTCACAGGAACCACCACCACCCAGGATGTCGTCCTCGACGAGAGACCCGACTTCGCCATCATCGACTTCTATGAGACTTTCTCCGATGCCGTCACCGACGGAAATATTCTCCTCAGCGCACGTCAGCCCGGAGGATTCCCCCTCGCCCACTTCAAATATACGATGAGCAGCTGGACCGACACTGCCTTCCTCCACGTCGCCCACCATTGGGGAAAACCCGATGGGGAATATCGTAGCGAAGCGATCCGTAACCCTGGTATCTGCCGCATGGCAAACCGATATTGGGTGGTCTCGGGGAGCATTCCCGAGAGCGCTGTCTCGATGCGAGGCTATTTCCGCTGTGGCAAAGGTAGCACCAGCACATATCCTTTCCTGGACGACTCCTTATACAGAAATTCCCGCGAATTTGACTCGATACGCCTGCTCTATCGCGAAGACTGCCGCACCCCTTGGCGCGTGATCGAATCGTCCGTTAGCGGCAACAGCACCTCCGGATGGCTCTACACCGATGAACTGAAAACCGGAGAATACACCCTTGCCATCGTCAACGACTCGTTGCTCTCCATCAACGAGCCCTCACAGGCTACCAACCCCGTGCGCATCTATCCCAACCCCTCCTCTTCGAGCGTAATCATCGATGCCCCCTCCGAGGTAGAGACCCTTTATCTGACCATCCTCGATATCTCCGGACGCACGATAACATCGTCCACTCCCGTTGCAAACCACGCCTCTTTCCATCACAACCTCTCTCACGGAACCTATATCTTCCAGCTAGAGACGCAAAAGACACAACTCGGCTCCTATAAGATTATCGTAGAATAACCCAACGACCCCAACCTCTAAACAAATAACAGCCCCTCTCCTGAGAACAAGGAGCCTCTCCGTTGACCCGGGGGAGAGAAGGTTCTGTCGCTTGGCTCCCGATCAATTCCTGAAGGACAACCTGCCTGCTTCCCTCAAGCAGGCACCAAGCAGGCATCACTATAGCAGATGGGTCGCAAACCCTAGCGAAATAGCGAGGCAACCGCGACGTTGCTGCGAAGCTGACGTACGGCAGACACGAGTAGTTTAGTCTTCAAGTGATTATCCACAGGGAAAATGCTGCGCGACACTTTATAGGAAACCCGCAGGAAGGACAAATAGCAATAAAGTGTGATTGGCTCATCAAGACAATCACACTCTCTTTCCTTAGCAAGGACTCTATGCCCGTTATCGGACGCAGCCACCTCGCATGCTCACCCTGCAGAGCGACGAACTCGTCTGCTTCGTAGAAGAGGAGGAGACACAACAGGACTACGGGCCTCGTAGAAAAAGAGGGTCTCTGAAACCGCCATCTGTTACATGTTACAACGTTACAATGAAAAAAAGGATACCTCACACCCCTATATATACTATATAACTAATTAATTATTAAATATATATATAATCCAAAGGTGCTAGTTGCACCTCTCAAAAAGTCATTGTAACGTTGTAACATGTAACAAAACACCAATCTCATCTTCACTAAGAAGCACATTCACAACGAAGTATAACTTTCCAAAATCCTCTTCCCTTAAGATGCCCGTGTTAGAAAAGGGTACAGAATGCCTCAAATTGCCCCTCTTTCAGGCCTCAAAAGATGCAACTCAGACCCTCGAGCCTATGTTTTTTCAAAATTGGGGCACAGCACACTATCGTACTGCACCCCCAAAATACACACAGGTTGCAACTATATAGCTGAACCATTACTAAATTTAGAGCGTCCTTTTAGTCGTTTCCCACAATCCAAGGGAACGACCAGCCGTAATTTCCTAAAGGCGACTTCTAAAAATTAGAAAAACAATAAAGGTAACCTCTAAAAATTCAGTTTCAGACGATTTTTGATTATGGGCGAGCAGGTTTCTTCTTTGAACGAAGGCGCAATGCGGTGCATTGTAACTGAGTGAAAAGAAGAAAGATGCCGTTCAGAATCGAAAAGCGTGAAAAAGTAATATTTTTTAATATCCTTTATCATTACGTTGAATTTTTAGAGGTTACCTAAATATTAGAGATCACCTAAAGGATATTGCCCAGCTGCTCCTTGATTTTCTCGAGCTCGTCCTTCATCTGCACCACAAGTTGCTGGATAGCCACATGGTTGGCCTTGCTGCCTGTAGTGTTGATCTCGCGGCCCATCTCCTGGACAATGAACCCCAATTTCTTTCCCGAGCCCTCTTCAGAGTCCATCGTCTCGCGGAAATAATCGATGTGCTTCTTCAGACGAACCTTCTCCTCTGTGATATCAAGCTTCTCGAGATAATAGATGAGCTCCTGCTCGAAACGATTCTCGTCCACGTCCTTTACTCCAAAATCAACAATATACTTGCGGATACGCTCCTTTGCGGTCTCTATGCGCTCGTTCTCGTACTGAGGGATTTCGTTAAGCTTCTGCTCGATAGTGTCGACGTGCTTTACAAAATCGTCACGGAGGATAAGTCCTTCGTGGGAGCGGAACTGATCTACCGTCTTGATTGCATCCTGGATGGCACAACGGAGCTGATTCCATTCTTCGTCGGGCATAGTGTCGGTCTGGTTGCTGACCCAGAGGTCGGGCTGACGGATGAGAGCGGAAAAGATATCCTGGGCACCATTCACGCCAAGCTGGGTGGCAAGACCGGAGACCTCGCTATAACGGGATTTCAGAAGCTCGGCATTCAGCTGGGCAGCAGAAGCGATAGAGCCATCCTCCTCGGTGAGGATGAAGTCTATCTTGCCTCGTTCGAGTTGGTTGAGCATGGAACGGATCTCGAGATCCTTATCGCGATAGCTGAAAGGAAGCTTGACATTAGCATCCATCTGCTTGCTGTTGAGCGTCTTTATCTCAATAGTTATTTTCTTTGCGCCAATCTCACATTGTTTTTTGGCGTAGCCCGTCATTGATTTCATAGTAGTATCGATATATTATTGGCGACCTCTAAAAGAACCAGAGGAAGGGGTAAGAATAGATGCCGCCTGCCTGTTATTTTCTAATGATTTTCTCAAATTCGTGAGTGGCGAAAGTCCTCATCTCGCCATTATCGTCGTAGATGAATAAGACCGCCTGCACCTGAGGGTCGTCGGGATGGGAGTCGATGAACTGCAACGACTTCTCCAAACCCATAACCATAAAGGCGGTTGCCAAGGCGTCGGCTCTCCAAGCATACTTGTCTACCACGGAGACGCTGAGGAGGCTGTGCTCTACCGGACGGCCCGTCATGGGATCGATGGTGTGGGAATACTTCACGCCCTCTTTCTCATAATACTTGCGGTAGTTGCCCGAAGTAACCACCGACATATCGTCGAGATTGATCACCAGCTCCACCTCCTGAGGGCTGTCCTTATCGGCAGCAGGACGTTCGATTCCTACGCCCCAGGAGCTCCCGTCAGGCTTCACGCCTCGAGCAATCACTTCGCCTCCCACATCTACGAGGAAACTCTCAACGCCTTCGCGGGTAAGGAAGTCGGCGATGATATCCACAACATAGCCCTGTGCGATAGCGTTGAAATCAATCTCGGTCTCCGGATATCTCTTCTGAAGACGATTCCCTTCTGTCACTTCCACAATACCCTGCCCGGTATATTGCCGCAGGCTATCGATGAGGTTGTCGGTCATCTCCGAGCTCTTGTCGAATCCGAACCCCCATGCGCGAACCAGCTTACCTATGGTGCAGTCAAAAGCGCCTCCGGTATATTCGTTGATCTCGGCCGATTGGGCGAACATCTCCGCCAGGATGTCGTCGAGAGAATCAGTGACATTGCTGTTTAACTGACGTAGCAAGGAGTTTTCGACCCACAACGATGCCGACTGGTCGAAAGCATCAAGGATGGAGTCTATCTGAGGTTGATAATCCTTATGGCCATAATATATTATAGAATAATAGGTGCCTTGGGCCTTGCCGCTCAGCTCAACACGAGAATCCCTGTCCTTGCAGGATACGGCGACAACGGCTACGACAGCCAACAGGAATGGGAGGAACGATCTTTTCTTCATGCCGATTTATCAAAAGAGCGCTCGGTTTTAGCCGAACGCTCTTGTTTTATATTGAAGGATAACCTTCGGACTATTTAGTTACGACAAAGTTACGAACTACTACGTCGCCGTTTCTCAGCTGGATGCGGAGGGTGTAGGTGCCATTAGCGAGGCTGCTGAGGTCGAGAGAGCTCTGTGCTGCCATGTTGTAGGAGTTCATTACGCGCTGACCAACGGTGTTGTAAATGCAGAGGTTGTCGATAGCATCAACACAGTCGAGGTTGAGTTTAGCGCTGGTGGGGTTAGGATAGAGACGAACGGCGTTCATTTCTGCCTCGGCGATGCCTTCGTTCACCATAACGGTGATGGAGGTCTGGGTCTTGCAGTTGGTGGTTCTGTTGGTAGCCTCGAGGGAGAAATCGGTGTTCTCGGTCAGCACACGGGTGGTGATGGTGTCGGTGGTTTCGCCTTCGCCCCATTTGTAAGCTACGTTCTCCTGGTCGCAGACAGCATAAAGAGTAGCAGTCTGGCCGGGGTTGATGTTGATGTCGCCATTGATGGAGACGATGGGGTTACGATAGATGGTGTAGGAGAGGAGGGCGATACTGTCGCAGCCATGAGAGGAGAGACCAACCTTTACGCTATCGGTACCGGTGCTGGTGTAGGTTCTGCTGTATTCGACGGTGTTGGTGTCAACAGTATAGGAGCCCGAGAAGGTGGTGTACTCGCAAGCAGGAGGAAGAACAACGTTGGTACGAACTTTGTAGTATACGTTAATATGTGCAAGCTTCACGCTGTCGAAGCACTGTTCCTGGGTGGTTCCACGACCATGGAATCTGCTCCACATAGCATCGCCTTCTTCGCCAATATAATCCTCGGTGGAGAAAACCTGATTTACATCGGTGTGAAGCTCGGGGAAACCGGAGCCGAAGGAGAAGAACACACGGGTGCAGCCAGAGACTACGGTGTCGCTGCTCTTAGCGGCAGGATTGATGATGGTGAGGTTCAGGCTGAGGGTGGAGTCGCAGTTGATAGCGGTATTGGTCTTGGACATTGCGGAGATGACGGTATCTCTAGTGAAGGTCATACCATGCCAATTCAGTTTTGCACATGCGACAGTTGTAAGGTCCTCTACATAAGTGGTAACTTTGGTAAAATTGATCGTGAGTGCGCTATCGCAACCCTGAGCATTGGTGAAGTGGTCTACAAGAGTAGTATCACGAACGATGGTTGCATTTTTCCAAGAGTAGGAGCAAGCCGAAACAGCGATGGTGTTTGCTGTGTTGTTGTTTACGATAAGGTTGAGAACGAAGAGGGTGTCGTTCTGAAGGAGTGCCTGGGTGGTGGAGGCGCTGTAGGTGGTTCCGTTTACGCTCCAGGTGTAGGAATCGCACACAGTAGTATCCAGAATAACCTGGGTAGAAGCATTGTTCTGAGCCATCATAAATACGGGCATCATAACGGCCATCAGTAACGTAATGAATAGTTTCTTTTTCATTTTTGTCGTAATGATTAAATTATTCTTTATTTTATTATTTTCTTCTAATAGTGTGTAGATTAATAATCTACGTAATATCCACCCATTCCCTAGGGCGAAATATTAATATGCAAAGATAACACTTTTTTTTATATTATACACTATTTTTAGAAAAAATCTTTACCCAGTCGCGCACAGCCGGCCACCTCCGACAGCAAAGAAGTGCCGGACAAACCGATCTGTCCGACACTTCTTCTTGTATTAAACCGTCCGAAGCCTCGTGGCTCCGCTTTTGTGGCTACTTGAGTTTCAGCTCTACCACATTCTCCACGTGCTGGGTGTGGGGGAACATGTCGACGGGCTGGATTTTCACCACCTCGTATTTGCTCGACAGCAGCTCCAGGTCGCGCGCCTGTGTGGCGGGGTTGCAGCTGACATAGACGATCTTACGTGCTTCGGTTGCAAGCAGCTGTTCCACAACCTTTTCGTGCATGCCGGCACGAGGAGGATCGGTGATGACGACATCAGGGCGGCCGTTCTCCTTGATGAAGTCTTCGGTCAGCACCTTCGCCATGTCGCCGGCATAGAACGTAGTGTTGTCGTAGCCGTTATATTGGGCATTGATCTTGGCATCTTCGATTGCCTCTTCAACGTACTCAATACCGACAATTTTCTTGCATTTTCCGGCCAAGAAGAGTGCAATAGTACCCGTGCCGGTATAAAGGTCGTAGACCGTCTCGTCGCCTTGGAGGTCGGCAAACTCGGCAACAAAGCTATAGAGGCGTTGTGCCTGGGCCGAGTTGGTCTGGAAGAAGGACTTGGGGTTGATCTTGAAGCGGAGCGTCTTGCCGCCTTTGTAGCCTTCCATCTCTTCGACGATGTGGTCTTTTCCGTGATAGGTGACAACGTCGAGGTCGGTATAGGAGTCGTTAAACTTGTTGTTTACAATATATTGAAGGGAGGTGATCTCGGGGAATCTCTCCTTCAGGAGGTCGAGGAGCGGGAAGAGTCTCTGTCGATCGTCGTCGCCAAGGATCGTGTCGTTCTGATCCTGACCTGTGGAGACGATAACCACCACCATCCATTCGCCTATGGAGCTGTTGCGGATGACGATATTGCGCAGGAAACCGGTATGGTTGCGGATATCGTAGAAGGGGATCTTGTTTTCCAACGCGTAGTCGCGGACGGCGAGTCGGATGGCGTTGGAAGGATCTTTCTGCAGGGCACAATGGTCGATGTTAAGCACCTTGTCGAACAGCTGGGGGGCATGGAAGCCGAGTGCGCCAGGGTCTTTGGCGAGCTCCTCCTTCGAGATGGCGTCCATCTCCTCGTTGGTGCGCCAACGCTTTGTGGAGAAGGTGTATTCCAGCTTGTTACGATAGTAGAAGATATTCTCGGAGCCACAGACAGGACGCATCGTGGAGCAGTCGACATGGCCCAGCCGCTCCAGGTTGTCCTTCACCTGCTTCTGCTTGTAGAAGATCTGATCTTCGTACTTCATATTCTGCCACTTGCATCCACCACAGGTGCCAAAATGGGGACATTGCAGTTCGGCGCGTTTGGGCGAAGGTTTCTTGATGGCGATAGCGCGGCCTTCGGCATAGTTCTTCTTCTTTTTGAACACCTTCAGGTCTATCACGTCGCCAGGGACCACGAAGGGGACAAAGACAACCATTCCCGACCCGGGCTCGTCGCCTTCAACTTTAGCGATAGACATGCCTTCGGCGGCAGCATCGATTATCTCAACATCTTCGTAGATGATTTCTTTCTTTGTTTTTCTCATTTTCATAGCGTTGGGTTGCTATTCTGCCTACAAACCGGGCTCCCGCAGCACTCTTTTTTCCCTATCTTGGCGAACGGGCGGGCTTTAGCCAGCCTCCATCCGGCCAGATTGCCGAGGCATCCGGGACGCTGCTGGCTCGAAAACCTATGGCCAAAGGCCTCCTGCAGCCCGTTTGGGGAGTGGTTTTTCTTCGGCTAAAAATAAAAAAGAAGTATTGAACGTGCAATACTTCTTCTTCCTTTGCAAAGTTATTTCTTTAATTATAGCTAAAGAAATATAAACACTATCGTTCGTCGGAGACGGTAAGTCTCTTTCTGCCTTTACGACGGCGTGCAGCTAAAACTTTACGACCGTTAGCAGTAGACATTCTCTGACGGAAACCGTGCTTATTTGCTCTTTTTCTGCGTGATGGTTGGAATGTTCTCTTCATTTTTTACTCAATTTTGGAGTTGCAAAAGTACACAAAAAAAATAATACGGCAAGAAAAACTTTGCTCCAATTGTTGATAACAATATTTAATTCGCTATTTTTCAACATAATAAAGTTGTTAAATAAATTTGTTTTTCGCCATTAAAGAAAAAATATGTACCTTTGCAAAATCAAATTTGAGGAAGAAAAACACAAAATTGCATGGAAAAGAATGCGTTTAACGATATGATTTTGGCCCCATTTTCGTGTAGCGAGGCTCTACTCAGCGAGTTGCATGAAAAATGCGACCAATTTCCCTACTGCGCCCTTTTGCAGCAGATGTTGCTGTATTGCGCGAGAACTCTGGGTTCCAGCAACAATCTCGCCGCCATCGAGGCCAAGGCTTCGCTCTATGTGACCGACACAAACAAACGTCCTTACGCCACAGAACCCGCCGCCCCTGCCGTCCCAACAAGGGTTGAGACCCCAGCCGAGACTCCTGTTCCCGAGCCCGTTGCAGAGCCCACTTCTGAGACCACTCCCGAGGCCGAGCCCACCCCCGAGACTAAGGAAGAGATCCGCGAGGCCGTCGCCACAGAGATGCCTGCCGAAAGCAAGCCCGAAACCCTCAAGGACATCAAGATCGAGCAGCCCGAGGAAAAAGAAGAGGAAAAAGGAGCCGAAAAGTACGATGTCATCAAAGAGATAAACTCCTACCAGGAGGTGTCGTTCAAGACCGCTCCCAAGAGCGTGATTCTCTCCAATTTTTTGGAATCGAGCGGCAATCAGACCGAAGAAAATGCCGAAAAGGAACCCGAGTCGGTGGTGGAATTAGGCAAAAAAAGCATTGCCTCTCACGACTTCGTAGAGACTGAAACTATGGCAGTTATCTATGCCAAACAGGGAAAATACGAGAAAGCTTTGAATATATATTTGAAATTATTATCTAAAAATCCCGAAAAAAATAGTACTTTTGCACCCCGAATTCAGGAACTGAAAATCTTGTTAGAAAATAAATAAAAAAATATAAAAATGTACAATTTTATCGTAGTATTGATTCTGATAGTTTGCGTTCTGCTCGCTATCGTTGTGCTGGTTCAGAACTCCAAAGGCGGCGGATTGGCTGCTAACTTCTCTGCCCCCAACCAGATTATGGGTGTTCGAAAAACCACCGATTTCCTTGAAAAGACCACTTGGACCCTGGCTATCGTGCTTGTAGTTCTCAGCATCCTCGCCACCGCCCTCATCAGAACCCAGCGTCCCGCTTCCCAGGAAGCCCTGCAGACCGAAGTTGCCGTTGACAATGCGATGACCATTCCCGCAGCAACCATTCCCGCAGCCGAGGCTCCCGTCGCTGAAGCTCCTGTAGCTGAATAACATAGGTCAACAAACAAAAAACGTTAGAGATTTGCCCCAACTCGGCAAGTCTCTTTCTTTTTCCTAAAAAGGACATGGACACCCATCAGCTGGTACAACGCCTCATCTTCTCCTACTTCCCCCACACTCCCACCCAGGGGCAGCAGGAGGCCTGTGAGCTATTGTCGGAGTTTCTTTTCGACCCCGACCCCCACTCGGCGTTCATGCTCAAGGGCTATGCCGGCACGGGAAAGACCTCGCTCGTGAGCGCCATCATCCAGTCGGCGCCCCAGCTCAAGATCAAGACCCTCCTCCTCGCCCCTACCGGGCGCGCAGCCAAGGTGCTCTCGGGCTACTCGCATCGCAAAGCCTACACCATCCACAAGAAGATCTACACTACCGTCATCGACCCCTCGGGCAACGTCCATTGCGTCCGAGCCCAAAACAAGCACGCCTATACATTATTTATTGTAGACGAAGCCTCGATGATCGGGACCGACAGCATGGAAGGAGCCCTGTTCGGCCGCCGCAGTCTGCTGGAGGACCTGATCGAATACGTGGAGGAAGGCTCCCATTGCCGACTTCTTTTTATCGGCGACACAGCCCAGCTCCCCCCCGTGGGGTCGATGGAGAGTCCAGCCCTCTCGGTAGAGTACCTGCAGTCGATCTCCGACCTGAAAATTTTCGACTACGAGCTCACCGAAGTCGTCCGCCAAGAGTCGCAGTCGGGAATCCTCCACAACGCAACCCAGATACGCGACCGCATCTCCTTCATGGAGGACTTCGACGAGGTGGAGATGCCGCTCTTCGACCTTGGGAGCCACAAAGACGTGGTGCGTCTCAATGGCGAGGACCTGGAGGACACGCTCAATAGCGAGTACTCCAACTTCTCGCAAGAGGATGTCGTCTTTGTGACACGCTCGAACAAGCGGGCCAACCAGTTCAACCAGGAGATCCGCAACCGTATCCTCTACCGCGAAGAGGAGATCAACGCCGGAGACTACCTGATGGTTGTGAAGAACAACTATTTCTGGCTCGACAAAGACTCCGACATGGGGTTCATCGCCAACGGCGACATCATCGAAGTGCTTGCCGTACGCAACCATCAGGACCTGTATGGCTTCCATTTTGTTGACATCATAGCCCGATTTATCGACTATCCCGACGCGCCCAATCTGGAATGCAAGATTATGTTGGAGACGCTCCATTCCGAGTCTCCCTCGTTGACCAAAGACGAGTCGCAACAGCTCTTTTCGTCCGTGATGGAGGATTATGCCGATGTGGCCATCAAGTCTGAGCGGCTGCGCATGGTGCGGGAAAACCCCTACTTCAACGCCCTCCAGGTGAAGTTCGCCTATGCCCTCACCTGTCACAAGACACAAGGCGGCCAATGGGCCACGGTCTTTATCGACCAAGGATATATGACCGACGACCTGCTCAACAAGGAATATCTGCGCTGGCTCTATACCGCCATCACGCGAGCCACACACAAAGTCTACCTGCTCAACTTCCAGAGCAGCTTCTTCGACGAAGCCTAGCCTTCCCTATACAGCAACCCCCTTCTTGCGCCGGAGTAGCGCCCCTATTTTGCCCACATAATGCCTGGGTGATGCCCGCCTAGCGCCTAGGTAGCGCCTGCAATTCCAGATGCTACCCGCCCTATTCCAGATGCTACCCATATGCTATATAGGCGCTGCTGGGGTGCTTCAGGATGGTGCAAAGGGGGCACCTCTGCCTTGCGGGAGAACCCGACGACTACCAGCAGCCCCCCAAAACAGCAACCGCCAGGAGGTGCCTCTTAGAGATCGAGCCATTCGCCCTTGCTGCCGCCACTTTCTGCTACTCGGATGCCATGTTTCCCCACGACTCCTTCTCCTTCTGGTCGGGACAGAGAAATTCTGCTTCGCCCCAATGTGTGCACGAAAATGGGGAAAAGCATAGGCAAAGGGGGCTGATGCGCGTTTTTGAGGTCTGAAAAAGGGGCAAATTGAGGCATCCTGTGCCCTTTCCGAGCCCAAGCATTACAGGAGGTTGGGGAGTTGCGATATCGTATTTCATTGGTTTGTTGCTTTTTAGGGAACAAAGAGCTGTCGTTGAGCATTACATTACAGCATTACAGTCCGAATTTGAGAGGTATACATAGCACCTTTGAATTATATATATTATTAATAATTAATTAGTTATATAGTATATAAGGGTGTTGTTGATACACTTTTTTCGACTGTAATGCTGTAATGCTGGTTGGCTAATGTGTTGACTTGAAGCGGTCTGGAGCCAATTTCAAGGCTTACCTCTCTACAAGGCTGTTATCTCTACGTGGTTTGGGAACAGCCTTTTTGTGCAGTCCGGCATTGCTGAGCCCGAACCGCCAGAGCCTGGGGGTAGAGATTCTGTTTGATCCTAACAAAGGGAGTCCTCGAGAGTGTTCTTACCCAAGGTGGCTTCGAGGAACAAGAAAAAAAGAGCGACACTAGAGGTCGCCTTTATTCTCGGATGAGCTTATTTCTTGGGGATGACGAATTTCACGGCCTGGGGCATCTGCTCAATAAGGAAATGGGAGCCGTGCAGGACCTCTCCATCTAAGCCCAGATAGAATGGCTTGTTGTTTTTCAGCTCCACGGTTCGGCCTTGGCGATAGACGCGGACTTTCTTCCCCAGACGGGTCTCTGTATACGTTCCCTTGCGGTACTGGCCGATGAGACGGGCAAGCACAAGAAGAGAGATGGGGCGGAAAAGAGAGACCTCTATCAAGCCGTCGTCGACCTTAGCCTGAGGCGCGCAGCAATATCCGCCTCCTTCGTGAGAGGCATTGGCGAAGGTGCAGAGGAGGAAGGTCTTGTTCCACATCTCCTCTCCGTCGACCTTGATCTGGCATCTGTTGTACCGGGAGGAGAAGACCGATTTGACAATAGCGGTAGCATAAGCCCTTTTGCCTCCCAGCAGAGGCCAACGCTTCACCCGTTGCATGGTGCGGGCCACATCGGCTTCGAGACCGAGATTGCCCACATTGAGGCAATAACGGACCTCGGGGTTCTCGCTATCGAGACGCGTGACGCGCATCAGATCGACAGGGACAGCCTCTCCCGCCATAAGTTTTTTGATATCGAGGAAATCCTCCTGAGTGACGCCATATGCCTTTTCGAAATAGCGGACATAATCGTTTCCGCTACCCGATGGATGGCAAGCCAGCTCGGCGTTCTCTTGTCCGACCAACCCGCTAACGACCTCGTTAAGGGTGCCGTCGCCGCCGCAAGCATAGAAACGGACGGCCTGGCCGGGGTGGTCCTTACACCAGCCTGACACAAAACGGGTGCCCTCGCCGGGATCGATCGTGAGGTGCATCCCCCCTTTTACCGAAGAGGGTACCCTCTTCAGCTTATCGGTAATCGCCTTGGTGGAATTGGAGTTTCCGGCATTGGGGTTTATGACAAAAAGGTGTTCCATAACGAGGGTGCAAAGATACACATTTTTCTCCACTCCAACAAAAATAAATGTCGGGGCGACCTCTAAAAATTAGAAAATGAGCAACATTGAATTTTGCATTTTTTCGTTTCTCCCGGGCGCTCTTAGGTGCAATCCACCCACCGGTCCGATCATTAGAGGCTACCTGAAATTGTTTAAGGTGACCTCTAATAACTTAGATTGAGATGGATTGCTGCTTATTTTTGAGCGATTCTGAGAGGAAGCGCGCAGGTGCATAGCGGTGCACCGTTTGTGCAAGCCGAGAGCAGAACAAGCTTGTTTGTTATGCCGAGGCGCCGCCAAATGTCACGATGAGTAATGTGCCGCCGTTATCTGCGGAGTGAGAGCAGAAGCAGCTTGCTGATTTTGCCGAACCGCAATAACGTCTTGTGTGCAAAAGCGGTTACGCTTGGAAGCGCCAAAAAGAAGCAGCAAGACGCTCAAGCTAATGTTACTCATTTTTTCTAATTTTTAGAGGTTACCTTAATTTTATAAAATTAAATCACCCTTCCGCACAATAAAAAATATTTCTATTCGTTATATTAATATAAATAATAATTGAACATAGATGAAAAGATTTGCATTGTTATTCGCAGCCGTCTGCATCGCTATCGGCGCTGCCTCCGCACAGGAACCTGTAAAGAAAACCCAGAACGAGAACGGCACAACTGTCATCAGCGCCCGTCCCACCCAGCAGCACAGCTGCGCACACTCCTGCGGACACTCTTGCGGCAACCATCAGCAGACTGCCACCAACGCCCAGCACCAGGGCTGCCAGGGAAACCACGGCTGTGCCAGCCATCAGCAGGCCTCAACCCAAGCCATGGACAAGAGCTGCAACCACAACCATAACGCCCAGGCCGAACAGAAACAGCACCAAGGCTGCAACGGCCAGCATAGCGGCTGCTCCCACAACCATAACGCCGCCACTACTAATTCTAATCAGAAGACTACTAAAAAGAAATAGAAATGAACCTGAAATTCTGGCTGAACAACGCCCGTACCGTTGCATTACCACAGAGTGTGACGCCCGCCCTTGCCGCCATCTGCCTGGCTGCTAGCCGATGGAACCGTGCTTTCTACGAAGGTTCTTCCGTATACGATTTCTCGCTTTGGTTGGCACTCATAGCGCTTCTGGGCGTTATCTGCGCACACCTTAGCGTTAACCTCTTTGACGACTATTTCGACTATAAGAACGCCGGCATCGAGAGCCGCCAGAAGCTCCAGCGTGCTGGCATGAGAGCCCGCATAGGCAAGGCCAACTACCTGGCAGAAGGGAAAGCGACGCTCGACGAGACTCGTCGCGTGGCAGTCTGGTTTGGAGTTGTTGCCATCGCCTGTGGCATCGTAGTCCTCCTCTTCCGCGGATGGCCCATCCTCCTTATGGCCGGCATAGGCGGATTCCTTGGCTTCTTCTATTCTGCCAAGCCTTTCATGCTTTGCTATCGTGGTCTCGGCGAGCTGGTCACCGGAATCATCTTCGGACCCCTTCTCATGCTCGGCATGGGATTTGCCGCCTGCGGATGCATCCCTTCTGGCATGGGATATGTATCGGCTGCAGTAGGACTTTTGGTGATCAACATCCTCTACACCCACTCCATCATGGATGCCGGTCCCGACACTTCGGTAGGGAAGAAGACTCTCGCCACCCTTCTCGGAACTCCCCGGAAGATGCTTCTCGCTTCGCGACTCTTCAACTTCCTGCCTTTTGTCTTCATCCTGCTGGCCATCGACCTCAAGCTGCTCTCGCCCTGGATGCTGCTCACATTCATCACGCTGCCCATGGCCATCAGCCTGAGCAAGCTCATGAGCGACTTCGTGCAGGAGAAGCCCGGCCGTCCCGAGCCCAAGTTCTGGATGGGACCCATGGCCAACTGGAAATCCATCGTTGAAGCCGAACTCGACTGGTTTATGATCCGCTGGTATCTCTCGCGCAATTACCTCACCTTCTTCATCCTCGTTGCCGCTATCGTAGCTCTCGCAGCTCCTGCCATGTAAATACAAGCCAGTTATGAAAAGACTACTCTTCACCCTCTTTGCCTTCGCCGTTCTGGCATTCGCCAGCTGCGAGAAGGAAGAGGAGCCCCAGAACGACCAGCCGACCATTCCTCCTGCCAACAAGATAGACTCCTATCTGGGCAGCTGGAATCTCAACTCTGCCGTTGACTTTACCGTAAGCCATGCCCTTTTCGGCGAAATCCTCTCCAATACCGTCAACACCACCAGCGAACTCGAAGTGGTGCCTGGCGACGGCGAGGATATGATAATCGGCTACCTCACCCAGCGAGGAATTACCGATACCGTAAGCGGGATGGTTGCTGAAGACGGACTCCACATCTCCAGCCACTATTACAATTTCGGCTACGACTCCATCAACGTGCGGATGACTGTTCGCCACAACGTCATCACCCCCGGAGAAGGCGGGGCTCTTCGTTGGGACGCATCCATCAACGGAGCCACCAGTATCACGTACCAAGGGATTCCACTCTCGGTAAACATAAGCGGCACTATGCATAATACCGCTCAACGCAGATAATCTATATAACTATGAAAAAGATACTTTGTGTTGCCTTTGCAGCCTTGATGGCCTTTGCGGCCTGCTCAAAAGAGGAAAGCGAACTCAACAGCCCCAACGTGGGAAATCAAGAGAACAACGACTCCATTACCCCAGCCGAAGCCATGTTTATCGGCACCTGGGACGTCAACGCCCATGCCATCATGGACGGAGGGGCACTTGGCAATATCAAACGCGACGAGCAGTCGGTATATACCATCACCCACAACGGCGCTCTCAACTCGGTAGCCATCACCCTTTCTTCAGAATATGGCAACTCGACGGCCTATGGCACCATTGACGAGCAAGGCCGCCTGCAGATGGGAGGCTACGACCAGGAGTCCCGGTTCCTCGGAATGTCCTTCACCATGCATGTCGAGCCCGCCACCATCCCTGTTCCCGAGAACAGCCAGGTTGCCTGGAACTCCACCATCTCCGGCAGAGTGGGCTTCATAACCGCCAACGGCACGCTCAGCTTCACCGCAACCAAGCGGTAACCCAACCCATCCATAACGCAGAAAACAGAGAGCCCGAAGCAACAGCTCTCTGTTTTCCGTCTCTTCCATAGGAGAACAGGCAGCCTCTGGCATCGGGGCCAGAAGGAGCCGGAAAACGACATTGCTACCCGCCTAGAGCGAGAGTGACGGCCGGCTGGAGCGCGACAGCAAGGAGGTTCCCGAAAAAGCAGCAGATCCCGACGAAAAGACGGAAACCAAATCGGCAAAAGCAAAAAATAAATTTTGTTATTTTCCTGATTTTTTGTACTTTTGCACTTTGCTGGATTGTGTGCCTCACGCGCGAACAATAATAGTTAACAATATGGTTATCAACAGAGAGAGAAGGCACACGCTCAGCCCACCATCTACCACGATACAAGAAGACTCATGAAAAATATCCGCAACTTCTGCATCATTGCTCACATCGACCACGGCAAATCAACTCTTGCCGACCGACTTCTGGAATACACCAAGACCATCTCCCAACGCGACATGCAGGCGCAGGTGCTCGACGACATGGACCTGGAGAAGGAACGTGGCATCACTATCAAGAGCCACGCCATCCAGATGGCATATAAATACGAGGGCCAGAATGCCGATTTCCAAAGCAAGGACGACTACATCCTGAACCTTATCGACACCCCAGGCCATGTGGACTTCAGCTACGAAGTCTCCCGTTCCATCGCCGCCTGCGAAGGAGCCCTTCTCGTTGTCGACGCCACCCAGGGCATCCAGGCTCAGACCATCTCGAACCTTTACCTGGCCCTGGAGAACGACCTTGAGATCATCCCCGTGATGAACAAGATCGACCTCGACAGCGCTATGGTCGAAGAGGTTGCCGACGAAATCATGGACCTTCTCGGCTGCGAACGCGAGGACATCCTCTCCTGCAGCGCCAAGACCGGCGTAGGCGTCCCCGAAGTGCTGCAGGCTATCGTGGAACGTGTGAAAGCTCCTGTAGGAGACCCCGAAGCTCCCCTGCAGGCGCTGGTATTCGATAGCGTCTTCAACCCCTTCCGCGGCATCATCTCCTATTTCCGCCTCATCAACGGAACCATCAAGACCAACGACTGGGTGAAGTTCGTCAGCACAGAAAAAGACTACCATGCCGACGAAATCGGCGTGCTCAAGCTCAACATGGAACCCCGAAAAGAGCTTAAGGCCGGCGACGTGGGCTATATCATCTCCGGCATCAAAACCTCCAAAGAGGTGCGCGTGGGCGACACCATCACCCATGTGGAACGTCCTTGCGAGACCGCCATCGAAGGTTTCGAATCGGTCAAGCCTATGGTCTTCGCCGGCGTTTATCCCGTAGATACCGACGACTATGAGGAGCTCCGCGCCTCTATAGAGAAGCTCCAGCTCAACGACGCCTCGCTTACCTTCGAGCCCGAGAGCTCGCTAGCATTGGGATTCGGCTTCCGATGCGGATTCCTTGGCCTTCTGCATATGGAGATTGTGCAGGAACGTCTGGAACGCGAGTTCAACATGGACGTTATCACCACCGTTCCCAACGTACAATACAAAGTGCAGCTCACCAACGGAACCGAGATAGACGTCTACAACCCATCCGGAATGCCCGAGCCCAACAATATCTCCGAAGTCTACGAGCCCTATATCCACGCCGAGATCATCACCAAGGCCGACTATATCGGACCTGTCATCAAGCTCTGCATGGACAAACGCGGCATTCTCAAAAACCAGACCTTCCTCACCACCGACCGCGTAGAGATCACCTTCGACCTTCCCCTCGGCGAGGTAGTGTTTGACTTCTACGACAAGCTGAAATCCATCTCCAAAGGCTACGCCTCTCTCGACTACCATCTCAACGGATTCCAGCCCTCGAAACTCGTCAAACTAGAGATCCTGCTCAACGGAGACCCCGTAGATGCGCTCTCCACCCTCACCTATGTCGACAACGCCTATCCCATCGGCCGTCGCATGTGCGAGAAACTGAAAGAGCTTATCCCCCGCCAGCAGTTTGACGTCGCCATCCAGGCCGCCATCGGAAGCAAGATCATCGCCCGCGAGACCGTCAAAGCCGTACGCAAAGACGTTACCGCCAAATGCTATGGTGGCGATATCACCCGTAAGCGCAAGCTCCTCGAGAAGCAGAAAGAGGGCAAGAAACGTATGCGCCAGGTCGGCAACGTAGAAGTTCCCCAGAGCGCTTTCCTTGCCGTCCTCAAACTGGATTAACCCTTGGCACGAAGCAACATCACTCTAGCACACATATCAAACACCATATAGAAGAAAATGAACACCATCACCATTATCGCCATCGTCATTCTCGCAATACTCCTCACCATTGCATCCATGGGCTATATCTTCTACAGCCTCATCAAACGCTATTTCGACAACGAGCAGAAGAAAGCGCTCCTTGAGCTGAAAATCAACAACCAGAAGGAAGCCCTCAAAATCGTCAACCCTATCCGTCTGCAGGCCTATGAGCGCATGGCACTCTTCTTGGAACGTATCTCCCCCAACAGCCTCATCATGCGATGCTACCAGCCCGGAATGAACCTCCAGCTGCTGCAAGGCGTGATGACCAAGAACATCCGTTCCGAATGGGAGCACAACCTCTCCCAGCAGGTTTATATCAGTTCTGAGGCTTGGAACCGCATCCGCGAAGCCAAGGAAGAGATGATCAACCTCATCAACTCTACCGCAGCCAACATGAACCCCGAGGCCGACCCCACCTCGCTGGCAGGAGCAATCTTCCAGAGCGTAGCCGGCGGCCACATCCCTACCGATGAGGCATTGGAGTTCCTCAAAAAGGAAATCCAGGAGCACTTCGAATAAGCAACTAGAACAATCCCCGAATGAGAAGAGGCGCTTAGTTGTATCAAAGCGCCTCCTTTTTTGGCTCATCATAGTTTTTGCGTAGATGGCGTCGTGCATGGAACACCAATAGTTTTACTTTATACAGATAAGTCTTTTATGAGCCTCAACGCGGGTCATAAAGAGACTTTTGGAGAAGCAAAACTATTGGTGTTTCTGTATCTGACGACAGCCTTCGAGGCGATTGGGGGCTCCTTGGGGCGGTTGCGGGTGCTGACGGCAGGCTTGCTGGCGTTGATAATTAGCCGAGGGGAGCTCTTTGTATGCGGGAGGAGATTGGCCGGCGTTTCTTGCATGACGCCATCTACGCAAAAACTACGACGAGCCTTTCTTAGCCTTTATCTATCCATCGATTTCAGTTCTTCGATATCGGAGAGAAGGGTGCTGATTTTCTTCCTCTCACGATGGTCTAACAGATGACCGACGAGTCCACTTACAACGCCCATACAGGCAAAGAACAATAGCTCATGCCACGCCTCACCTGGAGTTGAACCTTCTTCTATTTTACTTTGATAGATGGAGAAGTAGAAGATTGGAAGAGCGACAATAGAGATAATAGTGAAACATTTCTTCACGTCGGTCTTGTGGTTCTTGTATTGCTCCATTTTTGTTTGGGCGGAGAGGAGATCCAGTTCTGCAAGCTTGTGCAGTTGGAACTGTTTCCGGTATCTTATCAGTTCCCAGACGAAGAAAACCAGAAAGGCAAAGAGAATCATCAGTATGACCATCATGAGAAGATCGATGTGTTCTTCGGTAAGTTCCACACACAAAGTCCAGAGGAAGATGCACGCTAGAAAGATCACACTATAGAGATATTTTCTCATCTGACGCTTGAAATAATGGGTATTCTCGTCTATTGAGTCGCGCAGTTTCTCCTCAAGGAAGTTGGTGTGGAGGTTAAGCTGTTGCTTCATATTGCGCAGTTGCTCTTTCATTTCAAGCAACTCGTCGTTGATATTCTGGTTTTCCATTGCGTCTAAATGTTAGTTAGGTTATTCATTTGTTTTAGTTGTTCGCGGATTCGCGTCAGTCGGGCGCCCACGTTTGTGGCCGAAAGACCGATAATGGCACCGATTTCCTCGTAGGGAAGGTCTTCGAGCCAAAGCAGCATCAGGGCTCTGTCGAAAGGACCCAACTGCTTGATGCGGCTATGCAGCATCTCATACTGGCGAGCCATGATAGCTCCATCGGGGGTAGTGGATTCCTGAAGCTCGGGGTCGAGCGAGACCAAAGTGAGGGAGGAACGCTTGCTTTTCTTGTCAAAGGAGATGCAGGTGTTCATACACACGCGGTAGAGCCAGGTTGTGATGGAGCACCGTTCCTCAAACGTGCCGAAGCCCTTCCATAGGTTGATCAGGCATTCCTGCACCAGATCGTCGACCAATGACCTGTCGTCGGCAAAAAGCAGGCATACCGAGTAGATGGTGCTTTTCTCCTTCTTGACGAGTCGGGAAAAGGCTTCCTCTTTTTGTTTCTGGTCGGTTGGTTGTTTCATGTGTCTTTTTTTCTTCTTCTGGTTCCTAGTTCGGATTGTCTCGTTGTAAGTTAGACGCAACAATTTATTTTTCCTTACAGTTTTTTTCCGAAAAAGGAGTGGGAGAAAAAGCGGGAGAGCCTATCGTGTTATGTACTTCTCGGGGTGTCTGCCTACGAGATGCATCTCTTCGTAGAGGTCCTGAATGCGTCGCATATCGGCGTTGGCGTCGTCGGTAAGTTCTACCTTGCATTTGTAGCCTACGTGCTTGGTCCCCCAGTCGAAATAGGCCAGATAGACGGGGATGCCGGCTTTGCTGGCGATGAGATGGAAGCCGGTCTTCCATCTGGCAATGGGCTTGCGTGTGCCTTCGGGAGCGATGGCGAGGTGGAACTTGTCGCGTTTCTCCATCTCGGCGATGACGGAACGGACCATCTTGCCGGGGTTCTTTCTGTCGACGGGGATGCCGCCCATTTTCTTTACGATGGAGGAGAGGACGGGTACGGAGAAGAATTCCTGCTTCACCATACAGAGGGCGTCGCCTCCTTGCGATTTGTAGTAGAGATAGGCAATCACGAAATCCCATATGGTGGTGTGGGGAGCTCCGAGAATGATACATTTCTTTTCGGGGACGGTACCGCTATCTACGGTCCAGCCCATCACACGGAGCAGCCAGGCGCTGAGTTTCTGCATGGTTCTATTGTTTGTTGTCGTTGTTGTCGGTTGAGGTTTCGGTTGGCTCTTCGGGAGTTTCTTCGGCGATGGCGTTGGGGTTGACTTCGTCTTTGTCCTTGTAGAGGAAACGGCGGATTTTCTTGGTGGCGGTCTTGGAGAACTCTTCCTTCTGGACCTTGACTTCCTTCACCTGCGAGTTCTTGTTGACATGGGAGTTGACATAGTCGAGAACTTGCTGTTTCTTCTCTTCCACGCTATGGAGGAACTTCTCCTCGCCTTCGAAGTTCCAGTCGAGGACACTCTCTTGGAAATGTACGAGAGCCACGAGCTGCCCTTGGCGCTCGACGATGAGCGACTCGTTGATGCCTTCGATGCCGTTGATGACGCTCTCGATCTCTTCGGGATAGATGTTCTCGCCCGAGGCGCCGACAATCACAGAACCCATGCGGCCTTTGATGTAGTAGCGGCCCTTGTCGTCGCAATAGGCGAGGTCGCCGGTATGGAACCATCCGTCGGGAGTGAGCACCTCGAGGGTACGGTTGTAGTCCTTGTAGTAGCCACGCATAACGTTGTCGCCTTTGGCTACGAGCTCGCCCTCGCCCGTTTCGGGGTTGACATTCTCGAGGCGCACCTGGACGCCATGGGAGGGCTTGCCGGTAGAGCCCACCTTGGTCTTGAAAGGAGCGGCATCGCAGATGAGCGGCGCTGTCTCGGTAAGACCATAGCCGATGGCGTAGGGGAAACGGGCCCTATGAAGGAAGGTCTCCACCTCGGGGTCGAGCTTGGCTCCGCCGATTCCGAAGAACTTTATCTTTCCTCCGAACACTTTCTTCACCTTCGAACCTACAATCCAGTAGAGAAGCCACGGCATGTGCTCTTTGAGCCAGGTTAGCGTGGGGCTCTTGGCGATGGTGGGAGCGACGCTGGAGCGATAGATCTTCTCTATCACCAGAGGGACGGAGAGCATAGTGGTGGGACGGATGTCGGCCAATGCCGAAACCAGCACGGTAGGCGTGGGCGGCTTGGAGATGTAATAGACCTTGGAGCCTTGGGAGAAGGGATAGAGCATGCCGATGCTCATCTCGTAGGCGTGGGCCATGGGGAGGATGGAGAGGAACGTATCCTTGCGATAGACCTTGTGGGCGTGCCAGGCTTCCTGCACGTTGGCGCAGAGGTTGCGATGGCTGAGCATCACGCCTTTGGCGGCGCCTGTGGTTCCGGAGGTGTAGATGATGGTGGCGATATCGTCCTCGCGAGGTGTGGCGATCTGTCCGTCGCAGGTGTAGTCGTTGTTGTTGATCATCAGCACCGAGAGGTCGTCGGTACAGATAACCACGGCGATATTCTCCAAAGCCTCTTTGGGCACCTTAGGGAGGAGTTTTTTCGACACGAAGAGCGCCCTTGAGTCGGAGTGAGAGAGGATATTGGTGATCTCGTTGGCCGAGAGGTCGGTAAGCATGGGGACGGCGATGCGGCCGAAGGCTGTGATGGCGAAGAAAGCCACCGTCCAGTTGGGCATATTCTGCGAGAAGATGGCGACTTTGTTGTAGGGCATGATGCCGAAATTGGCCAGCAGGCGCGAGATGCGACGGCAGGTTTCGTCAAACTCAGCATAGGTATAATGCTGGCTGCCGTCAATATATTGCGAAGCCTCGCGCTTGGAGTGTTTCTCTACGGCATAGCCATAGAGGTCGGCGAGGGTGTTGAAGTTATGTCGTTTGCGTATCAAATCCTAATTTGTTTTCTATTATATCACTAATAACGTCGGGCGAAGAATATTATTGTGTCTCCCTTGCGTAAGAATTGCCGGCAGGCATACAGGGAGCAGGCAGGGACTAGCGTCGCACCAAGGCCGAAGGAAGGCCGGACAGAAGCCGAACGCAAGCCGAAGGAAGGCCGAACACAAGCCGAACACAAGCCGAACACAAGCCGAACACAAGCCGAACACATATAGGAGCAAGCGCCTAAGAACGTGCCTCCAGACGCGACGTATGGAGGTGGAAGGAGCAAGCCCCCTGCGGGAAAAAAGAAAAGGTCCGCACCCGAAGAGTGCAGACCTTTAAGAGAATTGTCAGACCTGATTATTTCTGCTTGGTGAAGGTAAGGGTAACGCCGTCTTCCGTGAGGTCCATCTTGTCGCCATTGACGGTACCGGTAATAGTCTCGGTATGGGTCTGGCCAGCTTCGGTAACGGTAGCGGTAAGGGTAACCTTAGGATCGGAAAAGGTGTAGGTGCCGTGTTCGGTCTGGCTCATGCTTCCCATAGCGGTAGTCATGTCGAACTCGCCATCATCAAAAGTGAGGGTTACATCCATCGAGAAACCACTCTCGGAAATAGTTGCTTTCCAAGTAGTACCGTCGAGTTTGTCCTTCTTGCAGGAGGTGAGCATCATGCAGCTAACAGCTACGAGAGTTACGATTACTAAACTTAATTTTTTCATGGTTGATTGTTTTAAGGGATTAATAAATTGGGGTTAATATTGGTTATTTCTTTTTTACGTAAACAACGGTCATTCCGTCTTGCGTGAAGCTCATCTCGTCGCCTTGGACGGCACCTTCGATCGTCTCGGTTTCGGTCGAGAGCGTGACCTTGGGATCGACGAAAGTGTAGGTCCCCTTCTCGGTCGATTTATCACCCATCTGGTCGAACTCCATCTCAAAGCGGGAGTCGCTGAACGAGAGCGTGACCACCATCATTCCCCGGTCCATCACCCAGGTTGTTCCGTCGAGCTTGTCCTTGGCACACGACAAAAAAAGCGTGCACACCATGGCGACCATAGAAAAAAGGATAAACGAGCGCTTCTTCATAGCAGTTTTTTTTGCGATATATATTGACCATTCCTATAGATTCCAGAAGTCTAGAAACCGATTATTCAATCTATCAATCAGCCATTTACACAAATAATCACCCGCCATTCCGGACCACAAGAATTTATTGCAAAAGTATAACTTTTTCCGATACTCACAATTTTTTTCTGATTTTTTTGGATTATTCCACTAATTTTACGTACTTTTGCATGCTGGAACGGGAGTGTCCCGTTCCCTTCCAAAACACTGAAAATAATAATACTATGGAGCAAAACCTCTTAATACATAACAGCCTTACCCGCACCAAGGAACTCTTCAAGCCCCTTACCGAAGGACGAGTGGGCATGTATGTGTGCGGTCCTACCGTCTATGGCGACGGCCATCTGGGCCATGCACGTCCCGCCATCACCTTCGACATCGTTTTCCGCTATCTCCAGCACCTCGGCTACAAAGTGCGCTATGTGCGCAACATTACCGACGTAGGACATCTGGAGCACGATGCCGACGAGGGAGAAGACAAGATCGCAAAGAAAGCCCGCCTCGAGCAGCTCGAGCCCATGGAAGTGGCACAATACTACACCAACCGCTACCACAACGCCATGGACCGCCTCAACGTGCTGCGCCCCAGCATCGAGCCCCACGCCTCCGGCCACATCATCGAGCAGATCGAGCTCGTTGAGAAAATCATCGACAAAGGCTACGCCTATGTAAGCAACGGCTCCGTCTATTTCGACGTACGCAAATATCAGGAAGACACCAAGAAGTACGGCTGCCTCAGCGGCCGCGTCATCGACGAGATGCTCTCCACCACCCGCGAGCTCGACGGCCAGAGCGAGAAGCGCGAAACCGCCGACTTCGCCCTCTGGAAGAAAGCCGCTCCCGAACACATCATGCGCTGGAACTCCCCCTGGAGCGTAGGCTTCCCCGGCTGGCATACCGAGTGCACCGCCATGGGCTGCAAATATCTGGGCGAAACCTTCGACATCCACGGCGGCGGCATGGACCTCATGTTCCCCCACCACGAGAGCGAGATCGCTCAGGCCACCGCCGTCACCGGCCACGGCCCCTGCAAATACTGGATGCACAACAACATGATCACCATCAACGGACAAAAAATGGGCAAATCCCTGGGCAACTTCATCACCCTCGATGAGTTCTTCACCGGCAGCCACAAGCTCCTTACCCAGGCCTACACCCCCATGACCATCCGTTTCTTCATCCTCCAGGCCCACTACCGCAGCACCGTCGACTTCAGCAACGAAGCCCTCCAGGCTGCCGAGAAAGGCTACAGCCGCCTCATGCAGGTCTACAAGACCCTCAAAAGCCTCCAGCCCAGCAAGAGCAGCAGCGTCGACGTGAAGGAATATCGCCAGAAGTGCTACGACGCCATGAACGACGACTTCAACACCCCCATCGTCATCTCCCACTTCTTCGACATGGCCAAGGTCATCAATACCGTCAACGACAAGAAAGCCACCCTCACCCAAGCCGACATCGACGAGCTGAAGAGCGTTTTCGACACCTTCCTCTTCGACATCCTCGGCCTCAAGGACGAAGCCTCCTCCGACAACACCCAGATTGTCGACGGCCTCATGCAGATGATCCTCGATGTGCGCGCTCAGGCCAAAGCCAACAAAGACTGGACCACCAGCGACAAGATACGCGACACCCTCGCCGCCATCGGCATCAGCGTCAAAGACGGCAAGGACGGCGCCACCTGGGAGCTCAAATAAGTCGTCCCCAGAGGACAACCTTGCCCCATTCCACAAAAGACCACAAAACTAGAATCTACAAACTAAAATAACACCATGAAAATATTAGTCCTCAACTGCGGTAGCTCCTCGATCAAGTACCAGCTTATCGACATGGCCAACAACGCTACCGTTATGGCAAAGGGTCTGCTCGAGCGCATCGGCCTCGAGATGGGCGAATTCACCCACAAATACAACGGCGAGAAGCACTACGAGCAACTCCCCATCCCCACCCATACCGACGGCATCAAAATCGTCCTCAAAGCCCTCACCGACGAGAAGATGGGCGTTATCAAGCAGCTCGAAGAGATCGGCGCCGTTGGTAACCGCGTAGCCCAGGGCGGCGAGCTCTTCGCCGGCTCCTGCCTCGTTACCGACGAAGTCATCGAGAAAATCAAATCTCTCGCCGACCTCGCTCCCCTCCACACCCCCGGCAACTTGGCCGGCATCTACGCCATGCTCGAAGTGCTGCCCAACGTTCCCCAGGTAGTGGTCTTCGACACCGCCTTCCATCAGACCCTCCCTCCCAAGGCATACCTCTACGGCCTTCCCTTCGAATACTACCAGAAATACGGCATCCGTCGCTACGGCTTCCACGGCACCAGCCATATGTTCGTTGCCGAAAAAGCAGCCAAGATGGTAGGCAAAGACTGGAAAGACCTCAAGATCATCTCCTGCCACCTCGGTAGCGGAGCCTCCATCTGCGCTGTCGACCACGGCAAGAGCGTCGACACCTCCATGGGTATGACTCCCCTCGAAGGCCTCATCATGGGCTCCCGCCCCGGCGACATCGATCCCGGCGCCCTCACCTATCTCATCGAGAAAGAAGGCATGAGCTGGAAAGACGTCACCACCCTTCTCAACAAGAAATGCGGCCTCGTCGGCATCAGCGGAGGCAAGCAGGACATGCGCGACATCCGTGCCGGCCGCGATGCTGGCGACGAGCGCGCCACCTACGCCTTCGACATGTTCGCCTATCGCGTGAAGAAGTACATCGGCGCCTATATGGCTGCCATGAACGGCTGCGACATCCTCCTCTTCACTGGCGGCATCGGCGAAAACGCCTGGTTCATGCGTCATCCCATCCTCGAGAACATGGAATTCCTCGGCATCAAAGTCGACATGGAGCTCAACGACAAGATTATGGGCGAAGACTGCGTCATCTCCACTCCCGACTCGAAGGTCACCACCATCGTGGTTGCCACCGACGAAGAGTTCGTTATCGCAAGCGACACCTACAAGCTCGTCAAATAAAGGGATCTTTTCCCGTCACACTACCGTCCGCCCGTCCGTTCAGGATGGGCGGATTTCGTTTTGCCCGATCTTTCCCGATCCCCCTCTCCGATAATAGACAAGGAAATCTGTCTGCAGGATAATATTCCGGTCCTTTTCGCGTTATATAAGATATGAGTGATACAGAACAAGGAATGATGCTGCGTACCGAGCGCCTCCTGGGCTCCGCAACGGCAGCAGGCCTGCAGCAGGCCAAGGTCATTGTGTTTGGCGTAGGCGGCGTTGGAAGCTGGGCCGCCGAGAGCCTGGTGCGATCGGGCATACGCCAGCTTACTATCGTCGACGCCGACTATGTAGCCGTGTCGAATATCAACCGCCAGCTTATGGCCACCACCAAGACCGTCGGTCAGGTGAAAGTTGAGGCTCTTCGGGAGCGTCTGCTCGACATCAACCCCGACGCCCACATCACCGCCATCCAGGAGATCTACGCACCCGACACAGCCAGCAAGTTCCACCTGGAGGACTACGACTACATCCTCGACTGCATCGACTCCCTTTCCAACAAGGCGCTGCTCATCCTCAACGCTACCGACACCGATAAAGTCTTCTTCTCCAGCATGGGTGCCGCCCTTAAGTTGGACCCCACCAAAGTCAAGGTCGCCGAGTTCTGGAAAGTGGAAGGCTGCCCGCTGGGAGCACGCCTGCGCACCCAGTTCCGACGCCACAAGACCTTCCCCAAGCGCAAGTTCCAATGCGTCTTTAGCGACGAAGTGCTGCCCAACCTCGGCCCCGACGAAACCTCCCAGCCCGCTCAGGAGGGTCCGGCGCCGATGAGCTACCACAAAGTCGCCACCAACGGCTCTCTAGCCCACATCACAGCCATCTTCGGATTCACCCTTGCCGGCATGGTACTGCAGCATATCCACAAACGTTCCCTAGCCCATCAGTCATGAAAAAGCTCCTCATCCTTCTCGCGATCCTAGCCCCGCTCTCACTTCTCGCCCAACGTTATACCACCTCCAACGCCAAGGCTATAAAGATGTTTGAGAAAGGCAAGAACTTCCTCTACCAGAGCCGTGGCGACGAGGCCGTGAAATGCTTCTACGAATGTCTCTCCCTCGACCCCGATATGATAGAGGCCGACATCATCCTTGCCGAATGGTTCTTCGATGCCAAAGACTACGCCAAGTCCAAGCAGCATTACTACGCCGTGGTACAGAAGCGTCCCGACTTCTTCACCATCGCCTGGATGCAGCTCGGCGATCTGGAGCTGAACGACGGCAACTACGGC
Organism: Bacteroidales bacterium; assembly: GCA_024400495.1. Lineage (GTDB taxonomy): Bacteria > Bacteroidota > Bacteroidia > Bacteroidales > P3 > Colimorpha. Next base: position 46,519 of record JAKSMR010000014.1, read on the forward strand.
GAAGCCAAAGCCAACTACGAGCAATTCCTCAAGCTCGACCGCAGCAACGCCGACCGTCACAAAGCTGCCGAGCAAGGCATACGTTGTGCCGATTTCCGCGCCTATGCCGTTGCCCATCCTGTGGATTTCGAGCCCGTAAACCTCGGTCCCGACATCAACACCAAGGACGACGAATACCTGCCTGCCCTAACCGTCGACGGACTCACGCTCATCTACACCCGCCGCTTTCCCCGCACCCGCAACACCATCCCCGGACTCAACGAAGAGGAGGATTTCTACATCTCCTCCTTCAAAGACGGCTCGTGGACTCCCTCCAGACGCATGGCAGAACCGGTGAACTCCTTCGACAACGAAGGTGCCCAATGTATCTCCCAGGACGGTCGCATCATGTTCTTTACCGCCTGTGGCCGTAGAGATGGCGCCGGACGTTGCGACCTCTATATGTGCACCCGAAAAGGCGACCGATGGAGCACACCACGCAATCTCGGTCCTGCCGTAAACACAGGTGCATGGGAGAGCCAGCCCTCCTTCTCCATCGACGGGAAGACACTCTATTTCGTCAGCGACCGCGCTGGCGGCTATGGCGGCATGGACATCTGGAAGACCGTTTATGGACAAGGCGGATGGAGCGAACCCGTCAACCTCGGCCCCACCATCAACACCTCCGGCAACGAGATGAGCCCCTTCATCCACTACGACGACCAGACCCTCTATTTCTCCTCCAACGGCCATCCGGGCATGGGCGACATGGACCTCTTCTGCTCCCGCCGCCAGGAAGACGGCACCTGGGGCAAGCCCACCAACCTCGGCTTCCCCATCAACACCGACGCAGCAGAGACCAACCTCATCGTCAGCGCCGACGGACATACAGCCTACTACTCCTCCGACCGCGAAGGCGGCTACGGCAAGCAGGACCTCTACTCCTTCGTGCTCCCCGTAGAGCAACGTCCCGTCATCACCCTCTGCATGAAAGGCTCCGTCGCCGACGCAAAAACCGGCAACCCACTCTCGGCCCAGATACAGGTCAAGGACATGACCACAGGAAACATAGTAGCCTCCACCAGCAGCGACTCCCACTCGGGCCTCTATCAGGTGAGCCTCCCTTCGGGTCTCGATTATGTGATCCACGCCACCGCCAAAGGCTATCTCTTCTATTCGGAGACCTACAGGCTCAACAACAGCATCGACGAAGACTGGACCTGGAAGGCCGATACCGTCGACATCGCCATGGTCCCCATCGAAGCCGGCCAACGTATCGCCCTCAAGAATGTCTTCTTCGAGACCAACAAGAGCGAGATCCTCGAAGCATCGGAGGTAGAGCTGAACACCATCGTCGACATCCTTCAGAAGAACCCCACGCTACATGTGGAGCTGGGCGGACACACCGACAATGTAGGCTCTCCCGCCGCCAACCAGAAGCTTTCGGAGCAGCGCGCCTTCGCTGTCTACAGCTTCCTCATCCAGCAGGGCATCCCCGCCGAGCGGCTGACCTACAAAGGCTATGGCGAGAGCCAGCCCGTTGCCGACAACGGCAGCGAGGAAGGACGCCAGCAGAACCGTCGTACCGAGATGAAGGTGATGTAGGCCTCTCCACCCTCGGATACAAAAAAAACATACATAAATCTCCCAAAAAGAACCTAAAAAGAATAGCGAAATATGAAACGAGTTGTAGTATTATCCGGTGCAGGCATAAGCGCCGAGAGCGGCATCCAGACCTTCCGCGACAGCGACGGACTATGGGAAAACTACCGCGTCGAAGATGTAGCGACCCCCGAAGGTTACCTGCGCGACCCCGAGATGGTGCTGGACTTCTACAACGAGCGCCGTCGCCAGGCCTTTGCCGCCCTTCCCAACAAAGCCCACCAGCAGCTGGCAAGACTCGAGCAGTATTACGACGTGAAGATCATCACCCAGAACATCGACGACCTCCACGAACGCGCCGGCTCCAGCGACGTCCTCCATCTCCACGGTCTTCTGACCCAAGCCCGTAGCGACCGCAACGAGAACCTCATCGTCGAAATCGGCAACAAAGCCATCCACCTCGGCGACAAAGCTCCCGACGGAGCGCAGCTGCGTCCCCATATCGTCTGGTTCGGCGAAGCCGTACCCAATATCGAGCCCGCCGCCAAGTTGTGCGAGACAGCCGACTTCTTCATCGTTGTCGGCACCAGCATGAACGTCTATCCCGCTGCAGGACTCATCCATTATGTGCCCGATACGACTCCTTGCTATCTCGTCGACCCCAAAGCCGTCACCATCCATCGCCCCATCACCATCCTGCAGGAGAAAGCCACTACCGGCATCTACAAAGTCGTCGAAGAACTCATCGCTCTGGCACAAGACTAAAAAAGGCGACCTTTAATAATTAGATTGGGATGGATTGTGGTTTATTTTTTGAGCGATTCCAAACGAAAGCGCTAAAAAAACAACACGCTATGCGTCAAGCAATAACATCTAAAACCGCCCAAAAGAAATGGCAAGATGCACAACAAATATTGCCCATTTCTCCTAATTTTTGAGGTTTCCGAAAGTTAATCTCTTTGCTATTTGATAAATATTGTGTATTTTTGCATCCTAAAAATAAAAAGAAATATCATGAAGAAAGCATTATTACTTATTGCTGCTGTGGCAGTTAGCACCATCTCCTTCGCTCAGTCCACCATCAGCTTTTCCTACAATGGCAACACCTACACAGAAGGCGATACCGTAGTTTTCACCACCGAAGAAAGCGATCCCGCGGTACTTATCCCCCACCTCACCAACCTCGACTCCAATACCGATAGCGCACAAGCCAGCTGCTATCCTTGCGCCGGCACCACCGGCATGGAAGTCATTTCCCTCTGCGCCGGCCGCTGCCTGGCAGGCAACGTATCCCCCGTCTTCCCCTTCAACGCCGACGGCTCCTACAACGAGATGATGGTTGACTTCCATATCACCACCGGCCACGAAGGTTTCTTCAAATACCAAGTCTACAAGACCGGTGTTGAAGGCGACACCCTCACCCTCATCATCAAGGTTGTCTACGCTCCCGTAAGCATCGCTTCCGTAGAAGAGAGCATGGGCGAACTCAGCATCTACCCCAACCCCGCTGTCAGCAACGTGAAAGTTGACGTCATCCTTCCCGAAGGTGCCAACAACGCTATGGTCGTCCTCCGCGACCTCGCCGGCCGTACCCTCCGTCAGCAGGCTGTTGCCCAGAACGGCATGGTAACCCTCAACGTCGAAGGCCTTGCCCACGGCGTATACATGTGCGGCATCCTCACCAACGACCGCCTCGCCGCCGTCAAGAAAGTTGTCGTCCTCTAATCAAGAGACACCATACCACAACAAACGAAGAGGTTCCCCCAACGGGAGCCTCTTCGTTTTCTCACCCCCCCCGCACACCTTACCGATTCCCCCGCGTGCCGGCAACATCGCGAAAACCTCCTCCCTAGGTGATCCGGTGCCCCAAAAAACAGCCCCGATTTTTTCTTTTTCACACAGTATCCACCACCCATTGTCACCCCTTAAGCCCATCGGCAGAGAAGAAAATTAAACACAATAAATGGCTGATAGATAGATTTTAAGTAAGAAAAAAGGAGCATATCCATAAAAAATATTTTGCCAATCCAAGAAATCTTTGTACTTTTGCAACCGATTTCGCGAAGGCGGAATAGTGATGGTGGGTGTAGCTCAGCTGGTTAGAGTGCCGGATTGTGGTTCCGAAGGTCGAGGGTTCGAATCCCTTCTCCCACCCATTAGAAAGAGGTTCCCGAAGAGGAGCCTCTTTTTCGTTTATGACACCCTCTAATAATCCGAAGTCACCTTATATTTTCTTCCATTTCAAAAAAAAGTAGTACCTTTGCAGCATGATTTCGAAAGCAAAACTGAAGGAACTGGCGTCGTATAAGACGCAAAAATATTGCGAGTTAGACAACGTCTATGTCGTCGAAGGAGTGAAGATGTGTGACGAAGCCCTGCGATCCTCCGCCACCATACGTACCCTCTGCGCCACTGCGCCATGGCTCGAAGCCAACGCCCAGCTCATCGGCGGCCGCGACGGCGGCATGCTCGTGTGCGAAGTCAACGATGCCGAGCTCGAGCGCCTCAGCGGACAGAAGAGTCCCAACCAGGTATGGATGCTCCTCGAGCGCCCTCTCCCCTCCCCTCTCGCCCTCAAGAAAACCGCCAGCAACGCCAACAACGACTTCATCCTTGCCCTCGACCATCTGCAGGACCCCGGCAACATGGGCACCATCATGCGTACCGCCGACTGGTTCGGCATCCGCACCATCGTCTGCTCGCGCGACAGCGTTTCCTGCTTCAACCCCAAGGTAGTACAGAGCACCATGGGCGCCATCTTCCGGACCGACGTCCTCTATACCGACCTCCCCGAGTTCCTCCACAGCTGCCGGGCCAACGGCAGCCGCATCTACGGCGCCATGCTCGACGGACAGGACGTCTACCGGTCCCAATGCCAGCATCAAGGCTCCGTCCTCGTCATCGGCAACGAGTCCAAAGGCATCACCCCCGAGGTGCAAGCCTGCCTCACCCACAAGGTGCTCATCCCCAACCGCGGCGGCACCTGCGAGAGCCTCAACGCCTCCGTAGCCTCCGCCATCCTTCTCTCCGAGTTCTTCAGAGGATAGAGCCGTAGCAACCGGACGAGGACTCAGAATATCCTCCTCACGACGCCTATAGCAAAGCCTCTTCCTCTTCCCTTTTCATATCATCCATGCTCCCGCGTGGATGATATTGTTTTTGGTATGTAAAAAAAAATTTTGCCGTTTCGTACGGCTTTTGTATCTTTGCAATGTCAAAGAGTATCCGCATACGGACTCTTGTTACGCCAATAATCCACATAACCAACTCATTTACAAAACATACCACACAAAAGCAGATGTCACTTTGGAATCGCATCATAGAATCCGTAAGTAGTTCTGACCGGAAGGCCACCCATCGTCAGGAGTCGCCTCGTGATGTCTCTCGCTTTGCCTTTGTAGATGTAGAGGTTGGGGTAAAAGACAAAAAAATCCACGACATTGGGGCACTACGATGGGATGGAGCGCTATTTCACTCAGCTGACAGAAGTGCTTTGATGAGGTTCCTAGAGGATGTTTATTTCGTTTGCGGACACAACATCATCCATCACGACGCCAAGTTCCTGTTTGGGGATAAGGTTCTGCGATGGGTCTTGGTCGACACCTTGTATGTTTCTCCCTTATTGTTTCCCGAGCGACCCTATCATCGTCTGCTGAAAGATGACAAACTGGTTAGCGAACAGGTGAACAATCCCGTCAACGACTCGAAGAAAGCGCGCGATCTGCTGATGGACGAGGTGGCACGATGGAACGCGTTGCCCGAAGCAAAGAAAGCCATCTATTCAACCCTTCTGTATGATGTCCCCGAGTTTGCAGGCTTCCTTGAGCTTGTAGGCGCAAGGCCGATAGCCAGAACAGAAGTCCCGAGACTGATAATCGATGCCTTCCACGATAAAATCTGCGAGAACGCAGATCTCAGATCGTTGGCAAGCCAGAGTCCTGTAGAATTGGCTTATGCCTTGGCATTGGTAGACACGACAGACTATCGCTCCATCACTCCGTCATGGGTGCTGCACAACTATCCGAATGTAGAGAATACCGTCCGCCTCTTACGCCACACACGATGCGAGGAAGGATGCGCCTACTGCGACAAGAACCTTGATGTCCTCGACAACCTGAAGACCTATTTCGGCTATGACCAATTCAGGACATACGAAGGCGAGCCTCTGCAAGAGAAAGCAGCAAGGGCCGCCGTTGAGGGAAAATCCCTTTTGGCCATTTTCCCCACGGGAGGAGGAAAGTCTCTCACGTTTCAGCTGCCCGCTCTGATGGAAGGTCGCTCGGTACATGGCCTTACTGTGGTCATCTCGCCCCTGCAATCACTCATGAAGGACCAGGTGGACAACCTAGAGGAGAGAGGCATAACCGATGCTGTCACCATAAACGGCATGCTGGACCCAATCACCCGCGCGTCGGCGATCCTGCGCGTGCAGGAAGGTGACGCCTCGTTGCTCTATATTGCACCCGAGATGCTTCGTTCAAAGACCATCGAGAAGATTCTGCTTTCCCGCCATGTGGTGCGGTTTGTGATTGACGAGGCCCATTGTTTCTCCTCCTGGGGACAAGATTTCCGCGTGGATTATCTCTACATAGGGAAGTTCATCAACGAATACCAGAAGAAGAAAAACTGCAAGAAACCGATACCCGTTTCCTGTTTTACGGCAACTGCCAAGCAGAAGGTGGTGCAGGACATTCGCTACTATTTCAAACAGACCTTAGGGCTTGACCTCGAGCTGTTCGCATCGGCCGCTTCTCGTACCAATCTGCGCTACTCCGTCATTCATGCTGAAACCGACGAAGACAAATATCAGAAACTACGTTCTTTGATAGCAGAGAGCCCGTGCCCCACCATAGTCTATGTCTCCCGAACGAAGCGCACACGACTGTTGGCCGAGAAGCTCTCACGCGACGGCTATAAAGCGCTTCCTTTCAACGGCCAGATGGATGCCGACGACAAGATTGCCAATCAGGACGCATTTATGACGGACCAGGTTCGCATCATTGTAGCGACATCAGCCTTCGGCATGGGTGTAGACAAAAAGGATGTGGGACTTGTGGTGCACTATGACATCTCCGACTCATTGGAGAACTATGTACAGGAAGCCGGACGCGCCGGGCGAGACCCCGAGCTCGAGGCCCGATGCTTTGTGCTGTATAGCGATGCCGACCTCGACAAGCATTTCATCCTGCTAAACCAGACAAAGCTCAGCATTAGCGAGATCCAGCAGGTGTGGAAGGCAGTCAAGGACATGACCAAACAAAGGCCCCAAACCTGCTGCTCGGCATTGGAAATAGCAAGAAAGGCTGGATGGGATGACTCGGTAACCGACATAGAGACACGAGTGCGTACTGCCCTATCGGCACTAGAGCAAGCCGGCTACCTGGAGCGTGGCAGCAATGTCCCCCACGTATACGCCACAGGCATTACCGTGAAGAATATGGAGGAGGCCCGGAAACGGATCTCCAAGTCGCTACTCTTCGAAAGCGGGGAGGTCGAGAAAGCCGTGCGCATCATCAAGTCTCTCATTACCCAGAAGCATCTGTCCAAGGCACAGGATGCCGAGGCCGAGTCGCGCGTGGACTATCTGGCAGACATCCTGGGCCTCAGCAAGAGCGAGGTGGTGTCTGCCGTAGAGCGGATGCGCCAAGAAGGCATTCTCGCCGACACAAAGGATGTCTCCGCCTACCTGTACGACCAAGGAGAGTCAGAGAACAGATCCAAGCGTCTGCTGGAAAGGTTCACAAAACTGGAACGCTACATTCTGAACAGCATCCCCGACGATGCGCTCAAGATATCATGCAAGCAGCTGAACGACAACGCGCAGAGCGAAGGCATCAATACCTCTACCGAGAAGGATATCCGGACCCTTCTGTATTTCCTCTCTATAAAAGGTTATACACGCAAGAAAGAAGATGCCGTCCATAATATCGAGGTCACACGCCAATGCACTCTGGAAGCGACGTTAGAGCGCTTCGAGAGACGTCGGGAGATCTGCCTCTTTGCCGTAGACTGGCTCTACAAACAGGCAGACCACACGACGGATGAGTCATCAAAGAAAACCGGCGTCCAGTTCTCTGTTGTCGAACTGCTGAACGATTTGCGAGCGTATGGCCGAAACCTTTTCGGCTCCCTTCAGGATGTTCAGCTGGAGGAGGTTGAGGAGGCGTTGCTCTACCTCTCGAAGATAGGTGCCTTGAAGCTAGAGGGCGGTTTCCTCGTGCTCTACAATGCCATGGCTATACGCCGCATTAAGGACAGCAAACTCCGATACAAACAGGAGGACTACCGCATGCTGAACGAATTCTACAGGCAGAAGATCCAGCAGGTGCATATTGTGGGAGAATACGCAAACCTGATGGTGCGCGACTACAATTATGCGCTCCAGTATGTCCAGGATTACTTCCAGATGGACTACAAGCGGTTTGTGGCCAAATATTTCAAAGGGGAACGTGTGCGAGAGATAGAGCGGAACGTGACTCCCGAGAAATACGGACAACTCTTTGGGGCTTTGTCGGACAGGCAGATGCAGATCATCACAGACAGAGAGTCGCGTTGCATAGTTGTTGCTGCTGGACCCGGAAGCGGCAAGACCCGCGTGCTGGTCCACAAACTGGCATCTCTGCTCCTGCTGGAGGACGTCAAGCACGAGCAGCTGCTGATGCTGACCTTCTCGCGTGCAGCAGCCATCGAATTCAAGCAACGGCTGATGGAGCTGATTGGCAACGCAGCCCATTTTGTTGAAATCAAGACCTTCCACTCCTACTGCTTCGACCTGCTCGGAAGAATCGGCAACCTTGACGACGCAAAGGATGTCGTGGCCCGCGCCGCACAAATGATCCGCGACGGCGACGTAGAGCCTAACCGCATCGCCAAGACCGTACTCGTTATCGACGAGGCACAAGATATGAGCGCAGAAGAGTATGCACTCGTAAGGGCATTGATGGCAGCAAACGAAGAGATGCGAGTGATAACCGTAGGAGACGACGACCAAAATATCTTTGAGTTCCGAGGCTCCAGCTCCCTGTTTATGGCCCAACTGCTCAAAGAATCTGGAGGCCGGTTTATCGAAATGACCGAAAACTACCGCAGTTCGCAGCAGATTGTGCGTTTTGCGAATGCTTTTGTGCAAAATATCAAGAGCAGGATGAAAAGCAGCCCCATAGTGCCGATGGTGCAAGGCGACGGCTTTGTGGGACTGACCCAACACACATCTGCATACATGTTCACGCCGCTTGTCGACGAGCTGAAAAGACACCACCGACAGGGCACGACATGCGTCCTGACGCAAACAAACGAGGAGGCCGTCATTCTTGTCGCTCTTCTTCGCAAACACGGACTGCAAAGCAAACTGATCCAGAGCATGGATGGCTTCCGGTTCTGGAACATGGCAGAAGTGCGACTGTTTCTGAAACTGATTGAAGCCAACACCACCACCCCGCTTATTCCCGACGAAACATGGGAGGAAGCCAAGCGCAAAACCTTGGCAACATATGCCGACTCCGAAAGCCTGGGTTACCTGACGAGATGCATCGCGCTATTTGAGGAAACCAACAAAGCACGATATCTTACCGACTTCAAGGAGTTTGTGTTCGAATCGGCAGTAGAGGATTTTTGTGATCTTAGCGGAGCCGACGTCGTCGTTTCCACCATTCACAAATCAAAGGGCAGGGAGTTCGACGATGTCTATATGCTGCTTGCCGAGCCACAATGCGCCGCCGATGATATCCTGCGCCGCTACTATGTAGGCATCACCCGAGCCAGAAAACGGCTGTTCATCCACACCAACAGCACCCTCTTCAACAACCTTCCCGCCGACCGGAAGACCACCGATACCCACAACTATCAGATGCCCGACGAAATTGCGCTCCAGCTCTCACACAAGGACGTAAACCTTGGATTCTTCAAGACGCGCAAAAAAGAGATTCTTGCCCTCCGAGCCGGCCAACCGCTTCGCTTCGACAACAGTTATCTTTATGCAACAGGATCAAACACCCCTGTGTGCGTGTTGTCACAGAAGATGCAGAACGAGTTGTCCCTTTGGTCGGGGAAAGGATACCACGTATCGTCAGCCACCATCCGTTTCATCGTTGCCTGGCGCCCAAAAGATGCCCCAAAAGAAGAGGAAGAACACGCCGTAATACTACTTGATTTAGCATTAAAAGGGCCAACCCATATATAAGGTAACCTCTAAAAATTAGAAAAAATGAGTAACATTAGCTTGAGCGTCTTGCTGCTTCTTTTTGGCGCTTCAAAGCGTAACCGCTTTTGCACACAAGACGTTATTGCGGTTCGGCAAAATCAGCAAGCTGCTTCTGCTCTCACTCCGCAGATAACGGCGGCACATTACTCATCGTGACATTTGGCGGCGCCTCGGCATAACAAACAAGCTTGTTCTGCTCTCGGCTTGCACAAACGGTGCACCGCTATGCACCTGCGCGCTTCCTCTCAGAATCACTCAAAAATAAGCAACAATCCATCTCAATCTAATTATTAGAGGTCACCATAACTTATCCCCCCTACCCTTTTCTTTTCAACCCAGATGGCTTCCCTTTAACCTGCTCTCCTCTTCTTGATCAGTTTCCGTGGAAAGTGGCGAAGCCATACTCCCTCTTGTAATGTGACTTCCCGCAATCAGAGGTGACTTCTGATAGTTAGATTGAAACGGACTGGCGTTTGTTTTTGAGCAATTTTGGCGTATGGTTCATAAGACTCCCTGCCCCTCCTGGGCAAAGGCTACCACGGCGTGCTCAACCAGCAAGGCAACGAGCCGGTCTGCTTCGTAGAAGAAGAGACCCTCAAGGGCGGCTACCACAACAAGCACGTCTATAAGGGCTCCTAGATCGCCGTCAGCTATTCCAAGCACCCCGGCCGCTACTGGTGGCGCTTCCTCAACGGCAATATGTCTCCCGCAAGCTTCACCACCTTCTCACAGAAACTGCAACTGGCAAAAAAGGCTGTTGCCAAACACAAGGAGGTTAACTGCCTTGTAGAGAGATAATTGATCGGCCAGCGATATCAATATCAATAATATCAATTAGAAAAAAGGATATATACCATGTCTTTATATATTACTTAATTAATTAATAATTAGATAGATATATAAAGAATAAGAGATGTGCATACCCTCAAAAAACAAACTGATATAATTGATATTGATATTCTGCGACATCTTGTCATTCACTAAAAAGCACATTCACAACGAAATACGATATCGCCAAATCCAAATCTCCCTCCATGCCCGAGCCCGGGAAGAGTACAGAACGCCTCAAATTGCTCCTCTCTCAGGCCTCAAAAGAGAGGAATCAGCCCCTCGTGCCCATGCTTTTTCCCATTTTGGGTGCACATTTGAAAGAAACCGAGTTTCTCTATCCCGGCCAAAGTTGGAAGGAACCATGCGGAATGATGGCCAACCTCGTGGCAGAAAGCAACGAGAACGGAGGACAACCGTCAGACCGCAAAAGAAGCCCTCTGTGGCGGCTTTCGGTCGCTTGGGCGCAGAGTTGGCCACCGTGCGGCCGATTGCGCAGCAGAGAGGGAATATGCCGCCTTCTCTCGGCGCCTCCTCAAAGGCAACATGCCTCCCGTAAGCTTCACCACCCTCTCCCAGGAACTGCCACTTGCAAAGAAGGCTGTTACCAAACACAAGAAGACATTTGGCCTTGTAGAGATGTAAGTAAACAATCTCCGGATACAGTAATACAGTAATACAGTTAAAAAATGGATGCTATACACCCCTATATATTATATATAACTAATTAATTATTAATAAGATATATAATCCAAAGGTGCTGGTTGTACCCTTCAAAAAAAAACTGTATTAACTGTAACTGTAACCGAACCACAAACATCACTTATCTAAAAAGCACATTTTCAATGAAGTAAAATATTTCAAAATCAAGATCTCCTAAGATGCCTGTCCTCGGAAAGGGTACAAAATGCATCAAAATCCTCTTCAAACAGACCTCAAAAGACATGAATCAGCCCCTCGTGCCCATACTTTTTTTTCATTTTGATGCACATTTGAAAGAAACCGAGTTTCTCTATCCCGACCAAAGTTGGAAGGAACCCTGCGGATTAATGGCCAGCTTCGTAGCAGAAAGTGGCGGCAACAAGGTACAACTCACAAATCTCGTGGAGGCTCTCTGCCGCGACTTCCGCGCCCACGACGAGATGGAGCTGCAGAAGCTCATGGAGTGGCAGCGCCAGATCAAGACGCGTGGTTCTAACAAGGAGAAGCCCTACCGTCCCGAGGTGAGGTCTCTCTCCCCTCCGGCTGAGACGTCTTCCAGGCAGCCGTCAAAGTCGCCCCAGGGAGCCATTGTGGCGACATTCTAGCGTCGCAAAATGTAGCCAAAATCTCATTGTATTATTACTGCGACGA